>NZ_FTPB01000003.1 GCF_900155595.1 Actinomyces mediterranea
AAAACAAACAAACAACACACTATCGAGTTCACAAACAACACCCCACACCCCCAGCCACCACCCACAACAAGCAGCAACCACAAGAGCCAGGCACACCACCACAACCACAACAGGCCACAGCGACAAATGAATAATTTAGTACCTTGCAGCACTCACGTCAACTCAGAATCTATGCTCCCGATCACACTTGGACGAACCCTCCCACGATCACAGGGAAAACGTCCAGCCCGACGCGGCCAATCATTGCCGAAACGCCTGGTGGGGGCGCAAAAATGCACCCCCACCAGCAACAACTATGTCATTCACAACAGCTCGACCACAGCGAGATTCCTGCGCCCTCTGCGAATCAGCGCGCGGCCGCCCGCGAGGAGATCCGACTGCATGATCGGAGCGTCCTCGTCCTCGACCTTCACATTGTTGAGGTAGGCGCCTCCAGAAGCGACGGTGCGGCGCGCCGCACCGCGCCCCCTCTCCAGTCCCGTCTCCACGAGAGCGTCGACGATCGTTGATTCTCCCAGAGACAGCGACGCGCGCGGCAGATCGACCGTTGCAGCGGCCAGAGTCGCATCGTCGATCGTATGAAGATCTCCGCCGCCCCACAGTGCCCGAGTCGCGGCGAGAACTCTCTCGAGTTGCTCGTCGCCGTGCACGAGGCGAGTGACTGCAGCCGCCAGCGCCTTCTGGGCGGTGCGCGCATGCGGCCGCTCAGCGACCTCGACCTCGAGCGCCTCAATCTCCTCGCGGGTCATGAAGGTGAAGATCTTGCAGAACTTGATGACATCCGCGTCCTCGACCCGGAGCCAGAATTGGTAGAAGGCGTAGGGACTCATCATCTCGGGGTCGAGCCAGATGGCACCGCCCTCGGACTTGCCGAACTTCGTACCATCGGACTTCGTGATGATCGGGGTCGTCAGGACGTGGGATGGCGCGCCCTCAACCTTACGGATGAGGTCGACTCCGCCGATCATATTGCCCCACTGGTCATTGCCACCGGTCTCCAGCGTCGCGCCGTACCTGCGGTAGAGCTCGAGGAAGTCATTCGCCTGCAGGATCTGGTAGCTGAACTCCGTGTAGGAGATCCCCTCATCGGAGGCGAGCCTCCTGGCGACAATGTCCTTCGACAGCATCGTGCCAACGCGGAAATATTTGCCGACTCCGCGCAGAAGGTCGATAGCCGACAGTTCGGCGGTCCAATCGAGGTTGTTCACCATCGTTGCACCGTGGTCGCCCTCGAAATCGAGGAACTGCTCGATTTGTGAGCGCAGACGATCCGCCCATCCCTTGACGACATCAGCGGATTGGAGAATGCGCTCGCCCGACTGGCGAGGATCACCGATCTGACCCGTCGCGCCGCCGACGAGGGCGAGGGGCCGGTGGCCCGCGAGCTGAAGGTGGCGCATGAGGAGCACCTGAACGAGATGGCCATGATGGAGAGACGGAGCCGTCGGATCGAAGCCGCAATAGAAGGTGACGGGTCCCGCAGCCAGGTGCTCGCGCAGAGCATCAATGTCGGTGTGCTGGGCGATGAGGCCCCTCCACTGGAGCTCATCAAGGATGTCCGTCACGGCAGTAGCCTCTCTATCATTATTCATGTGATCGTTTCGTCTGATGCCCCGGATCAGGTGCGATGACAGTCTAGCGGGTGAGAGTCGCCGCCCATGTCCGACCATTGGCGATGAGCGCCTTCGCCTCCGCCAACTGTTCGGCGACTCTCTCGGGAGCGGTGCCCCCGCGCCCGAGCCTGGCACCCACCGAACCCTCCACAGTTAACACGTCGCGCACCTCGGGCATCAGTGCCGGGCTCGCCGACGTCAACTCCTCATCGGTGAGGTCGGCCAGTTCGACACCGCGCCCCTCGGCGATTTTTACGCAGGCGCCGGAGATCTCATGCGCCTCGCGGAAGGGGACGCCGCGCCTCACAAGCCACTCGGCGATATCCGTAGCGAGTGAGAATCCCTGCGGCGCAAGTTCAGCCATGCGCTCGAGGTTGAGCCGCATCGTCGCAATCATGCCGGCGACGGCGGGCAGGAGGACATCGAGGGTATCGATCTGATCGAAGATGGGCTCCTTGTCCTCCTGCAGATCCCGGTCGTATGCGAGGGGGATGCCCTTGAGGACGGTGAGGAGTGCCGTGAGGTCGCCGATGAGGCGGCCCGCCTTGCCGCGACCGAGTTCAGCGACATCAGGGTTCTTCTTCTGCGGCATGATCGATGAGCCCGTGGAGAATGCATCATCGAGGGTGACGTAGTCGAATTCCTTCGTATTCCAGATGACGATCTCTTCGCACAGGCGCGACACATCGACTCCGGTCATGGCGAGGATGAACGCGCATTCGGCGACGATGTCGCGCGAGGCGGTTCCATCGATGGAATTCGCCACCGAGTCGGTAAAGCCGAGTTGGCGAGCCACGGCGCGCGGATCCATCCCAAGAGTATTGCCCGCCAGGGCGCCCGAGCCATAAGGGGAGATCGCGGCGCGATCGTCCCAGTCGATGAGGCGCTCGATATTACGAAGGAGCGGCCACACGTGGGCGAGAAGATGATGCGCGACGAGGACGGGCTGGGCGTGCTGGAGATGGGTGCGACCGGGCATGACTGCATCGCCCGCGCTCTCAGCCTGCACGACGATGGCGTCGGCGACGTCGAGGATCCTCGCCGCCAAATGGCGGGCCTCATCTCGCAGATACATGCGGATGAGGGTCGAAATCTGGTCATTGCGCGACCTGCCCGCTCGGAGTTTGCCACCAAGATGCGTCCCGGCACGCTCCAAAAGCCCGCGCTCCAAGGCGGTGTGGACGTCCTCGTCATCGGGGCCCGGCACGAATACGCCGGAGGAGACATCGGCATCGAGGGCGTCGAGGGCCTCGTGCATCGTGGTGATCTCCTCATCGGAGAGCAGCCCCGCGGCGTGCAGCGCATCGGCGTGCGCATGGGAACCCGCGATGTCGACGTGAGCGAGACGGAAATCGAAATGGGTCGACACCGAGAGTGCTGCGAGCGCATCTGCGGGGCCACCTGAAAAGCGACCGCCCCACAAAGAGATATGCGAAGAGGATTCACTGGTCGTCGTAGTCACTCAAGAATCATCCACGATGACGGCGCATTCGTCACCTTCGGCTTAAGAAACGGACAAAGGCGTGCACCTTCGACTGGTAGTGGCGCTCATAGTGGGACAGCAGCGGCTGTTGCGAGGCGACCCACGCCGACACAATGACGAAGAGCAGCCAGTTGCCCTCGGACAGGAGCCTAGATTCGACGAAGGACTGGATGAACAAGGCGGTCATCAAGAGTGCGGGCGCACAGTCGATGGGCTTGCGCTCGAGGGCGCGCGATGCCAGGACGAAGCTGCCGTAGAAGGTGACGGCGACCGCCACGACGATGATGCCCATGCCGATGAAGCCGGTCTGGAAGAGGGCCTCGATATAGGCGTTATGCGCCTGGGTCGTGGGCGTCCCGTCGAAACGGACGACGAGGGTCGCGAACATCTCGATGTCGGTCGGCCAGCCGAGCGTCCATCCCCAGCCGAGGATGGGCCGCTGCTCGATGAGCGGCAGCAGCGTCCGCCAGATGTCTCCGCGCCCCGACATATCCGGCGAGCGTCCGAGGAGGTCGGTCAGTTGAACCCTGAAGATCAAGCCGAGGAGTGCGAGGAGGAGCGCCACGAGAGTGTGCGCTGAAATGACCCTCGCCCGGTAGCGGTAGGGAATGTAGGAGATGGCGATGAAGGCAATGGCCACGGCGAATGCCGCAGCGATGATAACGATCACCGTGGAGGATCGCGTCAGTGCGAGTGTCGCAACGCCCGCGCCGACCCACACCAGGGTCATGATGGTGTCATTGCGCCGCTGCACCCAGCGGACGCACAGGCAGATGATGAGGAGCAGGGCGATAAAAGCGAGGGGGTTGCGGTTGCCGACGAATCCTTTGATCGGCCCCCCGAGGAAGAGGTTGTTGTCCACCCAGTAGTAGAACTCGGGCACTTCCTCCCAGTCGCGCATGGTCAGCGGGGCGAGGCGTTCGCGCAGTACGAGGGAGACGAAGGCTTCGAGTATCAACGAAACGATGAGGACGGACTTGAAGGTGGTGATGAGCAGATCGACGATCTCCTCGAGGCCGGAACTCGCTTCGATGCACAGCGCCGTCAGTGTCGCACCGATGGACACGGCGGCATTGAGTGCGCTTCTGACAGGGTAGAACGACCATGTGACGGACAGGGTGCACACGAGGACGAAGAGCAGCGGCGCCACCGTATAGCGGCGGCGCCTGAGCGTATGCTCCGAGGAGAGGTAGGCGAGGAAGAAGACGAGGAAGATGACTCCCATGACGATGCCGGAGCCGTAGTAGCCGACGATATTGCGAACGCCCTGACCGGCGAAGCCGAAGAAGAGGACGATGATAGTCGACAGTCGCAGCACCTGGTCGGACCACGGGCCGAATCGGCTGCGCAGCGGGGCACGCAGGGTGTCGATCGCGGTGAAGAATGCGTCTCTTCGTGACGGACGGTACCCCTGGGCCTCAGTCCTCGAGGAATCATCCATGGGCACAGCGTCAACCTTCATATGTCGTGACTCTAGACGACTCAAGTCGCCGAGCGCCCTCTGCGAGCGCCCATGGAAGCATCTCATATGAATCGTGCGGAGAGGGCCATTGAGCCTTCTCCCCATGATTCCGATTCAGATCTGCAACTCAGTACCCGGTCGACTTGCCCATTCGGGCGTCACGAGCCGCAGCGAGCTTCGACTGCAAGCCGTAGATGTCGATGAATCCGCGCGAGGACGATTGGTTGAAGGTATCGCCGGTTTCATAGGTCGCGAGGTTGAAGTCGTAGAGCGAGGCATCCGAGCGTCGGCCGCTGACCGTCGCGCGTCCCCCGTGCAGTACTATGCGGATATCGCCCGACACGTATTCCTGAGTGTCTTCGATGAACGCGTCGAGGGAGCGTTTGAGGGGAGAGTACCATTGCGCCTCGTAGACGAGTTCCCCCCATGTCTGCTCGATCTGTCGCTTGTAGCGGCGCTGGAGGCGCTCGAGGGTCAGCGATTCGAGCGCCTGATGCGCCTCGATAAGGGCGACGGCTCCGGGAGCCTCGTAGATCTCTCGGGACTTGATGCCGACGAGACGGTCCTCGACCATGTCGATGCGGCCGACGCCCTGGGCTCCGGCCCGCTGATTGAGTTCTTGAATCGCTTCGAGGGGCGTCATCGGGCGACCGTCGATCGCAACGGGGATTCCGCGGTCGAAGGTGATGACGACTTCGTCGGGAAGCGGCGGGTACGTCGGGTCGTCGGTGTAGACGTACACGTCCTTGGTCGGTGCATTCCACAGGTCTTCGAGGAAGCCGGTCTCGATGGCGCGGCCCCACACGTTCTGGTCGATGGAGAAGGGGTTGTGCTTCGTCGTCTCGATCGGCAGCTCATGGGTGTTCGCGTATTCGATGGCGACATCGCGAGTCAGAGCGAGGTCGCGGACCGGGGAGATGCAGTCCATGTCGGGCGCCATCGATGTGATCGACACTTCGAAGCGCACCTGGTCGTTGCCCTTACCGGTGCAGCCGTGGGCGACGGTGTGGGCGCCGAATTCGCGTGCGGCATGCACCAGGTGCTTGGCGATGACGGGGCGCGACAACGCGGAGACCAGCGGGTATTTCCCCTCATAGAGGGCATTGGCCTTGAGGGCGGGCATGCAGTATTCGCTCGCGAACTCATCACGGGCGTCGGCGACATAGGCCTCGACCGCTCCACAGTCGAGCGCGCGCTGACGAATGGCTTCGAGGTCCTCGCCGCCTTGGCCCACATCGACTGCTACTGCGACGACCTCGCGGCCGGTCTGCTCGCCGATCCATCCGATTGCGACGGATGTGTCGAGTCCTCCCGAGTAGGCGAGAACAACCCGATCCTTATGTTGACTCATTTTTCTTCCTTGTTCCTAGTCTTCTTGACGTTGAGTGGGAGCCGGTCAGAAGCCGTCCGCATCCTGGCCGGGTTCGGCGAGTTCGAGGAGCAGGCGTTGGACGTTCTCCGCGTCCAAGGCGCTGCGGCAGATCACGAGGATCGTGTCGTCTCCGGCGATCGTGCCTGCGACTTCTTCCATCCTCACGGCATCAATCGCCGATCCGAGAAGATTCGCCGCACCGACTGTGGTGCGCAGGACGAGTTGGTGTTCGACCCGGTTGGAGGTGACGAGGAGGGATTGGCACCACTTGGCAAGTCGGACGTGCCCCGCCTCGCCGTCGTGGGTCGCTCCTCCGTCGATGTCAGGCAGCGAGTAGACACGGGTGCCTGCGGCATTGCGGACCTTCGTCGCCCGCATGTCGACGAGGTCGCGCGAAAGGGTCGCCTGGGTGACATCCACTCCCTTGGCGGCTAGGCGCGTTTGGAGGTCCTTTTGCGATCCGATTTCCTCAGAGGCGAGTAGGGCGCGGATGATCTCTTGGCGCGCAGCCCTCGTCTGCGGGATGGCTCGCGGTGTCATGCTGATTCCTCCTGGCTGGCCATGGCATCGGAGATGATCGACGGGAGCGCGCGGGTGAAGTCGGCTGCCTCGTTGCGTCTGAGTGTGAGCGCCGGTGCGAGCCGGAGTGTTGACGGCCCGGTCGCATTGAGGATGAATCCCCTGGCCCGCCCAGTCGTGACGACGGCGGGGGCGATAGGAGCGTCGAAGTCGATTCCGATGAGGAATCCGCGTCCGCGTACCGCACTGACGTGCTCGACACGGCTGAGCTCGCCCATCCATTCCTCCGATACTCCCCTCACGTGGGAGAGAAGACTCTCGCGCGTCATGGTGGCGAGGACGGCGAGCGCGGCGGCGGCGCAGATCGGGTTGCCGCCGAAAGTCGTGCCGTGCATCCCGGGGCCGAGGATGAGCGAGGCGGGTCCCAGTGCGACGCATGCGCCGATCGGCATGCCGCCGCCGAGCCCTTTCGCCAATGTGACGACATCCGGGCGCACACCGGAGGCATGATGGCCCATCCAATCGCCGGTTCGCCCGACGCCCGTCTGAACTTCATCAACGACCATGATGGCATCGAATCGGGTACACAGGTCCCGCACCCTCTGCAAATAGGAATCGGAGAGCGGATGGACTCCCGCCTCCCCCTGGATCGGTTCGACGAAGATGCCCGCGACGTCGTCCCCCATCGCGGCTTCGAGGGCGGCGAGGTCATTAGGGGCGATGAATTCAACGTCGTTGATGAGCGGGGCGAAGGGGAGCCTGTAGGGCTCCTTCCACGTGAGGGAGAGCGCCCCGAGGGTGCGTCCATGGAACGCGTGGTCGAGGGCGAGGATCCTCCGTTTGGGCGTTGTGGAGGCGTTCGCGTGGGCCTTGACGATCTTGAGCGCGCACTCATTCGCCTCGGTGCCAGAGTTCGCGAGGAACACCCTCGAATCTACGGGGGCGCCCTGCGGTTCGACGATGGAGAGGATCTTCTCGGCGAGTTCAATCTGGGGCGGCGTGGCGAAGAAGTTCGAGACGTGGCCGAGAGTCGAGGCCTGCGATGCGATCGCATCGACGACCGCGGGGTGACACTGTCCGAGGACGTTGACGGCGATGCCCCCGAGCAGATCGAGGTAGCGATTGCCGTCGGCGTCAATGACATGCGCGCCCTCGCCCTTGACAAGGGTGAGCTGGGGCGTGCCGAAGGTGTTCATCACCGATGAGGCGTATCTGTCGGTCCAGTTCGATGCCGGAGTGGGAGTCGTCATGATGAGTAGGCGCTGTTCTCGTGTACGTAGTCGTGGGTGAGGTCATTCGTCCATACGGTGACGGTGTCCTCGCCGGCGTGCAGATCGATGAGGACGCGGACCTCGCGGGGGGTCATGTCGACGAGGCCGCGGTCCTCCCCAGCGCCGCCGCGGCACACCATGACCCCGTTGATGGACACGTCGACGTGCGCGGGGTCATAGGGGGCGATGGTGGCGGGAACGGTGCCGACTTCGGAGAGGATGCGCCCCCAGTTGGGGTCATTGCCGAAGACGGCGGCTTTGAAGAGGTTGGAGCGGGCAACGGCCCTGGCGACCGCCTCACCTGCGGCTTCGCTCGACGCGTGGACGACGGTGATGTCGATGTCGTGGCTGGCGCCCTCCGCGTCCGCGATGAGCTGGCGGGCGAGACTCTGGCATGCGGCGCGCAACTCCTCGGTGAATTCCGCCGCCTCGGGGGCGATGCCCGAAGCGCCCGATGCGAGCAGGAGGACGGCGTCGTTGGTCGACATGCAGCCGTCTGAGTCCGTGCGGTTGAAGGTCGTGCGGACGGCCTCATCAAGGGCCGCCTGCGCCTGGGCGGAGCCGATGAGCGCATCGGTGGTGATGGTGCACAGCATGGTGGCCAGTCCGGGGGCGAGCATTCCCGCTCCCTTCGCCATGGCGCCGATCGTCCACCCCGCCTCAGTCGTGTGGGCGTAAGTCTTGGAGACGGTGTCGGTGGTGCGGATCGCGTCTGCCGCGCTCGTTCCCCCCTCAACCGAGTCCGTCAGTGAGGCGACGGCGTCGGCCGCGCCCGCGAGGAGTTTGTCCATCGGAAGGCGCACGCCGATGAGGCCCGTTGAACACACGCCGATCTGCGCGGCGTCGAATCCGAGTAGTGAGGCGACGTGGAGCGCGGTGTGTTCGGCGTCTTCCATTCCCGCCGCGCCCGTGCAGGCATTGGCCCCGCCCGAGTTGAGGATGACGGCGCGCATGGTCTGGCGCGAGAGGTGATCGCGGGTGAGGGTCACGGGGGCGGCGACGACGCGATTGGTCGTGAACACTCCCGCGGAGGCGGGGCTGGGTCCGTCATTGACGACGAGGGCGAGATCCCTCAGGCCCGCGGTCTGTTTGATTCCGGCGCACACGCCCGCCGCCCGGAATCCCCTGGGCGCTGTCACTGCTGCTGACTGGCTGTTCATGGTGCGACTCCGATCATGGGGATGGCTGTGAACTCGTCAATGCCGAGGGCGATATTCGCGCTCTGAACGGCCGCTGCGGCTGTGCCCTTGCCGAGGTTGTCGATGGCCGCCAACGCGATGAGTGTGTCCGCGCGTTCGTCGATGGCGGCGTGAATGAGAGCGAGGCCGGTTCCCTGAATGGGACCGGTGGTGGGGACGGCGCTGGTGAGTCGAATGAGCGTCTCATCGTCGTAGACCGAATACGCGGCTGCAACTGCGTCCGCATCGGCACAGTCGACCAGCGGCGCGACCACTGTTGCAAGGATCCCCCGTGAGGTCGGGACGAGGACCGGGGTGAAGCTCAGACCAATGTCACCCGGATTCGCCCCATTGACCGCCCAGTTCTGGATGATCTCGGGGATGTGGCGGTGGGTTCCGCCCACGGCGTAGGGCGCCATGGTGCCGAGGGCCTCGGATGCGAGCAGATGCGCTTTGAGGGAGCGCCCCGCTCCCGAGTAGCCGACGGCGAGGGTGGCGACAACATGAGAGGAGTCGACGAGTCCCGCTGCGATCGCGGGCTGCATTGCGAGGGTCACGGCAGTGACATTGCACCCGGGGACGGCGATGCGCATGGTCGATGCGAGAAGTCGGCGTTGATGCGTCGCATGGGCCTCTCCGACATGGAGGAGTTCGGGCATCCCATAAGTCCAGGCCGGTGAGAATTCAGAGCCGTAGTAGTGCGCCCAGGCCTCGGGATCGGTGAGACGGTGGTCCGCAGCGCAGTCGACGATGAGGGCCTTCTCCCCGGCCGCTTCGAGTTCGGCGGCGAGGGCTCCCGAATGGCCGTGCGGCAGCGCAAGGAAGATGACATCGTGGCCCGCGAGCGTGCCGACGTCCGTCGGCTGGATGACGAGGTCGGCGCAGGGGGTGATGTGGGGGTGGATGTCACCGAGCCGCTGTCCGGCGGATGACGCCGCCGTCACCGTTGTGACGGTGATCTCGGGATGCGAGGCGAGGAGTCTGATGACTTCCCCGCCCGCGTAGCCGGAGGCTCCGGCGACTGCTGCAGTCACACTCATATGCATGAATATACATATTCATGCATAATTCTAATTCAGGTGTCCATCAACCGAACACCGGTTCGCTACAGAGAGGCCAACTCCGCGTCAATGGAGTCCGCCCATGCGTCGACCTCTCCCCAATCGCGGAAATCGCCCTCAACGACACCGGCGAGGCGCGCCACCGATCGCTCCCGCAGGGTCAGGAGCGACGGCTTGTAACGCCCGGCGAACATATGGACATCGCGCGCCTTGATGCGCGTCAGCAGAGGTCCAATGCGGGTGGCATCCTGCGGCGCGTGCTTGGGCACCCCGTTCATTCCGACGGAGAATGCCCACACCGGCTTGTCCTTGAGCTGGGCCGAGAAGCGCTCCATGAAGTGACGGGCTCCATTCATCCACTGGAGGATGTACACCGGGGACCCGCACACGACCGCATCATAAGAATCAATGGATTCGACGTCATCCGGGGCAATCCGATCCACTGCGTGGCCCGCCGTCTCGAGGCGCCGCGCAATGGCGTTGGCGACCTCATCGGTAGAGCCGTGCTTGGATGAGGCGGTGACAAGGATGTGCATGAGTCCAGTGTGACAGATGCTCCGGCCCGCTGTGTGTCCGTTGGTCCCACCTGAGGCGGGATGCACACACGGCGGGCCGGTAGCGGGTTCCTCGTCCGAGAAGGACTAGGAGCGCAGCTCGGCGCCCAGGGTCTTCGATGCGCGAGCCACGATATTCGCGCGGACATCCGCGGACTCGGCAGCAGTGAGCGTATGGTCCTCGGCCCGCAACTTCAGCGCGAACGCGTAGGACTTCACCCCCTCGCCGAGTTGATCGCCCTCATAGATATCGAAGAGGACGGCGTCTTCAAGGAGAGGGCCTGCGCCCTGGCGGACGACCTGCTCGATGCGTGACACGGGCACCGATGCGGGAAGCACGAGGGCAATGTCTTCCTTGGCGGCCGGATAGGTCGAGACGGGCTTGACCTGGATGGGTTGAGTCGCCATCTGCGCCACCAGCGCTGACAGGTCGACCTCCACCGCGCATGAGCGCTCAGGCAGTCCGAAGGAGCGGCACACCGACGGGTGGAGTTCACCGGCGAGGGCGACATCAACGAGGTCGCGCCCGGAGCGGACGAAGAAGCGGGCGAGGCGACCCGGGTGCCAGGGGGCGACACGAGCGGGATCCTGCTCGGAAGGGGGCATCGGGGGCCCTTTGACGACAACGACCTCAGGCTCCCACGCTCGGCACGCCTCCAAGCGCACGCCAATGGATTGCGCGATGATGCGGACGATGTCAACGGAGTCGGACCAGTCGAAGCTGCGCTCCTCCTCGACGATGGGAGAGCCGGATGCACGTCCCGCCAGGACGACGCCGATATGCCACGGCTGGTTCGGAGTCCCTGCGTTCAAAGCGGCGAGTTCTTCGTCGCTCGGACGCTGCTCTGCGCTGAGCAGACCCATCGGAACGGTCCCCTCGGGTCGGATGACCAGACCCGACTCGAAGATCGCGACCCGGTCCGCGCCGCGGGAGATATTGCGCCCGGCGGCGTCGAGGAGGGTGTCGAGGATCGATGTGCGCAGCCACGGCGCATCCTCTGCGAGCGGGTTGCGCAGGCGCACTGCTCTCCTTCGCGGATCATCGTCGGTGAAGCGCTGGCGGTCGAAGGAGTCCGACACGAAGGGGTAGGTGAGCACCTCCGTGAGCCCCGCATGGGCGAGGGTCTCTGAGACTCGGCGACGTGCTCTTTGGGCGGAGGTCAGCCCCCTGCCCGCAGGGGCGACCGGGAGGATCGAGGGGATCTCGTCGAAGCCGTGAAGCCGGGCGATCTCCTCGACCAAGTGGGCGGGGCCCACGAGATCGGGGCGCCACGACGGCGGGGTGACGAGGAAGCACTGCTCGTCGGTCGAGTCGCTCACCGTGCACCCGATCATCTCGAGGTAGGAGCGGAGCCCGGGGGGCGTGTGCTCCACGCCGGTCAGGCGCTCAGTCTCGGAATATGCGAAAAGAATCGGCTCGGCGCCGACCGTGTTGTCCATATCGAAGACTGCGGGATCGGCCGCTGCTCCGCCGTATTCGACGAGGAGGTCGACGGCGCGCTGCGCGGCGACGGCGGGCAGGCGGGGATCGCTTCCGCGTTCGAAGCGCTTCGACGCCTCCGAAGGAAGGCGGTGCCTGCGCGCTGTGCGGGCGATCGACACCGCGTCGAAGTGGGCGGCTTCGAGGAGGATATTCGTCGTCGACTCCTCAACCTCGGAATACTGGCCGCCCATGACGCCGGCCATGCCGATGATGCGCGACCCGGTCCCCTCGGGGGAATCCGTGATGAGGAGGTCTTGCGGGTCGAGCGCATGATCCGCATCGTCGAGCGTCGTCAAATGTTCTCCGGGGCGCGCCCGGCGCACAACGATCGGGGCGGCGAGCGCATCGAGGTCGTAGGCGTGCATCGGCTGCCCCAGGTCGAGCATGACGTAGTTCGTCACGTCGACGGCCAGCGACAGCGAGCGCATGCCTGCGGCCTCGAGTCGTTCCACCATCCACCGGGGCGTCGGAGCGGTGGGGTCGATTCCGCGGACGATGCGCGTCACGAAGCGGTCGCATCCTGCGCGCCCGTTGATCGGCGCGTCGTCGTCGACGACGACGGGGAAACCGTCCTTCGTGGGATCGGGAACCGAATCGACGAGGGTGCCCACGAGCCCGGGGTCGCGGAAAGCCGCTCCCGTCGAATGGGAGAACTCCCTGGCGACTCCGCGCATTGAGAAGCAGTAGCCGCGATCGGGGGTGACGTTGATCTCGAGGACTTCCTCTCCGAGACCGAGGAAGGAGACCAGATCGGTACCGGGGGCCGGGATCTGCCTATCGGGGAAGTACTCGGTCAGCACGATGATGCCAGTGTGGTCGGTGCCGAGTCCGAGTTCGCGCGCCGAGCAGATCATGCCGTCGGAGATGTGTCCGTACGTCTTGCGCGCCGCGATTTGGAAGTCGCCGGGGAGGACGGCCCCGGGCAGGCTCACCGCAACGAGGTCCCCCTCGACGAAGTTATGCGCGCCGCAGACGATGCCGCGACTGGCGACATCTGCGGGTTCTTTGCCTGTGCCGGGTGCATCGTTGTAGTCGCCGACATCGACCCTGCAGTAGTTGATGGTCTTGCCATTGGACGCGGTCTCCTTGATGAGGGACAGCACCTTGCCGACGACGAGGGGGCCGATCACCTTCGCCGGGTGGATCGTCTCCTCTTCGAGGCCGACCTTGACGAGGGCGGCGGCGAGTCCGGGGGCATCCATCCCCTGGGGCACGTCGACATGGTCGGCGAGCCAGCTGAGCGGAACCATGGGCATGTCAGCGCCCCTTTCCGTAGAGACCGAATTGCTGGGAGAAGCGAACATCTCCCTCGACGATGTCGTGCATGTCGGAGATGCCGTGGCGCAGCATGAGCGTGCGCTCAATGCCCATGCCGAATGCGAAGCCAGTGTATTCGTCCGGATCGATGCCGTTGGCGCGCAGCACATTCGGGTTCACCATTCCACAGCCCCCGACTTCGATCCAGCCGGCGCCGCCCTTCTTCTGGGGGAACCACATGTCGAGTTCTGCGCTGGGCTCTGTGAAAGGGAAGAAGGAGGGGCGCAGACGGGCCTTCGCGTCGGGCCCGAACATCGCCTTCGCGAAATGGTCGAGAACGCCCTTGAGGTGCGCCATGGTGAGGCCTTTGTCGACGGCGAGCCCTTCGACCTGGTGGAAGACCGGGGTATGAGTCGCATCAAGGGCGTCGGAGCGGAAGACCTTGCCCGGACACGCGACGTATAGGGGGACACCCCGGGCGAGCAACGAGCGCGACTGCACGGGGGAGGTATGGGTGCGCATGACGAGGCACCCGTCTTCAGGAGCGTCGCCCCCGATCGTCGTGCCATCCACATAGAAGGTGTCCTGCATCTGACGAGCCGGGTGATCGATGTCGAAGTTGAGCGAGTCGAAGTTGAACCACTCGTGCTCGACCTCGGGGCCCTCGGCGATCTCCCAACCCATGGAGGTGAAGAAGTCCTCGATCTCCTCGATGAGGGTCTCGATCGGATGACGCGCGCCCATGGTGCGGCGCGGACCGGTCGCAGTCACATCGACGGCCTCGTTGACGAGGACGCGGGCCTCGTGCTCGACCTCAAGGATTTCCTGGCGGGAGGCGAGCGCCTGTGTGATGGCGCTGCGCGCGCCGCCGAGGTTCTTCCCCGCCGTTCCTCGGTCCTTCGGGTCGAGCGAGCCGATCGTCCGGTTGGCCGCGACGAGGGGCGCCGTAGTGCCGAGCACCGCCTGGCGCACCGCTTTGAGAGCGTCGAGGTCGCCTGTCGCTTCGATATCCGCAAGAGCCCGGCACGTGAGGCTCTCCACAGCGGCCGAGTCAAGGGGATCGAGGTCAGAGGCGTGAGAGGCCATGTCCTGCTTCCTTGGTCTGAGTCAATTCATTGAGCGCATATGCGTCACGCCATGATAGTGCCTCTGGCAGTATTCTTCGTCGACCGTCCGCCGATGGGTTGTACGACCCTCCGGGCGCGCGGGTCTACCCTGGGAGCCATGACTCATGAAGAAGATCTCGCCAAGCGAGCCCCCCTGGGGACGCTCGCTCCGGGACGCGTCTCCGCGCTGCGGGCGGTCCCCGAACACATCGCCCGCCCCGAATACATGTTCCACACGGGGCCCGAGCGCGTCACCGCCTCCGATGTGAAGGATGCGTCCACGATCGAGCGCATCCGCACCGCTGGGCGCATCGCCGCCCAGGCGCTCGAGGCCGTCGGACGCGCGGTGGCCCCCGGAGTGACAACCGATGAACTCGACCGGATCGGCCACCAGTTCCTCATCGCCCACGACGCCTACCCCTCATGCCTGGGATACATGGGATTCCCGAAATCCCTGTGCACCTCCATCAACGAGGTCATCTGCCACGGCATCCCCGACGACCGCCCCCTCGAAGAGGGCGACATCCTCAATGTCGATATCACCGCGTATGTCGACGGCGTTCACGGCGACACCTGCGCAATGTTCGAGGTCGGCGCCGTTGACGAGGAGTCGCACCTGCTCATCGAGAGAACGCGCACTGCGATGATGCGCGGCATCAAAGCAATTGGCCCGGGCCGCGAGATCAACGTCATCGGCCGCGTCATCGAGAAGTACGCCAAGCGCTTCGAGTACGGCGTCGTGCGCGACTACACGGGGCACGGCGTCGGCGAGGCCTTCCACTCCGGGCTCATCATCCCCCATTACGATGCCGCGCCCGCTCATGCGACGGTGATGGAGCCGGGCATGGTGTTTACGGTCGAGCCGATGCTCACCCTCGGCGGAGTCGAGTGGGAGCAGTGGGACGACAATTGGACGGTCGTCACCGCGGATCGGTCCCGGACCGCTCAATTCGAGCACACGGTCGTCGTCACCGAGGACGGCGCCGAGATCCTCACCCTCCCCTGAGGGATCGCTTCGGGGTGTCCGGCGTGTTCATTCGCGTCGGACACCCCCTTTTGCCCCGCGCGTGGGTTATGATTTCGATCACATACGCTTTACTGCCCGGGAGGCATCATGACCACAGTCGCATGCGGAATCGATATCGGCGGATCAGGGGTGAAGGCGGCACTCGTCGACCTGGGAAGCGGTGAGTTCATCGGAGAGCGCATCCGGATCACCACACCCAAGCCAGCGACCCCCGAAGCCGTCGCCGAGGTGTGCCGCCAGCTCCTCGAACAGTTGAATGTCGGCCCCGAAATCCCGGTCGGCATCGCCTTCCCCGCCCCCGTGATCCACGGCGTTATTCCCTTCATGGCGAACCTTGACGACTCGTGGGTCGGCGTTGATGTCAACGCCCTCATGGACTCGGTCCTCGGCCGCGACGTCGTCCCGCTCAATGACGCGGATGCGGCGGGCCTCGCAGAAATCGCCTATGGGGCGGCGAAGGGTGTTGAAGGCGTCGTCATCATCACGACTCTCGGCACCGGCATCGGCTCTGCCGTCGTCGTCGACGGGACCCTCGTTCCCAATACCGAACTCGGCCACCTGGAGATCGATGGCTACGACGCTGAGAAACGCGCCTCCTCGGGACAGAAGACTCTCCAGGACCTGTCGTGGAAGAAGTGGGCAAAGCGCCTTCAGCGCTACTACGGTCACGTCGAGATGCTCTTCTCGCCCGATCTGTTCGTCGTGGGCGGGGGCGTGTCGAAGAACCATGAGAAGTTCATGCCGCTGCTCAAGCTGAAGACTCCGATGGTACCCGCCAAGCTCTTCAACACGGCTGGCATTGTCGGCGCCGCCTGGTACGCGGCGTCGAAGACGGCGACCGACTGAGCCGCCACTATTCGTGTGACGGGCCCCGCCCTCGTCCCCGATGAAGAAGACGAGGGCGGGGCCGTGGGCTATCCTCCTCAGCCGCGGCGGGCGAGGTTGCGCAGCACGTACTGCAAAATGCCGCCATTGCGGTAGTAGTCGGCCTCGCCGGGGGTGTCGATGCGCAGGCGCGCGTCGAACTCGATGGGCTGCGCACCCTCACGCACCGCTCTCACGCGCAGCGTGCGGGGCGTGACCCCGTTGTTGAGTTCTTCGACCCCGGTGATGGTAATGACCTCGTCGCCCGTCAAGCCGAGCGAGTCGCGGGTCGCGCCGTCGGGGAACTGCAGAGGCAGCACCCCCATGCCAATGAGGTTCGAGCGGTGGATGCGCTCGAAGGACTCGGCGATGACGGCCTTGACACCGAGCAGGGACGTGCCTTTGGCGGCCCAGTCGCGCGATGATCCCGAGCCGTATTCCTTCCCGCCGAGGACGACGAGCGGAGTCCCCTGGGCGAGGTAGTCCTGCGCCGCCTCGTAAACGGTCGTCGTCGGCGCGCCCTCGCGAGCGAAATCCTTCGTGAATCCGCCCTCGACTCCGGGGAGCATCTCATTGCGGATGCGGATGTTCGCGAAGGTCCCGCGGATCATCACCTCGTGGTTGCCACGCCGCGACCCATAGGAGTTGAAGTCCCGCCGCTGCACCCCATTGTCGAGGAGATAGCGCCCGGCGGGAGTATCGGGAGCGAAAGCGCCTGCGGGTGAGATGTGGTCGGTCGTCACCGAATCGCCGAGCTTGAGCAGCACGCGAGCGCCGTGGATATCCGACACGAGTGCGGGCTCCAGGGTCATACCCTCGAAGTACGGGGGCTTGCGGACATATGTGGAGTCTTCATCCCAGGCGAAGACATCGCCCTGCGGGGTGTCGAGGCTGCGCCAGCGCTCATCCCCGGCGAAGACATCCGCGTAGTCTTTCTCAAACATCTCACGATCGATGGACGCGTCGATGACGGCCTGCACCTCAGCCGGGTCGGGCCAGATGTCGCGCAAGAACACTTCGGAGCCGTCCGCAGGGTCGATGCCCAGCGCCTCGGCGTCGAAGTCGAAGTCCATGGTTCCTGCGAGTGCATAGGCGATGACCAGCGGCGGGGAGGCCAGGTAGTTCATTGTGACATCGGGGTTGATGCGCCCCTCGAAGTTGCGGTTACCCGAGAGCACGGACACGACGGCGAGGTCGTTGTCATTGACGGCTGCGGAGACCTCGGGGGCGAGGGGCCCGGAGTTGCCGATGCAGGTGGCGCAGCCGTAGCCGACGAGGTTGAAGCCGAGGGCGTTGAGGTCCTCCCACAGTCCGGCCTTCTCGTAGTAGTCGGTGACGACCTTCGAGCCGGGGGCGAGCGACGTCTTGACCCACGGTTTCGAGGCCAGTCCCCTCTTCACGGCGTTGCGCGCGAGGAGCCCCGCGGCCATCATCACCGACGGGTTCGACGTATTCGTGCACGATGTGATCGAGGCGATCGCAACATCGCCGTGGTTGATACGGGTACGCGTCCCATCAGCGAGGGTGATGTCGACGTCCTCGATGGGATCGCCCGGCGCATAGGTCGAGATCGTCGCAGCGAAGGACTCCTTTGACTCGGCGAGGGGGATGCGGTCCTGCGGGCGCTTGGGCCCTGCGATCGAGGGGACGACCGTTGACAGGTCGAGTTCGAGGTACTCGGAGTACGCGGCCTCACGCGACGGGTCGTGCCACAGGCCCTGCTCTTTCGCGTACGCCTCGACGAGGGCGACCTGCTCGTCGGAGCGCCCGGTGAGGCGCAGATAGTCGAGGGTGACGTCATCGATCGGGAAGATCGCGGCGGTCGAACCGAACTCGGGCGACATATTGCCGATGGTCGCGCGATTGGCGAGCGGCACTGCGCCCACGCCCTCGCCGTAGAACTCGACGAACTTGCCGACGACGCCGTGGGCGCGCAGCATCTGAGTGATCGTGAGGACGACGTCGGTGGCGGTGGCGCCAGCGGGGATCGACCCGGTGAGTTTGAAGCCGACGACGCTGGGAATGAGCATGGAGACGGGCTGGCCGAGCATTGCCGCTTCCGCTTCAATGCCCCCGACTCCCCATCCGAGGACGCCCAGGCCGTTCACCATCGTCGTATGCGAGTCGGTTCCGACGCAGGTGTCGGGGTAGGCGACGCGGGTGCCGTCCTCGGCGACAGCGGTGAAGACGGTGCGGGCGAGGTGTTCGATATTGACTTGGTGGACGATGCCTGTCGAGGGCGGGACGACGCGGAAGTTCTCGAAGGCGCCCTGGCCCCAGCGCAGGAACTGGTAGCGCTCCTGGTTGCGCTCGTATTCTCGTTCGACATTGCGCTCGAATGCGATCGGCGATCCCGCGACGTCGATCTGCACGGAGTGGTCGATGACCATTTCCGCGGGGGCGAGAGGATTGATGAGGGTGGGGTCCCCTCCGAGGTCGGCGACCGCCTCGCGCATGGTGGCGAGGTCGACGATGCAGGGGACGCCCGTGAAGTCCTGCATGATGACGCGGGCGGGGGTGAACTGGATCTCGGTGTCGGGCTGGGCTTGGGGATCCCAGTTCGCCAGGGCGAGGATGTGATCGCGCGTGACATTCTCGCCGTCTTCGGTGCGCAGGAGGTTCTCCGCGAGGACTTTGAGTGAGTACGGGAGCGCATCGAGGCCGTCGACAGCGGAGAGCCTGTAGATCGTGTAGTCAGTGGTTCCGACTGTCACAGTCGAGCGCGCACCGAAGCTGTCAATGCTCGTCATATGTCCTCCTGGCTCGGACTCATTGAGGTTCATGGCCTATTCATGGCTCGTTCTTTACCCAGGGTACTGTGGCGAACCCGCCGTGCAAGCGAACGTCTCGCTTATGCGCGGCAACGGCCCCAGCGCGCGGGAAACGGCGCGTCCACGGGATCGGGAGGCTGCTGACATCCCGCCGCTGCCGCCTGGGAAAATGGTGACGGCGCGTGCGCGTATTATCCGCCGGTCAGCCGAGCACCGTGTCGACATTGTCCGCAGTGACGACCCGTATGAGCAGGGGCGTCACCCTTGCCTCACGGCTACGGCGAGAGTCTCCACGTGGTGCGTATGGGGGAAGAGGTCCCATGCGGCGAAAGACTCCAGCCCATAGCCCGCCTCTGTGAGGAACCTCAAGTCGCGCGCGCCCGCAGCCGGATCGCAGGACACGAGGGCGATGCGCGTCGGCGCGACTGCCGCGATCGCCTCGCACACGTCGCGCCCCGCTCCCGCTCGGGGAGGATCGAGGAGAACGAGGTCAATCGGCCCTCCCGCCTCACCCGCCAATTCGCCCGCTCCCGCAGCATCGACATCGCCGACGAAGGTCTCAGCCCACGGGTAGTCGGAGACATTCGCATTCGCGTCGCCCACCGCCCCCTCATCGCCCTCGAGGGAGACGAGTCTCCCCGAGCTCCCAATCGCATCGGCGAGGATGGAGGTGAATAGCCCGGAGCCGGAGTAGAGCTCCATCACCGTCATCCCCTCAGTGATGCCGCATGAGTCGTTGATGGCGCCCGCGAGGACCTGCGCACCCGCGATATGCGTCTGCCAGAAGCCCGTTGGGCGCACCCTGTAGGAGTAGTCGCGCCCGGCGACGCTGATAGTCCAGGTGAGGGCGTTGATGTCGGTGGGGCGTGCTTGGGCGTCGAAGATGCCCACGGGCGTGATGACGACCGGATCGGTGCCATTCGGGGCGACGACGCGGACCCTGTCGGCGGGTGCGAAGCGATCCCTCCATGGTGAATCGTCGTCGAAGAGGCCGAGGCTGCGGATCGAATCGACGGCGAGCGGCATATCGTCGAGGGCGACGACGTCGCTGCTGCGGTAGCGGTGCATCCCGGGGCGTCCGTCCTCGTCGATGACGAGTTCGATGCGGGTGCGCCTGCCCGTGAGCAGATCATCCGGATCCGTGTCCGTGGGGGCGGCTTCGACGCGCACCCCTCCCAGTTCGTTGACGGCCCGGGCGAGGTCCTCCCCGCCGACTCGTCTGAGCTGGCCCGCGATGACGTCGCGCTTCCACGCGCGCTGAGCCGCAGGGCGGACATGGGCGAGTTCCCCGCCACCCACTCCCCCGGGCCCGGCCTGCGGCCACACCGAATCGATGCGGTCCTCGGAGGGCCCGAGGATCTCGACCGCATCCGCCCAGGCGAGAGTTTTGCGCGTCGATGTGATGCGCGCGCGGACCCTCTCACCGGGCAGTGCGTGTCTGACGAAGACGACGCGCCCGTCCTCGTCCCTGGCGACACAGGCCCCTCCGTGGGCGGGCCCGCCGACGGTCAGTTCGACGATGCGCTCAGCGGGCTCAGTGCGCCGAGGGCGCTGGTATCTGCGTCGTGCCATGGGGTCAGTCTCTTCCGTTCGATTCGGATCGGGTGTCGTCAGCGGTGGCGTCGTGCGCCCGCGTGGGAGTCGACTCGCGTTTGAAGGGGTCGTTGACGAGTTGACGGCCCTCGACCTCGTCGTCTTCGCCGAGCTTCCACGGGACCGTTGTGATGACTACTCCGGGCACCGACAGCAGCGCCCTGCGCAGGCGCAGCGCCGTCTGGTTGTGCATGATGTTCTCCCACCAATGGCGCACGAGGAACTGCGGCATGTAGATGACGAGCATCTCGCCGGGGGACCTGCGCCGCCTCCCCCGCACGTATCCGAGGACGACCTGGTTGAGGTCTCGGTAGGGGCTGGACAAGAGGGTGAGTGGGATCGGCAGACCCGACTGCTCCCATTCCTTGCGGATGTGGGCCTCTTCGTCGGAGTCGGCGACGACGGAGACGAGTTCGAGGGCGGAGGGCTGGGATGCCCGGGCGGCTGCGACGGCGCGCATTGACGACTTCGACAGGTTGGAGACGAGGACGAGGGCGCGCACGCGGGTCGGAAGCGCGCGTTTGGCCGACCAGTCGTCGACGCGCAGCTGCTGCCGGACGATGTCGTAGTGGTGATGGATTCCCTGCTGGATGAGGAACACCGTAAAGATCATGATGAGGGTGATCCACGCGCCATGCGCGAACTTCGTGACGAGCACGACGATGAGGACCAGTCCAGTCATCATGAAACCGATGACGTTGACGGCGCGCGAGCGCAGCACCTGTCCGCGTTCGATTCCAGTCTGCCGCGTACGCAGCGCACGATTCCAATGCCGAATCATTCCGAACTGGGACAGGGTGAAAGAGATGAACACGCCGACGACGTAGAGCTGGATGAGTCTCGTCGTTTCGGCGTTGAACCCGATAATGAGCGCAATGGCGACAAGCGCGAGGACGACGATGCCATTCGAATAGGACAGCCGGTCTCCCCGCTTGTACATCTGACGCGGCAGGAAGGAGTCGCGCGACAGGACAGAGGCGAGGGTGGGGAACCCGTTGAACGCCGTGTTCGCCGCGAGGACCAGGATGAGACCGGTGACTGCAGTGACCAGCAGGAAGAGGGGCGATCCGTGACCGAAGACCGCAGATGCGATCTGGCCGATCGCGGGGGCGATCGCCGTGTCCGCGGGCAGTGGCTGCCCATTGTAGGTGAGCTGCGTGGCGGGGTCCTCGACGATTCTCACCCCCGCCGCGCGCGACAGCAGCAGGATGGACAGCATCATGGACGCTGCGATCGCGCCGAGCAGGGCGAGGGTCGTTGCGGCGTTCTTCGACTTGGGCCGCTTGAACAACGGGACGCCGTTGGAGATCGCCTCGACTCCGGTGAGGGCGGCGCATCCGGATGAGAAGGCCCTCATGAAGAGGAATGCCCCTGCGAGTCCGACGAGGCCGTTCGCATGCGCCGCGTCGGGGACGATGTCGAAGTCAGCCGTGGGCGCCCGCCCCAGTGAGCCGGTTATCCATTCGGCGGCGCCGACCGCGATCATGAGGGCGATGGAACCCATGTAGATGTACGTCGGGATCGCGAAGGCACCGCCCGCCTCCTTCGTTCCCCTCAGGTTGAGGAGGGTCAAGATGATGACGAGCCCGACGGCGATGGCGACCTCGTGTCCAGCGAATCGCGGCACAGCCGTCGTGATGTAGGCGGCGCCCGAGGAGATGGACACGGCGACTGTGAGGATGTAGTCGACGAGCAGCGCCGCGGCGACGACGAGTCCCCATGTGCGTCCCAGGTTCGTCGACACCACTTCGTAGTCCCCGCCGCCCGACGGGTAGGCGTGGACCGTCTGGCGATAGGACAGGACGACGACCACGAGGACGCAGACGACTGCGACGCCCACCCAGAAAGAGTTCAGGGCGGCGAGGCCGCCCGCTAGGGCGAGGGTCAGGAGAATCTCGTCGGGAGCGTAGGCGACGGACGACAGTGCGTCGGAGGCGAAGATGGGAAGTGCAATGCGTTTGGGCAGCAACTGTCGCCCCATGGCATCGGATCGCATGGGGCGACCGATGAGGAGTCTCTTCACTCTGGACATGACGTTATACGACACGCAGGTAAGCCTAGACCCCGATGGCGCCTAATCAAGCCCCGCGCTTCAATTCCCCCCAGCGCTCAGCGATTGTGTCGGCGCGGGGTGTTTCCTTGGCATTGTTGGAAGGGCGGGCTCAAGCGAGTAGGTTAGGGGTGTGCATTTCGTGATTTTGGGCTGCGGGCGCGTGGGATCGATCCTTGCCACGGAGTTGGACGGGGACGGCCACTCGGTTGCCGTCATCGACATGGATCCGAAGGCGTTCTCGCGCCTTCCCTCGGACTTCTCAGGGCGCCGGGTCACCGGGGTCGGCATGGACCGCGCGGCCATGCGTCAGGCGGGCATCAAGGACGCCTATGCCTTCGCGGCAGTGTCCAGCGGCGATAACTCGAATGTCATCGCGGCCCGAATCGCCCAGGAGGTGTTCCACGTCCCCCACGTCGTCGCCCGCATCTACGATCCGACGCGCGCCCACGTCTACGAACGCCTCGGCATCCCCACTGTCGCCACAGTGAAGAGGACCGCCGAATCAGTACTCAGGCGCATGCTCCCACCCGATGCAGCCGTCACGTGGACCCACCCCACCGGGGAGGTCTCCCTCGTCACGGCGACTCCCGAAGCATCGTGGTACGCCACCCCCTTCCCCGTTGTGGAGGAGCTGACGGGTGAGCGCATCGCCTTCGTGTCCCGGCTCGGCAACGTCGTCCCCGCCAGGCGCGACCTCGTCGTCCAAGAGCATGACCAGCTGTACTTCGCCGTTGCGGGCAACGATTCGACGCGCCTGCGCACCATCCTCACGTCAGCGCCGAAACTGGAGGACTAACGATGAAGATCGTCATCGCGGGGGCGGGCTCCGTCGGCCGTTCCGTCGCCCTCGAGCTACTCGATCACGGCCACGAGTGCACGCTCATCGACAATCAGCCCGATCAGTTGCGCGTCTCATCGGTTGCCGACGCCGACTGGGTGCTCGCCGACGCCTGCTCTCCCGACGCTCTGCGCGACGCGGGGCTTGTCGATGCGGATGTGATGGTTGCGGCGACCGGCGACGACAAAGCGAATCTTGTCATCTCCCTGCTCGCCAAGACCGAGTTCGCGGTCCCCCGTGTCGTGGCCAGGCTCAACAACCCGAAGAATGAATGGCTCTTCGATGCCTCCTGGGGCGTCGACGTGTCGGTGTCGACCCCGCGCATCATGACCGCCCTCGTCGAAGAGGCCGTGTCCGTCGGTATCCCCGTGCGCCTCTTCTCCTTCAACAGCGCCGAAGTGTCGATGTACGCGATCGTCATCCCCGACAAGTCACCAATCGTCGGCTCCAGGATCTCCTCGGTGGTGCTTCCGCCCCACTCGGTGCTCACGTCGCTGCTGCGAGACGGCCGCCCTCTCACGCCCTCGCCCGATGACCTCTTCGAGGCGGGCGACGAGTTGCTCCTTCTGATCTCGGACCGGGAGACGACGGCGCTTGAGGCGCTTCAAGACCTTGTCGACCCACGGGCCGACGAGGAGGAGACCCCCGTCTAGCAGTCCTTCACGGCGCGGGAGGCGTCGGCGAATGGTCTAAGCCCCACCCATGTCGCCCAGCACGCGAGGGCGAAGAGCGGCAGACCGAGGATCAGTTTTGCCACCCCGAGTTCGGCAATCATCCCCGCCTGCCACAGGGGCAGTTGAACGCCGAGCCTGATCGCGAAGAGCCCGGCCCACATCCACGTGAGGCGGCGGCAGCGGATGACGAGCGGACGCCACTGCGGGTCATCGTGCCAGCCGTCGGACATCTGCCACACCATTGAGACGCCGAGGGCGACGACTGATCGTTTGACGACGATGGATGCGACGATGCCGACGAGGAAGACTGCTGCGGTGATGAGTCCCCAGGTGAAGTAATTCTCTCCGCGGCCTGATGCGGTCGCCCAGATGACACCGACGGCGACGCCGCCCAGGCCCGACAGCGCCTGGGTGAGGGGCTGTCGCTGGATGACGCGGATGAGGCACGCGATGAGCGCGGCAACGATCGCGGCGCCGCAGGTCCACCACAGGTTGTGGGTAGTGATGAATGCGATGACGAAGACGAGTCCGGGCAGGAGGGACTCGACGACTCCCCTCCGTCCTCCGACGGCGGCGCTCCACGAGAAGGATTCGTCGTCGAGGCTCTTAGCCCACGCGGGAAGCGGGCTCTGACGGGGGGAGGGGTCGCTCATAGGGACTCCGTCGCGATGATTCGGTACAGCGGGTTGATGATCGTGAGATGGTCGCCCTGGTATCCGGCCGTTCCCTCGACCTCGATGTGTTCGCCTACCGACAGTCCGGGGATGTCGTTCCTCCCGGGCCAGCGCAACTCGATCGAGGCGGTCCCGTCGTAGAGGGTCGCAATAAGCACTTTCGCACCTGTGGCGGGCGGGTAGGTCATCGACATGAGAGTGCCGAACAGGGTCACCCGCTGACGGTCCTCGACTTCGCGGATCGGGATCGTCCCTCGGCTCAGGCGGGTGCGCTCCTCGTCTTCGGCTTCATCCTCCTGACGCGAGTCCTCCTGCCAGTGGGACAGACGCGCGCGCCACCACGACGCCAGTCGCTCAACGAAGCCCTCAGACATTGGGGACTTCCACCGCCGCCGTGGGCACGTGGATCGGGAGCAGGTCGAGGCGCGCCCGGGGCTTGTCATCACGGACGATGACGATCCTGTCGATGATCTTCTCGATCTCCTTGCCCGCCTCGGCCGATTGGGCTGCGGGACCGAGGATGTCTATCCTCGAGAACCACCGTGGCCCTTCACATCCGATGATCCGCATGCGTGACGTCGCCTGGCGTCCGTCGGGCATCTGAACGGGGACATCCGCGTAGAGTTCGTCGCCGTAGCGGCCCTCGGTCTCGGTGACCGTTGCGCCATCGGATTCGAGGCCCTCGCGGATCTGAGCGCGCACTTCGTCCCACACACCGCCCGAGCGGGGCGCAGCAGCGGCTGAGATCTGCACGCCGGAGTCGCCTAGGACAAGGAGGATCTTCAGGACCGTCTTCTTATCGTCGGCGACTTGGGTGCGTAGTTGCATGCCCTTGACTGCGGGCAGGAGGATCGCACCCATGTCGATGTAGCCGACGGAGGCGTCAACCTCGGCCGCGGAGCGCGGTCCCGGGGTCTGCCACAGGGGATGGTCATCGTCGAGGCGCGGAAGACGCTCCTGGGCGGAGGCGTCGACTGGGTCGATTGTGTCGTTGGTCTTCTTGGATCGTCCGAACATGACCCCTGGCCTCAGCCCGCGCACTCGGTGCACACGGGAAGACCGGCGTCATCCGTGTAGGCGAGTTGTGACGTGTGGTGGACGAGGAAACAGCTCGAGCAGGTGAATTCATTGTCCTGGCGGGGCACCACGTGGACCGTGAGCTCCTCCTTGGACAGGTCGGCGCCGGGAAGCTCGAAATTCTCGGCGGCCTCGGTCTCGTCTTCTTCGATCTCCGCTGAACCGGCATCGTTGCGACGCGATTTCAGTTCTTCGATCGAATCCTCTGCGACGTCATCGTCGTGTTTGCGCGGTGCATCGTAATCGGTCGCCATTGTTGTTCCTTCCCACGGGTGGGAACTATTCCCCGATGAGGGGAACCGCCCCCGTGTTGGTGTCCAGCGCAGGGAGGATAACACTTGTAGAGGGCAAATGCTATTAACTTGGGACACGCGGCGGCCACAGGCTTCTTCGAACGCCCGCATTTGAGACGATTCGGCTGATACCCACTAGGAGGTGCCCATGATCGAGCTGGAACTGCTCGGCGTCGGAGGCGACGGAGAATCACTCGTTTTCACCGATGTTGAAGGCGAGCGATACCGGATTCAGATCACTGACGAACTCCGCGGGGCGATCCGTCGCGACCGTCCGCGCATCGAGTCGGCGCCCGACCTCGCCACGCAGACCCTGCGCCCGCGGGACATCCAGGCGATGCTCCGAGCGGGCATCACCCCCGAGGAAATCGCCGCTCGTCATGGCATCGATATTACAAATGTCACCCGTTATGAGGCGCCCATCGCAGCGGAGAAGGCTTACGCCCTCCAGCGCGCATTGACAACCACCATTGGCGCCTCCGCCGACGGTCCCGCAATGGGGGATCTCGTCGTCGATCGACTCGCTGCAAGGGGCGTCGACCCATCCTCCTTGTCGTGGACGGCGCAGCGAGAGGCGAATAATCCGTGGCAGATCTGCCTCACCTTCGTCCAGGGGGCAGCCGAGCGGGGCGCGCACTGGCTCCTCTCCCCCCAAGGCGGTCTCGAAGCAGTCGATCAAGAGGCGCAGTGGCTGACGGAAACCGTCGCCTCCACCCCGGCGGCCTCGATCTTCACTCCCCTACCAGTCCAGGATCGCGTCGGCGCCGATGATGACGATGCCGACGCCCGTGAAACCCTCATCGACCAGTTGAACGCCGCACGCGGCAAGCGCCAGGACATCGAATACGATCTCGACGAAGGCGAAGAGATCCCCGATGATTTCCCCTCCCCGCTCAAGCCCAACAAGTCCCATGATTCGGCGTCCGAGTCGATTTCGGCGCGCATCTACTCTCTCGCGAACGCCCGTACGAAGGATGACGAACCCGAGTCCGTGGCCAGTGACTCCCCGGCGGAGCCCGATGCTACGGCGTCGACGGACACGACCTCCGCGTGGATCACACCCCCCTCTGAGCGACCCGCGCCTGCGGTGCCCGTTGCCGAAGCCGACTCGGAGTCGTCGGATTCTGATGCTCTGCCGGGCATGGAGTCGCTCGCCCCGGCTCAGTCCTCAAAAAAGTCGAAGTCGCGCCGCCGATCAGTCCCCTCCTGGGATGAGATCGTCTTCGGCGCCAAGCCCCAGTAGCGGGAACAGCCTCCGCGCTCAGCTCAGTTGGACCAGGGGGATCCGCATCTCCTCGGGGGTGAGCGACCCGTGGACTCCGGGCATAGCAATCGCCTTGTCGCTCTGTGTCCTCGAGTCGACGATGCCGTAGCGCCCGCTCATGAAGACGAGGGCGTCTCCGACGGCGTCGAGTCCGGGGCCCTCACCGAGAAAGGGCGCCAGTTCGCCCCGGGGGATCACTGCGCCGCGCTCCCCGAGAAATTCGGTCCACCGGTCGACGACCCCCTCGGCGCAGTCGGGCAGGGCGTGGATGTGGGCGGCGCGGGTCTCCCCCGCCACGATGCGCACGCCTTCGCGCAGAGCCGGAGTCGATGCGACATCAACGAGGTCCGAGCCCGATACATCGACCATCCCGTGATCTGCGGTGAGCAGGGTTGTCACGCTGGTGGGCAGGCGCCGCAGCAGTTGCCCAAGCCCCCGATCGAACTCTTCGAGTGCATCGGCCCACTGGGTCGACTGGACTCCGTGCCCGTGGCCCTCATGATCGATATCCGACCAGTACAGGTAGACGACGCGGGTGCCTGCTCGCAGTTCGTCGAGGGCGGCGCCGCAGCGCTGGTCCCACGAGTAGGCGCCGACGTGGCGGGCGCCGCGCAGGGCCGCCCTCGTCAATCCGGAGCCCGCGAAGGTCGGCGGAGATACGACCGCCGATTCGACGCCCGCAGTGCTGAGTCGCTCGAAATGCGTGGGGCACTCCTGCCAGGACTCGGGCGCGGGCCCGTCCTCGAAGGCGAGGAGGTTCATCACCGAATCCCCGCGCGCGACGCAGTAGCCGACCATGCGTGTGAGCCCGGGTTCGCGTCCCGTGCCCAGTGATGTGATGGCGGCGGCAGTGGTCGACGGGGCGATCGTGTGGATCGATGCGATCGAGTCGCGCATCGCCCTCAGTGTCGGCGCATGTCCGAAATGGTCGATCAGCGGGTGGTAGCCGAGCCCGTCGACGAGGATGATCAGCAGCTGTGAGCCCGTCGATTCGATCCTCAGAAGGTCTTTCGCGGCGGTGTCGCCTCCGGGGAGGCCCACTGCTGCAAGTCCCGCACCGACGATGTCAGTGATCCGCGGATCGCCGGGGCAGGGAAGATCCATCCACTCGGCCATGCGCGTCTCAGACATGAGTGCTCACGAGTCGAGTGAGGTGGTCGACGAAGAGTCTCGCCTCGTCGAGGAGGTCCGCGCCGTCGGCGGCTGCGGAGACGCGGATATTGAGGTCATCGGGGAAGGAGGTCGCGGAGTACCCGTGGTCCGCCTGACAATTCGGATCCTCGCAGTGGGCGGGTTCGATCTCGGTGCGGCTCATGCCGCCCAGGTTGACGGACATGGTGAGTTCGCTGAGCGTTCCCCCGCTCTCGGGTTCGTCCCACACCTCCATCGTGGATACCGCGCCCACTTTGGAGATCGGGTAGACAGCGGTTCCCACGCTCGCTCCTACGTTCTCCAATTCGTCGACGTGGATGTGTACGAGGACGGAATCGGTAATCGCGGCGAGGGTGAAGTGACGGAACATCGACCCGTGATCGAAGGCGGCGTCGAGTTGGCACACTGATGCGACGGGTTCAATCCCGGCGAGCGCCCTGCGCAAAGCAGTCGAGATTATCCGAGGAAAGAAGCCCGTATGGTCGATCCGATCCCAAGTATTCACCCCCTCATTGTGCCCGCCTTCGGCGTGGGAGTCGAAATAGAGCGCGGATCAGCGACATAATGCCGCTCATGTCGCAGAAGGACCGGACCTCTCCCCTGCCCGATCAGGACGAGAACATCTCAGAAATCGATGTCTCCAATGAGATGCGCGCATCCTTCCTCGAATACGCGATGTCCGTCATCTACGCGCGCGCCCTGCCGGATGCGCGCGACGGCCTCAAACCGGTGCAGCGGCGCATCCTCTACCAGATGGATCAGATGGGGCTGCGCCCGGACAAGGGGCATGTGAAGTCCCAGCGCGTCGTCGGCGAGGTGATGGGCAAGCTCCACCCACACGGCGACTCCGCCATCTACGAGGCACTCGTCCGCCTCGCACAGCCCTTCAACCTGCGCGTGCCCCTCGTCGACGGACACGGCAACTTCGGCTCCCTCGACGACGGCCCCGCTGCCGCGCGTTATACGGAGGCGCGCATGGCGCCCGCGGCCCTCGACCTCGTGATGGGGCTCGACGAGGACACCGTCGACTTCGTGCCGAACTACGACAACCAGTTCATGCAGCCCGAGGTACTGCCCGCAGCATTCCCGCAGCTGCTCGTCAATGGGGCGTCCGGCATCGCCGTCGGCATGGCGACCAATATCGCCCCCCACAACCTGTCGGAGACCATCGCCGCTTCCATCCACCTCATTGAGCACCCGCAGGCGACGACCGCGGACCTCATGCGCTTCGTACCCGGCCCAGATCTGCCCGAGGGCGGTGTCATCGTCGGCCTCGACGGTATCAAAGAGGCGTATGAGACGGGGCGCGGCGCATTCAAAACCCGGGCAAAAGTCTCAATCGAGAGGGTCACTGCCCGCAAGATGGGGCTGATCGTCACGGAGTTGCCCTACATGGTGGGCCCCGAGAAGGTCATCGAGAAGATCAAGGAGAATGTCAACGCAGGGCGCCTCAAAGGCATCTCCTCGGTTCAGAACTACACGGACCGCATCCACGGGCTCCGCCTCGTCATCGAGGTGAAGAACGGATTCAGCCCGGAGGCCGTCCTCCAACATCTCTATGCGCGCACGCCTCTGGAGGATTCCTTCTCCATCAATGCGGTCGCCCTCGTTGATGGCCAGCCGCGCACCCTCGGGCTCAAGGAGATGCTCAAGGTCTTCGTCGCTCACCGTCTCGATGTAACGACGAGGCGCTCGCAGCACCGACTCGGCAAGTGCCGGGACCGTCTCCACCTCGTTGAAGGTCTGCTCATCGCGGTCCTCGACATTGATGACGTCATCGCGATCATCCGTTCCTCCGACGATGTCGAAACGGCGAGAACGCGCCTCATGACGGCTTTCGACCTGTCCGAGGTCCAAGCCAATCACATCCTCGAATTACGCTTGCGCCGCCTGACGAAGTTCTCCCGCATCGAACTTGAATCCGAGAGGGACGAGTTGGAGCGCAGAATCGCGGACTTGGAGGAGATCCTCTCCGATCCCGCCGCTCTGCGCTCCCTGGTCGTCTCCGAATTGCGCGACGTGTCGGCGCGCTTGGGCACGCCGCGGCGCACTCTCTTGATGTCGGCAACGGGCGTGGAGCAGAGCGCCTCGGCAGGGGCTCCACTGGCCGCTGCCCTCCCGTCGGTGTCGAAGTCCGGCAAGGGCATGGAGCTTCAGATCCCCAACGATCCCTGCATCGTCGTCTTGACGGCTACGGGCGGTCTCGCACGAGTGGACGGAGCAGAGCCCCTCGAACCGGGTCCGCGCGCCCAGAGCGACGGGTGGAGGGCGCAGTTGTCGTCGACGGCGCGCTCCCAGGTCGTCGTCATCACCGCGGATGGTCTCGCCCACCGCCTTGATGTCGTCGATCTGCCCGGGCTGCCGCGCTTCGATACGGGGCTCTCCCTCGCGGGGGCGACTCCGGCGTCGCTGCTCCTGCACACTTCTTCGCCCGCCATCGGCCTCTTCGACCCCGAATCCGATGTCATCATGGCGATGGCGACGACGAAGGGCGTCGTCAAGCGCCTCAAGCCCGATGTGCTCGCCCGCGACGAGTGGGAGATCATCTCCTTGGAGGCCTCCGACCGCCTCGTCGGCTGTGCTCCGAGCAGCGACCGCAGTGAATTCGTGTTCATCTCCTCCGATGCTCAGCTGCTGCGCACGAGTGCTGCTAATGTCCGCCCGCAGGGGCGCACCGCCTCGGGCATGGTGGGCATGAAACTGTCGCCCGGCGCTGAGGTCATCGGTTTTTGGGTGGTCGACGCGATTGATGATGCTGTGGTCGTCACGGTCGCAGCGGCGCAGGGCGCTCTGCCGGGAACCGGGCAGACGACGGCGAAGGTCACACCTTTCTCCCTCTACCCGTCGAAGGGCAGGGGCGGTCGGGGCGTCCGCGTGCAGCGATTCCTGCGCGGCGAGGATCGGCTCGACATCGCATGGGTGGGCTCGCGCCCAGCTCGCGCCGCATCCGCGGATGGCTCTCCTGTAGATCTTCCCTCAGAGGACGAGCGCCGCGACGCCTCCGGCTCCCCCATCGTCTTCACCATCGCAGCTTTGGGCTGAGGGGTGTCGTCCGTTCGCGGAGACTAGATCTCCATGGCGTACAGGCGGGACTGCCCGACTGTCGTGAACCCCAGGTAGTCATATACGGCGAGGGCGCCCGAGTGGTTCGCCGACCCGAGGCTCACCTCGTGGGCGAAACCCAGGGACGCCACCGGGCTGAAGCACCGTGCCCGCCTCGGCTGGAAAACCCCTTCGGCAACGCGTCGCTGACTGATCGCACCGAGCGGCGAGCGCGAAAGGGCGGGCGCGCAAAGGGGGCGGGGCGACCGATCACGGCCCACCCCACCCCCTCACTGGGGATGTTTCAGCCCCGCAGGTTCTTGCTCACCGCCAAGATGGCGGCCACCTCCTCCTTCGTGGGCGAGTACGCGCCCTCGTGGTAGACCGTGATCCCCGAGGTGATGATCCCCCGGTGGATGGCGGGCATCAGGTCGGCCCAGCGCGCCTCGCGCAGTCGCTGCTTCGCCTCCGCGCTACCCAACAGGTCCGCATCGACCAAGCCGGAGATGAGGCCCGCCATGAGCGAGTCCCCCGCCCCGACGGTGTCGACCAGTTCCACGTCTAGGGGATCCACGACCAGCATGTCGCGCTCGGCAGCGGTCTTGATGTACACCCCCCCAGGGGCCCCGCGTGCACAGCACTAGGGCGGGTCCGGCCTGGCTCCACTCGCGGATGATCTCCTCGACCGGGCGGCCCGGGTAAAGCCACTCGAGGTCCTCGTCGGACGCCTTGACGACGTCGGACAGGGCGACGATGGCCTCGATCTGGGGGCGCACCTCGTCGGGGGTGCCCAGCAGAGCCGGGCGGATATTCGGGTCGTAGGAGACCGTTCCGTGGATGGCCTGCCGCTTGACGGCGGCGAGCACCTTCGCGCCCCCGGGTTGGAACGTCGCCGCGTAGGACCCGGTGTGCATGTGGCCGACGCCGTCCTGGTTGGGGATGACCGGCACGTCCCACAAGACGTCGAACTCGTAGGTGGCGCGCGCCTTCTCGTCGATTGTCGCGTGGGCAACCGTCGTGAACTCGGCGCCGTCGGAGCCCTCGACCAGGGTGACGCCCGCCTCCTCGGCGTGGGCGCGGACCTTGTCACCGCGCTCGTCGCGGCCGAACCACGTGGCCAGCTCGGACTCGTGGCCCAGGCGGGTCAGGCCCGCCGCCACGTTGAGCATCGAGCCGCCGACGACCTCGACGGGCGCGGTATTGGGACGGTTGATCTCATCAATGAGCGCTTCACCGATGTTGAGGATCCTAGTCATCGCTCAACCCCAGCTTCTCTTCCATTTCTTCCAGCGGAATGCCCTTGGTCTCGGGCATGACTTTCAGGACCCAGAGTAGCTGGCCGACCATGCACAGGAAGAAGATTCCGAAGGCGAAGCCGCCACCGAGGCTGTCGGTGAGGACGGGGAAGGCGTAGGTGGTGATGAAGGCGAAAGTCCAGTGCGTCAGGGAGCCCAGCGACTGGCCGCGCCCGCGCACGCGGTTGGGGAAGATCTCTGAGATGAACACCCAGATCACCGAGCCCTGGCCGAAGGCGTGGGATGCGATGAAGCCGAGCAGGCCGATGAGTACCAGCCACACGGCGGCGGCGCCGGTGACCGCGCCCGCCTCGTAGGCGAACATCATGCCCGCGAGGAAGCCCAGGGACACCAGGTACCCAATGGAGCCGACGATCATGAGCTGGCGGCGGCCGAGCTTGTCGATGACGGTCAGGGCCGCCATCGTCGCAATGAGGTTCATGAGGCCGACGACCACGGAGGCGATGTAGGGGAAGGCCGCGCCGAAGATCGCCTCGCCGCCGGCGAGCCTCATGACCTTGGGGGCATAGTAGAGGATCGCGTTGATGCCGGAAAGCTGGTTGAACATCGCGATGCAGAAGGCCATGAGAATGACCTTGCGGTAGCGGCGCGTGAAGAAGGGGACGTGCCCGGCGGCGCGGTCCTCGGCCAGCTGGTCGGCGATCTCCTTCATCTGCTCCTCGGACTCCTCCGCGGAGTTCGTGAGGCGGGCGGAGATCTCGCGCGCCTGGTCCTCGCGCCTGTGGGCGAAAAGCCAGCGCGGCGTTTCGGGGACGGACATGAGGAAGATCAGGAAGAGGACTGCGGGCACGGCCATGACGCCGAGCATCCACCGCCACGCGGTTTCCTCGTGGACAATCTCGCGGATGATCGCGTTGGAGGCGTAGGCTAGGAGGATACCGAAGACGATGTTGAACTGGACGAGGCCGACCAGGCGCCCTCGCACTCGCGCGGGGGCGATCTCCGCGGTGTAGATGGGGGCGACGACCGAGGACATGCCCACGCCGATGCCGCCCAAAAAGCGGAAGACCATGAAGAAGGTGATCGGGAAGGCTGAGGAAGCCGTCATCGAGCCGTCCGCAGCGGAGATCAGGGTGGGCGTCGGGGCCAACGCAGTGGCGAGCGCGCCGACGCCGAAGAGGACGCCGATGCAGAAGAGGATCGGCTTGCGCCCATGGCGGTCGGCGAGGCGGCCCGCGATGATCGCTCCGAAGATCGTGCCGATCGTGGCGATGGCGACGATCATGCCCTCTCCGACGGAGGAAAGCGCGTAGAGTTCTTTGAGTTTCTCTTCGGCGCCTGAAATGACAGCGGTGTCAAAACCGAAGAGCAGTCCGCCCAGGGAGGCTACAATAGCGCTTCGAATGACAAGCGGCGAAGTCTTTGACTGCGATGTAGACGACGTGGTCATACATGTCTCCGTGTCGATTAGTGACGGGACGCGCGGGGACTCGCGCATCGAAATCCTCGTGAGAACATGGGCGATTCTTCTGTGATGGTAGACATACAACAAACACCGGCGCCTGTGACCTGACTCACCTTATCAACCAAATAGCAGCGCTATTGACCGGTTCCGCGCCGTTTATCCCAGAACATGAAGTGATTCACATAATGGTCGTTAGCGCTGTCAACGTCCACGAAGTGAGCAGATAAGGACCAAAGTCGCAAGTGGCGCCGGGCGAGGCCGCTCAGACGTCACGGGCGTACAAGCGGGTCTGCCCCACTGTGCGGAAACCCAAGTAGTCGTAAACGGCTAAGGCCCCCGAGTGGTTCGCCGACCCGAGGCCCGCCCCAATGCGGTCCATGCCGTCGCGCGCCATCGCCCGCATCGAGGCGATGATGAGGGCGTCGACCGCGTGGGTATTGCGGTACTCCTCGAGGACGCCCATCTGATCGATGTAGCCCTCCTTCCAGCCGAGGGCCGCCCAGTCCTGCACGTAGCGGGAGGCGAGGAGGAAGCCCCCGACTCGGGGACGGTCCCCCGTGCGGTCAATGACGAGGAAAGACCATTCGGGGACGAAAGCGGTGCGCCCCATCAGCCATTGCTCTCTCGTGAGCGGGGGGCGGCCCCATTCGATTTCGGAGAGGCGATTCGAGGCGTGGCGGGCGGGTTCCTCCCATTCGGAGGCCCACGGTTCAATACTCAAATAGCGTCTGAGTTCGGGTGCTTTGGGGATGTCCGTCAATTCGGTGCGCAACTCGTAGTAGGTGCGCGCCCAGTGGAATCCGCGGGCCTGGAGCTGCATCTCGAGGTCGTCTTGTCCGGCTTCGACATACATGGAGATGAGGGCGCGCTCGGCTGAGGGAATTTCGGCGAGCATCTGACGCGCTGTGCCCTCTTGCCATTCGACGAGGGATCCGCCCAATCCGATGCGGCGGAAGGACGGGTCGACCCCTCCTTGGCACATGCATTCGATCTGGTCGTTTTGACGGATCACGACCTGCGCGAAGGCGACCATCCGCCCCGCTGCGATGCCCTTCGTCGCGATCGCGCAGACACCCCGCCAGGAGCGATTCGACTCGAGCATCTCGGCGACCTCATCGGCGGAGGTCCGATACGGGGGGTTGTCCTGCGCTTCAATGCGGGCGATGAGTGATGCCATGAGGTAGCGGTGAGCGGCTTCGAGCGGCTGCCAGACGATGCCGTGATGACTGTCGGGGGCCGAGACCTCTCGTGGTGCCGCTGCGCGCACAGACAGGGGGGTTTCGCCTACGACGGGGTCTGCATCATCCATGTGTTCCCCCTCCCCTTTCCTCATAGCTCAATCGTGTAGTAAACCTCTGCCCTTTCGTCGACGAAGCCGAGATGCTCGTAAATGCTGTGCGCATTCGATTCGCTCCTCGTGTCGACGTCGAGGCCGATGCGGCTGATACCGCTCGCCGACGCCGCCGCAACGGCCGCACTCAGCAGTGCGCTCGACACCGAGTGTCCCCTATGGGGCGCGTCGACGCCAAGAAGAACAACATACGCCTCAGTTCTTCCCGTCGACGCCCAACGCTCGGCGGGGCGTGCCGTCAGAGCATACCCGATCACATCGCCATCGGGGCCGAGGGCCGCGAACGACCACCTCGGGTCGAGTTCTCCGAGGGCCTCGTCCCACCAGAAAGCACGGAAGTCGGGAAGGGAATGATCGCGGAAGACCCTCATATGCAGGTCTTTGACGTCGAAGGGATCGACCTGCCCCCATGGGATGATCGTGTAGTCGCCGCGCGGAGCCATGGGGGTTTCGGAACCCTCGAGATCGCGGTACATCACCTGGAAGATGCGCGTGGCGTAGAAGCCTGCGGCGATATAGAGTCTACGCCGATCCGTCATATGCGCATCGACGACATTCGAGATGGAGGCCGGGATGTCGGCATCGGCACCGAAGGCATCGACGAGCATCTGCCGGGCGCGGCCATCTTGCCAATACAGCAGCGCCCGTCCCAGGCCGCGCCCTCGCCAATGGGGCAGGATATAGGCGTTGACAACCGCATTCGCCGATTCTTCAATGCTTCTGAGGATTCGGACTGTTCCGACTGCACAGATCTGATGATCGGCGTCAATGCCGACGATGGTCTCGACCCAGTCGCGTCCCTTCTCCCCTTCGATCATGTCGGCGACATGATCGGCGCTGATACGCTGATGCGTGTCGTCCGCGGCTTCGACGAAGCGGATGAGGTCGTATACGGCGGGCGCGTCGGAGGCGATGATGGGCCGCCACCGCAAACCCAGATGCACCCCCGGATAGGCGACGGACGCGGGCGGGGATAGTCGCTGCGCAAGTCCAGTCATGACGTCCATCATACTGGGTACCCGGGCCTTAAGTCGCACACTGCCGTCAGGAGTGCGCCGGGCGCCCTCAGGCGTCGATGCGCTCCCTGTCGAGGGCGGCTGATCCGTCGACGATGAATTCGCGCCGTGGGCCGACGGTTGAGCCCATGAGCAATTCGAAAACTTCCTCCGCCTCCCTGAGGGATTCCTCATCCGCCAATGTGATCCGGCGCAAGGAGCGGTGGGCGCGATCCATGGTGGTCTCCGCCAACTGGTCGGCGTCCATTTCGCCCAGGCCCTTGTAGCGTTGGATCGGCTCTTTCCAGGTGCGGCCCTGTTTGCGCAGTGTCGCAAGCGTCCGGTGGAGCTCATCCTCGGAGTAGGTGTACACAAACTCGCGGGGCTTGCGGCCCCTCGCCATGACGTCGATGCGATGCAGGGGCGGCACGGCCGCATAGACGCGTCCGGCCTCCACCATGGGGCGCATGTAGCGGAAGAAGAGTGTGAGGAGCAGCGTACGGATGTGGGCGCCGTCGACATCGGCGTCCGTCATGAGGACGACTTTGCCGTAGCGCGCTTGTTCGAGGTCGAAGGTCCTTCCCGAGCCTGCACCGATCACTTGGATGATATTCGCGCATTCCGCGTTGGCGAGCATGTCCGCAGTCGATGCCTTCTGCACATTGAGGATCTTGCCGCGTATGGGGAACAGTGCCTGGTACTGGCTGTTGCGCGCCGCCTTAGCGGTGCCCAGCGCCGAGTCGCCCTCAACGATGAACAATTCGGTCTGCACGGCGTCTTCGAGACGGCAGTCGGCGAGTTTCGCGGGCAGCGACGAGGTTTCGAGGGCGTTCTTCTTGCGGGAAATCTCCTTGTGGATGCGCGCCGACACGCGCGCCTTCATTTCGCCTGCGACCTTCTCCATGAGCAGCGATGTCTGCTGCTTGTCGTCGCGCTTGGAGGAGGAGAACTTCTTGTCGAGCCACTCGGACACGACTCGGGCGATGACGGCGCGGATCTGGGGGGTTCCGAGGACTTCCTTCGTCTGCCCCTCGAATTGGGGTTCGGGGAATCGCACGGTAATGACGGCGGTCATCCCCGCCTGGACGTCCTCTTTCTCGGGCCGCCCGTCTTTCGCCCCGATTTTGAGTTTTCGTGAGTTCTTGTCGATGTGAGCGCGCAGCACCTTGAGAACCGCCTGGTCGAAGCCCGCGACGTGGGTCCCCCCCTTGGGGGTCGCGATGATATTGACGAATGATCGGATGCGGGTGTCGTAGCCGATGCCCCAGCGCAGGGCGCAGTCGACTTGGCATGTGCGCTCCACCTCGGTCGCTGCGAGGTGGCCGGAATCGGGGTCGAGCGCCTGCACGGTTTCGGTGAAGGTTCCCTCTCCGGTGATGTGCCAGGTGTCGGTGACGGGTCCGTCGGAGGCGATCCAATTCGCGAAGTCCACGACTCCCCCGTCGAATCGGAAGGACTCGTGCAGTGGCTCGCCGCCGCGTTCGTCCCAGCAGTTGATGGTGAGTCCGGGGACGAGGAAGGCGGTCTGGCGTGCGCGTGCGAGCAGATCCTCCCAGGAGAATCCCTCCGTCGAGGGGAAGATCTGGAAATCCGCCCAGAAACGGACCCTCGTGCCTGTGACGCTCTTCTTAACCCTCTTGACGGTTTTGAGGCGAGAGGAATCGGTGAATGCCGTAAAAGGAGAATTCGGGGTGCGCTGCGCGGAGTCGTCGAACTCGCCGGGTTCTCCGCGCCTGAAGCACATCTCCCAGGTCTTCGCCCCCCGGTCGACTTGGACATCCATGCGCGCCGAGAGGGCGTTGACGACGGAGGCGCCGACTCCGTGGAGGCCGCCGGATGAGGCGTAGGAGCCGCCTCCGAACTTCCCGCCCGCATGGAGCTTCGTGTAGACGACTTCGACGCCGGATAGCCCGACCCCGGGGACTTCGTCGACGGGAACGCCGCGGCCGTTATCTGCGACCGAGGCCGAGTGGTCGGGGTGCAGCCGCACGTCGATGGTGTCGCAGTAACCCTCGAGGGCCTCGTCGACGGCGTTGTCGATGATCTCCCACAGGCAGTGCATGAGTCCGCGGTGATCCGTCGAGCCGATATACATGCCGGGCCGTTTGCGCACCGCTTCGAGCCCTTCGAGGACGGACAGGTGGCGCGCTGAGTAGTCGGAGGCTGGTGGAGTCACCCCGATATTTTAGGGGGAGCGTCCAGCAATTGCGGTGCAGGCCCGCCGAGGGCGCGCATGTAGACATCCCATGGTTCGGGATCGACCGGGGCGAATTGCGCCAGCGGTGAACATGGCACCTCCGGATGGGCGTTCGACGCATCGGTGGTGTGTGATGGAGTCATGACTGCTTCGACTCTCGTCCGCCCCGCGAACACTCCGACTCCTCAGTTGACGGCCGCCGACCGCTGCGATCAGTGCGGTGCCCGTGCATGGGTCCGCGCAACGATGTCGTCGGGCTCCTGCCTCTACTTCTGCGCTCATCACGCAAACCGCAACATCGAGGCCTTCATCAAGCAGGGCGTGGAGCTTCTCGATGAGCGTCACCTCCTCCTCGAAGACGTGGACTGACCCTCCTCCTTGATCGCCTCGGCGCCTCCGGATGTCACATCCGGAGGCGCCACAGTACGACAGGAGTGTTGTATCAGGAAACCGGGGTGAGGGGCGCGCGCCCGCCGAGAACGGCGATGACATTGTCGACGGCGAGTCGGCACATGTTGTCACGGGTCGCCTCTCCGGCGGATGCCGTGTGGGGCGTGCAGACGATGGCCTCGCGTTTGAAGAGTTCCGGGTTGACATTCGGCTCGCCCTCGAAGGTGTCGATGCCGGCGCCGCGCAGGTGGCCCGAATCGATGGCGTCCATGAGTGCCTCTTCGTCGATGACTCCGCCGCGCGCGCAGTTGATGAGGTAGGAGCCCTTTTTCATCTGCGCGATCGTCTGAGCGTTCATAAGATGACGGGTGGATTCGAGGAGCGGCACGTGCAGGCTCACGACATCCGACTGGGCGAGCAGGTCCTCCTGGGAGACGATGTCGACGCCCGCGACGACGTCGCCGACTGAGCGGGTCGCGTCTGAGGCGATGACCCTCATGTCGAATGCGGCGGCGCGTTTGGCGACGGCCTGTCCGATCCGTCCGAATCCGATGATGCCGAGGGTGGCACCCGCCGACAGGTCGAGTCCGACCATCATGCGCGGGCCCCAGATCCACTCATTGCCCTCGTGGAGGAAGCGATCGGCTTCGACGATGCGGCGGCAGGCCGCCAGGATGAGGGCGAATGTGTGGTCGGCGGTTGCGCCGTCGAGGACGCCGGGGGTGTTCGTAATGATGACGCCGTGGCGCTTAGCCGCGTCGAGGTCGATGTTGTCGAATCCGACGGCGACATTGGCGACGACTGTGAGCTCGGGGCCGGCTGCGAGGAAGAACTCTTCGTCGATGCGCTCGGTGAGGGTGACGATCGCGGCGTCCTTGCCCGCGACCCTGGCGAGGAGTTCGTCGCGCGGGGGTGGGGCGACCTCGCCGATATCGAAGGCGACGCCCTCAATGGCGTCGAGACCCTTGTGGACGGTGTCGGTGAGCAGCCGGGCGATGTAGACGTTCTTCTCGCTCATGTCATTCCATTCGCTGTGGGAGGTAACGGGTATTCGTAACGGATCCATCCGGATCACGCGGCGTTGCGCGAGCGTGCGCGTCGACGGTGACTGGTGAAGCGGATCTGAATTCAATACTAGCCACTATTGACAACTGTTAACAGTTCTTTTGGGGTAGTCACCACTTTCCCACATTTGCAGTTCATCGGGCGGATGCACGTGCGCCGAGCTGTACTCGCGCACTCACGCATCGAGGCGCTGTGATACGACGGCCGTCACCCCATCGCGCATCGTCACCCCATAGAGGGCATCGGCGATCTCCATCGTCCTCTTCTGGTGGGTGATGACGATCAGTTGGGATTCCTCGCGCAACTCGGTGAAAATCGTGAGCAGGCGAGACAGGTTCACGTCATCGAGGGCGGCCTCGACTTCGTCCATCACATAGAAGGGCGAAGGCCGCGCCTTGAAGATCGCCACGAGGAAAGCGATCGCTGCAAGCGAGCGCTCCCCGCCTGACAGCAGCGACATGCGCTTGACTTTCTTGCCCGCGGGCCTCGCTTCGATCTCAATACCGGTCGTCAGCGGAGAGTCGGGATCCGTAAGCACCAGATCCCCCTTACCGCCCGGGAAGAGGACGTCGAAAGTATGGATGAACTGGTCGCGAGTGTCGATGAACGCCGACGTGAAGGCCTCTTCGACGAGGCGATCGACATCCGCGATGATTGTCAATAGATCCGCCTTCGACTTCTTGAGGTCTTGCACCTGGGAGACGAGGAACTCGTGGCGCTTCGACAGGGCGTCGTGTTCTTCAAGGGCGAGCGGGTTGACACGGCCCAGACGTTCGAGTTCGCGCGTCGCAGTGCGCAGCGCCGCCTCCTGCTCGGAACGCACATAGGGGGTGACCGCCTCGGGATCCGCCTCATCGTCAGGGTCCGACGGGAATGACGGGATGAGATTGTGGGGCCCGAACTCTTCAATGAGAGCATCGGGTTCGATAGACAGTTCCTCAAGGCTGCGCCGCTCGAATTCCTCGACTCGCAGCTGCATCTGCGTGCGAGCGATCTCATCGCGCTGCGACTCCCCTGTCACCTCGGCCAGTGCCTCGTTGAATTCGTCGAGTCTGCGCCGCTCGTCAACGATGAGTTCGGCTGCACGGGAGCGCTCGGCCTCGAAACGGCTGCGAGTGTGTTCCGCCTCCTCAAGGGCAGTCGCCGCGGCCTCCAGCGCCGCCTTCGCCCAACGTTCGGCATCGCGGGCCGTCGCGAGATCGCGCAGGCGCTTCGCCTCTCGTGCCGCGAAACGCTGGCGCTCCTGCCTCTCCCTGGCGGCCTGGGACCGCAGATGACGGACCCGGGATTGAATATGACGGGATTGCTCTTCGATCGCCCGCAGTCCCAGTCTCGCCTGGGTCTCCGCCTCGCGGGCGTCACGCGCCCGGGACTGTGCCCCCGTCGCATTGTCCTGCGCCGTGTCGAGGTCCTCCGCCGGTGCCGTCCCGGCGGACTCGTCGAAGCGGGCGCGAGCGGCCTCGACCCGCTGCGTCGCCCATTCGACCTGGTCACGGGCGCGCTGTGCATTGGTCACGGCGCGCTGCGCCTCCGCCTGTGCGGCTTGGAGGGCCGACTGTGCGCGCGCAGCGTCCTGAGCGAGCCGCGCCTTCGCCGCGTCCTCGGCGCGCAATTCGCGTAGCGCCTCATTCGCCGCCCTGACGGCACCGTCGAGGACGGTGTTCGCCTCGGTGAGTCCATCGGCGAGGCGGTGCATCGCCTGCTCGGCATCCTCCGCCTTCGCGACGGCCTCCTCGAATTGGGCGTGGATCGCGATCATTGAGTCCGAGGGAGTGCCGGTGCCCGAGGCGCTGGTCGCGCTCAGCACATCGCCCTCGCAGGTTGCGACCGCGTGCACCCCCTCCGAGGCGAGCAGGAGGTGCGCCGCGTCGAGGGAATCGACGATGACCACGCCGTCGAGGATCCTGGTGATGACGCCCGCGACCTCGTCCTGCGCGGTGATGGAGTCGATCGCCCAGCGCCCCTGGGGGAGGTTCCCCCGTTCGCTCTCGACAGTGCTCTCTGCCCGGATCAGCATCCGCAGTTGGCCACTCCCTTCGCGGTGGCTGCGCTCGAGCTGTTCGATCGCGGCAGTGAGGTCTTCGATGAGGACGGCGTCCGCGAAGTGGGCGAGGATCGCAGCGATCGCATTCTCATCCCCCGGCGTGACCCGCATGAGCGTCGGGACGTGCCCGATGACGCCGTCATGCCCGAGCAGTCCTGCCGTGTCGTCGGCGGGGGTGAGCATGGAGGCGAGGGCGTCTCTTCTCGCCTGCCAATGCGCTGCCGTGGCACCCGCTTCGCGTTCGGCGCCGAGAAGCTCATCGACCCGGGCTCTCGCCTCGTCGCGGGCCTGCACTGCGCGCGCATGGGCCTTGGCGGCATCGGAGTCCGCCTCGGTGGGCATGGGCGCCTCATCGGCCTGCGCCTTCGCCCGCTCCAGCCTCTCCTGCGCTTCGACGGAGGCAGTCTGCGCCCGGTCCGCCTCCACGATCGCCGCGTCGAGGCGCGACTGGGCAGAGGACACGTCACCAGTGAGGCGCGCGACGGACTCCCTGTGGTCGGCGATCACTCGATTCACGCGAGACAGTTCACGGGCAGCGGCGTCGTCGGCGCGTTCGGCCTCTTCCTTCGCGCGGGTTGCTTCGGCGAGGGCGGTGCGCGCCTCCTCTACGCGTTCGAGGAGTGCGGCCTCTTCCCGCCCGGCGTCGAGGGCGCGCTGGTCGAGTTCATCCGGGTCGTCCCCGTTGGGCTCGGCAGTCGGTGAGGAGAGATTGCGGACCCGCTCGCCTGCCGCCATGAGGGTGCCGCGGAGCCTGCCGTGCAGGGTCGTGAGTTCCTGCCACTGCTCGGTGGCGCGTTCGAGTGATGGGAGGGACTGCCTCTCGCACTCCTCCAGTTCCTCGAGTGCCGCTCGGGCGGCGCAGATCTGGTTGTCGAGGTGCTGACGGCGCTGGGCGAGCACCGATTCATTCGCGCTGTGCGAGAGGAGGCGGTCGCGGGCAACGACGAGGTCGTCGGCGAGCAGACGCGCCTTCGCGTCGCGCACTCTCGCCTGGATGATTGACGCCTTGCGGGCCGCTTTCGCCTGTCGGGCGAGCGGCCCGAGCTGGCGATGTATCTCCTGGGTGAGGTCGAGGACGCGCACGAGGTTCGCATCCATATCGGTGAGCTTCTTCAGCGCCCTCTCCTTGCGGCGGCGGTGCTTGAGCACGCCTGCGGCCTCTTCAATGAAGCCGCGCCGCTCGTCGGGAGTGGCACCGAGAATCGCATCGAGCTGGCCCTGACCGACGATGACGTGCATCTGGCGACCCATGCCGGTGTCGGAGAGCAGTTCTTGAATGTCGAGCAGACGCGCGGGCGTCCCATTGATCGCGTACTCGGAGCCGCCCCCTCGGAAGAGGGTGCGGCTGATCGTCACCTCGGTGTAGTCGATCGGCAGCAGTCCGTCGGAGTTGTCGATCGTAAGGTCGACCTGTGCGCGTCCGAGGGCCGCTCGCCCCGATGTACCCGCGAAGATGACATCCGACATGTTGCCGCCGCGCAGCGATTTCGCACCCTGTTCACCCATGACCCACGCGAGGGCGTCCACGACATTCGACTTTCCCGAACCATTGGGGCCGACGACACAGGTGATCCCAGGTTCGAGGCGAAGCGTCGTCGCACTCGCGAAGGACTTGAAGCCCCGCAGCGACAAGGTCTTGAGGTGCACGGTCCCAGGATACGCGGTAACTGCGCATATCCCGGCCACACGCCGCCGGGCGTCATGCCGTGGTCGGGCTTGCGACGAGCGGGCGGGTCACTCCCCTGTGAGCTCGGGGAACCACAGGGCGATCTCACGTGCGGCGGATGCGGGCGAGTCGGAGCCGTGGACGATGTTCTCCATGTGCTCGCTCCCCCAGTCGCGCCCGAGGTCACCGCGAATGGTACCGGGCGCCGCGAGCGTCGGATTCGTCGTCCCCATGAGAATCCTCATGCCCTCGACCACGCGGTTCCCCTCAACGGCGATCGCGACGACAGGACCGGAGCTCATGAATTCGAGGAGGCCGGGGAAGAAGTCGCGATCCTTGTGCTCCGCATAATGCTGTGCAAGCAACTCCGTCGATGCCCGCAGCACTTTCAAGCCCGCGATGACATAGCCCTTCGCCTCGATGCGGCGCAGGATCTCACCCGTGAGACGGCGGGCGTACCCATCGGGCTTGACGAGGATGAGGGTGTGTTCCTTGTCCGGGTCGAGGAGCGCTGGAGTCGACATAGTCGCACCTTCCACATTGACGGCATCGCACGAACATCATGCCTGAAATGATGTCGGCGCGCATCGTGCATGACACATGTGCACACGATCGCGCCGAGAGGTCCATCGGTGACGCGCGCTCAGCGCCCCTCGATCTGATCAACGAGGGCGTCGAGAGCCTCTTGAGCCTGCGGGCCGCTCGCACGCAGATGCACCGTGTCGCCCTGCACGAGGCCGAGCGTCATGATCTCAAGGAGGGAAGCGGCGTCGACGCCATTGGCGCTGACCTCGGCGTCGAAGCTGCCCGCGAGGCGGGCGAGGAGGGCGGCGGGCCTGGCGTGCATGCCCACCGGATCCGCGATGACCGCTGTTGCCTCCAAGAACTCCTCGGGCTCGGATTCGGCCTCATCGGAGGCGTCCGCATCAGAGGGAAGCGCGTCGGGGGTAACCACATCGGGGGCGTCCGCTGTCCCGCCATCGACGTAGTGGGCGCCGACGCCCCGGGCCGCGGCCGCGACCTCGTCGAGGCTGTCCCCGACTTGCGCGCGCACCGCGGCGGCGACCGCCCCCTCGACGAGGGGCGCGTCGATGAAGCGCAGTCGATCCGGGTCGTCGGCGAAGTCGAGGACGGATTCGACGGTCATCGTCGCGGACCCGAGATCCGTGAGGATCACGACGCCCGCCCCCTCCTCGTCGTCAACGGATTCCAGGGCTGTGGTGACGGCGGCATCGATACGGTCGAAGGAGGTTCCGATTCCGCCCTCGTCGGTGCCGCCTGCGGCCTCGAAGCGCACATCCGGGGCCATCTGGCCCGCAAGCTCGACGACCCCGCGGGCCAGAAGATCCGAATGGGATGCAACGACAAGTGCGACGCGCACCATCAGGACTCCTCTGCTGCGACGAGTGCCTGAGCGAGGATGAGGGAGGAGGAGACCGCCCCCGGGTCGAGGTGGCCCTTCGACCGCTCGCCCAGGTAAGAGGCGCGTCCCTTCGTCGCCTGGAGGGGCTCTGTCGCGGCTGCGCCCGCGGCTGCCGCCTCGGCCGCTGCGGCGAGGACGGCGATGGGCTCGGCGCCCGCCTCAGCAGCCTCAGCGGCGGCGTCGGATGCCGGGCCCCACGCATCGACCATGGTCTTCTCACCCCTGGTCGCCTTGCCGCGCGCCTGAATGCCCTCGAGCGCGGCGGTGATGAGCGCGGCGAGGCTCTGCGATGTCAGGCCCTCGCTTCCGGCGGCCTTCGCCGCTCGCAGGAACGCGGTCCCGTACAGGGGGCCCGCCGCGCCGCCGACCGTCGACATGAGGGTCTTCGCCGTGACTTTCAGGACGTCTTGGACGCTTGACGCGCCACCCGCCTCCAATGCGGCCATGACCTGCGCGAACCCCCTGTCGAGATTCTCGCCGTGGTCGCCGTCCCCGATTTGACGATCGAGGTCGATGAGGTATTCGCGCTGCTCGGCAATCGCCTGTCGGGTCAGTTCCATCCAGCGCATCGCCCATGCGGCATCCAGAGCCATCTGCGTCCTCACTTCCAGGCCGGGGTGTTCACCGGCGCGTCGAACAGATCGAGCAGCTCATCGTCGACGCGCAGCAGCGTCACTGAGACGCCGGGCATCTCCAGGCTGGTAACGTAGTCGCCGACGAGGGCGCGAACGATCTCCACGCCGTCCGCCGCGAGCAGCTGGGCGAGTCGGCGGTGGCAGATGTACAGCTCAGAGGAGGGCGTGCCGCCCATGCCGTTGACGAGGGTGATGACGCGCTCTCCCGCCGTGAGACCGAGATCGTCGCGGACCTTCGTGTAGAGCTCTTCAATGAGGGCGTCCGCACTCTCCATGGCGCCGCGCCGGTATCCGGGTTCTCCGTGGATGCCGATGCCCAGTTCAATCTCGTCCTCACCGAGGTCGAAGGACGGCTTGCCCGCGTGGGGCACCGTGCAGGGTCCGAGGGCCAGGCCCATGGAGCGCATTTGGGAGTTGACGTGCTCGGCGACGGCGGTCACCGCGTCGAGGTCGTCTCCGCGTTCAGCGGCGGCTCCTGCGATTTTCTCGACGAAGATCGTGCCGGCGACGCCCCGGCGCCCCGCAGTGTACAGCGAGTCCTCGACGGCGACGTCGTCATTGACGACGACGCTGCGCACTTCGATGTCGTCCATCTCCGCCATTTCGGCTGCGGTTTCGAAGTTGAGGACGTCGCCCGTGTAGTTCTTCACGATGTGGAGGACGCCCGCGCCGTGGTCGGCGGCCTTCGTCGCTTCGAGAATCGGGTCGGGGGTCGGCGAGGTGAAGACGGCGCCGGGGACGGCGGCGTCGAGCATGCCCTCTCCGACGAAGCCCGCGTGGAGGGGTTCGTGGCCAGAGCCCCCGCCGGAGATGATGCCGACCTTGCCGTCGGCCTTCGGGTTCTTGCGGGTGACGTAGTCGGGGTCGAGGTGGACGTCGACGATGTCGGCGTGTGCGAGTGCGAATCCTTCCAGCGTTTCCTTCACAACGCTGTGAACGTCGTTGACCAGCTTCTTCATGGTGCCTCCTTGCATCGGTGCGTGGTCTGCCACGACCAATGGTGCCACCTCGGTGCACGTTCAACCACTCATTTGGAAGGGTGTGCAGTCACTCCGCCTGCTTTCCGGCCAAAGATAGCAGATGACCTGCGAGAACAACCGACCCGAAGACGATGACGCCGGCCTTATCCGCGGGGTCCGTCGTTGCCTCGGCGAGCTGGGCCGCCAGGTCCACCGCGTCCGCAAGGGATTCGCATGCGTCGACCCGGTCCTCGCCGAAGACATCGGCGGCGATCCGCTGCAGCTCGCGGACATCGGCGGCCCTATCCCCCGGCATCTGCGTGACGACGATCGAATCGAGGTGCGGCTCCATTTCGGCGAGCACTGATTCGATGTCCTTGTCCGCCATCGCCGAGTAGACGCCAACGGTGTGCGCGAAGGGGAAGGACTCGTCAAGGGCGCGGGCCAATACCCGGGCTCCGGCAGGGTTGTGCGCGGCGTCGGCGATGATCGTCGGCGAATGGCGGACGACCTGGAGGCGCCCGGGTGAGGTCGCCGCCATCATGCCGCGTTCGACGATGCCCCCGTCGAGTTCGCGCCCTCCCATGAATGCTTCGACGGCGACGAGGGCGGCTGCGGCATTGTGCGCCTGGTGCTCGCCGAAGAGGGGGACGAAGACGTCCTCGTATACGGCTGCGGGGGTGCGGATGGTGACGAGCTGACCGCCCACGCCCATCTGGCGGTCGAGGACCTCGAAATCGCGTCCTTCGAGACGGACGACGGCGTCGACTTCGCGCGCGCGCGCAAGGAGGATGTCGAGAGCCTCGTCGGGTTGGTCGGCGATCACGACGATCTGGCCGGGTTTGATGATGCCCGCCTTCTCCATCGCGATTTCGGCGATGTCGGAGCCCAACCACGACTGGTGGTCGCGATCGATCGGCATGATCACGCTCACCCCCGCGTCGAAAACGTTCGTCGCATCCCATAGCCCGCCCATTCCGACTTCCACGACGGCCGCGTCGACCGGGTAGTCGGCGAAGGCCGCGAAGGCCATGACGGTGAAGACTTCGAAGAAGGACAGGCGCGGCCCGCCCTCGGCTGCGGAGTGCTCATCGACCATGTCGATATAGGGTGCGATATCCTGCCATGCGGCGATGAATCCCTCGCGACTGATGGGGGCGCCTTCGATGCTGATGCGCTCGCGAGCGTCGAGCAGGTGCGGGGAGGTGAACCTGCCGGTCTTCATGCCGAAGGCGGTGAGCAGGGAGTCGATGATCCGGGCTGTGGAGGTCTTGCCATTGGTCCCCGTGATGTGGATGGCCGGGTAGGCGTTCTGGGGGTCGCCGAGGATGTCGAGGACTGCGCGGACCCGCTCGGTGGAGGGCTGGACCGAGTGTTCGGGCGCGCGGGCGACGATCTGGCGGTAGATGGTGCCGACCTGCTCGTCGAGGGCGACACTGTTCGCGGCTCGGTCGAGGGATGCTGCGTGTTCAGGGCGTTCGGCTTCTTCGTCGGCGGCGTCGGAGGCGAACTCATTGTCGTAGTCGCCGTCTTCGATCTCGGCGAGGATGGAGGGGTCGGGTCCGAGTAGGAGGGATTGTTCGACGAGGACGCGCAGTGCGGCGGCGCGTTCAGCCTCGGGATCCGCATTCATCCCGTCCATGCCAGTGATGTCGGTGAGGGCGAGTTCGTCGGGAGCGTCGGCCTCTTCGAGGTACGGGAGGAGATCAGCGGGGATGGTGCCGGGCAGGTCCTCGTGGTACTCGTCGTGCTGGTGCTGCTCGCGGTGCTCATGAGCATCCGTCTTCTTGCTCTGCTGCTGGTCGTCACCGAAAAATGCGGGGTGCTCGTTTGCCATTCGTTCCTCCCGGAATCTTTCCCGGGGTCCCGGGACGCGAAAGCCGATTCTATCCCGGCACGCTGCATCATGGCTCACCGCCCGGGTGCGTGGGTGCCTGACGCGAGATGCACGCTCCCAAGGCTTGGCACCGCACCTGTGCGCCTTACAGCCACAAGTCGGACCCTCACGGCCCTTCTCCCCGGCAAACGATCGCATTTGCCCAGGTCACAAGCCGGGATTCACACCATTTCCCCTCTTCTCGTCCGACTTGTGCCCACCGAGGGATCCAGCACCCACCCTCAGAGCGGGACTGCGACCCCCAATTCGTCCAACTTCACCAACCAAATCCGGCCAACTTACCCAATAGAAACCAGCCAACTTGCCCAATGAACACGGGTTTTTCATTGCAATCACAATGAATCTGCCCTACCTTAGACCCATGGTTAAGACTTATCTTCCGCGCATTGCCGATGGCATCCTCGCGAAGGCTCTCGCAAGCAGCGGTGCCGTGCAGATCCGAGGTCCGAAATGGTGCGGGAAGACAGCAACAGGCTCCCGCGCTGCAGCCTCACTCCTCTACATGCAAGACCCAGACCATCAACGCCAGTATCTCGCACTCGCCGACTCTAAGCCTTCGTCTCTCCTCGAGGGGGCCACACCTCGGCTCATCGATGAATGGCAAATGGCGCCTCAGCTGTGGGATGCTGTTCGCTTCACCGTCGACCAACGCGGGTTGCCCGGTCAATTCATCCTCACCGGTTCTTCTACACCAACTGTCCAGGGAGCACACTCTGGCGTCGGACGTATCGAGCGCTTCAGTATGCGAACGATGTCCCTCTTTGAATCGAAGGAATCGAACGGACAGGTGTCACTGGCTTCATTGTTCGACGGAGCCGTTGATATCGGAGCCGTCTCCCCACTTGATGTCGACGGAATCGCTCGCGTGATGTGCCGGGGCGGCTGGCCCGTCGCCGTCACCGCTCAAAACCCTGACCAGGCGCTGCGCCTCCCCCATGCTTACGTTGATGGGCTTATCTCGTCAGATGTGTCGCGAATGGACGGTGTTCGGCGCAACGAGACACGCATGCGGGCACTCATGCGTGCATACGCCCGACATGTATCGACTCAAGCATCGATATCAACGATCAGCGCAGACCTCGCGGCGCATGATGATGCCGCGTCCCCCGGAACGGTCACCGATTATCTTGATGCTCTCACCCGCTCCTTCGTCATTGAGGATTTGGAAGCGTGGGCGCCGGCACTACGGTCTCGAACGGTCATCAGGACTACTCCGACTCGTCATTTCGTAGACCCGTCGATCGGACTCGCAGTGATGAGGGCCTCGCCGCGAGACCTCTTGGGAGATTTTGAGATCTTCGGCTTGCACTTTGAATCCTTGTGCGTGCGCGACCTGAGAACCTATGCCGAGGCGATCGATGGCACGGCCTATCATTATCGAGACAAAACCGGTCTTGAAGCGGATATCGTCCTCGTTCTCGCCGATGGGCGGTGGGCCCTCATTGAGGTGAAGCTTGGTTCATTGCATCTTGATGCTGCCGCTGCGAATCTGCGCAAATTGTCCGACCGCGTGGACTCGAAGCGCATGGGCGCCCCCTCGTTCCTCGCAGTCGTCACTGGCACTGCGACCGCCTACAGGCGCGATGACGATGTGTTCGTCATCCCCCTTGCGTGCCTCGCGCCGTAAGGCTTCGCCTTCACGCCATCACAAGGTTCATAAGCTCCTCGTAGTCGGTCACCACGTCGTAGACGACTTCTTCTTTCGTCTGCTCACTGATCGTTCGGGAAAAAGTCTGGCGCACTCGATCTTCGCTTCTTCGGCCCCTTTGAGCTGGAGCGTCGACCACCCGTGCGGACGTCGGTATCAACGCCGATCAGTCAATGAACGGCGACGATCAGCGGTAATCCCTCGGCTTCACTTGTCCGAGACTCGTCGGTCGATCCGCCGCGCGATGAACCATTGCAGGCCCCTCGGGCCGACCAAGAGGCCGAGAACCACAACCATTGCGAACACAGCAGCATTGACCCACCACGGCCACGTGAACCACGACAGCACATCGAGAGTGATCGTCGCAGGGAGCAGCACCGTCGCAATGAGGCCGACCACCTCGTTGAATTCACGCTCCGCCCTCGCCTCGCGACGATCCAGAGCACTGAGCCTGCGCTGATTCTCGGCCTCAACCTCTTCGGACTCTATCTTCGCGAGCTGCCCCAAGTGATCAAGGTTGTCGCGCGTGCGCTGACGGAGACGGCTGATCCTGTCAGTGAACTGGGATTCGAATCCGATGAGGACTCTCGAGTGCGCATATTTCGACGACGCTTCCGCGATGTTGTAGCGCGCCTGGAAGGCGATGAACTGCGTCCACAGTGCGCGCGCAGTCGGGCCGATCTGCTCCGACGATGCGACATCGAACTCTTCTCCCCCACGGATGGATACCCGTCGGCCATATTCTTCCGCGAGCAGCGCGGCGCGATCAGCGAACCACTCGATGATTGAGAACTGCAACAGCTCAAGCGCGACCAAATCGACCCAGGCATCAGAGATGACTTTGCGAAGGCTCCGCGCTTTGTCATCATTGTCGAGGTCGGAGCAGAAGAATCCGGCGCCGAAGTCGGAGAATGCGATGTTCCAACTCTGAACGCACACGCTGCGCGTTGCATAATCAGCGTCGCATGTGCCCCCAGGCTGTGCTCCCGTGTCCAAGACGCACAGGCGCCGAGCAGATTCAGAAGGTTCCCGCCCATGAGTGACGGCACGTGCTCCGTCGGCGTCCGTCAGCACGTAGTACAGGGGGATCTGACTGGTGCGCAAAGTCGCGCTAGTGCCGACAATGCGAACCGGCCTGCCGATCGGAGCAGCAGAGGCGGGATCGATCACGGATTGCAGGCATTCGACGAAGTCACAACGCCTCTCCCCCATTGCAAGGTGCCTGATGCTCCACAAGCGGTTGTCATCGAAGAGCGGGAAGTCCATCGCCTGAGCATCGTCGTCACCACAGTCCGCAGGAATGAAATGCACGATGAGCACCGCGGGGACCACATGGTCCCCATCGGTATCCGTTGCGTTGCGGGGCCTGCGCACAATCGTGTTGTCGTCGGTACAAATCAGGTCGATTCCAATGACGTGAACGGGGTCGCCATTGTCTCCGGCGATGTCGAATTCGATTGGCAGGTGGAAGCGGTTGACCGAGCCATTGACATTGTGAGTGAGGCGGGAGATGTCGGGGCCCAGAATCCTCTGGCGCTGCTCATCGGGGCGAATATGGCGCGTGTTCTTGGTCCGCGCCCTGTTGCCGCTCCGAAGCGGGAGAGGCCCCTCTATCCATGTGCCCTTATCGAGGCATCGCTCCAAGTCGCAGAAGCAGACGTCCGCTGCGAGAAGGAATGCACAGCCGTAGACGTGATGCGCGTCGGCACTCCACCGAGCGGCTTCCACGACAACCTTGCGATTGTGCCCCTCGTAGGAAGATCTGATCACTGTTCCCCCCTTCGTGGCTATCAGCGTTGTGTCATTGCTAGCGTTGTGTTGTGTGTGTTTAGTGGGTGGGGGTGGTGTTCCAGAGGTGGCATTCTTGTGTGGAGCGGCGCTCGAACTCATCGAGGTGGGCTTGTTCTTCGCGGGTGCGTTCTTCTGGGAGAGGAACCGTGTAAATATGCGCCTTACACACCTTAAATGGCTGTGTGGACTCTACCGTCGTCACCACACCATTCAAAGAGGCTGTCGATCCGTCAAAAGGACTGGTCACCCTCCCCCGCCATGTCGTTGTCAGCGTGATCACCACATCCGGCTGCTTACGCTGATACACGTGATACACGCGCGTGGCCGGATACGGGGCACCCGGGTCTGTGGTCACCACCGGCGCAGTCCCGTCCCCGAAGTCATAGGAGAACCGTGTCGCCTCCAAGGTGAGGGTCACCTGTGCGCCGAACAAGGTGGTGGTCAGCGTCTGCGTCGGGGCAGTGACATACACCAGGGTGGGCACATCGATGAGCGTGTCCCACGTGGGCTGCTTCACCAAGCCAGCGCCACTAGCCTGCACGCGGGCGACCGCATACTCCAACAGCACGCGAGCGTCAGGAACACTGTCAACAGGCTCCTCATCAGTGGTGGGCACAGGCAAGCGAATCCTCTGATCGTGGTTATCGTCAGGAACCCCATTCGCCCCCGCAGTCCACGTCACGTTCTTGCACGTAGGATCCTCCAGATCCAAATTCCCCGCATCCCGCTTCTGCCAACACGACAACCTCCGCTCCACCTCAGGAGCCACCCCCACACGCACCTCACCCGACTCAACCACAGACGAATCAACAGACGCCCCAGAATCCTGCTCCGCCTGCCGCTCCGCACCAACAGTGACCGTGTCACCATCAGTTGAATGCTGAATGGCTTTGGTATCGATCGAATCGGCCACTGCGGTCGGGGATGAGAACACCGTTGCAACCAGTGTGAGCGCAACTACTGCGACGAAACGTCTACCCCTCATACTCATTCGCCTCCTGTTCATACACGTACCACTTTTCTCCATCCCAATGCATCAACAAATCAACGAGCGCGAGCGACTCAGGATGGTCAGTGAGGACCCCATCCCGATAGGTCTGTGCCGCTTCGTTGCGGACGAGGAATCTCACTGCGAAAGAATTCGGAATGCCTACCCGATCAGACAAATCAATGGTCTCGTGAACCTCAACAACCGTGTACTTCCCGTGATGTGACCATCCACCCGAAGCGTACAAGTTCTCGGCCCGCTCAATGAGGTCCATGCACCCGGCGCAGGTATCGGCGTTGACGAACGCTCGAATGGAGGTGGTGTCTCCGGTCTCCCACGCGTAGTCCATGAGCGCCAGGTAATGCTTCGCGGCTTGTTCTGCACCAAAAGCCGAATACGTATACGCATTGGACTGAAGCTGCGGCTCGTGCACGTGGACGGGGATCTTCGACAACGTCCCATCAGGGTTGAGAATGTACTCCCCCGACATCTGACGCTCCACACCAGACTGCACGCCGGAAGCGGCCTCAGTCCCACCAGAAGACCCACACGCCCCCACACCCAGCCCCACCACACATAACGCCACAACACCACCAACAAGACGACGCACGCCACCAAACACACCACACCCTCCTGTCCTACCGCGCACACCTCGTACAACCGCACCCACAAGACGACACACATCAAACACCGCACGGTGATATGCGCCAACAAAAGTACGCGTGTCCAAATGAAGAGCAGAACTCGCGTGCGTGGGGGGAGCGGGGTGGCGGCTCACAGTAGTGACATCGTCGGCACCGACCTCAGTGTCCGGGCCAAAGATCCATGCCGCCTGCCGACAGCGAGTGCCGCGCTTGGAAGGACGGTTCGGGGAGTACATGTTCGGGGTCATAGACGCACCCTAAAAGACCCCCACCACCCCTGGCTACCCCCAACACACAGCCTCCACCCATCCACATGGTTACACACCAACCCTTGAAAACGTATACACAGACCACACCCGTAACGACCGACCCTAATAGAGACCCACGCAAAGAAACCATGCGCAAATGAGCCCGGTTCGAAACGGCGCGGCAAGGACACGCCAACGGTTTGAGGAGAACACGACGCCATTGCCGGATCATGTCTTCTCATCCGGTCATGAGGTCAACCAGTCGATAGGACGGTGTCGATGCGCCGAGAACTCTGCCCTGCCCACCACTTGATCGGCAGGACGAACGATAGACGTGGGGACGCCGCATGAACGGCGAACGAATAAGCGCGGTGCGCGAGAAATGGGGAGCGGACGGGGTGCGGGAAGCGGGAAGATTCCGACGTGCAGAGGGTGAGTGCGCGGCAGCGGGCGGGTGGAGGTCCGCGTGATGCGGGACCGCAGCAAAGGCGTGGGGCGCGAGCAGTTCCCTGCCCGCGCCCCGTTCACGCTCGACAAACACTTCTCAGGCGCGCCCTCAGTCGGTCGAGCCGTGCCATCGCTCAGGCGACCACGCCGCGCGCTCGACAAGCGAGTCGCAGGCATGCCCTCAGCCGGTCAAACCACACTTCCGCTCAGCCGATCACACTCACAGCTTCACCACTGTGATGCTCAGAGCATCCGCAGTCTCGACCGATACCGACAGAGCGAGAGTCTCCGCCGCGATCATCTCGCGGTGCACTTCGACGGCGCCGACATGCTCTGCGGGCACGCCCAGGGTGAGCGCGATCCGATCGGCGACGTGCAGGCCCGCGTTCTTGCGCTCATCTTGGATGGCACGGATGACATCGCGCGCATACCCCTCGGCCTCAAGCTCGGGCGTGAGCTCAGTGTCGAGCACGACGAAAGTGCCATTCGCCAAAACATCCGCAACTTGTCCCTCGTCGGCGTTCACCGAGGTCGTCACACTGAACTGCTCGCCGCTCAAAGAAACAGGTGCACCATCGACCATAACGCCGGAAAAGACGCAAGACGCCCCGTCCTCGGACACCTGCCACTCCCCCGCCTTCTGTGCCTTGAAGAGCTGCGAAGTGAGCTTGCGAATCTCAGGCGAAAAGGCACGCGGGTTGAGGGAAAGCTCAGTGGAGACCGACAGGCCAGACTCGGCCGGAGTCAAGAGGCGAACATCCTTGACATTGACCTCGGAAGCAATAAGTCCCGCGAAAGAAGAGAGCGCCTCAGCCTGCTCGGACACGACCCGCAAGCCCTGGAGAGGCTGGCGCACGCGCAACTGGTTCGCCTTGCGCAACGCATGAGCAGAAGACACGACATCACGCACCTCGTCCATTGCTGCAACGAGGGCATCGTTGGCCACGGCCTCGGGCAGGATCGGGTAGTCAACCAGGTGCACAGACTCACCGCCGGTCAAGCCCTTCCAGATCTCCTCGGTCAGCAGGGGCAGCAGCGGCGCGGCAACCTCCATGAGGCGCACCAAAGCCGTGTACAGCGTCTCGAAAGCCGCCTGGTCCTCATCCCAGAAACGCTGACGCTGAGTGCGCACGTACCAGTTCGTCAGCACGTCGAGGTAGTCGCGCACCAGCTCGCAGCCCTTCGCGATGTCGTATTCGTCGAGGCTCGCCTTCACGCCGCTCGCGAGGTCTCGCGTGTGGGCCAGCAGGTAGCGGTCCATTTCGACGAGGCCGTCAACGACACGTGGGTCACCGAGGTCGAGCAAGCGCCCCTCAATGCCTTCGCCCTTGTTCGCAGCTCCCGCGTAGAGGGTGAAGAAGTAGTAGGCGTTCCAGATCGGCAAGAGCACTTGACGGACGGTGTCGCGAATGCCCACGTCCGTGACCATGAGGTTGCCGCCGCGAACGACGGGTGAGCTCATGAGGAACCAGCGCATCGCATCGGAGCCGTAGGAGTCGAACACTCCGTTCACGTCCGGGTAGTTGCGCAGCGACTTACTCATCTTGCGCCCGTCGTCGCCCAGCACGATGCCGTGCGAGACGACGTTCGTGAACGCCGGACGATCGAAGAGGGCGGTCGCCAGGACGTGCAGGGTGTAGAACCAGCCGCGGGTCTGACCGATGTATTCGACAATGAAGTCACCCGGGTAGTGCGACTCGAACCATTCGGCGTTCTCGAAGGGGTAGTGGACCTGCGCATAGGGCATTGATCCGGATTCGAACCAGCAGTCGAGGACGTCGGGGATGCGGCGCATCATGGACTTGCCGCTCGGGTCGTCCGGGTTGGGGCGAACGAGCTCGTCAATGAAGGGGCGGTGCAGGTTGTCGACCTTCACTCCGAAGTCGCGTTCGAGTTCAGCGAAGGAGCCGTAGACGTCTTCACGCGGATAGTTCGGGTCGTCCGAACGCCACACGGGGATCGGCGCTCCCCAGAAGCGGTTGCGCGAGATCGACCAGTCGCGTGCGCCCGCGAGCCAGTTGCCGAAGATCCCGTCCTTCGTGTGCTCAGGCACCCAGGTGATCTCCTGGTTGAGCTCCACCATGCGGTCACGGATCGCGGTGACCTTCACGAACCAGGAGGACACGGCCTTGTAGATCAGGGGCTTGCGGCAGCGCCAGCAGTGCGGGTAAGAGTGCACGTAGGACTTCTGCTGGACGAGGACGGCGCGCCGCTCCTCAGGGATACGAGCCATCGGGCCCGAGCCGTCGCGAAGGTCCACGATGATCGGCTTGTTCGCTTCGAAGACTTGCATGCCCTCGTAGTCGGTGACTTCAGAGGTGAAGCATCCGCCCTCGTCGACGGGGATGACGGGCTTGATGCCGACCTCCATGCACACGAACATGTCGTCCTCACCGAAGGCGGGGGCGATGTGCACGAGGCCGGTGCCGTCCTCAGTGGACACGTAGTCGCCGGGGATGATGCTCCAGCCGTTCGGACCGGGGGCTGCACCCTCGGACCGGTGTTCGGCGGTGTTGTAGTAGTCGAAGATCGGATGGTAGCTGCGACCCGCCAGGTCTGAACCCTTCAGGCGTGCAACGACCTCGGGGTTTTCTCCAACTTCTTTCACGTAGGCACCCAGGCGGGCTTCAGCGAGGATGACGCGCTGGCCGGCGAGGGGCGATTCGAGGTCTTCTGCGACACGCACGACCGCATAGTCGATTGTTGGGCCCACGGCAACGGCCAGGTTCGAGGGGAGGGTCCAGGGAGTGGTCGTCCAGATGAGGACGAGTTCGGTGTCCTCAGCGCCCTCGACGATCGGTTCGGTCAGGCGCATGCCGACGGTGACGGTGTTGTCCTGGCGGTCCTGGTAGACCTCGTCATCCATCTTGAGTTCGTGGTTGCTCAGCGGCGTGCGGTCGTGCCAGCAGTAGGGCAGCACGCGGTGGCCCTCGTAGGCGAGGTTCTTGTCATAGAGAGTCTTGAACGCCCAGATCACCGATTCCATGTACTCCGGGTCGAGGGTCTTGTAGTCGTTCGCGAAATCGACCCAGCGGGCCTGGCGGGTGACATAGTCCTCCCACTCGTCTGTGTAGCGCAGGACGGAGGAGCGGCAGGCGTCATTGAACGCGCCGATGCCGAGGCCACCTTCGCGGGTGATCTCGGTGACGTCGTCGATCCCGAGGATCCGCTGGGCTTCGAGTTCTGCGGGCAGGCCGTGTGTGTCCCAGCCGAAGCGGCGTTCGACGCGGTGCCCGAGCATCGTCTGGTAGCGGCCGACGATGTCTTTCACGTAGCCGGTGAGGAGGTGGCCGTAGTGGGGCAGGCCGTTCGCGAAGGGAGGGCCGTCGTAGAAGACGAACTCGTTCTCGCCATTGGCTCCGGCGGGACGGTTGTCGATGGACCTGTGGAAGGTGTCATTGGCGGCCCAAAAGGCCAGTGTCTCGCCTTCCATCTGCGGGAAGGACGGGCTCGGGTCCACCTCGGTGTCGCGGTGGCGGGGATAGAAGCCGTGCTTCGTCATGGTGTCCTCGTCTGTTCGTTGCACAGGGACGAGGACCGGCGACGCCGGGACCCGCGGTACCACCCCGCTTGCCGCTCCCCCGACTCGGGGGTGCAGCCGCTTATTCACAGCTGTGTCGGGCTTACCCGTCCGGTTCTAATGAGGCACTGCCACGAAGCGGGCGCCCGTTCTTCCGAAAACTCCCCGGTGATACCCCCGTCTGCCGCCCGAAGGCGAGGATCCGGGGCCGGATCAGCGTCACCGCCTACTCTAGCGACTAGTCGTCTCATCTGCCGCATCGGTATGCGTGCGCTTGGACTCAGTCGGCTGCTCGCCGAGCTGGTCCTCCATGGGGCCGCAGGGGCCGACGACCTCGAATCTGAAAGCGTTCCTGGGCACGATGAGGCCGCGTGCACGTGCGGCGACGAGCAGCACGACCGCAACCGACAGGCAGAGGAGGACGGCCGTCACCGATCCTTCGAATCCCATGTCACCGCCCGTCAACCACCAGGGCCCCTCGATACGCGCGGAGAGGAGCCCTGTGTTCTCCAGGCCGTTGCCGGACACGTCGGAGGAGAAGATCCCGCCCTGCATAAAGTTCCATGCGGCGTGGACCCCCATGACCAACCACAGTCGGCGTGTGACGATATAGCAGGCACCGAGCAGCACTCCCGCTTCGAGGGCGATCGCGATGGCTCCCCACCAGTCGGCCTCCGGGTTGGCGAGGTGAGCGGCACCGAAGAGCGCGGAGGTGAGGACCAACGCCCACCATGTGCCGAGCCGGTGCTCGATGAGGCGCAATAGTCCCGCTCGGAAGGCGATTTCCTCCACGACGCCCGCGAGGGCGGCCTGAGCGCCGGATGTCACGATGAGCCTGTTCGGGTTGATGCCGACTACTTCGTACGCGCCTAATGCCCACGCGACGGCGACGACGATGCTCATAATGATCGCGCCGAGAAGGATGCCAACCGCGAGTTCGCCCGCCCATCCGCGCTTGTCGAAGTCAGTGGCGGGTCGTTGGGCGACGAAACGGACGGCGACGATGTAGACACCGATTGAGAGCATGATTGCGACGAGGCTGCGAAGGACTTGCGCAGCCTCGCCCCCGAACATTCCGTGGGGAATGATCGTGTGGGCGATGATCTGGGCGGTGATCACCCCGAAGCAGAGGACGAGGCCCTGGAGGATCGGCATGCGCCCGGTCGAGGACAGTGCGGCGAGGGCCTTCGGTCCAGGAGCGGGGATAAAGGGGGCGCCAACGTCAGCACGCCGAGGCGGGATCCAGGTCGTCATGCCTCTAGTGTCGCAGAGGCGCACAAATGCACACAGTCTCGCTCGTGCGACGACCGTCACCGTAACGTGAACCGCAGTATCATGCGGATCGAACGAACACGATGATCGAAGAGTGTGTGCATTTTCGCGGGTGGTGGCGCTGGGGCAGATGATGCCTACCCCGCGCATCCAGAATGCGGACATCGGATTGCGCAGGTCACTCCCATCGCTACAGTCATCACCGTGACGACATGCACAACCCGCACCTGGTGGCGGCTCCCGTAAGGCGAGCCGCTCACTGTTGTACCCTATTCACGCTCGCCCTCGTCGGCGGGCGTTTTTCGCACCCGGGCCCGCCTGACACTCGACCATCAACTCAGGAGAAACCCCGATGACCGCTCACAACCCCGCAGGAGCCGCTCCCACCGCCAACCGCATCCCGACGGGAAGCATTGACGGACTCGGCGAGGCGAGAGTCCGCGACACCATCCTCCCCGCATTCTTCGGCCGCTTCGGCGGCCAGGAAGTCCCCGACTTCCTCCTCCCCGCACTCGACGAACTCGAAGCCGCCTTCACCGAAGCGATGAGCGACTCGGAGTTCCTCGCCGAACTCGACGAGTTGCGCCGCACCTACCTCGGACGCGAGACCCCTCTCTTCGAATGCCGCAACCTTCCCGTCGGCGGCGGAGCGCGCATCGTCCTCAAGCGCGAGGACCTCGCCCACGGCGGCGCCCACAAGGGGAACAATGTCCTCGGGCAGGCGCTCTTGGCCAAGAGGATGGGCAAGAAGCGCCTCATCGCAGAGACCGGCGCCGGCCAGCACGGCACCGCCACCGCCATGGTCGCCGCACTCATGGGAATGGAGTGCACCATTTACATGGGTGCTCACGACGTCGCCCGCCAGCGCCCCAATGTCGAGCGCATGGAGCTCATGGGCGCAACTGTCATCGGCGTCACCCAGGGCAATCAGGGCCTCAAGGACGCGATTGACGTCGCCCTCGAAGAGTGGAGTACGCGCCTGGAGGACACCTTCTACCTCCTCGGCTCTGCCACCGGCCCCCACCCCTTCCCCACTATCGTCCGCACCTTCCAGGAAGTGATCTCCCAAGAATCACGCGCCCAGATGCTCGATCGCTATGGGCGCCTCCCCGACGCGGTCGTCGCAGCCGTCGGCGGCGGCTCGAACGCCATCGGCTCCTTCGCCAACTACATCGCCGACGAGGGCGTGCGCCTCATCGGCGTTGAGCCCGCCGGAAAGGGCCTCGATTCGGGCGAGCACGGCGCGCCGATCTGCGCTGGCAGGATCGGTTCCCTCCACGGCATGCGCTCCTTCGTCATGATGAGCGACGAGGGCGAGGTACTCCCCTCGCATTCCATTTCGGCGGGCCTCGACTACCCGTCGGTCGGCCCCGAGCATGCGATGCTCGCCGACACCGGCCGCGGCGAATACGTCGGCATCACCGACGACGAGGCTCTCGAGGCGTTCAAGCTGTTGAGTTGTTGCGAAGGCATCATCCCCGCGATGGAGTCCTCGCACGCCGTGGCGCAGGCGCTGAAGATGGCGCGCGAGAACATAGAGGCGAATGGGGCGGACGCCGAGCCGCTGCTGCTGCTCGTCAACCTGTCGGGCCGGGGCGACAAGGATATGGAGCAGGTCGCCGACCGGCTCTGAACGGGCCATTTCAAGGACCTGCGAATCGAGGCAGACCGGGCGCTGGCGCCCGGTCTGCCCGAATGCGGGCAAGGGAGTCTTACTCGCGCGTCTCTTGCGGCGAGTCTTCCCTGCGTCCCTCGGGCGAGGGCGGCGCCCCCTCTTCGACCTCGACGGCGAGGCTCGACTGTGCCTCTTCCTCCTCAACGAATCGGGGCGCTCCCGTTACGAGGATCTCATTCATCGCTTCGAAGGCCGCAGCACCGGACCCGGATCGGCGGCGCCGCCAGTAGATCCACCCTCTTGACTCGGCCCGCAGTAAGAACCTATCGATGAGGAGCACTCCCACGACCACGAGAACGAGGATCAGGAGGATTCGCCCCATGCTCCCTCTCAGCCCTTCCGCGCGACGAGGGTGTTCGTCGCCTGTGCGACGGGCCGGATGATGAGGGAGTCGATGTTGACATGCGAGGGACGAGTGAGCGCCCACACGATCGCGTCAGCGACATCCTCAGCGACGAGTGGCGCGGCGACACCCTCGTAGACCTTCTCCGCGGCTTCGGCGCTGCCCAGACGGTTGAGCGAGAACTCCGGCGTCTTCACCATGCCCGGAGCGATCTCAATGATGCGGACGGGTTCGCCGACGAGTTCTTGACGCAAGGTGTTAGCGATGATGCGTTCGGCGTGCTTCGCCGCGACGTAGCCGCCCCCACCGGGGTAGGTGTCGTGCCCCGCCGTCGAGGTGAGGAAGAGGAGGTCACCGCCGCGCTCGCGCATCGCGGGCAGGAATGCACGGGTGCAATGCAGCGCCGTCATCACATTGCGCTCGTACATGGCGATCCACTTGTCTGGGTCTGCCTCGGCGACGCTGTCCACTCCGAGCGCACCGCCCGCATTATTGACGAGGGCGTCAACGGGGCCTGCCTCGCTCACCCGTTGGGCCATCGCCTCTACTGCGGCACCGTCACGCAGGTCGACTGCTTCGAATGAGCAGCCCGTTTCAGCGGCGAGTGCGCGCAGCCGCTCCTCGCGGCGCGCCACTGCGACGACGTCCCATCCGAGCTTCCTCAGTTTGCGAACAGTGGCTTCGCCGATTCCAGTCGATGCCCCGGTAACGACGGCTTTGCGACGTTCACTCATGGTCGGCCTCCTCGCTTATCGGGGCGGATTCGCCCTCGATGGATGTCGTGTCGACGCCGACCGCTGTAGTCTCCGCAGGAGCGAACGCCCCATTGGAGACTGTGGTGGCCGTGGGCGCATTGCGGCGCCACCAGCGCCCCGCGCCATTGTCGGTATTCGTCGCCTGGAGCGCTCGACGTGCGCGCCGTCTGCGCCACCACCAGATGAGCAACGCCACCAGTGGGACGATGACGATGAGCCACGGGGCGAGCATGATGAGGACGTAGGCGATGATGTTCATTCCTTCGAGGAAGGACTCCCACGATCTGACCCACACCGACCGCGAGGGGGCGGCTTCGACTGACGGGGAGGACAATTCGATGTCGAGCGTCGACAGGGCGACGCGGTCCGCGTACCAGGCGCGCTGGGAGTTCAACGAGTCGAGGTCGGCCTGGCGGTTCGTGAGTTCGCGCTCCGCCTCAAGCACCTCCCCCGTTGTCGCCGCATCTTTCATGAGTTCGGTGAGCCGAGCGATTGAGGATTCCAGTGCGGCGATCCGCGCATCGAGGTCGGCCACCTGCGCACCGACGTCCTCGTTCGTCGTCGTCATCGATTTGACGTCTCCGAGTTCGTGAATCTGGGAGAGGGCTTGATCGAAGGAGGCCGCGGGGATTCGCGCCGTCATATTCGCATACGGCAGGTTGGAGCGCGTTGAGAGGGACTGGGAGGCGATCTGGCCTCCATGGGCTCTCACAATATCCGTGATCTGCGATGCGGCGTCGCCGGGACTCTCGACGACCATCCGCAGCGATCCAGTGACGATGATCTGTTCATCAACGTCGATTCGAGAGGCGTCTGTGGGGGAGGCGGAGCCAGCGGTCCCCGCGGTCTTGGTGCCGGAATCCATCGGTTCCGCTGATGAGTCCGCACTGCCCATGCTGTACGAATAGTCTCTGGCCTCGCTGGCCGACGGCATCGAGGACGAGCATCCGGACACTGCGATGGCGCATGCGACGCCCAGTGCCGCAGCGTGCGTGAGGACACGGCGGTGTCGAGTGGTCATATCAGCCTCCTTGATCGCCACGTGTCACTACTGTCTCAAAGACTCGCCCCCTCCGCCAGCGTTTGACCGCTTCGCACCCCGATCGACACCTCGGTGCACGACTGCGACACGACGACGATGGCTCGCAGACATTGGTGGCTGCGGGCCCCTGTCACGGTGGATCAGTGCAGGCCGTAGGCCTTGTGGATCAGCCAGATCGGGTGCACGACATTCGCACCCGTCGCTGTGCGCAACTGCCAGCGGCAGGTCTCGGTGTCGCACGCCGCCAATTCGACATTCACTTGTTTGATGAAGTCGAAGACGGGTTTGCCGACCGCCTGAGCGATGTCGTACTTCTCCTTCTTCATGCCGTAGGTGCCCGCGATGCCGCAGCACGGCTGGTTCGATTCTTTGACGGTCACGCCCGGGATAAGTTCCATGAGTTCAACGGCGGGCAGGCCCAGCCCCTGTGACTTGAGCTGGCAGGGAGCGTGGTACGGGATGGTCACGTCGATCCGGTTGAAGCCCAGGTCGAGTTCTCCCCTGTCGTACAGGTGCATGAGGAACTCGCAGATGTCCCATGTGCGCGAGCCGACGTCCTTCAGCTCGGGCGTGTCCATTTCGAGGATCTCGTGGGCCTCGTGGCGCAGCATTCCCGCACACGAGCCGGATGCGGAGATGATCGGCGCGTCGCGATTCGCCTTACGCAGGTCATTCGTCAGCTTGGACACGTACTTCCTCGACTCGTCGTACAGGCCGTTGGACTGTAGGGCGAGGCCGCAGCAGCCGTGCTTGGGCACGAGGACCTCGTAGCCGAGGTGCTCGAGCACTTGGACGGAGTGGATGGAGGTCTCGACTTCGAAGTACTGGCCGGCGCAACCGTGGAAGAAGATGACCTGCCCCTTCGTTCCGGAGTTGGGAAGGGGCGTGTGCTTCTTGAACCAGCCTTCGAAGGTGCGCCCCGCGGCCTTGGGCATAGGAGCGGAGCGGTGGACGCCGATGACGGCTTCCATTGCGATGCGGATCGGCTTGACGTCGAGGGCCCAATTCGCGATCGGGGCGACGGGCGTCATCATCGTGCCGATGAATCCGGTGCGCCCGATGAGCTGGTCGCGCATCGGGATGCCTTGCTCCTTCTTCATCTTCGTGCGGGCGTGGTGGATCATCTCGGTGACCTTGACGCCCTGGGGGCACACGAGTGAGCAGGTGCCGCATGAGGAGCAGTAGTCGATGGACTTGTCGACGATGACGCCAGGTTTGCGGTACCGCTCCGCTTGCGGTCCTGAATACTTGGGGCCCGCGAAGAGGTCGGTGACGCGCATGACCGGGCACTGGGTCTCGCAGATCGTGCACTTAACGCAGGCGTCCAATGTGGCGCGCAGGCCGAACTCTTCTGCCGTTAGGTCCAGGACGGATGCTTCTTCGATGGTCATGCGATGCTCCCGAGGATCTCGTCGGCGGCGCGCAGGGCCGAGGCGAGGGCGATGCCCTCGCCCGACTTCTCGCGCCAGCGGGTGGCGCCCGCAAGGTTGGACCCTGCGGCGTAGACATTGGAGTAGACGGGGCGTCCCTGCGCGTCGAGGGGATGCATCGCATCGTCGACGTTCAGGCCCGCGAGGAAGACCGGCTGGTCGGACCCCCAGAAGTCGCCGTGGAGGAGTTGTCCCTCGGCTCCGAGGATCGGAAGGCCTAGGATCGTGTCGGTGACGGTGCCATAGGAGTCCATGTCGATGGCACCGGACTCGAATCCGCCGGCTGCCAGGACGACGCTCTTGGTCTCAATGCGCGTGTTCCGTCCCGCGGTGGAGATCGACACTGCTCGGACCTGCCCGTCCTCGACTTCGATGCCGGTGACCTGAGAGCCGAGGATGAAGCGCGCCTCATCCTTGACGAGGGCGGTCAGCGTCTGGTTGAGTCGCATCCCGGGGACTGATGGCGGCTGCATCAAGATCTCGAAGACCTCGTGCCCGAGCCGGGACGCGAGGTCCTTCCACGCGGCGAGGTCGTTCAATCCGAGGATCGCGGGCAGGCCGACGACTTCGCCGTCGCGCACGAGCGGGGCAATGGCGTCGGCGAGTCGGGCGCGCATCTGCGGATCGTCGAGGGCGCGCGCCGCATTCGTCGAGGTCGTATCCGCTTCGCCCGGGCGGATCTCGAAGTCGATGATCTCGGCGCGCGCGATGATTGGCTGTCCGTCGGCGCCGCTCTGACGCGACAGGTTCTCCGCGATGAGCGTCGAATAGAAATCCTTGATCTGACGCAGTCCGACGATCACGTACCCGCGCCCGGCTTTCGGGATTCCCGCAGCCATTGACGGCTGGTAGAGGCTGGTGGGGCGGAGCGCGCCGACGGCGGTCGGCAGGAGCACATTCTCATCGGGGTCCCCGACGAGCAGGTCATCGCCGAGGAGGTCTCGCACCCACGATGCTGCTTCGCCTACGTAAGAGGGTGTGAAGTGGGTGTAGGGGTGGGTGGGGCGCGTCGCCACATGGGATTCGATGGCCTCCAGGGGCGCGTCGACGCGATCGGCGGAGTACCCGAGGATGTCGATGGTGCCCTGGGAGAGCTGGAGCCCTCCCAGTCCCTTGGCGACGAGGGTGACTCGCGCACCGCCTCGGGCCAGACGGAGTGTTGCGGCCAAGCCTGCGATGCCGGCGCCGATGACTACTGCGTCTCTCATCGCACGTCCTCCTTGACGGGTGCGGGAAGGTGCTCCACGTCGAGGGCGCCCTCGTGGATCCAATTGTCGAGAGCCGCCTGGCGCAGTTGCTTGCCGTAGAGGATCGGCCACAGTCCGATCCAGCGGTTCTTGAGGAAGAGGCGGAACAGCTCATTGGCCTTGACGGAGTCGATGTCGCCGCGCTCGTGGGCGATGCCGGTGGCCCGCTGCGAACAGTAGCCGCCCTGGCAGGGGCCCATTCCGAGGCGCACCTGGCGGCGCACATCGTCGAGCTGACCACCAGGGAGGGTATCCATGACGGATTCGAGCATGGAGCGGGTGATGAGTTCGCATTCGCAGATCACCTGATCGTGGCTGGGCGCCGTATTGTTGTGCTCAAGCTCTTCGAGACGGTGCCCGATCGTGTAGAGCCTGCCCCCCTCGGCGGGCGGGACGACCTCGTCGGCCGTGCGACACTCACGTTGCTCACCCATCTCGTCGCACATGATGTCGACGATGCGCTCAGCCATAAGCCTGTAGGTGGTGAGTTTGCCGCCCGCAATCGTGAGCATGCCGGAAACGCCGTCGCGGCTGTGGTGATCAATGACGCTCATGCCGCGCGCCATGTGGCGGGTATCGGATGCGGCGACTCGGGAGTCTTTAATGAGGGGGCGCGCCCCCGCCCAGGCGTGCAGGGCACGCGCCTTGCGGAATCCGGGAAGCATCGCCTCGCCTGCGTCGAGCATCTGCTGAACCTGCTCTCCCGGAATGGACAGGGCATCGGGATCCTCCACTTTGAGGTCGGTCGTCCCGATGATGCACACAGGGTGGTCGGGGACGATAATGTCGCCGTCGGCGGGCCAGATGCACCGGTTAAGGACGGATTGGGTGAGCCGGTAATTCATCGCGATCATGATGCCCGCACCGGGGACGACCTCGACGCCGTGACAATCGCCCATAGCAGCGATCTGTCCCGCCCAGGGGCCACCGCAGTTGAGCACGAAGGCGCATTCGATACGGATGTCCTCACCGCCGCGCTCATCGTGGACGATGACTGCGCTGACCCGGTCGCCCTCCCGCTCGATATTCGTCACGCGGTGGTAGGTGAGGATCTGAGCACCGTAGGCCTGTGCGGAGCGGATGGCGCCCCACACCATCTGCCAACCGTCGACAGAGCCGTCGTTGACTTCGAAGGCGCGCTTGAGTCCCGGGTCGAGTCGCGGCTCGCGTTTGAGAGCCTCTGATACGGGGATCTCTCGCGCCGCCACCATCGTCGCATTTGCGCGCTCGACGAATGTGTCGGCGTATTCCTCGTCGTCTTGGGATGTGACGACGAAGAGCCCACCGGTGTCTTCAATGGAGTTGGCATTGATGCGTTTGAGGATGAGGTTCTCCTCGGCGCATTCGGTCGCGGATTCGGGGTCGGACGCGACATAGCGTCCTCCCGAGTGGAGCAGTCCATGGAAACGTCCCGAGGTGCCCTGCGCAATATCGGCACGATCGACGAGGACGCTTCGAAACCCCCTCATTGCGACATCGCGAACGACACCGGCACCGGTGGAGCCGCCACCGATGACGACGACGTCAGTGTTGATCGTCTTCACCTTCGATCCCTTCACTGTCAGTCCTGTGGGCGCGGTCCACCCGGGCCTCTTCGCTATCTTCAATAGTGCCGCGCCGTCAGCATATTGAGCGCATTGTTCACACCCTTCGCACATACGTGCACGCATCCGCGAGAAGGTCTTGACGATTCGCATGACACGGCTTACACGCACCTTTCCCCCCCCGAATTACATCGCATTGCCGTAGCCAAAATCCGATCCGGAGTCCGCCGCATTATCCGCATACTCCTCTTCTCTCTGATCATCACCGTTCGGATGCCTCCGCAGCGATGATCGTCCCCTACAGTGGGAGCCATGTCTGACAAGATTCGCGCACACGTCCTCGATCCGAACACCATGGATCCCTCCATCCGGCCGCAGGATGACTTCTACCGGCATGTCAACGGAGCGTGGCTGGCCCACCACGAAATCCCCGCCGACCGCCCCGTCGACGGGGCATTCCACGCGCTGCGCGATCTGAGCGAAGAACGAGGGCGCGCCATCGCCGAAGAGGCGGTCGTCGGAACACTCGACGACCCGGATGCCGGGGTCATCGCCACGCTGTGGTCGCAGTTCATGGACGAGGACGCAATCAATGCCGCGGGGATCGGCCCTCTGAGCCCCGATCTCGACGCCATCGCGAACGCGGCGACCCGCGACGAGTTGGACGCCCTGTCGGGGCGCCTCATGAAGGAGGGAATCGGCTCTTTCTTCGGCGTCTACGTCGGAACGGACCTCCACGACTCCTCCGCCTATATGCTCTCCTTCGTCCAATCCGGGATCGGACTGCCTGACGAGGCCTATTACCGTGAGGACGCCTACTCGCAGATCCGCAACGAATACGTCGCCCACCTCGAACGACTCATCACTCTCGCCGACATCAACGAGGACGCTTCCGGCGCATCGGGGCGCATCATGAGCCTTGAAACCGCATTCGCCTCATACCACCGCGATTCGGTGTCGAATCGCAACCCGTTGCTCTCCGACAATCAGATGACATGGGCTGAACTCAGGGAATCGGCCCCCGGGTTCGGCTGGCACCAGTGGGCCCAGGGTGCCGACGCGCCCCTCGACGACGAAACGGTCGTCAATGTCGACCAGCCGGACTTCCTCACCGCCGCCGCCCGGGCATGGGGGCAGACGAGTCTCGACGATATCAAACTCTGGCTCTCCGTTTCCCTTATCGACGCGCGCGCATCGCTGCTGTCGCACGAATTCGTCGAGGAGAACTTCTCCTTCTTCGGCCGCGTCCTATCGGGGACGAAGGAGATCCGCCCCCGGTGGAAGCGCGCCCTCGGACTCGTGCAGAGCGCGGCGGGGGAATCAGTCGGACGCATCTGGGTCGCCAAGCACTTCCCGCCCTCGTCGAAGGAGCGGATGGATGAGCTCGTCGCGGGGCTGCTGCGCGCCTACGAAGAGGCGATCCGCGCCTCGGAATGGATGGGAGAGGAGACGAGACGAAGGGCTCTCGACAAACTCGCGACATTCAAGCCGAAGATCGGCTATCCGCCGAAGTGGAAGGATCTCGCCGGGCTCGACGTGTCGGAGCAGCGCCCACTCGTCGCGAATGTCGCCGCAGCCATTGCCTTCGAGACGATGCGCGAGTGGAAGAAGCTCGGCACGGCCGTCGACCGTGACGAATGGCTGATGACACCGCAGACCGTCAATGCCTACTACAATCCGGCCCTCAATGAGATCGTCTTCCCCGCGGCGATCCTCCAACCCCCCTTCTTCGACCCCGAGGCGGATGACGCCGTGAACTTCGGCGCGATTGGCGCCGTCATCGGACACGAGATCGGCCACGGTTTCGACGACCAGGGATCCCGCTACGACGCGCACGGCAACCTGGAGAACTGGTGGGAGGAGGACCGCGAACGCTTCGACGAACTCACGTCCGCCCTCGTCGACCAGTACGACAGCCTTACCCCAGCGGATTTGGCGGGTGACGATGCGCCGACTGTTAATGGCGCGCTCACCGTCGGGGAGAACATCGGGGATCTCGGCGGTCTGTCGATCGCGTGGGCGGCGTGGGTCACCGCTCTTGAAGCCCAGGGCCTCACTCCCGAGTCGGCCCCCGTCATTGACTCCATCACCGGGCCGCAGCGCTTCTTCTACTCGTGGGCGAGGGTGTGGCGCACTGCGGCGCGTATCGAGTTCGCCACCCAGATGCTCGCAGTCGACCCGCACTCCCCTGCCGAGTTCCGCTGTAATCAGGTTCTGTCCAATGTCGACGAGTTTTATGCGGCATTCGATGTTCGCCCCGATGACGCGATGTGGCTCGCCCCCACTGAGAGGGTGCGCATTTGGTGACGCGCCGACTAGCGAATACACACGGTTTTCTCTCACCCGGATGCAGGATCGGGTGCAAGAGTGCAAAAATGCCTGTAATCATCCCTCACGTCCTATTGATTCGACACTGTGAAAGGTGACCCATGCCCGGCCTGAACCTCACCCGCGACGAGGCGTCTGAGCGCGCCGACATCCTGTCGGTGCACCACTACGACATCGATCTGGATCTCACGACGGGCGCCGCCGATTTCCGTTCTCATACGCGCATCGAGTTCGATGCCGTTCCTGGGGCCTCCTCCTTCGCCGATCTCGTGTCGACGAATGTCCGCTCCATCCGCCTCAACGGCGCCGATATTGACCCGTCGGCCCATCAGGACCATCGGATCGGCCTCGATTCGCTCGCCGAGCACAATGTGCTCGAAGTCGACGCCGACTGCCAGTACATGCACACGGGTGAAGGACTCCACCGCTTCACCGATCCTGCGGATGGCAAGGACTACTGCTATTCCCAGTTCGAGGTGCCCGACGCGCGCCGCGTGTACACGACTTTCGAACAGCCCGACCTCAAGGCGACATTCACTGTGACGGTGACCGTGCCCGCGGGATGGGTGGTCTTCTCGAATGCGCCGACCCCCGAGCCCGAGAAGTCGCCATCCGCGTGGATCTATCGCTTCGCCGAGACGGAGCGCATGTCGACGTATATCACGGCGATCGTCGCCGGACCCTACGAGGGCGTCAAGGATTCGCTCGTCTCCACCGACGGGCGCACCATCGACCTGGGCGTCTGGTGCCGCGCATCCCTGCTCGAACACCTCGACTCCGACCGGATCCTCGATATCACCCGCAAGGGATTCGCCTTCTTCGAGAAGCAGTACGGCATCGCCTACCCCTTCACGAAGTACGACCAGATTTTCGTCCCCGAATACAACGCCGGGGCGATGGAGAACGCGGGCTGCGTGACATTCCGTGACGCCTACGTCTTCCGCACCCGCCCGACTGCCGCACAGCTGGAGACGCGCGCCAATACGATCCTTCACGAACTCGCCCATATGTGGTTCGGCGACCTGGTGACCATGAAGTGGTGGAACGACTTGTGGCTTAACGAGTCCTTCGCCGAGTACATGAGCCACCTTGCTCTCGCAGAGGGCACGGAGTTCACTGATGCGTGGACCGGGTTCATGCTCCGCAAAGACTGGGGGCTCAAGCAGGATCAGCTGCCCACCACCCACCCGATTAAGGCGGAGATCCGCGACCTCGCCGACGTCGAGGTGAACTTCGACGGCATCACCTACGCCAAAGGAGCCTCCGTGCTGCGACAACTCGTCTCCTACGTCGGGCGCGACGCCTTCTTCGAGGGCCTGCACGCCTACCTGACGGCCCACTCCTACGCCAATGCGACGCTCGCCGATCTGCTCTCCGAATTGGAGACGACCTCGGGCCGCGACCTGTCCGCCTGGGCGAGGGTCTGGCTCGAGGAGGCCGGGGTGACGCTGCTGCGCCCCACCGTCGAATTGAGTGACGACGACACGATCACGACCCTCGCGGTCATCCAGGAGTTCTTCTCCGAGGGCTCCTCGCTGCGGCCGCATCGCATGGCGGTCGCGGGGTACTCCCTTAACGAGCGGGGCTCGCTCGCGCGCATCTTCCATGAGGAACTTGACGTCGACGGCGAGCGCACCGAGATCGCCTCCGCTCGGGGGCTCAGGCGTCCGGACCTCATCCTCCTCAACGACGGGGACCTCGCCTATGCGAAGATCCGCATGGATGACGAGTCCCTCGCCTTCGCCACCCGTCATATCGACGCGATCACGGATTCGCTGACCCGCGGCATCGTCACGGCGATCGCATGGGATATGACGCGCGATGGGGAGATGTCGGCGCACGACTTCCTGACGATGGCGACGGCCACCATTTCGCGAGAGACGAATATGTCGATGTTGCAGCTCGTCCTGCGCCACATTGAAGAAGCGGTCCGCACCTTCGTCGCCCCCGAGCGCCGCGACGGGGCCCTCGCCGGAGTCGCTCGCGATCTGCTGTTCCTCGCCCGCACCGCCGAGGCCGGGTCGGATTCCCAGAACATGCTGGTGCGTGCAGCGGCCCGGGCCGCGACCGCCGATGACCAATTCGCGGCGATCAAGGCGCTCTACGACGGGACGGATACCCTGTCGGGGCTTGACCTCGACCTCGACTGCCGGTGGACGCTGCTGACATCACTCGTGCGCGGCGGCGCCGCAGGCGAGGACGAGATCGCCGCCCTCGAGGCGGAGGACGGCACGATGACCGGCCACCAGAACGCCGCCTGTGCCCGGGCTGCACTCGATGATCCGGATAACAAGCGGCGGGTCTTCGACGCCGTCGTCTCCGACCAGTCGATTCCCAATGATACGCGCTGGGCGATGGTGTCGGGCTTCTGGGCTCAGGCTCGCACCTCCCCCCAGTCCTACGCCCCCTTCGTCGAGGACTACTTCAATGCTCTTGAGCGCGTATGGGCGGACAACACCTTCCACACGGCCGAGGACATCGTCACCCTCATGTTCCCTTCGGATATTGCCGGATATGCGGATGGCGTCGACCTCGTGGTGAGTGGACAAAAGTGGATTGACGCCCACCCGGACGCGTCGGCGGCACTCATCCGCATCATCCGTGAGCGCATGGATGTCGCCCGCCGCCAAGTGGAAGCGCAGGCGGCCGACAAGCAGCAGATCACTCCCCCTCGCGGCGACTAGCCTCCCAGGCGCACCGCGAGGGCGTCGAGCGCCGTGCTCGTTCCCGACTCGATGCGCACATCGGCAAAACGGTCCACCTCCGTTGGCCCGCGGTTGATGACGGCGAGCGTTGCGCCGGATCGCAGGGCCTCTTGGACGACCCATCTGCCCGTCGACACGACGAGTGAGGTGCCGGCGACGAGGACGACTCGACATCGGCATGCCGCATCCAATGCGGGGCCGAACGCCGCTTCGGGCAGTCCCTCGCCGAACATGACGATGGAGGGTTTGAGCATCCCGCCACAGGCATCGCAATAGGCGGGCGTGAAGGTGCAGGCCTCGGCGCGGGCGCGGTCCGCCTCGGGCGTGATGTCGACGTGTGCGGGGTCGGTGTCGTGCGGGCAGTCGGGGTTGAGCGCGCTCAGCCTCTCCGAGAGCTCTGCTCGGGTGGTACGGCGCCCGCAGTCGAGGCAGTCGACGGTGTCGTAGCGACCGTGGAGCTCCCACAGGTGCTGTACTCCGGCTCGTGCATCGAGGCGGTCAATGTTCTGGGTCGCGACGCCGATGAGGTGTTCTGAGCGTTCGAGCGCCGCCAGTGCCCAATGCCCCGGGTTCGGTTCGAGATTCTCGAGGGCGAGCCATGTCGCCTCATTGCGGTACCAGAGCCAGCGGTACCACACCGGGTCGGAGACGAACATGTCGAGTTCGACGGGCGGTTTGGGCGTCGATCCCGTCCCCCGGTAGTCGGGCAGACCCGAGTCGGTGGATAGTCCCGCGCCAGTAACCGCGAGGAGGCCGCCCCCTGCGCACATCTCCGCGAGCTCATCGATTCCACTCATAGCGCCTCCCCTGTCGTAGCATCGCTCCCCACCCTATGCCCGCCCCGGTTGTAATAGGCGCCGTCGTCAAAAGGACGATGCCCCCCAGTGAAAAGTTGACGACACGGCCGTCGGCGATGATCGCACCCTTGTCAAAAGGCCACGTCATCGGGGCGGGCGCGCAAGTCGTGCGCTTGACCCACTGTATGCCTGTATGAGGCGCATGTCGACACATATTGTTTATCATCTCAATAAATAGATGGCGTCGTAGCCGCCTCGAATCCGCGACGCTCATGATCCTCCTCGGGACTTGTAAGCAGACACTGTCACCAGGGAGTTGATGGCGCGGATCGCGCCATCGACGGACGCTTCAATGGACGGCTTGGGCTGCGCAAGTCGAATAGCACCGATTGAACGCCATATGGACTCCGGTGGCCGCTTGTGCGCCCCGGGCGCATAGTGGAAGCATCGACCATCGACAGGGGGCAGGCATCTGCATGGACACTGTGGCACAGCAGCGATTCACCGGGGAGCGGGCACTGTTCAAGGCCCGCGATCTGACCATCACCGATTCAGTCTTCGACAACGGTGAGAGCCCTCTGAAGGAGTCGGCCCGCATCAGCATCGACGATTCGATCTTCCGCTGGAAGTACCCCCTGTGGTACTGCCGGGACATCACAGTCGCCAATAGTGCTTTCCTCACCATGGCCCGGGCGGGCATCTGGTACACACGGGACGTCGACCTCGTCAATTGCACCTACCAAGCGCCCAAGGGCATCCGCCGCTGCTCGGACGTCACCATCACCGATACCGCCTTCACCGACGCCCAGGAGACCCTGTGGTGGAACGAGCGCATCACCCTCGCGAATGTCACCGCATCGGGCGACTACTTCGCCAAGGACTGCACCGACATTCGAGTAACGGGCCTTCGGCTCGTCGGCAACTACGCCTTCGACTCGTGCCGCAACGTCCTCGTCGAGGATTCCCATCTGCTCGCCAAAGACGCGTTCTGGAACTGTGAGAACGTCATCGTGCGCAACTCGTTCATCACCGGGGAGTATCTGGGTTGGAACACCCGTGCCCTCACCCTGGAGAACTGCACGATCGAGAGTCTCCAGGGGCTGTGCTACGTCAATGGCCTGACGATGCGCAACTGCCGACTCATCAACACGACTCTCGCATTCGAGTACTGTACGGACATCGACGCCGAGATCACGACGACAGTCGATTCGATCCTCAACCCCGTCAATGGGCGGATCCGCGCCGCAGGATTCGGCCAGATCACTATCGACGACCCCGATATCGACCCCGCCCGCACTCGGCTCATCACGGAGTAAGCATGCCCTCCCCCTTCGACGCTCTTTTCGATCAACCCGTCAACCGTCGCGGTATCGGCTCCTACGCGTGGAATATCGATGACGGCGAATTGCCGATGTGGGTGGCGGATATGGATTTTACGACCGCGCCCGCGATCATCGACGCCATCGGCGCACGCCTTCAGAACGGCACCTTCGGCTATTCGATCATCCCCGACTCCTTCGCCCAGTCGGTGCGATCGTGGTGGCAGCGCAGGCATGATGTCGATTTCCCCGAAGGATCCATCATCTTCTCCAGCGGCGTCATCCCGATCATCTCCTCCGCTGTGCGCTCATTGACGAATGTGGCCGAGTACGTGTTGATCCAGCCACCCGTGTACAACATGTTCTACAACTCGATCGCGAATAACGGTCGGCGCATCATGTCCTCCCCCTTGAAAGAGCAGTACGGGGAGTACTCCATGGATTGGAAGGATCTCGAGGCCGCGCTGTCCCACCCCCAGTGCACCCTCATGATCTTGTGCAACCCCCACAATCCGACGGGGACCGCGTGGGATGCGCCGACTCTCGCCCGCCTGGGCGACCTGTGCGCCGCGAACGGCGTCACCGTCCTCTCCGACGAGATCCACTGCGATGTCATGGCCCCGGGCAAACGCCACACGCCCTTCGCCGCTGCCTCGCCCACCTGCAGGGATATCGCTGTAACCTGCGGATCTCCGTCGAAGGCCTTCAATATTGCGGGACTGCACGCCGCCTATTGCATTGTGGAGAACCCCCGGCTGCGGGCGCGCGTCGAGCGCGGACTCAACACCGACGAGGTCGCCGAGCCCAATGCGTTCGCCGTGGGCGCCCTCGTCGCCGCCTATAACGAGGGCGAAGAATGGCTGGACGCGGCATGCGCCTATATCGACGCCAATAAGCGCGAAGCGGTCGCCGACATCAACGAGCACTGTTCCGGCGCGCACGCCCTCGACTCCGAGGCGACCTATCTCGTGTGGGTCGACTGCTCCGGGTTCATGCGCGAACGCGGATTCGAGGATTCGAAGGAACTCGCCTCCCACATTCGCAAGACGACAGGACTGGTCCTGTCTCCCGGCTCCATCTACGGCGAGCCCGGGCGCACATTCATCCGTATGAATGTCGCGACCTGCAAGGAGCGCCTGAGGGATGGCCTCCAGCGCTTCGCACGGGCGCTGGCGTAGGGGGTATTGCACAGGTCGGGCATGTTCAACGGCAGCGACCGCTAGCCGACGCTGTTTACGAGTCAGTGACACGAGCGGGACCACCTGCGCTCCATCAGGGCGTCGGAAAGCGAGTCCCCTACCCGTGATGATCACTCGGATGTTGTCCGGATAAAGCGAAGGATCGATCTTATCGGCGAAGCGGGTAGGGCTCTTGGCTGCTTGGTCGATGACTTGTGAATGCCACCCGAGCTTGACTTCAACGAGGAGCACGGGCCCCTCTGGATACTCGACGATGGCATTAGCCTCTGCGCCCATGGTGTCTCAGGCGTGGCTCACCATCTGCCCGGAATAGACGCAGATCGTGAATGACCTGTGACTCGAATAGCTGATCGGTGTAGCGCAGATCCCGCATCAGCATGGCAGGCGTCGCATTGAGCGCAGCGACGGCCAATGAAGGATCGGCAAGACGACGCTGTGCTCTCTTGATGCAGCCTTGCCTTCGAGCGCAGGAGGCTCGACCACGCCGGTTGGTCATCCAACGCGAGGACACGGGTCAGAGGACTCAGATATTGTCGCTCCGCATCGCGGGAGAGCTGCGCGCCCGCAGCCAGTGTCGATACCGTCATCTCGGTCGCAATACCACGCGCGAGGGCAACCAGCAGTCGTCGCATGCGCAGCGGATCGTGAGCGACTTCTACTCCTTGGGGCACATCAACCTTCACGAGTGACGTGACATAGTCGCGCACGGCCTCGATCGCCGCATCAGAAGACTCTCCGACAGAGTCGAGGCTAAGTGTCTATAAGGCCGGAACCGTCTCGATCAACGGGTCCTCTTTTTATCTTGGAGGACGCCCAATAAGGTGAAAAAACCTGGCCTGGGACGAGGAAAGCATTACAGTGCTCTGCCGCAGAGTATCTTCGACAACCATGCCCCCACATCACAAGACCAACTGTCAAGGATATCCTGATACATCACGTATTTCAGTGTCTCGTAAACCTTTTAGCGGACGCCAAACAATTTAGCGGATACCGTCCCAGCGTCCTCAGGGCACCCAGTCCAACCTCTAAAACCGTCCTCATTCCATCCTCGCGAGCTCGATCAGGCCGTCACCGAGAAACCCCATCAACAGCCAGAAACCCGCGATAACAAGTAAAAACACCCATTCCAATACGCCAACCCGACCAAGCCGGGCTTTGTATCAAAATGAGCGTCAAAATGGTGGAGCTAAGGGGATTCGAACCCCTGACCTCTTCCATGCCATGGAAGCGCGCTACCAACTGCGCCATAGCCCCGTCTTCAGTTGAATGCCGCCCCACGGCGACCTGTTAAGAGTAGCGGGAGCAGAGCCGATCCGGCAAATCCTCCGCCTGTGCAGGTCACCACAACGCCCTCGTCAAGCGCCGAGAATATCCTCACGATGCCCGATATTGTGCGAGGTCAAGCGCCAGGACGCCCGTCCTGATGCGCCCGAGCCCCCACCGCCCATGCGCACGACCTCCGACCAATGGCAGTTGTCCAACCCCCGCAATCCGTCGAAGGACAGGGGATTCAAACCGAGCAGGGTGAGGATACCCCGGATAATCGCACTGCCGTGTGAGACGACGACAAGGGTCGACTCCTTCCCCGCCGACCTCGCCGCGTCCTCGCACGCGTCGCGCATTCGAGCGCCAACCGCGTCCGAACGCTCGATTCCGGCCTCGGCGCATTCGCCGGTATCGCGCCATTGAGCGAGTTCAGCGGCGTGCGTCTGTTCGATCTGGATCGTCGTGAACCCCTCGAAGACGCCGTAGTCGCGCTCGATGAGGCGCTCATCGACACTCAGACCATCGACGTCTGCGCCCGCATCGAGGAAACAAGCATGCAGGATCTGCGCCGTCTCGTGAGCGCGCGACAGAGGCGAGCACACAATCTGAATGCGGGACCTGGCCTGAGGAGCGACATTGACGCCGACCTGAGCGCTCGGGGACAGGACCCGTGACGCCAGAACGGCACCCGCCTCGCGGGCCTGCCTGCGACCGCGCTCATTAAGAGGCCGATCAATGATGCCCTGGAAGCGGCGCTCCACATTGAAATCCGTTTGCCCGTGGCGGACGAAGACAATCCGACGAGCGCCCCTGCCCGCCTGAGAATCGCCGCTCATGCGCCGACCCCCGCCTGAGTTCCCACGTGGGTGATCGTGCCGTCGGCCCACAACTTCTCCAGGGCGTAGAAGCGTCGATCTTCGTCCACCATGACATGGATGACGCAGTCCGTGTAGTCGATGAGGATCCACCGGGCACCAGAGCGCCCCTCGATATGGGCGGGCTCGATGTGCAGTTCGTGTGCGACGCGGTCCATGATCTCTTCGGCGATTGCGCGCACTTGGCGCTCAGTGGGGGCGGAGAGGATGAGGAAATACTGGGCGATTGCGAGCCTGGCCGAAACGTCGACGAGAACGGGATCCTCTGCCAGTTTGTCCGATGCCGCTTCTACGGCTGCTTCGACGAGGGTTCGTGTCTCATCCGACACAGCGGCTCCTTCACATGGTCCGGTCAATAATACGTATTCCGATACAGATCATACTTATTGATGTACTGGACGACACCATCGGGGACGAGATACCACGCGGGCTTGCCAGCGCTGACACGCGAGCGCACATCCGTTGAGGAGATCGCCATGGCGGGCACCTCCACCAGGGATACGGCATTGCGGGGGAGACCCTTCGGGTCGAGTGCGTGACCCGGGCGCGTCACCCCGATGAAGTGCGCCATGTCGAAGAGCCTCGCCGCATCCTTCCACTGCGCGATCTGCGTGAGGGCGTCCGCGCCGGTGATGAAGTAGAAGTCCGTGTCCGGGTACTCGCCGTGCAAGTCCGTCAGCGTGTCAATCGTGTAGGTCGTCTGCCCGCGGTCGATGTCGACGCGCGACACCGTGAACCGGGGGTTCGAGGCGGTCGCGATGACCGTCATGAGGTAGCGGTGCTCCGCGTCGGTCACCTGATGCCCCGCTTTGAAGGGCTGCATGGCGGCGGGAACGAAGATCACCTGGTCGAGGGCGAACACCTCCATCACCTCAGAGGCCGCGACGAGGTGCCCGTGGTGAATGGGGTCGAAGGTGCCGCCCATGATGCCGATCGATCGGCGAGGGCGCCCCGCGGAGAACTCCTTCGCGGCGCTCGTCGTCACCGATCGCCTCGACGGCGACGGCTGCGGTGCGCCGACCTCGCCCGTCGGAGTGTGCTCGTCGCTCATGGGCGGATCGTCCCATCGCCCTCAATGATCCACGTTGACGTGGTGAGCTCTTCAAGGCCCATGGGGCCGCGCGCGTGGAGCTTCTGCGTGGAGATGCCGATCTCTGCGCCGAGCCCGAGCTGTCCGCCGTCGGTGAAGCGGGTGGAAGCGTTGATCGCGACGGCCACCGAGTCGAGTTCCGCGCGGAAACGGTTGGCGGAGTGGATCGAACGGGTGCAGATGGCCTCGGTGTGCCCGCTTGAATAGCGGCGGATGTGGTCGATCGCCTCGTCAATGGAGCCGACGACTTTGACCGCGAGATCCATCGCCAAGTATTCGCGCTCCCAATCCTCGTCAGTGGCATCGACGACCATGTCGGCATCGATCGACGGATTCGCATCGGCGATCGCGCGGGCGCGCTCATCGACGTGGAGGGTGACGCCCGCTGCGCTCAGACGCGCAAGAGAGCGGATCAGGAACTCCTCGGCGGCGTCGACATGCACGAGGAGTGTCTCCGCGGCATTGCACACTCCGACGCGCTGCGTCTTCGCGTTCATGATGATGCGCTCCGCAGCGTCCAAGTCCGCCCCCGCGTCGACGTAGATGTGACAATTCCCGGTGCCGGTCTCAATGACGGGCACCGTCGACTGGGCGACGACCGCCGTGATGAGTCCGGCGCCGCCCCTGGGGATCAGGACGTCAATGCCCCCGCGGGCGCGCATCATCGCAGTCGCGCCCCCCCTGCCCCACGGATCGACTGTTTGGATGAGGTCGGCGGGAAGGTCCACTGCTCGCAGGGCGTCGCGCATGACGGAGATGATGACCCGATTCGTCTGCTCCGCCGCAGAGCCCCCTCGCAGGATGACCGCATTGCCGGACTTGATGGCGAGAGAGGCGGCGTCGATGGTGACATTGGGGCGGGCCTCGTAGATCATGCCGATGACGCCCATGGGGACTCGCACCTGTGTGATACGCAGCCCTAGTTCATTCGTCGTCCCTCGGATGACCTCCCCCACGGGATCCGCGAGGGCGATGACGTCGCGGACCGCGTCGGCGATCGCATCGAGGCGGGGGGCGGTGAGCGCGAGACGGTCGAGCAGCCCCTCGCTCATGGAGTTCTCGCGGCCTCGCTCGCAGTCAAGGGCATTCGCTTCGAGGATCTCATCGCCGCGGTCGACCACGGCATCGGCGATTGCTGCGAGAGCGCGATTCTTCACGCCGGTTGTCGCGGTGGCCAGGACGCGCGCGGATGCGCGGGCGGCTGCGGTCATAGAGGAGATGTCGATGTCGCTCATGGCCTCATAATCGCACACCGCGGTCCGAGAATGCGGTTCAGAGCACAGGCGCGAGATCGTCGCGGTGGATGATGGGACGCGGATGGTCCCAGCCCGCCAGTCGCAGGTCCGCCGCCGAAGAGCCCGCCATCTGGGCGATCGTGTCCGAATCATAGGTGACGATGCCCCGTCCCACCAACCTGGTCGGCGACGCGATGTTGACGACGTCCCCGGAGTCGAAGTGTCCATTCACCCCGGTGATGCCCGCGGCGAGCAGCGACTTCTTCCCCGTTGTCACCGCCTCGCCGGCGCCCTCGTCGACGAGAATCTCCCCGCGGGAGGGGGCGGCGTGGGCGATCCACAGGCGCCGCGACGCCGGCCGGATCGACGTGGGTTCGAACCATGTGCCCGACTCGTTGCCCTCAAGCACTTGGGCGAGTTCGTCGGCGCTGGTCAGGACCACGCCGATGCCCGAGGAAGCCGCCATGGTCGCCGCCTGGACCTTCGAGACCATTCCACCCGAGCCGATCGCGGAGCCGGAACCCGTGACGAGGACGGCGTGCAGTTGATCGGTGGATGTGACCTCCCGAATGAGAGCAGCGCCGGGGCGCGAGGGCGGCGCCGTGTACAGGCCGTTGACGTCGGTGAGCAGGACGAGGGCGTCCGCGGCGACCATCTGTGCGATATAGGAGGCGAGCCGGTCATTGTCCCCGAATCGCAACTCTCGGGTCGTCACCGCGTCGTTCTCATTGATGATCGGCACGACGCCGAAGCCCATGAGACGATCGAGGGCTGCGCGCACATTCGTGTAGTGCTCGCGGCGCATGACGTCCTCAGTGGTGAGCAGAACCTGCGCGACGTCGAGATGGTGGGCCTGGAAGGCGGCGCTCCACCGGGCGACGAGCAGCCCCTGGCCCATTGCCGCGGCAGCCTGGACGGAGGCGAGGTCTCGAGGGCGGTGCGCCATCCCCAACGGGTCGATGCCCGCGGCGACCGCGCCGGAGGAGACGATGAGGATCTCCTTGCCGACCGTCTTCCACTTGGCGACGAGTTTGGCGACCGCGTCGATGCGGTTGAGGTCGAGACCGCCATCCGCCCTCGTCAGGGAGGAGGAGCCGATCTTGACGACGATGCGCCCGGCCTCGTTGATACGCCCTTTGAGGGAGGTCACCGCTTCGCCTTCCCGCTCGTGTCCTCATCGGTCCACATGCCCGCCTGGCGCTCCATCCACAATTCTTCGCGGGCAGCGGCCTTGGCATCCATGACCTGATGATAGACCTCGCGCTTCTCCTTGCGGGTGGGGCGTTGCGACTGATCGAGGCGAAGGTCGGTTCCGCGCTGCCCGAGCAGCTCGGGCCCTGTCGTCAGCGTCGGCTCCCAGTCGAAGACGACGCCGCCCACGAGATCTCCGATGACGACCGTGTCCCCTGCGACGGCGCCCGCCTCCATGAGCGCGTCCTCTACTCCTGCCGCTGCAAGGCGGTCGGCGAGATAGCCGACGGCCTCGTCGTTGGAGAAGTCCGTCTGGCGCACCCAGCGCTCCGGCTTGTCGCCGCGCACCTGGTAGACGTCCTCGCCGTCTTTGCTGGTCACGGTCACGCTGATCTTCGAAGCAGAGCCCACCGCCTTGGGGCGGATCACGGGCCGGGCCGCTTCGAGCGCGGGCAGTGAGGCGCGGTGTTCGAGGACGAGCCGGGCGAGGGTGAAGGACAGTTCTTTGAGTCCCTCATGAGTGGCCGCCGAGACCTCGTGGATCGGCCAGCCGAATCGTTCCAGGTCGGGGCGCGTGATCTCGGCGAGGTCGCGGCCGTCGGGGACGTCGATCTTGTTGAGGACGATGACGCGGGGGCGCTCCATGAGCGGCACATAGCCCTCGACGGCTCCCAGATCGCCCTCGTAGGCTCCGAGCTCCTCTTCGATCGTTTCAAGATCGGAGACCGGGTCGCGCTCCACGTCGTAGACGGCGGTGTCGAGGACGTGGACGATGACCCCGCAGCGCTCGATGTGGCGCAGGAAGTCCAGTCCGAGGCCCTTGCCCCGTGATGCCCCGGGGATGAGGCCGGGGACGTCGGCGATCGTGTAGCGGGTGTCCCCCGCTTGAACGACCCCAAGGTTGGGGATGAGGGTGGTGAAGGGGTAGTCGGCGATCTTGGGGCGCGCCGCGGACATGGCGGCGATGATTGACGACTTGCCTGCCGAGGGGAATCCGACGAGGGCGACATCGGCAACCGACTTGAGTTCGAGGACGACGTCGCGCTCTTGTCCGGGTTCGCCCAAGAGCGCGAAGCCGGGGGCCTTACGGGCCTTCGAGGCGAGCGCGGCATTGCCCAGTCCCCCGTGCCCGCCCTCGGCGATAACGAAACGTCCGCCCGCGCCGGTGAGGTCTGCGAGGAGTTCACCGCTGGTGGATTTGACGACGGTGCCGTCGGGGACCGGCAAGATAATGTCCTGCCCGGTCTTGCCCTGGCGGAAGTCGCCCATGCCCCCGGTGCCGTTCTGGGCGCGCTGGTGGGGACTGCGGTGGTAGGCGAGTAGCGTCGTCACCTGCGGATCCACTTCGAGGATCACAGACCCCCCATTGCCGCCGTCGCCGCCGTCGGGGCCGGCGAGGGGCTTGAACTTCTCGCGCTTGATCGAGGCAACGCCGTTGCCTCCGTTACCGCCCGCCGCGTGAATAGTCACGCGATCAACGAAGTCTGCCATATCGACTCCCTAAAGCCTGGGGGTGGGAAGTGTATGGGAAAAGGGCGCCCGGCTGTGCCGGACGCCCCCTGCCGAATGGTCGTCGTTGTCAGGCGGATGCCTGCTCGACGACGTTGACGACCCTGCGGTCGCGCTTGGTACCGAATTCGACTGCACCGGCGCGCAGGGCGAACAACGTGTCGTCCTTGCCGCGGCCGACGCCGTCGCCCGGGTGGAAGTGGGTGCCGCGCTGGCGGACAAGGATCTCGCCTGCGTTGACGAGCTGGCCGCCGTAACGCTTCACGCCCAGCCTCTGAGCGTTCGAGTCGCGGCCGTTGCGGGAGGAGCCAAGGCCCTTCTTATGTGCCATCAGAAACTACTTTCTGCTCGAATGATTCTCAGGTCAGGCGATCTCGGTGATCTTAACGACCGACATCTTCTGACGGTGTCCCTGGCGCTTGCGGTAGCCCGACTTGTTCTTGTACTTGATGATGGAGATCTTCGGACCCTTTGCAGAATCGACGACCTCGGCCTTGACGGTGACCTTACCCAGCTTGGCAGCGTCGACGGTGATGACATCGCCATCAACCAGCATCAGCGGCTGAAGCTCTATGCTGGAGCCGATTTCCTCGGCACGCTTGTCGACGACGACGACGTCACCGACGGACACCTTTTCCTGTCGGCCGCCAGCCTTGACGATCGCGTAGACCACGTTGAGCTCATCTCTTCTCGAAAACGGAGCGGGAACCTTCGGCACCGACCCCTGTCAGAGCGAATAGTCATCCCGTTGGCGCTTCTTGCGCCGACGATCAAATTTAGCCGAATCGACCAACGAAGGGCAACTTCGACGGCCTATTCGCACAGTATTCCCACTGTGCGATTCCACACCCCGAAGAGCGGGTCGCGCCCCTTGGAGCATTCACCCGGCGTTGACGACGCCCGTCGAGGCAACGCGGCGGCGCCTCTTCGTCTTGGGGACGCTGGCGTCGCTCGGAGCCTCGGGCAGGGTGATCATATCGGTGGTTTGCGTGGCCGCCTCAGGGGACTGTTCGACTCGAGCGGGCAATTCGAGCGTCACGACCGGGGCCTGCGCCTGCGGTTCCGTGCTCGACGCAGCAACCGCTCGCCTGCGGCGGGGGCGCTTGACCGGTTCGGGGGCTGGCTCCACGGGTGTTGCGGCCCCGCCGACTGTTTCGGCAACGACGGGCGCATCGACGACCGACTCTGAGGCGACGCGGCGGCGACGTCGGGGCCGGGGTGCTTTGCCCTCGGCTCCACCCGCCGTGGCGGGCTCATCGGCCCCCGACGTAGTCCCCGCGGCCTTGCTCGGATCGGTGTCGGCGGCCTCCGACGGCTCCTCCTCCGCCTTGCGGGTCGCGGCGGCGATCGCGGACAGTGCTTTCTTTGCCTTCGCGTGCTCGGCGTCGTCCTCGATGCGCCGGAGTTCGACCTGGTTCTTCTTACGCTTCGAGGACTTCGATCCGCCGGTGCGGTCCTGGGCTCCGCTGAGTTCAACCGGGTGGGAGTGGACGATGAATCCGCGGCCCTCGCATGCCTCGCACGGCGTCGAAAAGGCTTCGACGAGGCCCTCCCCCACTCGTTTGCGGGTCATCTGGACCAGTCCGAGCGACGTGATTTCGGTGACCTGGTGGCGCGTTCGATCCCTGCCGAGGCATTCGACGAGACGGCGCAGAACGAGGTCGCGATTGGATTCGAGGACCATGTCGACGAAGTCGACGATGATGATGCCGCCGATGTCACGCAGGCGCAGCTGGCGGACGATCTCCTCAGCGGCCTCAAGGTTGTTGCGGGTGACCGTCTCTTCGAGGGTGCCGCCGTGGCCGATGAACTTACCGGTGTTGACGTCGATGACGGTCATCGCCTCGGTGCGGTCGATGATGAGGGTGCCGCCGCTGGGCAGCCACACCTTGCGGTCCATGCCCTTCGACAGCTGCTCGTCGATGCGGTTGGCGGCGAAGACGTCGTCAGTGCCGACCCATTTCTCCACACGGCCCGACAGTTCGGGTGAGAGCTCATCGATATACGACTTCACGGTGTCGTAGGTGTCTAAGCCCTGGATGATGAGCGAGCCGAAGTCCTCGTTGAAGATATCGCGCACGACCCTGACGGCGAGTTCGGGCTCGCCTCGCAGCAGGACGGGGGCGTTCTTCGTCTGCGTCTGTTTCTTCTCAATATCCGCCCACTGCTTCGCGAGGCGTGCGACGTCGTCGCGGATCTGTTCTTCGGAGGCGCCCTCGGCTGCGGTGCGCACGATGACTCCCGCGCCCTGGGGAACGATCTGCTTGAGGATCTTCTTCAGGCGGCTGCGCTCACGATCGGGCAGTTTGCGGGAGATCCCCATCATCGACCCATTGGGGATGAGGACGAGGTAGCGCCCGGCGAGGGTGATCTGGCTGGTGAGACGCGCGCCCTTATGGCCGATCGGGTCCTTCGTGACCTGGACGAGGACGGGGTCGCCGGACTTGAGGGCGGACTCGATGCGGCGCTGCTTGCCTTCGAGTCCGACGGCATCCCAATTCACTTCGCCCGCATACAGCACGGCATTGCGTCCGCGACCGATGTCGACGAATGCGGCCTCCATCGAGGGCAGGACATTCTGCACCCTGCCCAGGTAAATATTGCCGACCATCGACTTCTGGGTGCGCCTGGCCACGTAGTGCTCGACGAGCAGGCCGTCTTCGAGGATCGCGATCTGGTCGAGGCCCTCGTGGTCGCGGATCACCATGGAACGGTTGACGGATTCGCGGCGCGCAAGGAACTCCGACTCGGTGATTCCGTGACGGCGGCGCCCCTCCTTGCGGCCCTCTCTGCGGCGCTGCTTCTTCGCCTCGAGCCTGGTGGAGCCCTTGAGGGCCTTCACCTCGTCATCGGGCTCGGCATCGTTCACCGCTTCCGTCGAGCGCGAGCGGCGGCGGCGGCGACGGCTCGTCCCCTCTTCGGTCTCGTCTGCGTCCGAGGCGGAGTCGTCCGTCTGCGGGGCCTCCGACGGCTGTTCGGCGGCCTCGTCCCGGACGGGTGCGGCCTGGGCGTCTGCATCCTTGTCTTTGCGGGTGCGGCGCTTTCGCTTGGGCGTCTCCGGCGCGGCGGGCGCGGATTCTTCTGCAGGCGCCTCTTGTGCGTCGGCGGGCTCAGCCTTGCGGCGCGAACGGGTTTTCTTCTCCCGGATGGGCGCTTCCTGGGGGGCCGCTTCACGTTCGTGCGGAGCCTCCTGGAAGACGGGTGCTTGGAATGCCGGTGCTTGGAACAGCAGCGAAGCCGCCGGTGTTTGAGGTGCCGACGCGTTATTCTCGGTGCTCACGATTCTCCATTTTTCGGCGACATCCCCACACCGGGCGTCGCCCTCGTACTCACCCGCTCGGGGTGGAAACCTATTGCGGTTCGCGCTGTGCCCGACGGCTCGCCGGAACCCGCAGGCCCACTCGGCGCAGCACATGAGGCGATGGTGTGCTCCCCTCAACCACGTCTGCGACCATTGTCGCACACACCGGCGCGCTTGCATGATGACAAGAAACACGCCCCCGTCACCCCCAAGGAGATGGCGACTTGGCCATGTATGTCACCAAAGTGCATCAATCACCCCTATACGGCCGAAAGGCCTAGGTTTATGGGCTATCTTTTGCACTAAGCCTATGACGATAGTCCTAGACAATCCTGGACCGTCGTCAAACAGCGGTCCATCCATCACCACATCTCTTGAGGGAAGGCACACAACATGACCCTCGCTCAGGCTGCGCTCGATTCAGTCATGATCGGACGATGGCAGTTCGGCATCACCACCGTCTACCACTTCATCCTGGTCCCGCTGACGATCGGCCTTTCGCTATTGGTCGCCATCATGCAGACGTGCTGGCACACAACCGGAAGGGAGCATTGGCTACAGGCCACCCGATTCTTCGGAAAACTCCTCCTCATCAACTTCGCCCTCGGCGTCGCCACCGGCATCGTGCAGGAATTCCAATTCGGCATGAACTGGTCGGAGTACTCGCGCTACGTCGGCGACATTTTCGGAGCCCCGCTTGCCGTCGAGGCGCTCCTCGCGTTCTTCCTCGAATCCACATTCCTCGGACTGTGGATCTTCGGCTGGGGACGCCTGTCCAAGACCCTCCACCTCGTCACCATCTGGTGCGTCGCCGCGGGAACAACGATCTCCGCCATGTGGATCCTCGGCGCGAACTCCTGGATGCAGCACCCTGTGGGCGCTGTGTTCAATCCTGAGACAGGACGCGCTGAACTCGACGGCCCCATGTCCTTCTTCCAGATCATCGCGAGCCCCGTGTTCTTGTGGGAGTTCGTCCACGTCATCGCCTCCGCCTGGCTCGTCGCCGGTACCTTTGTCGCAGGCCTCGCCCTGTGGTGGATGGTCCGCGCGCAGCGCGAAGGCTCCGCCGAGGCGAGAGCACAGGCGTCGGATGTGTGGCGCCCCATCGCCCGATTCGGCCTCCTCGTCGTCCTCATCGGCGGCCTGGGGACCGTGACGACCGGCCATTTCCAGGGCCAGCTCCTCGTCGAGGAACAGCCGATGAAGATGGCGGCAGCCGAGGGCGTGTGCGTCGACACCGAGGGCGCCGCCTTCACCGTCGCCCAATTCGGGTCATGCCCCCTGAATGAGTCGGGCAAACAGCCCACGAAGTTCCTTGAGGTCCCCGGCGTCGCGGCATTCATGTCGCACAACTCCTTCACCGCCGAGGTACAGGGCGTCGTCGACATTCAGGAGCGCATGGTCGAGTTGCTCAATGCGAATGAGGACTTCACCGCCAAGTACGGAGACGCCTCCGCCTACGACTTCCGCCCGCCCCAGATGGTGACCTTCTGGAGCTTCCGATTCATGATCGGCCTGGGAATGGTGGCATTCCTGCTCGCCGCGTGGGGCCTGTGGGTCACCCGTAAAGGCGGGGTGTCGGATTCGAAGCTCCTCGGCTGGTTCGCCCTCATCAACCTGCCGCTGCCCTTCCTCGCGGCGACCTTCGGGTGGCTCTTCACCGAGATGGGCCGACAGCCGTGGATCGTCGTGCCGAATCTGCTCGCCCTCCAGGCCGGAGACCTGTCGGGCTCCGTCCTGCTGATGACGGATGCGGCCATCTCGCCGAATGTCTCGGCGGGAGAGATGCTCGCGACCCTCATCGGTTTCACCCTGCTGTACGCCATTCTCGGCGTCATTTGGTTCCTCCTCATGAGGCGCTACGCCCTTGAGGGCATCCACACGTCTCAGAAGCAGAGGGAAAGCGCCGAGCAGCCCGTTGCCGCCGATCTTTCCTTCGGATACTGAGAGGAGACTCAGGTGTCACTGTCCATCCTCTGGTTCATTCTCATCGCCGTCTTGTGGACGGCCTACCTCGTCCTCGAGGGCTTCGACTTCGGTGTGGGCGCCCTGCTCCCCCTCGTCGCCAAGAACGATGAGGAGCGCACTCAGGCCGTCAGGACGATCGGCCCCCACTGGGACGGGAACGAGGTGTGGCTGCTCACCGCGGGCGGTGCGACCTTCGCCGCCTTCCCCGAGTGGTACGCGACCATGTTCTCTGGTATGTACCTCGCACTGTTCCTCATCCTCTTCGCCCTCATCATCCGTATCTCGGCGCTCGAGTGGCGTTCGAAGATCGCGAGCCCCGCGTGGCGGCGCATCTGGGACATCACACACGCCGTGTCCGCATGGCTCGTGCCGATTCTGCTCGGCGTCGCATTCGCGAACTTCATCCAGGGCATGGCGATCGAGGTCCTCGACCCGGCGACGGGCGAGGTCGTCGCACCCGATATGGTCGCCGACTCGCTGGCGACCGCCACACACCAGTTGACCGGCGGGTTCTTCTCGCTCCTCACGCCCTACACGATCCTTGGCGGCGCAACCGTCCTGGCCGTGTGCCTGGCCCACGGAGCGCAGTTCCTCGCACTCAAGACGGAGGGCAATGTGCGCGAGCGCGCCAACGCCCTCGCCGCTCCGCTGACGGTCGGCGCCACCATCGTGGCGGCAGTGTTCTTGCTCATCGGACAATTCGCGTACACCACGAATGTCTTCGCGTGGGTCCCGCTGCTCGTCGCCGCCCTGTCGATCATCGCGTCGGCCGTGTTCTCGCAAAAGGTCCTGCGCCGCGAGGGCCTGTCCTTCGTGTTCTCGGCGCTGGCGATCACCGGCACCGTCGCCTGGGTCTTCTCCTCGATGGCCCCGGCCGTTCAGAAATCCTCGATCGACCCGTCGTATTCGCTCACCATTGAGCAGGCGTCGTCCTCGCAGGCGACCCTGACGGTGATGACGATCGTCGCCGCGTGCTTCGTCCCGATCGTCCTGGCGTACACCGCCTGGTCGTACTGGGTGTTCCGCACAAGGGTGTCGGTCGATGATGTCGATCATTCGGTCGGACTGCTGCCCAAGTCGATCCGTCTGGGAGAGAACTTCCTCGCGGGCTGATCTCCCCGTCACATGGTGGGGTCCCGGTATGGCACGACACCGGGACCCCACCGCATCTCAGGACTTTCGACCTAAATAGGCTTTGTGGGGAATAATGGTTCAGTGCGTCCTTTCGATCCTCGTCTTCTGCGTTATGCGAAGTCCGCTCGCGGTCCGATTCTCCTGACAGCGCTGTTCGGAACCCTCATCGCCGCGGCAGTGATCGCCCAGTCACTGCTCATCTCCGCATCCGCATCCCCGGTCATCACGGGGGAGAAGTCCCTGTCCGACGTACTCCCCCTCATCGGCATGCTCGCCGCGATCATCCTCCTTCGCGGGCTCCTCGTCGCCGGTAGGGAGAAGGTCGCCCAGCACGGCGCGGATAACGCCATCCGGGACCTGCGCCGAGCGGTCGGCGACGCCGCGGAAGAACTCGGGCCGAGATGGAGGGCAGTTCACGCCTCGGATACGACGACGCTCTTGACGCGCGGACTCGACGATCTCGTCCCCTACTTCGTCAAATTCCTCCCCCAGCTGGTCCTCACCTTGACGGCGACGCCCCTCTCCCTGGCCGTCATGCTCTACCTCGACCCCTGGTCGGGCGTGATCGCCGTGCTCGTCATCCCCCTCATCCCGATCTTTATGATCCTCATCGGCCGCTTCACGCAGGACTCCTCGCGGGCGAAACTGGCGACCATGGAGCGCCTCGGCTCTCAACTCCTCGACCTCATGGCAGGGCTGCCCACCTTGCGCGGCCTCGGACGCGAAGACGGTCCCCGCCGCCACCTCAAGGCCCTCGGCAAGGAGCACACTCGCACCACCATGGCGACGCTGCGCGTCGCTTTCTTGTCCGGCGCAGTCCTGGAGTTCCTCGCGACGCTGTCGGTCGCCCTCATCGCCGTCGAAGTGGGCATGCGCCTAGTCGGCGGACACGTCGACCTGTTCACGGGGCTCGCCGTCATCATGCTCGCACCCGAGGTCTTCGAGCCGCTGCGCCAGGTGGGCGCACAATTCCACGCCTCGACGAACGGCGTCACAGCTTCACAGGCGGCCTTCACGATCATTGAGATGCCGAGGCCGGGCCGGTCCGACTCACCCGAAGCGGCCCCCGATGTGCGCTGCAGCGACATCGTCCTCGACTCCGTTTCGATCGCGGCGAGGGGCACGTGGGCACCCTCATCCTTATCGGCGATCATCCGCCCGAATCGGATCACCGCTCTCGTCGGCGCCTCCGGGTCGGGCAAGACGACGACGATCATGGCGATCCTCGGCATGCTCGACCCGACGAAGGGGACCATTACCTTACGCCCGTTGGACGGGACCCGTGGCGTTGATCTCTCCTCGATCGACCCGGACTCGTGGTGGCGTCAGATCACGTGGGTCCCTCAGTCCCCGACGATCATGCCGGGAACGATCCTCGACAATCTCTCACTCGACGCTCCCACCGATGAGCTGTGGGCGGCCGCCCGCATCACCGGCTTCGACGCGGTCATCGACTCCCTGGCGAACGGGTGGCAGACCCGTCTCGGCTTCGGAGGCGTCGGCCTGTCGGTCGGACAGCGCCAGCGCCTCGCCCTGACGCGCGCCCTCATCGTTGCCGCGCCGCTCGTCGTCCTCGACGAGCCGACCGCGCACCTCGACGCCGTCAACGAGGAGGTCATCGCGAAGGCTCTGACGCGCCTCATAGACGATGGGCGCACCGTCCTTGTCATCGCGCACCGCAGGGCCCTCATCAAGCACGCGGATGACATCATCGAAGTGTCCAGCGCGGATGCCACTGACGAGGAGATCGCCCGCTTCCCGCAACTATCACCCGACACGACGAGTGAGACGATGAACATCGACATGCCGGGCATCCTCTCCGACGTCCCCGAAGAGGCGGTGCGCGCATGATCATCACCGCCACCGAGCGCCGCTCCCTCAAGCGAATCGTCTTTCTCCTCAACGTCGATGTCCCGGCCTTCGCCCTATCCGTCCTCCTCGGAGTGGGTGCGTTGGGGGCAGCCATTGCGCTGAGCGCCACATCGGCGTGGCTCATCGCCCGCGCCTCCCAACACCCTCCAGTCCTCTACCTCACCGTGGCCGCCACCTCAGTGCGACTCTTCGGAGTCTCACGGGCAGTATTGCGCTACCTGGGGCGTCTCGCGAGTCATAGGGTCGCCATCGGCGGCATGGATTCCCTTCGTCAGAACCTCTACCGGGCCCTGGCGGCGAGAAGGATCGATCGCATTACCATGCTGCGCCGCGGCGACGTCCTCGCACGCACCGGGGTCGATGTCGACGAGGTCGGCAACCTCGTCATCAAGACCCTCCTGCCGGTGCTGGTCGCGGCTATCGTCGGCGTCGGCACCGTTGCAGGACTCGCGTTTATCTCCCCCGCTGCAGCGCTCATCGTCGGAGCCTGTCTGCTCGTTTCAGGCGTCGTCGCACCGCTGATCTCGATCAGGTCCGCCAGAATCGCCGAACTCGATACCATCGAAGCGAAGACCGAACTCGCGGCGGGCACACTCGCACTTATGGAGGGCGCAACCGAACTGCAGGTGTCGGGGCGCATCCACGAATTGCGCGCACGGATAGCGGACACGGAGAGCGCACTGACGAGCGCCTCCCACCGCAGTGCCCGTATGGCCGCCCTCGCGTTCGGGATCGACCGCTTCGCCATGGGTGCCTCGGTCGTTGCCGCCCTGCTCATCGGCATTCCCCAGACGAGCGCCGGAGCGGTTGCGGCCGTCGCATTGAGCGTCCTCGTCCTCACCCCGCTTGCCTCCTTCGAGGGCACGACGGAACTCGCACCCGCCGCAGTCCAGCTCGTGCGCTCCGCGACCGCTGCGGCGCGCATCGATGAGCTCCTCGGCGAGGAGGAGTCCCACTCCACACACCCGATCCCCGAGCCCTCTCCCGCTCCAAGGATCACGGCGGACCGATTGTCAGTCGGATGGCCTGGCGGCCCCATCCTCGTCGAGGACGTTTCCCTCGAGGTCGAACCCGGCCACTCGATCGTCATCGTGGGGCCATCGGGCATCGGGAAGACGACGCTGGCCCTTACCCTCGCAGGGATGCTCGCCCCGCGCGCAGGCACCGCGACCCTCAACGGTGCGCCCACATGGGAAGCCGACCGGGCAGATGTCACCCGCCATGTGACGATCACCGCCGAGGACGCCCACATCTTCGCGACCTCCGTCTTGGAGAACCTCAAGGTGTCGCGCGCAGACCTCGACCGAGGCGAGGCCGAGCACCTGGTCGGCGCAGTCGGGTTGGGCTCCTGGCTGGCGGCTCTGCCCCAGGGGATCGACACCCTCATCGGCTCCGGCGGGACGACCGTGTCCGGCGGGGAGCGCAGGAGACTCCTCATCGCACGGGCACTCGCCGCGCCTGCTCCCCTCCTCATCGTCGACGAGGCCGGGGAGCACCTCGACTCCTCCACTGCGGACTCCCTCGTCCGATCCCTCCTCACCGACCCCGAACGTGGCGTCGTCCTCATCTCGCACCGCCTCTCCGCCCTCGACGCGGCCGATGAAGTCATCGTGCTGGGGCGCTCCGACGAGTCGCAGCCCGCCCGGATCGAAGCGCGCGGCACTCATGAGCACCTGCTCGCCACGTCGGAGCACTATCGTTGGGCATTGGCACAGGAGGATGAATGACGCCCACTCACACCGACCTCACGCTGCTGCGCGCGGCGCTCGACCTGACGAGCACCCTCGACCTGCGTTCGGCGCTCACCTCCTTCGTCGATTCGGCGTGCGCGCTCACCCGCGCCCGCCACGGGGCCCTGTCTGTCCTCGACACGTGGGGCGCGACGACCCTGCTCATCGAACGGCATGCGGAAGACCCCGCCCCCGGGGTTCCCGATCTCCTCGTCTCCCGGATCCCCCCGATCGGCCACCTCCTCGTCAATGACATGGATGAGCTCGAGGACATCAGCGCGCCGGGAGTCGAGAACTTCCTCGGAGTGTCCGTCCTCGTTCACGAGCAGGTGTACGGGCGCCTCTATTTGACGGACAAGCCCGGTGGATTTGATGAGTCCGATGTCGCGATCGTCGCTGTCCTCGCACCCGCCGCAGGCATCGCCGTGGAGAACGCGCACCTGTACGCCGACGCGCGCAGGACCGAGCGGTGGATCTCCGCCTCCCAGTCGTTGACGACAACCATGCTCGAGGGGGCCGACGAGGAGGAGGCTCTCGAACTCATCGCGGCCACCGTGCGCGAAGTATCGAAAGCGGACACCGCGATCATCGTTTTGCCGTCGATCGGCGATACCTGGGCTGCGGAGATCACCGACGGCTACCTCGCCGACACCCTACTCGGCGTCGTCTTCCCCTCCCAAGGCCGTGCCATGTCGGTCCTCAACGAGGGAACCGGCATGATCGTCGATTCAATGGCCCGCGCCCAGACGATGCGCGTCCCCCAGCTCTGCGCCTTCGGGCCCGCTCTCTACGCTCCTCTGCTGTCGCGCGGCAACGCCGCTGGCGTGCTCATCCTTCTGCGCCGCATTGGCAGCCCCGAATTCGATTCCTCGGAGCTCTCCCTCGCAGAGTCCCTCGCCTCTCAGGCGGCCCTCGCCCTCGAATTGGCCTCCGCCCGGCATGCGGAGGACGTGGCGACTCTGCTCGACGAGCGCGACCGGATCGGCCGCGACCTCCACGACTTCGCGATCCAGCAGCTCTTCGCCACCGGCATGCAGCTCGACGCCGCCAAGCAGGCCGTCGCAGACGGGTCCATCGACACCGACGCGATGACGAATGTCTTCGACCGTGCCCTCGCCTCCATCGACGAGGCAGTCCGTCAGATCCGCGCTATCGTCCATCATCTGCGCGAGCCCGACCAGTCGGTCGCCCTCGTGGAGAGGATCCGCCGCGAATCCTCGCTGACCCGTTCCGTCCTCGGATTCGCGCCCTCCCTGCTCATCACCCTCGACGGGCACGCCATCAATGAGATCCCCGATGAGGAGATTCGCGCGATCGACGACATCGACGCCCGCATCGACATGGATCTCGGCGACGACATCGTCGCCGTCGTGCGCGAAGGCCTGTCGAATATTGCGCGTCACGCTCACGCGACTGCGGGCTCCGTCTTCGTCGATATCGTCGGACGCGGCGAGCGAGGGAGTATCACCGTGCGCATCGCCGACGACGGCAGGGGCATTGCCCCGGATCGTACGCGCAGTTCTGGCCTGTCGAATATGCGCGAGCGGGCCAGGCGCCACGGCGGCGACTTCAATGTTGGCCCCGGCATCGGCGGTTTGGGCACCGAGATCGCGTGGAGCGTCCCGCTCGGTTAAGGAAATCAGACTCCAACAGACCTCCCAGGTTCTCCGCGCTCAAACGATGATGGGAGGCGGGTCGCCCCCTCGGGCGGCCCGCCTCCGATGCTCAGATTCCTCGCCCCGTGCTCACGCACTCAGACATGGAATCTACAGTTCTAGCGGATACCTTGCCTCCTGCGTCTAGACGCTGCGACAAGGCCCGCGACTGCGAGAGCACCCGCGAATCCGACAATCACACTCGTCTGTGCGCCCGTTGATGCCAGTCGCGACGCCCCGGCCTTGTCGGCAGGTTTGACCGGAGTCGAAGCTCCAGGCTCCTCCGGGGTCGGCTGAGGCAGCACTGAAGCGGCCTTCACCGTGAGTGCAGCCTCAGCTTTCTTCTCCTTCTGTGTGAGGATCACCTTGTGCTCGCCCGGCGACAGACTCGTTGGAAGAACGAACTCGAAAACAACCTCCCCCTTCGCATCGGCCTTCTTCGTCCCGATAGCAATCGGGTCCGAATGCAGCACCGCCTCAACGTCCACATCGGGCAAGAAACCGCGACCTGTCACAACGATCGACTCTCCCGGTACCGCCGACTCCTTATCCACGGTCACACTCGCCACAGGACCGGGTTCCGGGTTCGGCTGGGGTTCCGGGTTCGGCTGGGGGGCAGCGGTCTTCACCTTGACAATAATCAGACCGGATTCAGCAGTGCCCGCCGAATTCGTCGCCTTCAACATGAACTGGGCGCCGTCTGTCGAGGTATCGAAACTCAGCGAGAAGTCGGGGCCCTGCTCCTCAGAGAGGGCCTCCCATTCTCCCGCACCAGCGGGCTTCTTCCACCACTGAAGCTCAGGATCCGGGGTGCCGGAAACTGAGGCTTTGAGATCCACAATCTTCCCCGCAGGAGCCGTCACCGTCCGAGACTGACCGTCACCGGCAAGTTCCACATCACTCATGTCATCGGCATCCACCTCAATCGGAGAGATCGTCGGGGGAACGCTCGTCGAGATCGGATCACCGAAGACCTCCACCTCTGCGAGTGCCAACTGCGCATTGGGGCCGGGCAGAACGACGCGGACGTAGCGCCCCTCGAATCCATCAATGGCAACCGAGGAGGGGAATCCTCCGACGCCCTCGACCTTGACGGCCTTCACATCCTCAGGAATCGCACCCGCAGCCGGATTGAAATCAGAGGCGAGTTCTTCCTTCGACGCAACCACCCAGAAATCCTTCAGGCGCTGATCACAGGTCATGAAGGAACACTTGTCCTGCGCAGATCGGTTCCACACATCGACGCTCTTAAGGGCGAACTCCTCTCCGAGATCAACCTGCCACCAAGCCACCTGGTCGAAGCCTGTGTGGGTCACCGAATTATTGTCGAAGACACCGTCCGTGTTGCCGTCATTCGCACGCGAAGCGACGCCGCCCCACGCCGTTGACGACTGGGTTGCGGGCTTCTCAAGGGCGAGGTTCGTCGACTTCTCAAAAACGGTGAGAGTCGCGATCTGCGAGGTCGTCGAACCGACGGAGTTCGTCGCCACTGCGTAGTAGCGCGCACCGTTATCCGAAAGAGCAGCCGTGAAGGAGAGACGGGAAGTAGTCTCGCCTTCGAGGGCGACGCCGTCCTTGGCACCCGGAGCAATCCGGTACCACTGATAGGTCGGTGCAGGCCTCGATGCAGCGGAGGCCGAGAATACGGCCTTGGTACCGGAGGCGACCTCCGTGTCACGCGGTTGAGTCCTGAAGGTCGGTGCGGTTTCAGACAGTTTCTTTTCGAAGGCCTCCACCGTCAGCTCAGCGTCACGCACCCCCAGACCATTGGCGTAGTATGGGGGATTCGCGAGCTCGATGCGCACACGAGTCACCTGATTCGGCGCCAGTGTGAGGCCATCGCCGAAAGGACCGGCAGCGATATCAGCACCTGTGACGACCATCGTCTTGTCACCGAAGGTCACCTTGTATTCGGTCTGCGCATCGAAGGAACCTTTGAGGGTCAGTTGGACATCCTCATAGGTCTTTCCGGAGCGATCAACGATGTAGGCGTCGCGCGCAACCGCGCCGTAGCGGGAATTGGCCGAATTCAGGCCTTGCATCGCTGCATTCGGCACGACCCCGAGTCCGTTCTCGAGTTCAACGGTTGCGGTCGAGATGTATCGGGGCGCCTCGGCGAAGGAGACCTTGATGACCGGAAGTACCTCGTCCGGCTGTCCTCCGGCCATCTTCACGGTGAGTTTCGTCCCCTCCTGAGTGAACTCCAGGGGGGTTTTCGTGCCGTCGACGGTCACGGCAGTGACCTTGGAACCGACGCCGTCAAGAACGAGGGATTCACCGTCCGCCCAAGTCCGCGGGAAGAGGTGAAGATCGTTGCCCTTCGTGGTGATACGACCCCAGCTGGGGATGGGGAACCAGGTGGCCTTGGCGCCGATGATCGCATCGGGATGGCGCTTCATCCACGCGCCGATGCCGTCGAGCACCTTCGTATCGAAGTCGTCGAAGGAGCCGTCGCCCTTGGGACCGACATTGAGGTCGAACTGGCCGCCGCCCGAGATCGTCGTGACGAGTTCGCTGGTGAGACTGCGGATCTTGTACCCGACATTCGACTCAGAACGGTCCGCCCTCCCGTCGGAGCAGTAACTCCAGCAGCTCGGGAAGATTGAAAGGATCGATTCCCAGGGGCCGACGCGGAAGTCGGTTGGCACATGGTTGTCGCCGCCGACCTCGAAATCGCCCTTGTCGTTCCACACACGAGAGTTCACCATTGTCTCGGGCTGCTTGTCGTGCACCCACTTCGCCATGCGCGCGGACTGATCAGGAGTCGGACCGCCCATGTCGAACCAGAACTCCGCAATCGGCCCGTAGTTCGTCATCAACTCGTCGATCTGCGGTTTGATGATGTCGCGCATCATCGCCTCGGTGATCGGATTCCGGTTGCCGTAGGGTTCGGCCTCGTGCTGGGTCCAGTCGATGATCGAGAAGTAGAAGGCGAGCTTGATGCCGCGCTTTCCGCACTCATCGGCGAGTTGTTTCATCGGGTCCTTGGCGAAGGCGGTTTGCTTGACGACATTGAAGTCCGTCGTCTTCGTGTCCCACATCGCGAAGCCATCATGGTGCTTCGTCGTGATCATGACGTACTTCATGCCGGTGTCCTTCGCCTTCTGACACACGGCGCCCGCATCCCACTTCTCAGCGGTCATCTTCTTAGCCTCGGCGAGATAGTCCTCGTCCGAGATTTTCATCCAGGCCTTGATCTGTTCGGGATATCCGATGCTCTGTTGCTTGCCCTTGAAACTCCCCTCGAACATCGAGTAGACGCCCCAGTGCATGAAGAGCCCGAACTGGAGGTCCTGCCAGTTCGATATTCTCTCCACCGGGCTGTTCGGAACCGCCGCCGGAATGCCGATAACTCCGGTTGGCGACTCGGGCGGCGCCTCGGAGGGCGCCGCAATCGCGGGGGCGGAGAGTCCGGCACATGCGATCGCGACAGCCGACATACCTCCCACGATGGATCTCTTGAGGTTCACCTTTGCACCTTTCGAAACGTGCCTCGTCGACCGACTTTTTTTCGATCGATCATCGATAAGGCCCTACTAAGGTAGCGAGTTTCACTCTCAATTATTCGCAGTTTGGGACAAAAACAGTGACTATCCGGTATTACCCCTAGGGGATAACCCTGATTTCTATCTATTTTCTTTTTGGAGACTTTCGATGTATTAACGAAAACCGCGTTCTGGTCGTGCAATGCCATCGCAATTCGCTCGCCTCAGACCCCGCTCCCGACACATGCAACACGTCGACCATGTGCCCTGGCACCCGGGTGTGCAGATCATTAGTGTGGAGGAAGCTCAGCCAGAAAGGTTGGTCATGGCCGTACACGACGACGCGCAGTCCCGCGCGGATAAGAAGACGCTGACCATTATCATCTCAGTCGTTTCCCTCGTAGTGGTCGCCGTGACGATCACTGTCGCAGTAATCCTCATGAACGGGGTTCGCGCCGAGCAGACTCCTCCCGCCGCTCAGTCCCCCTCCGCTTCCTCCGCCACTTCCACCGATTCGGCGTCCCTCTTCGGCGACTATGCCGACGGCAGGCCCATCATCATCTCCCACAAGGGAGTCGGGCAGGCAGACGACTCCCTGCCTACGGTCACCGAATACTTCGATCATTCGTGCCCCGGCTGCGTCCAACTCGCCACCGCAGCCGACGCCGACCTCATCGCGGGCGCGCAGGCGGGCGACTACAACTTGGCCTTCGCCGCAGTGGCGTCCCACAACGCCGCATGGAATCCCATCGCCACCGCCGCCTCGGTGCTCGTTGCGAAAGAGACCCCCGACCAGTGGGTGGCGTTCCACGAAGCCCTCATCGCCTACTATTACGCGGCAATGCGAAGCGGGGACGGAACGACAGTCACGGACACTGACGCATCTCTCGAACAGGTGCGCATCATCGCTGAGAAGGCGGCAGTCCCCGCCTCCGTCATTGAGACCTTCCCCGTCGCTCAAGTCGGCCAGGAGTATCTCAATGCTTCATCGTTGAAGTGGCAGGAATCAATGGCCGAGGGCCGCACGAAACTGAGCACCCCTGAACTCGTCGTCAACGCCACTCATGTCGAACTCGTCGACTACAGGTCGCAGACCGTAATGAGCGAAATCCGCAGACTGATCGGCCGGTAAGCGGGCGGCCTAGGAGGAACTGCGTCCCCGGGCACATGCGCAACTCCCGCCACAAACACACCAGATGCAGTCGCAGACGTGGCAGGCGAGCGGCAGCCTCAGTTGCGCCAGGCTGCGGCCCTTTGGCCGGCCACCCACGCTGCCACCTGCGTGCGCCGCTGCAGACCCATCTTCGACAACAACGACGTGATGTGGTTCTTCACCGTTTTCTCCGCGACGCCGAGCTTCTCACCGATCTCACGATTCGATAGTCCATCGCCAATCAACTCAAGGACTTTGCGCTCCGACGGGGTCAGATCCGCAGTCGGATCATCATGGTCGGCGCGCCTGCGCGTCAGTGTGCGCTCGTCGAGGAGCACCCGGCCGGCGGCGACGGCCTTGATGACGTCGGTGATCTCCGCGCCACGCACCGTCTTGAGAACATAGGCGCGCGCGCCCTTGCCCAAGGACTCAGCGAGCGCCTCGTCATCGTCGAAGGAGGTGAGGACGATGGGGAGGATATCGGGGTGACTCTGCCCCAGCGCCGACATGATGTCGATACCCGTGCCGTCGGGGAGTTGAAGGTCGACGAGGATGACATCGGGGCGCACGAGGTCGGCACGGCGCAGCGCATCCTCGACGGTGCCTGCCTCGGCAACGACTTCCAGGCCATCGGCGCGATCAACGATTTCAGCGATGCCGCGTCGCACGATCTCATGGTCGTCAACGATCATGACGCGGATCGGCGTATTAGGCTGGGCGTTCTCACTCACGCGACTATCCTAACGGTTTGTGGGTCCCCTCACGTAATCGACCCCGACGCAGCGGTCAGTCAGCGCCGGTCTTACTCATCGCGTCTTTCGCCGCAGCGGTCTCCGCATGCTTCTTCGAGGTCGCAGTGCCCTCGCCAATGGGCTCCTCCAGGGAGGCGACGAATGCTCGGGCAGTGAAGACACGCTGATGATCCGGTCCCTCGCCCGAGACCTCGTAGCGGACTTCCCCGAGCGAATTGGCGATGGCGTATTCCACGAGGAGCGTCTTCCAATCGGCGTGCGAGCCTCGCCGGTAGGCGTTTTGAAGCAGAAAGTCGAGGTTCGCGAGAATCACCCTGCGCGCCTCGTCGAGACCCGACGTCAGATAGGTCGCGCCGATGAGGGCTTCGAAGGTGTCCGACAGGATCGAGTCCTTGTCGCGTCCGCCGTAATTCGACTCGCCCTTGCCGAGGTAGATGAACTCCCCGACTCCGATTCTGCGAGCCGCCTCAGCGAGGGGTTCTTGGGAGACGGTGGCGGCGCGCATGCGTGACAGGTCGGATTCGGAAGCACCGGGATAGTCGTGGAAGAGACGGTCCGCGATGACGACCGACAAGACGGCGTCGCCGAGGAATTCGAGGCGCTCATTATTGGCGATGCCGCCCGCCTCATTCGCGTAGGAGCGGTGGACGAGGGCGAGGGCGAGCAGATTGGGGTCGATCCTGGCCCCCCAAGCGCTCTGAAGCACATCCACATCGGTTCTGGGGGGTACGGGAAGCCGTGGTTTCTTCGCCATCAGTCAGTCGGATCCGAAATCGGTTGGTCGAGCAGGGACGCCAATGATGCGAGTCTGGGATCGATGAGGACGTGCTCGTGATCGGCCGGAAGCTCATCCCACTTCTCGCCGCACACGTCGCACAGACCGGGGCAGTCGGCGCGGCACAGGGGGCGGGCGTCGACGAGCGTGACAATGGAATCGCGCAGCAGCGGCTCGAGGTCGATCGTGTCGCGGGGGCCGATGAGGCGCGCATCGTCCGCCTCGGGATCGTCCTCGTCAGTGGGCGGAGCGATCTCGAAGTACACGTCTGCGGCGTCGACGTCGTGTCGGGCGCGCACCTCATCGAGGCAGCGCACGCACTCGCCCACGAGTTCCACGCTCGTCGAGACGCGCACGAGGACGCCCCCGTCGACAGAGGTGAGGTCTACATCGAGAGGGATCACCGTTCCTGTTTCAACCCTCATTGATGGGGTCCCCAAGTCGTCGGGCGCCGTCCACTCGATGTCATGGTGGAGGGTCGCGCCGAGTTGACGGGGCAGCTCGACGAGAGAAAGGACGAGGACGTCAGTCATTGTCGAGCTCGATATCGGTGACATCAACGCCCCGGCGCTCCGCGATACTGCGCCGACCGGCTTCAGTGCGGCGCTGCAAGTCGGCGAGCAGGCCGGACAACTCCGCCAGGGACTTCGCGACATAGTCGTCGGTGCCCTGACGCATTTGAGCGTCATTCGATCGGGCAGCGGCGACGATCTCACGGGCGCGATCCTCCGCCATATGCGTGATGTTCTCCGTGGAGATCAGTCGATCCGCCTGGGCGTTGGCGTCAACAAGGATCGCCTCTGCTTCGCTGCGCGCCTGCGCGAGAGTGGCCTCGGCCTCCTCATTGGCCTGTTCCACTGTTCGGCTGGCCTGCTCATTCGCCGTTTGAACGATCTGGGCGGCCTTGTCATTGGCCTGATCGAGAGTGGATTGGGCGCGCGAGTTGGCCTCTGCGATTGTGGTCTCCGCCGCCGAGTCGGCCCGTCCAAGCACGGCGTCCGCATCAGCGACAACGGCGTCCGCAGCGACGAGGTCCTCGGGCAGGGCCTCGCGCGCCTGGTCGAGCAGGTCGAGCAGTTCAGCGCGGTTCACCATGATCGACGCCGACAGGGGGACGGCGCGCGCCTGCTGAACGAGGTCCTTGATCTGGTCGAGTGCCGCGATCACCGTCGAGGGACCATAGACGCTCTGGTCGTCCCATTCCTCGTGCGCGGCGGAACCGGTGTCCGGCGTCTCCAGATTCGACATCGTGCCCTCCAAAATCATGATCCCCCAAGTGCGGGCGAACTACTCATTGATCATTGTCCACCAGCAGTGGGCGGATCGTCGCGGGAACATACCGGGAAGCATCCATTCCGAGGCTCAGCAATTCCCTGACAACCGATGACGAGACGATCGCGTACTCTGGGCGCGCGGGAATGAGGAGCGTCTCGATCCCCCCGAGGTCGCTGTTGATGACCGCCTGGGCGAGCTCCCACTCGAGATCGGCGGAGCTGCGCACCCCCTTGACGACGCTGGACGCTCCGACGGCGCGCGCACAGTCGATGAGAGTACCCTCCATGTCGATGACTCGCACGCCATCAAGATGCGCAGTCGCGACCTCGACCATCTGCCTGCGCTCGTCGAGGGAGTAGCTGTAGGTCTTGCGCCCATTGACTCCCACGGCGACGACGACGTCGCAGAAGCTGCGGGTCGCCCGCTCGATGATGTCGAGGTGGCCGAGAGTGATCGGATCGAAGGATCCCGCGATGAGGACGGTTGTCATTGCTCGTCTCCTTCGTCGTCGTGAGTCTCGGGGACGGGTGGGCCCGCGAACCATGCGCGAGTCTCCCCCCAGCTCCGCTCGTCCTCACGGACCAGGAAGTCGGGCCATGTCGGTTCGGGGCTGCGGGTAGATCGTTCGACGACGACGAGGGCGTCCGGAGTGATCCACGGGCCGAGAAGGGTGAGGACCTCCTCAAGATCGGATTCATCAGCATCGTAGGGAGGGTCGATGAGGACGAGGTCGACGTCGCCCCTGAGCGCTTCGGACGTGCGGGTGGACAAGTACCTCGATGCGCTGAGGCAGTGGACCCGGGCGGGTAGGCCCGTGGCGGCGATATTCCGTGCGATGATCCGGACCGCAGCAGAGGAGTTCTCAACGAGGTCGACACTGGCCGCGCCGCGCGACGCCGCTTCGAGGCCGAGTGCCCCCGACCCGGCGTACAGGTCGAGCACGCGTGTGGAGTTGAGCATCCCCATGTGGTCCAGGCGGGAGAAGAGCGCCTCGCGCACTCTCTCCGACGTGGGACGGGTTCCCTGCGCAGGCACGGCGAGAGTACGTCCCTTGGCGGTTCCGGCGACGATCCTGGTCATGGCACAACTCTACGCCGCACGGGTTACGACCAGCGCGTCAGGACCTGGAGATCCAGTCGAGGCCTGCGTCGGGCATGCGGCGGATCGCTTCGGCGAGCCCGGGGTGTTTCCCCAGGGACGGGTCCTCTTCTACGATGCGGCGGGCCTCCCGACGGGCCTCTTCGATGAGGGTCCCGTCGCGGCGCACGGACAGGAAGTGCAGGTGGGAGGCTCTGCCCGATTGGTCCGCCCCCAGCACGTCGCCCTCTTTTCGGATCTCCATATCCTTCTCGGCGAGTTCAAAACCATCGGTAGTAGCGGCGAATGCCTCGAGGCGCTGCATCGATTCGGGCGCGAGGCCGGTGCGGTGGACCGCCATGCACACGCTGGGCCGGTCGGAGCGCCCGACTCTCCCGCGCAACTGATGGAGCTGCGAGATGCCGAACTGTTGGGCGTCGATGATGATCATCATGGTCGCCTCTGGAACGTCGACACCGACTTCGATCACCGTCGTCGCGACGAGCAGCGGCGTGTGACCGGATGAGAAGCCCTCCATCACGGAGTTCTTCTCCTCGGCGCTGCTCCTGCCCGTCAGCGTCGCCACCGCGATAGCCGTAAGGGCGGGCAGTGTCCTCAGGGATGCTGCCACCGATTCGACGCTCGCCAGCGGCGGGCGGGCACCCGACTCCGCGTCCTCGACCTCGTCGGAATCGTCGATGTGGGGGCAGACGACGTAGACGCGTCCGCCCTCGTCGATCTCTTCTCGCGCGCGCTGCCACAGGCGCTCCATCCACGCGGGATTCGCCGCGTCAACGAGGTACGTGGCCACGGGCGTGCGCCCGGGGGGCAGTCCGAGCATGCGAGTCTCTTCGAGGTCCCCGAAGACGGTCATTGCGATCGTCCTGGGGATCGGGGTCGCCGTCATGACGAGTTGATGGGCGCTGGTGAGGTCCCCGGTGACGCGCAGGGCATCACGCTGTGCGACGCCGAAGCGATGCTGCTCATCGACGACGACGAGGCCGAGGTCGGCGAATCGCACGGAGTCCTGGATCAGCGCATGAGTGCCGACGATGATGAGCGGAGCGCCGGTCTGGGCTGCTGTGAGGATCTCACGTCGCGCCTGGGGCGGGGTGGAGCCCGTCAGCAGGCGGATGTCGATCGGCATGCCCTCGACGTCGAGGCCCACGACGAGATCGCGCATGGAGGCGATGTGCTGGACGGCGAGGACTTCCGTCGGCGCCAATAGCGCCCCCTGATGCCCGGCGGCGAGGACTTGGAGGAGAGCCGCGAGCGCAACCACCGTCTTCCCGGAGCCCACATCGCCCTGGAGGAGGCGCTGCATCGGATGCTCTCCGGCGAGGTCGGCGCTGATCTCGCCGATGGCGCTGCGCTGTGCCGCTGTCGCGGTGAAGGGCAGGCGGGAGATGAACTCGCGGACCAGGAGCGAGTCGGGTGGACTGGAGGGCGCCCTTAGGGATTGGGCTCCGCTGCGGCGCATGGCGAGGACGGTCTGCAGGGTGAGAGCCTCTTCCCAGGCCATTGCGCGCCTCGCCCGCTGGTAGTCCTCGTCGGTGCTCGGCCGGTGCAGGGCGCGCAGAGTCTGCGCACGAGCGGGAATGTTGTAGCGGACGCGAACTTCGTCAGGGAGGATGTCGGCGATATCGGAGTCGTCGAGGCCATCGAGGATCATCCCTATCGCCCGTGCGAGGACCCACGAGGAGAGGCCCGCTTGGGAGGGGTAGATGGGAATGGGGCGCGCGGAGCGTTCCTCGGCCTCGTCGATTCCGCCGTCTGCTCCTTCAAAACTCGGGTGGGTCAGTTGCAGGCGGCCCCGGTAGGCTCCGACTTTGCCCGCGAAGAGGAATGAGGCGCCCGGGGTGAGGAGCCTGCGGTGGGGCGTGAGTTTGTATTCGTTGGCGGCGAAGAATATCGCCGTCATCATCTGCGTGCCATCGGTGATGAGTACTTCGAGGCGCACCCCGCCGCGGCTCCGATTGGCGACGAGCGTCGCAGAGACCACTTCGGCGAGGATCGTGACGTCTTCGCCCTGGTGGAGCATGTGCATCGGGGTGAGAGCGCCCCAGTGGTAGTAGCGGCGCGGCGCCAGCAAGAGCAGGTCGGCAACCGTCTCAATGCCCTGGGAGGCCAATTTCTTCGCGATCCGTGCGGGCAGGCGCAGACTCAGCGGCGCATTGAGGGCGTTCACGCCCTCAGCCCCTGGATGAGGCTGGTGCCGTCCTGTCCCCCGTCGATGACCGTGATGTCGGCGATGGGCGAGTAGCGGGCGATGAGCTGGCGGATGAGTGCCGCCAATTCGGGGCCGTCGCCACGCCCCATGAGGAGTCTCCAGCGCGTTGGCGAGATCCTCGCGATGTCGGAGACTGCGGCGATGACGCCGAGTTCATCACCGTCCCCCGCCAGTGCGACCACCGAGGAGGCGGCGTGTGCTCGGCGGGCGCCGTCGGCGAGGATGGTCTGCATCACAGGGGCGGTGGCCCTGCCGCCGGGTTGGGGGACGAAGAAGCCTGCGCAGGTCTGCGCTGCGGAGAGCACCGACAGATCATCCCTCGTGGGGGCGACGATGAGGACTGTCGCATCCTCTTCACCGGTGGCGAGGTGTTGTTGGCACGCGTGGGCGAGTTCGGCGTCCGCCTCGTCGGCGGGGAGGATGAGCGCGACTCCCGTTGATGAGCAGGCAGCCAGGTATTCGATGCCGGGGGCGTCGTCAATGGTCGGGTAGAGTAGGACGACCGCACCCGAGCGGGCGAGGTAGTCGACGAGGCCGGGGGCCTTGGTGCAGGCGATGACTCTGGCGCGCTCGACCCTGCGGCGGGGGCGGCGTTCGAGGAGTCGCACTCCGCGGTGGGTGATCCCGGTGTTGTCGAGTTCGTCGACTCCGAGTTCCTCATCGGGGCGCGCATCGGCGACGCAAAAGCGCAGTGTGCGTCCGAATCTGGGGTGAACGGATAAAGGCGCGGAGGTGTCGACGTGGAGGCGCCAGGTGCCCATGGAGAACAGGTCGACGGCTCCGACGCAGTTGAGCTTCGCGCCGACGGCTTCAATGGAGTCGAAGAGGCGCGTCGCCTCGTCAACGGTCCCCTCCCACACGATGTCGACGGTAAAGTCGCGTCCCGGCTGCGGCGGGTTCGGCCTCGGGGCGGGGCCGTAGGAGTCGGCGTCGGCGATTCCCGCGAGCATTTGTGCGAGGGATTCGAGTCCGTCGGTGGAGTCCCGGACGGTGGAGTCGAAGGATGCGAAAAGGACTGCGAGGACGCATGCGCCAGCGTCGAGCAGGTTCGACTGTTCATTGATCGCATTGACGATGCCCTGTTGGGCGCTGAGGGAGTACCAGGAGATGAGGTAGTCCTCGTCCGGGATCGTCATCCCGAGCCCCCAGGTCTCGTCGTGTGCTTCTGCGAGGACGTGAGTAATGGCCTCGGAGACGGTGAGGCGTTGGTCGTCGGAGGCGAGATCAGTGGTGAGCATTCGGCGAATGGTGACCGGTGTGAGTGCGGCGGCGCCATCGATACTCCTGGCCCATGCTGCGAGTTGGGAGGTGAGGATGACGCCGATGGTGCCGACCGCCTTCGTGATGCCCGCATTAATGGCGAGTTCGAGTGCTTCGGCGAAGGATGCGGATTCGTCAAGGTCGGCGAGTGCGTCGCGCATAGCGGCGAGGGTGAGGGCAGCGTTCGTGCCGGTATCGCAGTCGACTCCTCCCCATCCGTCGAGGTCGTTGAGGAAGCGGGACAGGGTCTGGGTTTCGGCGGCGGCGCATTCGAGGGTGCGCGCGAGGGTGATTCCATTGAGTGCCACGTTGTCCAGCTTCCATCCGGGGTCGGCGTCTACAGTGGATTATCGCAGTTGTGTTCACGCGAACGCAGGAGCACACTCGCGCGGAGGGATGGTGGGAGCCGCGTCTGACGCCGATGTGGGGGACCCGACAGTCTTGGGCGGTGCCATGACTTGGAGATGCGCGGCCGGAACCGTTATTCTGTCATGGTTATACCCGCGGTTTTATTCACCGCTGTTCAACCATTCCGCCTCAGGCGGGATCGACCGAATTGGAAACCGAGGAGATCATCGTGGCTGCCGTTTGTGACGTGTGCGGTAAGGGACCCGGCTTCGGCAAGAGCGTGTCGCACTCGCACGTTCGCACCAACCGCCGCTGGAATCCGAATATTCAGCGCGTTCGCGCCCTGGTTAAGGGCACCCCGAAGCGCCTGAACGTGTGTACCAAGTGCCTGAAGTCCGACAAGGTCGTCCGCGCGATCTGATCGCACGACCTCGTCGCAGATCCGCCTGAAGCGGATCGACCTATCGCTGTGGCCCGCAGGATCACTCCTGCGGGCCACACGTGTATGCGCGGTGTCGTGTCTGGGAGTTCACCGGTGGTTGTCTAGGGCTTTCGCAGTCGGTGGGGCGCCGTCCTCGTCCGCTTCGGATTGACTGCACGACTCCTGCCCGCGCCCGAAGCCTCCCCTGGTCGACGCCACCACCTGCGCCCCACAACACCAACGCCGATCCGAACGCTACACACACCACCGGAACACTCCGCACACCATCCGAACATTGCACCGTTCACATCCAAGCCGCACCGCTCCGAACAAGGCCACACCGTGTGGAACAGAACCACAGCGTGTGGAAACACGCACTGATCCACCCGCAGACGGAAGGATGCTGTAATAGCGTCCGATCGAACGGCAACCAGCCAAAATGCACACACTCCCCGAACACCACACTGTGCGACACACGTGTCCGCGACTGTGAACTGCAGATATAAACAACAACTCAACAGACCACCACGAACCAACACACAGACTGTGTGCAGTTATACCAGTCGACACGAACAACGAACACGCACACCACGACTGCCGAGGCCGCTGAACCACGTAAAACCGTCAGTCTTGTTTGAAGTGATCCCAGCCGCCAGTGACTTCCGCACCGTCGAGGAGCAGAACTGGCGCCTCACCCTCGCCGGGTGCGCGCATGCGCCCAATGACGGTGAAACCGTCGGGAAGCGCCGCTTCACCATTGAAGGCGGCGAGCATCCCATGGTCTTCTCCCCCGCCGAGCACCCACGTCATCGGGTCCGCCCGGCAGATCGACGCGACATCCGTCAAACGCGCAGCCTCCCTCTCGAGCGCCGCACGATCCAGGTCGATGACGACCTGCGAAGCACGGGCCATGCGCCCAGCGTCCTTCGCGATCCCATCGGATAGATCCATCATGGCGTGAGCACCGGCGCGCGCAGCAGACGGTCCGGTCTCCAGGGGCGGTTCGGGCGCCCTGTAAGCGTTGAGAGCCTCGGCCATCACTCCCATGGATGCGTCGTCTCGCAGCGAAGGATCGACGTGCCCGCCGAGCAGCAGATCGAGGCCCGCATTCGACAGTCCCACCCGGCCGGAGAACGCGAGGACATCGCCCGGTTCGGCGCCGCTGCGCGTGATGGGAGCATTTTCGCACCAGCCGAAGGCGGTAATGGACAGTACCAGCCGATCCCCCGCCGACAGATCTCCCCCGACGACGCCGGCGCCCGCGGCACGCGCGCGTTCGGCGAGTCCCTCGACGATGGACATCAGCCAGTCAACTTCGGTATCGCCGCTGGTCGCAACGGCAACGACGAGGCCGGAGCAGCGTCCGCCCATGGCGGCAATGTCGGCGAGGTTCTGGGCGGCGGCTCTGGCACCGATCTGCTCGGGGCTCGACCAGTCGCGACGGAAGTGCTCATCCTCAACGATGACATCAGTCGTGGCGATGAAGGATCCCTCAGGAGCCGCGATCTGAGCGCAATCGTCGCCAATGCCGAGCAGCGTCCGCTCGCCCGTGGGCAGGAGTCGTTCGAATCGGGCGATGAGTTCACCCTCGGACATGTCACTGATGCGCGTCATACGCCCAGGGTAGAGCAGCCTAGTCGGATCAGCCGCGCATCGTTCGGACTATTTGGGAGGCGTAGAGGCACATTGCGGCGGCTGAGGCCACATTGAGGGATTCGGCGTCGCCGGTCATGTCGATGCGCACCAGCAGATCGCAAGCGTCGAGTTCCGCATCCGACAGGCCCTTCGCCTCGTTGCCGAAGGCCCAGGCGTGCGATCCGGTCAGCCAGCCGCGCGCTTCCAGCGTCGCAGAGAACATGAGGTCAGCGAGGTCGTGGGAACCCGCCACCCCAGAAGTGCCGAACACCTGCGCTCCGAGATCATGAACGAGGGCGACCCCCGCGTCGAAGTCGGAAACGGCGACGATCGGCAGATGAAACACGGAGCCCGCCGAAGCGCGGATCACCTTCGGTCCGGTGACATCGACCGTGCCCGCAACGGTGATGACGGCGCTGGCGCCCATCGCGTCGGCTGTGCGGATTATGGTGCCGACATTGCCGGGGTCGCGTCCCTGGGCGAGCACGACGAGCGTCGATCCGGGGTCAATGCTCGGGGTGGTGCGGCTGATAGCTTCGGCGCGCGCAACGGCGATGACGCCCTGGGCATCGGAGCTCATTGCGACGGCGACCTCGTCACTCACCTCGTGGACCCAGCGCGTGGCTGCGCGAGCGTCAGCCTCGACATCCGGGTGGATGCGGGCCGCTCCCTCGGTGAGGTAGACGTCCTGGACCTCGTCGGCGCGGTGTCGGACGAGTTCACGGACCGCCTGCGGGCCTTCGACGAGAAGAAGGCCATGGCGTGAGCGCGCCGAACGCCCGGCCAACGCCGCGATCTTCCGCACGCGTTCAGCGCGGGGGTTGTCGAGCATGGTCGGGCGTTCGGGGAAAGGCGTCACCGTCGGTTCAGGCCTTGGGGGCGTTGACGTCGGCGGGCAGCGCGTCCTTGGCGACCTTGACGAGGGCGTTGAACGCATTGATGTCGTTGACCGCGAGCTCGGCGAGCATACGACGGTCGACCTCGACACCGGCGAGACCCAGGCCCTGGATGAAGCGGTTGTAGGTCATGCCCTGGGCGCGGGAAGCAGCGTTGATGCGCTGGATCCACAGACGACGGAAGTCTCCCTTGCGGGCCTTGCGGTCGCGGTAGGAGTAGACGAAGGAGTGAGTGACCTGCTCCTTGGCCTTGCGGTACATGCGCGAACGCTGGCCGCGGTAGCCGGAGGCCTGCTCGAGGACTGTGCGACGCTTCTTCTTGGCGTTAACAGAACGCTTAACACGTGCCATTTCTAATTCTCCTATTCAGTCCGTCACTTGCCGAGGAGGCGCTTGACGCGCTTGACATCAGCCCTTTCCAGGACCTGATCGGTGGCCAGGCGGCGGGTCTTGCGGGAGGACTTGTGCTCCAGCAGGTGGCGTGCACCGGCCTGCTCGCGCATGATCTTGCCCGAGCCGGTCACGCGGAAGCGCTTCTTAGCACCGGAGTGCGTCTTATTCTTCGGCATTTTGATTCCTTCTTGTGTCACGTTGACGAGGGGACCCGTCTTCGTCAGTTCTTGTCCGTGGTGGCGTCAGCGTGAGCGGAGCGCGCCTGGTCCTTGCTGGCGCGCTCGGCGCGCTTGCCGCGGCGTTCGGCGCGCTCGACCTCGCGACGCTTGCGCTGCTCGTTGATGGCATCCGACTTGCGCTTGGTGGGGGCGAGCACCATCGTCATATTGCGCCCGTCTTGGCGGGGCATAGACTCGACGGTGGCGAGTGCACCGACCTCATCGGCAAGGCGCTGGAGCAGGCGCACGCCCGCCTCGGGTCGGGACTGTTCGCGTCCGCGGAACATGATCATGACCTTGACCTTGTCGCCCTGGGAGAGGAAGCGCTCAACGTGCCCCTTCTTGACGGCGAAGTCGTGGTCATCGATCTTGAGGCGGAAACGGATCTCCTTGAGCTGCGTGTTCGCCTGGTTGCGGCGGGCGTCGCGGGCCTTTTGAGCGGCCTCGTACTTGAACTTGCCGTAATCCATGAGCTTAGCGACCGGCGGCTTGGCGTCGGGAGCGACCTCGACGAGGTCGAGTCCTGCTTCTTCCGCCAGGCGGAGTGCGTCCTCGACTCGGACAACACCGACCTGTTCCCCTCCGGGGCCCACGAGGCGGACCTCGGGGACACGGATCCGCTCGTTAATGCGCGTCTCGCTGATGGGTGGCTCCTTCCACGGTTCCTTTTCGAAGCACAAAGAGAAAACCTCCGTTGCGCTTCATGCGCACGGAGGCTCGCCCACAACGGCAACGCACGAGGGCGATGCCACCAGACCCGATCCCCTTTTATGTGCGACGCGAGTCGCAAACCCCGTCACGAGGACGAGGCGAGTATCCAGGTGGGAGAGACTCCACTTGCATGTCGGGCAGCTGCCCGAACGGTTGGTTCAACACTAACAGGAACCCGATGTTCGTAGCCAATCCACTGGGTTTTGCGCCCAGTGGATCGGCTCACACACACAGTTCGAGGATCGGCGCGGCGGGTGGTGCTTCACTCGTCGTCGGCGGCTCGCTCCGCCGCACGGTCTCGCAGGACGGCGATCCAGCCGACGATGACCACGAGGAGCATGGCGCCGCCCGTCACCAACGAGGAGGCGGCAGCCTGTCCCGAGCCCAGCAGACTGACGGCCGACATGCCGTTCAGCAGCACTGCGACGCCGGTCACGAACAGCGTGAATATCAGGCGTTGGCGGTTCGTCGCGAAGAATGCGTCCTTCAACATCGCCCATAGGGTGAAGACTGCGAACATCAACCAGAAGATCACCGACGATTGCGTGTACACGTCGGCCCACTCCCCCAGCAGATCGTTGAACAAACCATTGAGCATCACGACCACGAGAGTGAGCGTGAAGCAGGTGAGGCCGATGCGGCCGCGCGCAGCGAGTTGCCGTTCGTCATAGTGTGCGGGTTTTGAAGTAGGCATTATTCCTCCCAGAAAAGGTCGTCGAGGGTTACGTCAAGGGTTTTGCAGATCGCGAGACACAGAGCGATGGTCGGGTTGTAGTCCCCAGATTCGACGGCATTGACCGTCTGACGCGTGACACCGACGCGCTCGGCGAGTTGAGCCTGTGAGAGCCCCCGTGCGGCTCGTGCGGCTTTCATCCGCAGATTCTTCGCCATTGGATAGCCCCCTTTCTGACATGTCCACTATATACGACATTCTGACGTATATGCAAGACATTGTGCATATTTAACCCGACTTTCTGTCGACTATACCGGACTATTAAGCGATGGCAGGGGTGTGAGCAGCGCGGATACCCAGTCGTTGACGTCAATGATCGTGTCGAAGGGTGACGACTCCGCGAAGAAGGCGACGAACCTCGCACTGTCAATGGGCTCTTCGAGGAGGTCGACGAAGCATCGTACTGCTCGGCGTTGCAGTGAAGCGACAGTGATCCACCGCAGCCGGTGCAATCATTTCCTGTCCATGCTCTCTGCTATCGGCGTCCACCCAGATCGAAGAGCAACCATTCAAGCTCGTCCGGACGTATCTCACGTTGCTGGTCACTGGATAACCGTTGTGCCCATCGTTGCAGGGAATCGCAATACCACAGGTAATCCGTCGACGACCAGCCGCTCGTCGCCAGCTGTGTTCCCGCAATCGAATTGAGGGCCCGGGCGACTCGCGCGTCGAGGATCACACAAGATCCAGGAAGTCGTCATCCAATGCGTGTTAGACGCTCGCCTGCCGCTTCGAAAAGATCCATACGTGATGTTCCGCTGGCAGAGACATCCGAGTAGATTCTCTCACCGATGTCTCGACCACTGATGGCACGGGCCTCGTCGTTGAACCAGCCATACGACAACGACGACGGGGGAAACCAAACCGTGCGGAAAACCTCAGCAGATGTATCTCCGACCGAGATGGTCGCCTCAGCCAATGCCTGGACAACATCCTCGTCTGCTTTCATGTCGATACTCCCCCTGTTCAGCCCGAACGGGCACGAGTTCGATGCGCTCGGCTGCGGCATTGAGACGCGCGCAGGCGCCCACCGCACGCAGTGCCTGCTCAATATCCCGGCGCGCGGCCCTCTCATTCGATGCACCGTTGATGAGCAGTTCCACTCGCACAATGCCGCCTCCCGCATAGGCGACGCGCACGTCTCCAATCGGTCCGGATTGAAGCGTGCCGCGCAGTTCGACGAAGAGTTCTTCGTCTTTCCAGGCGGGAAGCCAGTCATCCCCCTGGGCGAGGGCGGCGACCGCTGGACGTGGGATGAGGACGCGGGCTCCCGCCGGATCGATGAGGATGCGGCCCCGGGTCTCGACGAGGGCAGAGAGGCACAGTTTGTCCACGTCGAATGCCATCGGCCGGTATGAGGGGTCGAAGGATTGAAGCTCCTCGACCGAGGAGAAGGCGGCGAGGGCGGGGCCGCTGGACATATCGACGCGGACGAAGTCGATAGGAGCATGCGGCTCGTGGGCGAGCCCCTCCCCGAGTATGTCCCCCGCAGGGCGGTCGCTCACATTTCGCTCTCCCGCAGCACGCTCCCCCGCTGCATGACCGCCCGTGCTTCGCTCCCCCGCCCGATCTGCACCATCCGCGACCCGGGCTTCGACCTCGACGGGGACGATGAGCCTTTCAACGCTGAGGGCTGCGACGAGCGCCTCCAAGCGCACCGCACCATGGTCCGCATCCGCGCCGAGCGCGAGCGCGGCCGCCGTCAAGGGCAGCGTCTGCCCACGGTCGGACCTGTCCGCTGCGGATAGGGTGAGGCGCTTGGCGACTTTCGCGCGCTGTTCATCGCTGAGCAGCGGCACAGCGCCGGGGCGACGAGTCACTCCCCGTCCTTCCCGGCAGCGACGCTGAGGGCCTCTTCGAGAGTGAAGGCGCCCGCGTACAGGGCCTTGCCGACGATGGCGCCCTCGACTCCTGCGGGGACCAGCTCCCGCAGGGCGATAATATCGGCAAGAGAGGACACTCCGCCGGAGGCGATGACGGGAACGTCAGTCGTCTCGCAGACGCGGCGCAGCAACTCGGTATTGGGGCCGGACAGCATGCCATCGCGGGCGACGTCAGTAACGACATAGCGCGAGCATCCGACGGCGTTGAGCCGGTCGATGACCTCCCACAGGTTGCCGCCGTCACGGGTCCAGCCGCGCGCCGACAGGGTTTCACCGCGCACGTCCAATCCGACGGCAACCCGATCGCCGAACTCGGCGATGACCCGTTCGGCCCACTCGGGATCCTCCAGTGCGGCCGTGCCGAGGTTGACGCGACGCGCTCCCGCGTCAAGGGCGCGGCGCAGGGATTCGTCGTCGCGGATTCCTCCCGACAGCTCCACATTGATCGGCAGTTCTCGGGTGATGTCGGCGAGCAGCGGGGCATTCGATCCGCGTCCGAATGCTGCGTCCAAGTCGACCACGTGCAGCCACTGGGCTCCGGCCTCGACGAAGCTCCGCGCGGCCTCAAGCGGGTGGCCGTAGTTCGTCTCGGTTCCTGCCTCGCCCTGGGTGAGGCGTACGGCCTGTCCGTCAACCACGTCGACAGCGGGCAGCAGGATCAGTGTGTCGGTCATCGGATGCCTTTCATAGATGCAGGACGAGGACGCGCGCGATCACAGCGTGTCAAGCCAGTTCTTCAGCAGGGCCAGTCCCGCCTCCCCGGACTTCTCCGGGTGGAACTGGGTGCCCATGAGCGGCCCGTTCTCCACGGCTGCAACGAAACGCGATTGCCCGTGACGCGACCACGAGGTGAGCGGCAGCGCCGTGGCCCCCGGACCGAGGAGCTCGGCCGGGTCGGTGAGCGCCGCATAGGAGTGGACGAAGTAGAAACGCTGGTCCTCAACACCTGCAAAGAGGCGTGAGCCGTGCGCCGCTTCGACCGGCGACCAGCCCATATGGGGGACGACGGGCGCATCGAGGAGTTCCACGATCCCCGGCCACTGTCCCAGCCCCTCGGTCTCACCCTTCTCCGTGGAGCGTTCGAACATCACCTGGATGCCGACGCATACTCCGATGACTGGGCGTCCGCCGGCGAGCCGCTGGTCGATGATCGCGTGTCCGTCGACGGCTGTGAGCTGCTCCATCACCGCTTTGAAGGCGCCCACTCCGGGGACGAACAAGCCGTCGACGCCCAGCGCGGCATCGCGATCCGCCGTCAGTTCGACGTCGGCCCCCACATGTTCGAGGGCGCGGCACGCTGAGCGCACATTGCCCGACCCGTAGTCGAAGACGACAACTCTCGATGTCATGAGCCTACTTCCTGCGGAACCAGCCGAAGGGGCCGGGCCTGCGCCTAGAGCCGTCGGCGAGAACTGAGTCCGAGTAATCCGATGGTGTGGTGCGCCCCAGCAGGAGGTCCTCAGTCGCCTGCGGCATGGAGCCAAGGAGAAGCCCAGCAGGGATCGCGTCCTCGGGTGAACCCCCCACGTAGCGCTGGGCGGTGATGCGCCCGGAGACGCCGGGTTCGACGCCGTCGCCTTCGACAAGCCACGACATGAGGGCGACAGCCCCGTACTTCGACAGGCGCGACACGACGCGGGCGACTCTGTCGACGGCGTCGGGCATGGGGCGCGACTCGGCGAGGAGGGCGTCCAACTCGTCCTCGTCGGTGGGCTGGGTCTCTACTCTCAGCCACACTGCGGTCCACGGTTTGAGTCGGACGACGGATTCGACGACTCCGGTCAGAGCCAGCAGCGAGTGGAGGGCCTCGGCGGATGGCACGGGGGCGAGGACGAGGGCGACCGACAGCCTCCCGCCATCCAAGTGCAAGGACTCGTCAACGGGGACATCGTCGGGGTCCTTGAGCATCTGTTCGAGGGCGGCGAGAGTCTCATCATCGCCAGTGGAAGCATCCCCAGGCGCGGGGCCATCCGCGTCGGGGACGTCAGCCGTGGACGTGGCGTCCAGTCCCGCAATGAGATTGCGGAACTCGGCGTCGATGTCGTCATCGTGCGACATGGATCCCCTTCCCCTGGTGTCAGATGCCCGTCGTGATCGTACCTCAGACCTTAGAGGGCTCCCTTCGTCGAGGGGATCCCCTCGACGCGGGGGTCCGGCTCTACTGCTGTGCGCAGCGCGCGGGCGAGTGCCTTGAACTGCGCCTCCACGATGTGGTGCGGATCGCGCCCATTAAGGACGCTCATGTGCAGGCAGATCCCGGAGTTGAAAGTGAGGGACTCGAGGACGTGCCTGGTCATCGAACCGGTGAAGTGTCCGCCGATGAGATGGTATTCCTGGCCCGCGGGCTCGCCCTCGTGAACGATGTAGGGCCGTCCCGCGACGTCGACGACCGCGCGGGCGAGCGCCTCATCGAGGGGGACGGTCGCATCGCCGAAGCGTTTGATGCCGCGCTTGTCGCCGAGGGCCTGCTTGAGGCCGAGGCCCAGGCAGATCGCCGTGTCCTCCACCGTGTGGTGGACGTCGACATCGGTGTCGCCCGTGGCGCGAACCGTCAGGTCGATGAGCGAATGCTTGCCCAATGCGGTGAGCATGTGGTCCCAGAAGGGAACGGTCGTCGAGATGTCTGTCGTGCCCGTGCCGTCGAGATTCATCTCCACGTGGATCGTGGACTCTGAGGTGGCGCGGTCGATGACGGCGATGCGGGGGGTTTCGAATACCGTGCTCATCGGGTGATCTCCTCCAGTGCGGTGGTGAACAGGCGGGTCTCGTTGGGGGTTCCGACGCTGACGCGCAGCCATCCGTCGGGGCCGACGACGCGGACGAGGATGCCGCGCTCCAGCAGAGCCTCAAAGACCGCGTTACGGTCGTTGAAGGTGCCGAAGAGAACGAAGTTCGCGTCCGAGTCGAGGGCATCGAATCCGTGGGCGCGCAGCCAGTCGACGAGGGCGTCGCGCTCGTCGCGCAAAGCAGCGACCTGCGCCATGAGGGATTGTCGGTGGCGCAGCGCCGCCAGCGCCGCCGCCTGCGTGACGGCGGACAGGTGGTAGGGCAGGCGCACCAGCATGATGGCGTCGATAACCTCACGGGCGGCGCTCATATAGCCCAGGCGCAGGCCCGCCATACCGAAGGCCTTCGACATGGTGCGGGTGACGACGAGGTGGGCGGCCTCGTCGAGCAGTTCGAGAGCGGAAGGGGCGCCTGTGCGGCGGAACTCCCCGTAGGCCTCGTCAATGACGACGAGTGTCGCGGTGGCACGACCATCGATGATGGGCCCGGATTCGCGGGTCATCTCCAGGATCGCCCGCTGCTGCTCCTGGGGCAGCGCCGTGCCCGTCGGATTATTCGGGCTGGCGAGCAAGAGCACTGCGGGCCGCTCGTCTGCGAGGGTCTGCGTCACGGCGTCGAGGTCGAGGGAGAAGTCGTCACGTCGGTGTCCCTGCACCCACTCGGTGTTCGTGTCGCGCGCGTACTCGTGGTACATCGAGTAGGTGGGCGCGAAAGAGACGACGGTGCGCCCAGGTCCCCCGAATGCTTGGAGGATCTGGCTCATGATCTCGTTTGACCCGTTGGCAGCCCAGATGAGCTCCGGTGCGCGCACGGTCCCCGACTCCGCTTCGAGGTACTCGGCGAGAGCGGATCGCAGATCCATGAAATCCCGGTCCGGGTAGCGGTTGAGGGTCGCCGCGGCTTGGGCGACTGAACTCGCAATGTCGGCGATGACCTCGGGAGAGGGCGCGTAGGGGTTCTCGTTGACATTGAGGCGCACGGGCACGTCCGATTGGGGCGCACCATAGGGTTCGAGTCCGGTGAGATCGTCGCGCATCGGGAGGATGATGCTCATCGGACGCTCTCCTTGCCCTGACGGATGAGTGCGGCTTGTCCGTGCGCGGGCAGGTTCTCCGCCCGCGCGAGCACATCGAGTTGGGGCGTCAGCTGTGCGAGCGCCTCGGCACTGTATTCAACGACCTGCTGGCTGCGCAGGTACTGGGTGACATTAAGACCCGATGCGAAGCGGGCGGTGCCGCCGGTGGGCAGGACGTGGTTCGACCCGGCGATGTAGTCGCCGAGCGGGACCGGCGTGTAGGGACCGACAAAGATCGCCCCCGCGTTCGTCACCCGCATCGCCACGCCCGGGGCGTCGGCGGTGTGGATCTCCAGGTGTTCGGCGGCGTAGGCGTTGACGACTCGCACCGCCTCGTCGAGCGTATCGACGAGGACGATCCCCGACTGGGGTCCCGACAAAGCGGTGAGGATCCGCTCCGTGTGGGTGGTCGCGGCCGCCTGTCCGGGGATGAGGGCGTCAACGGCATCGGCAAGTGCGCGCGATGTGGTGACGAGGACGGACGCGGCGGCGGGGTCGTGCTCGGCCTGGCTGATGAGGTCCGCTGCGACGAATTCGGGCGTCGCCGTCTCATCGGCGAGAATCGCGATCTCCGTCGTGCCCGCTTCGGCGTCGATGCCGACACTGCCCTGGACGAGCCGCTTGGCGGCGGCGACGTAGATATTGCCCGGCCCGGTGACGACGTCGACCGGTTCGAGGGCGTCCTCGCCGTCGGTGACGCCGTAGGCGAAAGCGGCGATGGCCTGTGCGCCGCCGATGGCCCATACCTCGTCAACGCCGAGGAGCGCGCATGCGGCGAGGATCGTCGGGTGGGGCAGACCGCCGAACTCGGCTTGAGGGGGCGAGGCGAGTGCGATCGACTCGACGCCCGCGACTTGCGTGCATACGACGTTCATGACGACGGACGATGGGTAGACGGCGAGGCCGCCGGGCACGTACAGGCCGACACGGCCCACGGGCAGCCACCTCTGAGTGACGGTGCCGCCGGGGATGATCTGCACTTGGGCGGGCGCGGGGAGCTGTTGGGAGTGGCCGATGCGATTGTGCTCGATCGACGTTTCCAGGGCGGCGCGCACCTGCGAGTCGAGGGAGTCGAGGGCATGCGCGATGGTGGAGGCGGGGACTCGCAGTCGCTCGGGGCGAATGCGGTCGAAGCGCTCGGCGAGTTCGTAGAGCACGGGCGCGCCCTCCTCCTTGACGCGGTCGATGAGGGGGGCGACGACTTCGGCCGCTTTCGCGGTGTCGAGGGCGGCGCGCGGCAGCACGTGCGACAGGTTCACAGTCTTGAGTGCGTCACCCGTCAGATCGATGCGTCTCATCGTGGAGGTCATGGACTCACAATAGGCGACTCACCGGCGATGAGTCCCCCTCGACCACGGCGCGAACACGCTCGTGGGGGCATCTGTGACATGCTGGGGTGGCTACGCGCGACCAGTGAGGAGAATGCCCATGTCCACCGTTCCCATCATCGGGGTGTCCGGCGTCATCCGTTTGGGGCAGTTCCTCAAATTGGCGGGCCTCGTCGAGGATGGGGCGATGGCGCGCGAACTCATCCGGGGAGGCGACGTCCTCGTCAATGGCGAGGTCGAAACGCGCCGCGGACGCCAGCTCTCGCACGATGATGCCATTGAGGTCGACTCCCCCACCGGCGTCTACACCGCCCGCGTCCGCATCGTCGATTGATGCGCGCGGGGGCTCTCCCACTGCTTATGTGAAGTCGTCGTGTATTCAAGAGTCAGTCCTCACGGTCGCGGACCCCGCAGGGCGGGGGTGGCAATAGCCCGGATTCGCGTAAAGAGGGGCACCTCCAAGAATCCGACATTGCGTCAGTATCCCACACGGCGGACTGAAATAGTCAGAGTGTGAGATGCGCAGATTTGATGCGGCGACTACGACTCGTTCGCTGTCTTCACCCCATTGACTCCGACAACGGCTTTGATCTGCGAGAAGAAGGCGCTCGACTGGGCGATCCTCAGGTTGGGGTCCAATTCGACGATCGTCGTGCGTCCCGTCTCTCGGATGTGCAAGCGCACTGGGGAACCTCCGGGGAAGGACTCGAGGACATCCTTGAGTTCCGTCAAGAGCCGAGGCGTGCACTGGGTGACGGGCAACTGCACATCGATCGGCGCATCGGCATCCTCATTCACATCGAGCAGGGTCATCGACTGTCCATAGACGCTCATCCCCTCGTCGCGTACATTGACGCGCCCCTCCACCTGGACGATGACGTCCTGAACGAGGTGCGTCTGAATCGTCTCGTAGGTGCGGGGGAAGAACAAGACCTCCACCGATCCCGACAGATCCTCGATCGTGGCGATCGCCCACATGCTGCCCTGTTTGGTGACCTTCGTCTGAACGTTCGACACCAGGCCCGCGATCTTCACCGTCCGATCCGCCATCGTCTCCTCCGAGCCGACGACCTGCGCGATCTCATAGTCCTGGTAGCGCGCCAATGCGGCCTCCACGCCGCGCAGGGGATGATCCGACACGTACAGGCCGAGCATCTCGCGCTCCTGTGCGAGTTTGTTCTTCCGGTCGAACTCCGGGATGTCCGGAATCTCGATCGCCAGCGATGACGAGGAGGGGCCCTCGTCGCCCAGCCCGCCGAAGAGGTCGAATTGGCCGAAGGCCTCATTACGCTTGACGTCAATGATCGCGTCGACAGCCTCGTCGCAGCGCGCCAGCATCGCCCGTCGTGTGCGCCCCATCGAATCGAAAGCGCCCGAGCGGATGAGGGATTGGATGGTGCGCTTATTACACACGACCTGCGGGACCTTGTCGAGGAAATCATGGAAGGAGGTGAAGTGCCCCTTGTCCTTACGGGCCTGCACGATCGCCTCGACGACATTCGCACCGACGTTCTGAATGGCGTTCAGGCCGAAGCGGATCGCCTCTCCGTCTGGTGCGAAGTTGCCCTGCGAGGCGTTGACATCAGGCGGAAGGACATTGATATTCATGTGCCTAGCCTCGGCGAGGTAAAGAGCGCGCTTATCCTTGTTGTCCTTCGTCGAGGTGAGCAGCGCCGCCATGTACTCCGTCGGATAGTTCGCCTTGAGATACGCCGTCCAATAAGAGACGACACCGTAGGCCGCCGAGTGCGCCTTGTTGAAGGCATAGGCGGAGAAGGGGACGACAACGTCCCACAGGGCCTGGATCGATTCTTTGGAGTATCCATTGGCGAGCATACCCGCTTGGAATCCCTCGAACTGTTTGGCGAGCACCTCCGGCTTCTTCTTGCCCATCGCCTTGCGCAGGATATCCGCCTGGCCGAGCGTGTAGCCCGCCAGTTTCTGCGCGATCTGCATGACCTGTTCCTGGTAGACGATGAGGCCGAAGGTCGTGCCGAGGATCTCTTCGAGGGGCTCTTTGAGTTCGGGGTGGATGGGGACGATGTCTTGGCGCCCGTTCTTTCGCAGCGCGTAATTCGTATGCGAGTTCGCCCCCATGGGACCCGGCCGGTACAGGGCACCGACGGCGGAGATGTCTTCGAAGTTGTCGGGCTTCATGAGCTTGAGCAGATCGCGCATACCACCGCCGTCAAGCTGGAACACGCCGAGGGTCTCCCCCGCCGACAAGAGGTCGTAGGTCTTGCGGTCGGTGAAGGGCAGGTGTTCGAGATCGGGATCCGCCTTGCCGTTGAGGGCGATATTGTCCAGCGCATCGGATAGGACCGTGAGGTTGCGGAGCCCGAGGAAGTCCATCTTCAACAATCCGAGCGTCTCGCACGTCGGATAGTCGAATTGGGTGATGACCGCGCCGTCCTGGGGGCGCTTCATGACGGGGATGATGTCGGTGAGCGTGTGGGAACTCATGATGACAGCGCAAGCGTGGACGCCCCACTGCCGGGTCAGTCCCTCCAATCCGAGGGCGTAATCGACGACCTTTTCAACCTCAGGCTTATTCTCCTCGTAGAACTTGCGGAACTCGACCGCCTCCGCGTAGCGCTCGTCCTTCTCATCGAAGATGCCGTGGACGGAGATGTCCTTACCCATGATGGACGGCGGGAGCGCCTTCGTCAGCTGCTCGCCGACTTTGAAATCCTTGCCGAGGATGCGCGCCGAATCCTTGAGCGCCTGCTTCGTCTTGATCGTGCCGTAGGTGACGACCTGGCTGATGCGGTCCTCTCCGTACTTGCGCTTGACGTATTCGATGACTTCGTCGCGGCGGCGCTCGTCGAAGTCGACGTCGAAGTCCGGCATGGAGATGCGCTCTGGGTTGAGGAATCGTTCGAAGATGAGGCCGTGTTCGAGGGGGTTGAGTTCGGTGATCTTCATGGCGTAGGCGACCATAGAGCCCGCGCCGGATCCTCGTCCGGGTCCGACTCTGATTCCCTGCTTCTTCGCCCAGTTGATGTAGTCGGCGACGGTGAGGAAGTAGCCGGGGAAGCCCATATTGATGATGACCCCTTCCTCGTACTCCGCCTGTTTGCGCACGTCATCAGGGATACCGTTCGGGAAGCGGTCGTTGAGGCCGCGCTCGACCTCTTTGATAAACCAGGAGGTCTTGTCCTCGCCCTCGGGGACCGGGAACTCCGGCATGTAGTCCGCGCCGTCTTCAGTGGTGCGGAAGGAAACCTCGCAGCGTTCCGCGATTTCCAGGGTCGCATCGCAGGCCTGAGGCAGTTCACTCCACGCGGCCCTCATATTCTCCGAGGAGCGGATGTAGTAGTCATTGCCCTCGAATTTGAAGCGATCTTCATCGTCGATCCGCGAACCGGAGTTGATGCACAAGAGGGCATCTTGGATCTTACGGTCTTCTGCGCGCACGTAGTGGGAGTCATTCGTGACGACGAGGGGTGCCTTCATGAGATCGGCGAGGTCGAGGAGCTGCTTCTGGACGCGCCTCTCGATCTCAATGCCGTGGTCCATGAGCTCGACGTAGAAGTTCTCCGGGCCGAAGATTTCGCGCAGTTCCCCGGCCTCGCGGACGGCTTCATCCCATTGTCCAAGCCTCATGCGCGTCTGCACCGCACCCGAGGGGCAGCCGGTGAAAACAATGAGCCCCTTGTGGTAGCGGGCCAACAGCTCCTTATCCGCTCTGGGGTACTTACCGAATTGGCCGTCCGTCGACGCATAGGAGCCGAGGCGGAACAGATTATGCATGCCCTCCGTCGAATAGGCGATGAGGGTGAGGTGGTTGTACGAGCCGCCGGCGGAGACGTCGTCGGATCGCTGCCAGGGCTCCCCCCACAGGACCTTCTTGCGGTCGAAGCGGCTGGTCCCCGGGGTAACATAGGCTTCGAGGCCGATGATCGGCTTAATCCCCGCCTTCTTGCAGTTCGCGTAGAACTCGTAGGCGCCGAACAGGTAGCCGTGGTCCGTGAGTCCCAGTGCCGGCTGACCCAGACGCGCGGCCTCTTCCGCCATCGCCTTCGTCTTCGCGGCACCGTCGAGCATCGAGTACTCGGAGTGGTTGTGCAGGTGGACGAAGGAGTCAGTGGCCATGGGGCAGATCTTAGCCCGCGCGGCCGCTTCAAGCAGCCCGGTCCACCGCACCCAGGGGCTCTCATGCCCTCCCGTCGAGGATGCGCCTCATTTCACGATGCTCGATGCCCGCGTCGAGGAAGACCTCCCCAGTCGTCTCCTCATACCCCTGGGCGGCGTAGAAACCCTGCGCCTGGACCTGCGCGTCGAGGGTGACGACCGCCTGAGCGCCGCGCGGGGTGCGGCAGGCGACCTCGTCGTGGACGGCGGCGACCAGGGCAGCCCCCAGGCCGCTACCCCGCGCTTCGCGCTTGACGGCGAGTCGTCCGAGGTGGAAATGGTGGTCGCCGTCGGGGATGACGCGCACGGTGCCCAGTGCGCGCCCGTCCTCGTCGAGGGCGGCGAGGTGAAGGACGTCTAGCCGCATATCCCGCGCGTCGATTTCGAGGACCATGGGGACGGCCTGCTCGACAATGAAGACGTCCCAGCGTACGCTCATGGCCTCCAGGCGCAGCTCATCGGAGTCGGCGACGAGGATGCGGGAACGATTCTCGTCGGTCACTGGGGGTTCCTCAATTGATCGAGTGCCGACTGGAGGTCCGCGGGGTACGGGGAGCGCACGCTGGTCGGCAGGCCCGTCCGTGGGTGGGCGAAGCCCAATTCCACTGCATGGAGCCACTGGCGCTCCAGACCGAGCTGTGCGGCTCTCGTTGGGTCCGCGCCGTAGAACACGTCGCCGACGCAGGGGTGGCCGACGGCGGCCATGTGGACGCGGATCTGGTGGGTGCGCCCCGTTTCCAGGTGGATCTCCAGCAGGCTCGCCCCCGCCATGAGTTCCAACGTGTCGTAGTGGGTGATGGCCCCTTTGCCGCCGTCGATGACCGCCATGCGCCATTCGCGCGAGGGGTGGCGCCCGATGGGCGCGTCGATGGTACCCGAATCGGGGTCGAGGTGCCCGGCGACGATCGCATGGTAGATCTTCGACACAGTGCGCTCTTTGAAGGCGCGTTTCATCACCGAGTAGGCGAGTTCGGACTTGGCGACCATCATCGCCCCGGAGGTGCCCACGTCGAGCCTGTGAACGATGCCCTGGCGCTCCGGCGGCCCATGCGTCGTGATCCGATATCCGGCAGCCTCGAGATTACCCAGAACGGTCGGCCCCTCCCAACCCGGGCCCGTATGTGCGGCGACTCCCACCGGCTTGTCGACGACTACGACGTCGTCATCGTCGTAGAGGATGTTCATGCCTGTGACGGGCGGGGGCGCGGTGTCGGGCTCCGGGATCGTCACCTCGATGAGGTCGGTTGCTGCGAGCCGGGTGGACTTCGAGGAGGCTACGCCATTGACGAGGACGAAGCCGTCCTCGACGAGACCCGCGCACGACGAGCGCGATATGCCGAGCATCCGTGACAGCGCCTGGTCGACGCGCTCGCCCACGAGGGCGTCGGGCACCGGGAACATCCGCGCATCACTCATCGGCGCTCGCCGATCGCTTCTGCGAACCCGTGAGTGCTTCGGGAAACTCCATAGACACTGCGAAAGCGAGCCACAGCGCCCCCAAGACGATCCAGATGTCGGCGACATTGCCGACGAATGCTCCGAAATAGTCGATGAAGTCGATGACGTGTCCGACCCCGAATGCGGGGGGCTGGACTAGTCTGTCGATGAGATTGCCAATGGCGCCCCCGGCGAGCAGGCCGATCGCCAACACCGACTGCCAGGACTTGACCTTCGTGAAGCCCCAGACGAGGACGGTGAGGATCACAACCGTGAGGATGGTGAAGATCCAGGTTGTACTCGCGCCGAGTGAGAAGGCAGCCCCGGAGTTGCGGATGAGGTGAAGGGTGAGCACATCGCCGAGCAGAGGCACCGTCTGTCCATCGCTGAGCCCGCTGATGGCCGCTGTCTTCGTCGCCTGGTCCGATGCAACTGCGGCGAGGACGAGGGCGGAGAATGCGGCGACGCGGATGCGAAGGGGCGGGTGGGTGATGGCGGTGGCCTGACTCATGGACTTCTTTCTTCACACATGATGGTGGCGGCGGTGCCTTGAGGCACCACCGCCGCCACTGTATCTGTATCGCCGTGAGTCAGTTCTCGATGCCCGCGTTGACCTCGTTGAGGAGGGACTCGAGGTGTCCGCGCAGGTTCGAACGGTACTCGGACTCGAAGGTGCGCAGCTCGTTGATCTTCGTCTCGAGTAGATCGCGCTGCTGGTCGAGCTGGGCGAGGATGGTCTCGTGCTGGTGTTGTGCGTCGGCGACGATCTCGTCGCCCTTGACGCGGGCCTCGGCGATGATACGCTCGGACTCTTCGCGTCCATCGCGCACGTACTCGTCGTGGACGCGCTGAGCGAGGGCAAGCATCGCGGTTGCAGACTCGGGGGTCTGACCGGTGGGCACCTCGGCAATGGGGGTGGCCTCTTCGACGACGGGAGCGGCCTCTTCTTCGACTTTCTCCTTTTCGGCCGCAACGGGCTCGGCGACAACGGGCTCCGAGGCAACGCCCTCGGACAGCTCGGCGATGCGGCGCTCCGCAGCTTCGAGCTTCTCCTTGAGATCCTGGTTCTCCACCTGAAGGGCGTAGATCGTCGACACGACTTCGTCGAGGAACTCGTCGACCTCGACTTGGTCGTATCCCTCGCGGAACTTCACGTACTGGAACTTCTTGTTCAGAACGTCCTCAGTTGTCAAAAGGGCCATTTCCTCGCCTCTCGGTCTAGGGTGCGATGCGAGCCCAAGCGGTTCCCGTCGGTCGCGCATCAGGACAGCGGATCAACCGCTGCCATTTGACACATTACTGGAATAGTAACCGACCCACGTGCCACAGGCACACCATTGACCACATCCTGTGCAGATAAATCCTTGATATTGCTCACCCTGTGCGGCTCAGGCGAGGACCTGGATCACATATCCGAGCCGTTGAATGATAATCACCGCGATAAAGAGGACCATGAAGCCGACGTCGAGGGCCGCTCCCCCGCCCAGCCTCAATGGCGGGATCACTCTGCGCAGGACGCGCAGCGGAGGATCCGTCAGCGCATACACGACATTCGCGAGGACGAGTACGACTCCCCTGGGCCGGAACGACGGGATGAGGAATTGCATCCAGTCGATCACCATTCGGACGAATAGAACCAGCAGATAAAGGCTGGCCGTCGTATATACGACCCAGCCGAGGAAGGAGATAACCGCCAATGCGTCAGCCCTGGTTGAAAAGTGAGCCGCGGCGCGAACCCGCAACATCGCCGGTCACCTCGACTGTGCGGGGCGACAGCAGGAACACGCGGCTGGTGACGCGCTCAATAACGCCGTGCAGTCCGAAGGTCAGTCCGGCGGCAAAGTCGACGAGACGACGGGCGTCTTCCTCGTTCATATCCGTGAGGTTCATGATGACGGGCGTCCCCTGACGGAAAGCCTCGCCGATGGTGACGGCGTCCGAGTAGGCGCTCGGATGGACGGTCACAATGCGGGACAGATCTGTCGCCGCGACCTCGCGGACCTCACGGTGGACCGGCGCAATAACGGGCCGCTCGACGGGGGCGATTTCGGTGACGGGTGCGACGTCAGTGTACTCCTCGAATTCCTCGACATCATCGATAGCATCCTCCGGCGTATACCAGCCCATGAACTTGCGTGCCTTTGCACCGAATGTGTCGCCCATTTCTTCTCCTCACCCAGGTTGATTCTCACAAGGTAGTGCGCGATTCACGCAAGTCGCGGCACTTGCGTCGGCATGTCGCCGCTTGATTCGCGCCTATGCGCGCGGCGCGATGACCGAGGCGTTCCTCCCACAGCCGCTATCGCGCCGATACGAGTGCAATTCCAGGGTCTCGAGGGTGCAGCGCGGGTCGATGGTGATACTCTGGCATCCGGCCGCGTCAAGGACCGCGCGAGCACCGGCTCTGAGGTCGAGTGAGGGCGTGCCCCATGAGGTGGTCGCGCGAGTCGCAGGATTGGTGAGCGTCGCCTCGTCGCGCATCCGCTCGGACACCTCGTAGCACGCCGCACAGATGGAGGGGGCGATATAGGCGTGGATCGCAGAATCGGGGTCAAGGGACCGGATGAGGCCGACCGCCCGGGAGGCGATGCCATTGAGGAGGCCCCGTCGCCCCGCATGTACCGCCGCGATGATCCGCCCGCCTGCTGCGGATAGCAGGATCGGGAGGCAGTCCGCGGTAAGGACCGCCGCCGCGGGCGCATCGGTCCAGTCGCGCGCGTCGATGACGACCCCATCCGCTTCAATCGATGCCATGGAATCATCGAGTTCGAGCGGATCGGCCCCCGCTGCCTCGTCGCCTCGTATGAGGGCGACGCGTGTGGAGTGGGTCTGGTTCATCCACACGACTCTGCGTCCGATGCTCGCGGCGAGGGCGTCGCGCCTGACGCGCACAGCCTCCGGATCGTCGCCGACGTGGTGACCGTAGTTGCCCCGGAACGGATCGGCACCCCGATCCGCCTCGGGCAGGTAGATCGGAGTGCCATCCGCTAGGAACCGTGTCACTGTCAGCGTAGGAAGTCCGGGATGTCGAGTTCCTCGGGCTTGTCGGACTCCTCATCGAAGATTCTGGGAACTTCGAGTGAGCGGTCCTCGTTGTGCTCAGCGGGGGGCGCGGAACGCGTTGCCACGGGGATTGCACCCGTCCTCGTCGGAACGTCAACGACAGCGCGATGGGCGCCTCCGCGCACAGAAGGCACTTCGCCAAGAGAGCGCGTCGCCGTGGTGGGGGCTTCTGCTTCGGCGACCTGATCGACGGGGGCCGCGGCGACCGGCTGCTGCCACGCGGCACCGGGCGCGGACGTGTCGACCATGGGGTCTTCTTCCGGATCGTCGAAGCCCGCGGCGATGATGGTGACGCGGATCTCGTCGCCGAGGGCGTCGTCAATGACATTACCGAAGATGATATTCGCCTCGGGGTGGGCCGCCTCACGGACGAGCTGCGAAGACTGGTAGATCTCTTGGAGCCCGAGGTCCGATCCGCCCTGGAAGAACATGAGGACGCCGTGTGCGCCGTCAATGGAGGCTTCGAGCAGCGGCGAGGAGATCGCCGTCTCCACTGCACGCACTGCGCGATCGTCGCCCGTTGCGGCGCCGATGCCCATGAGCGCGGAGCCCGCGTCCTTCATCACGGACTTCACGTCGTTGAAGTCGACATTGATGAGGCCCGGCGTGGTGATGAGCTCCGTAATGCCCTGAACGCCGGACAGGAGCACCTGGTCTGCGGCACGGAAGGCATCGAGGACGGAGATATTCGTATCGGAGATCTCTAGGAGGCGGTCGTTCGGGATGACGATGAGGGTGTCGACCTCTTCGCGGAGATTCTCGACACCGGTCTCTGCCTGGGCGGCACGGCGGTTGCCCTCGAAAGAGAAGGGGCGGGTGACGACGCCGACGGTGAGCGCGCCCGCAGAACGGGCGATCCGCGCGACGACGGGTGCCGCGCCGGTTCCCGTGCCGCCGCCCTCGCCCGCGGTGACGAAGACCATGTCGGCCCCCGCGAGGGACTCGGTGATCTCGTCGACGTGGTCTTCCGCGGCCTTGCGCCCCACATTCGGATCGGCACCGGCACCGAGCCCGTGAGTGAGGTCGCGGCCGATGTCGAGCTTCGTCTCCGCATCCGACATGAGGAGCGCCTGCGCATCGGTGTTGACGGCGATGAATTCGACGCCTTTGAGACCGACTTCGATCATCCGGTTGACCGCATTGACTCCGCCGCCGCCGACGCCGACGACTTTGATCACTGCCAGGTGGTTCTGGGGTGCCGCCATTCCTCTTACTCCCTTGCGAAACAATCCTTCACCCTCAGGTTGAAGGTTGAGCTTGTCCCTGCGCGTTGTCGGAAGAAAGTTAGGGACCAAGCGCCCCGTCTTCAAGCCAACACGCGGGCGTGTCTCATCGATTACGAGGTGACGGGGTGCGCCGGGGAGGACACGTCATAGCGGGACGCCGCCCGCTGGGAGATGAGAACCTCCAGGACCTGTGATTTCAGCTCATTCTCGTCGGGAGTGCCCCACGCCGCACTCGCACCGCTCGTCAAGGACAGCGTGACGGTGGAACCATTCGCATTAATGGAGGCGACCTGTGGTTTCATCGAATCCGACAGGCTGGACCACACGGTCATCGCATCCGTCGCAGCGTCGAGACGGTCATCCCCCTCGGCCAGTGAGACAAGGGGAAGACCCGAGGGCGCATCCGCGACCGCTTGGAATGCGACCGCGTTGGCATCGACGAGCGAATACCCATTCGCCGTCTTCTCTGCCATGACGGCGGTGCGCAGGGTGATGGAGACGCGAAGGCCCGAGGGCCAGCGCCTGGTCACCTCGGCATCGTTGACGACGAGGTGGGACTCGATGGACTCCTCGATCTTCGAGGTCGGGATCCTCGGCAGGGGAACCCCCTCATAGGGGGTGATGGAGGTGAAGACCTGAGCCGATGACAGGGACTCCTCCTCATTGCCCTCCACGATCACTCGTGACGGGTCGAGGGCGAAGAGAGTGGAGAAGAAGACCACCCAGATCACCACGCCGATGAGGACCGCGCCGCCCAGACCCGTCAGGGCCGCACGGATGTAGAAGGTGAGTCTCGCCCGCTTACGCTCGTGGCGCCTCTCCTCGATGCTCGTGGCGCTCGCATTCTTCGACGGCCCGAGAATCGAGGCCGCATCAGTCTGCCCGACGGGTCGGCTGAGATCATGCGATGTGGGGGTGGTCGGCTCCATCTGTCGGGAGGCCCTCTCGCCGACGCCTCGTAAGAAGCGGCGCTTGGAGCGCGCAGCCGGGGCAGTGTGCCGGGGCACGGGCGCGGCTGAGGATTCGGCCGGAGTATCCGCGGGGGCGGCGGGGCGCGCCGGTCGGCGCGGAGCAGGAGGCTTCACTTGGTTCCCCCGCGCATCCACTCGTCGAGGACATCGTCCCCGCATGAGGTGATCGATCCGGCGCCCATGGTGATGAGGATGCCCCCTTCGCCGACGAGACGAGCGCCGACGCGGGCCGCCTCGTGCATATCGGGGACGAAGAACGCGCCCTCGATCTGATCGGAGATGAGCCGCGAGGTCACGCCCTCCTCAGGATCCTCGCGGGCGGCGTAGACGTCGGTGAGCACCACATGGTCGGCACCGCGAAGCGCGTCGGCGAAGCGGTCGGCGAAAAGCCGCGTGCGCGAATACAAGTGGGGTTGGAAGACGACCGTCACGGAAGCTCCATCGGCGACGGTGCGCGCCTGCGCGATCGCCGCCGCGACCTCGGTCGGATGGTGGGCGTAGTCGTCGAAGAGCCGACGCCCATCGACCTCGCCTCTCTTCTCGAATCTGCGCGAGGTTCCCGTGAACGCCGACAGAGACGCCGCCATCGCCTCGGGGGCGACCCCCAGTTCGACGCCAGCAGCGAGGGCCGCCACAGCGTTGAGGACATTGTGGGCGCCGGGGACGCTCAGGCGAAGAGCAACCGTCCAGGAGGAGGCGGCTAGGCGCGAGGAGGCACCCGTTGCGTCAACGCTCACCCCCGTCAGAGCGATATCGGGGCGATCATCGCAGTAGTCGGGGCGGCCGTAGGTGATGACGCGGTGGCCGAGCCCGCGAGCCGCGTGGGCGAGGCGCATGGCGCCCTCGTCCTCGCCGCAGCAGATGAGCAGGCCACCGGGGCGCAGACGATTCGCGAAGTCCACGAAGATCGCTTCGAATGCCTCGCGCGTCCCATAGCGGTCAAGGTGGTCGGGCTCGACATTCGTGACGATCTCAATCGTCGGCGAGTAGTTGAGGAAGGAGCCGTCGGATTCGTCGGCCTCGGCGACGAAGACGTCGCCCGAGCCCAGGTGCGCGCCGGAGCCGAATTGGGGAACGAGCCCCCCGACCGCGACACTCGGATCGAGGCCCGCATCGCGCAGGGCGACGGCGAGCATCCCCGAGGTGGTCGTCTTGCCGTGCGCCCCGGCGACACCGACGAAGCGCATACCCGATGCGGCGAGGGCGAGCGCCTGCGAACGGTGGATGATCCTCTGCCCCCGTTCGCGCGCGATCGCAAGCTCGGGGTTCGATTCGCGGATCGCCGTCGATACGACGAGAGTTGCCTCCTGCGGCACATGGGAGGCGTCGTGGCCGACATGCACGTCGATGCCGAGTCCGGACAGTCGAGCGAGCAGCGCGGAATCCGCTTTGTCTGAGCCCGATACGGTGGCGCCGCGCTCGTGGAGCAGTTCGGCGACGACGGACATCCCGGCTCCGCCGATTCCAATGAGGTGGAAAGGGCCTGACAGTGCGACGGTGTCTGTCGTGGTCATTGCTTCTCCTCTAGGATCTCCTCAATGGCATCGACGAGGACGCTCGCCGCGTCCACCCGTCCCAATTCGGCCGACGCCTGCGCCATCGGGGCGAGGTCGGGCGAGCCGAGCAGGGTGAAGACCCTATCGGTCATGTATTCCGGCGTGAGGTTCGCGTCGTCGATGAGTCTGGCCCCGCCCGCTGAGACGTGCTCTTGAGCGTTGAGTCTCTGCTCCCCATTGCCGATCGGCAGCGGGACGTACACACAGGGCAGGCCGAGGGCCGTCATTTCGGCGACGGTCCCCGCACCGGAGCGACAGATGACGAGGTCAGCGACGGCCAGGGCATCCTCCATGGTCGTCAGGTAGTCGACGACGAACCAGCGGTCGGCGACCCCCGCCGCTTCGACGGCTCGGCGCACGGGGGTGTCCTTGTCCCGTCCGGTCAGGTGGATGACCTGAACGCCCTCGGGCAGTGTCGCGGCAGCGACGGAGGCAGCGGTGTTGAGGGAGAGGGCTCCCAATGAGCCGCCGGTGATGAGCAGTGTCGGAGCATCGGGGCTCACCCCGAGGCGCCCCGCTGCTTCGATGCGCGCGGCTCGGCGATCCTCGTCGGTGGAGCGCCGCGCGGCGAGAGCGGCGATGGGGGCCCGCAACGGCAGGCCCGTGACCGTTGTGCGCCCGCGGCGCGCCCGCAGGGGCGTGTGCGCGAATGTGAGGGCGACGAGGGCGGCGCTGCGCGCCCCCACCCGATTCGCGAGCCCCGGTCGGGCATTCTGCTCGTGGATCGCAACGGGAATGCCGCTGCGCTGGGCCGCACGATAAGCGGGGGTGGAGACGTAGCCGCCGAAGCCGATGACGCAGTCGGCACCGCGGATGACGTTCTCGCACAGTGACACGGCGGTCCGCCAGCGCCTGGGCAGGGTGAAGAACGCCGGGGAGGGGCGCCTGGGCAGCGGCACCTTCGGGATCGTGTGGAGGGGGAAGCCCGCTGCGGGGACGAGGTCGGATTCCAGCCCCTCTGCGGTCCCCAGGACATCGACCTCGAAACCGCGGGAGACGAACTCCGCAGCCGTTGCAAGAAGGGGGTTGACATGTCCGGCTGTTCCTCCGCCCGCCAGAACTACCCTATGTGCCATCGTGTTCCTCACTTCCGCACGCGTCCCACGCCCCTGCGACGGGGCTCGATCCGCGGATCGCGCGCCCGCGTCTCAGCCGACGTGCTCCCCATCATTCTCATACCTGCGCTCGTTCTCGCGAAAGAGGCCACGACGCCGACAGCCACAGCGGTGAACAGGAAGGAGGATCCGCCATAGGACACGAGGGGCAGGGGGACTCCGATGACTGGGCCGATTCCCGTCACCGACAAGACGTTGACGACTGCCTGAACGCCGATCCAGGTCGCCACTCCTCCCGTCGCGATGACTACGAACGGATCCGTTGCATCCTGGCAGACCCGCACCATCCCCCAGACGAGCATGCCGATGGCGATGAGCACCGCGAGGGTACCGAGCAGCCCGAACTCTTCGCCGATAATGGCGAGGATGAAGTCGGTGTGGGCGGCCTGCAGGTAGTTCCACTTCTCGCGCGAGGCCCCCGGCCCTAATCCCATGAGCCCGCCTGAGCCGAAGGCCCACAGCGAGTGGTCGATCTGTTCGGGCGCAGAGATATCCCGCTCCACTGTATTCCATGGCAGGATCGCCTCAATCCGCTTCATGCGCGTCGGATTGGACGCGACGAGGAATGCTAGGGCGGGCAGGGACAGCGTCCCCAGGACGAAGAACCACTTGCCGGGAATGCCGGACATCCACACGGCGCCCACCGCCGCAGCGGCGACGATCATCGCGGTCCCCATGTCGTGTCCCAGCATGACGTCCCCGAGCGCCACGACGATGGGCAGACCGGCAATTACTCCGATCTGCTTCCAGTCGTTGATGCGCGTCCCCTCTCTGTCGATGGCTCTGGCAATGACGAGGACGAGCGCGAGTTTGAGGAACTCTGAGGGCTGCACGAGGAAGGGGACGCCGGGAATGTGCACCCAGTTCGCATTACCGCCCTCCGAGCGCCCCAACGGCGTGATGACGAGGACCTGCATGCCCAGGGCGATAAGGAACAAGGCGATCGCCGAGCGCCGGAACACCCACGTGGGAATGAGATGGACGATGAAGGCGATCACCAGGGAGAAGACGATGATGCCGAGCGGGCGCAGGAAGGCGATATACGGGTTCTCCCCCGCCGCGATATTCGTCACCGCCTGCGAGGAGAAGCCCATCATGAGGCCGAACACCGCGAGGACGAGGGCCGGGACCACGACGAGGTAGTACGTCGCAACGGGTGAGCGCGCATGATGGGAATCCCCGCCCCTGCCGACTTCGATGCGCGGAATGGCGCGGATGAGCTCCCCGAGGCGCTTAAACGGATTCGCCATCAGAGGATCCCCATTGTTCGGCGAGGCGATTCACCGCATCGGCGAATGCATCGCCGCGCTGGCCATAGTCGTCGAACTGGTCCCAGGAAGCGCACGCCGGTGCGAGGACGACCGTGTCGCCCGGCATCGACAGCGCGACGGCCTCGTTGACGACGGAGAACATCCAGCCCTCGTGGGCGTCGACCTCGACGACGGGCACTCCGGGCGCTCCCAGGCGCAGGGCGTCAATGAGTGGCGCCCGCTCCTCGCCGATGACGACGACGCCGCGCAGGGCGGGGGCGACGGAGGCGATGAGTCCGGTGAAGTCCTGGCCCTTCGCGTCCCCGCCGAAGATCCATACGGCGCGTTTGGCGGGGATGCCCGCAAGCGAGGCCTGCGCAGCGTGCGCATTCGTCGCCTTCGAGTCGTCGATCCACGTCAGATCCGCCGCATGGGCGACGACTGCGCGTCTGTGCCCGGCGGGGCGGAACTGGCGGAGTCCCGCGGCGACCGCTTCGGGGTCGACGCCGTGAGCTCGGGCGAGTGCGGCGGCGGCGAGGGCGTCCCAGACGACGGCGATGCTCGGATGGCTCCCGTATGCGCCGGACAGGTCGTCGAGGTCGGCGAGGTGGAGGGCGCGGGTCGCGCGGTCGGTGAGGAATGCCCGATCGACGAGGGCGCCCTCGACGATACCGACCTGGGACACTGCGGGCGCCCCGAGGGTGATGCCGATGGCGCGGGCCCCTTCGATGACATCAGCCTCTTCGACCATTGTCTGCGTCACCGGGTCTGAGGCCGTGTACACGCAGGCCGTGCGGGTGTTCTCGTAGACGCGGGCCTTATCGGCAGTGTAGGCGGCCTCAGTGCCGTGCCAGTCGAGGTGGTCGGCCGCCACATTGAGGCAAATCGACGCTTCCGGCGACACCGTATGGGCGGTGTGGAGTTGGAAGCTCGACAATTCGACGGCGAAGACCGTCGCATCGGAGTCGATCGCCTCGGTGATGGGGGTCCCGATATTGCCCACTTCGAGCGCGTTCTCACCATTGGCGCGAAGGATGGAGCCGAGCATGCCCACGGTCGTCGTCTTCCCGTTGGTGCCGGTGACGGCGAGCCAGGGGCGCCCCGCATGCAGCCCGGCTTCTTGGAGGCGCCAGGCGAGTTCGACCTCGCCCCACACGGGAATGGAGTTCTCGGCGCAGGCGGTGAAGATCGGGGCGTGCGCGGGCACTCCGGGAGATACGACGACGAGGTCGACCCCCGATTCGATGACTCGGCGGGCGAGAGAGTGCGGATCATCGTCGACCTCGACGCGCACCTCGTCGAGGCCGACGCCGACGTATGCGGGCGGTCGCGCATCGAAGGCGATGACGCTCGACCCCCTGGAACGCAGGGCGCGCGCGGCGGCCCGCCCGGACTTGCCCCAGCCGATGATCGCGACGAGGCCGTTCACCGGGCGGACACCCATTCGGCGTAGAAGGCGCCCGCGCCGCCGATCGCGAAGAGCGCCGCGATGAGCCAGAAGCGGATGACGATCGTCACTTCCTTCCAACCGGCGAGTTCGAAGTGGTGATGCAGCGGCGCCATGCGGAATACCCGCTTACGGGTGACCTTGAAGACGCCGACCTGGATGGCGACCGACAGAGTGATGATGACGAAGAGTCCGCCGATGAGGATCGCGAGGAACTCAGTGTTCGTGAGCATGGACAGGCCGGCGACGGCGCCGCCCAGGGCGAGGGAGCCCGTGTCGCCCATGAAGATCTGAGCGGGTGAGGCGTTCCACCACAAGAACCCGGCGAGGGCACCGACGAGTGCCGCTGAGAAGACCGCCAGGTCAAGGGGGTCGCGGGTCGTGTAGCAGGCCGACACATTGTCATTGACGGTCCAGCACGATTGGATGCGCTGGAAGAAGGTGATGAAGGTGTAGGCGCCGAAGACGAAGATCGAGCAGCCTGTCGCCAGTCCGTCGAGGCCGTCGGTGAGGTTCACGGCATTCGACCACGCGGCGACGATGAAGTTCGTCCAGATGAGATACAAGACGATCCCGATACCGAATCCCGCGAAGGCGAGGGTGAGAGTGGAGGGGCGGGCGAAGGAGATCGCCATTGAACCCGGGGTCGTCCCCCATTCGTCGGGTCGTGTGACGGACGCCAGTGCGAATGCCGTTGCGACTGCGATCTGGCCGAGGAACTTGCCGCCCGCGTGGAGTCCGAGGGAGCGTCTTCGCACGATCTTGATGCCGTCGTCGAGTAATCCGATGAATCCGAGGCCCGCGAAGAGGATGACGAAGCAGATGCCGGACCACGAGGGGCCCGCGCCGGAGATCACCGATCCTGCGAGCCAGGCGACTATGGTCGCAATGATGATGACGATGCCGCCCATGGTCGGAGTGCCGCGCTTGGTCAGGTGCTGGGTGGGTCCGTCTTGGCGGATGAATTGGCCGTACTGGTGGATGACGAGGAAGCGGATGAGCAGCGGTGTCGCGAGGATCGACGTCGCCATCGCAATGATGAACGCCGCTATCAAGCCGATCATCGTGCATCTCCCTTCTCGGTGAGGCCGTCGGCGACCTTCCACGAATTCGACCCCAGTGAGCCTTTGACGAGGACAACACAATCGTGGGTCAGTGTGTCACATGCGGTCTCGATCGCTTCGGCGACACCGCCGACCACCGTGCATTGGACAGAATCTGCGGCGCCCTCGCAGTAGTAGTGCGCATCTTCTCCCATGACGATGAGGGTGCCCGCGCCCGCATCGGCGGCCATGCGCCCGACGGCGCGGTGGATGTCGGCCGATTCATCGCCCAGTTCAAGCATCTCCGACAGGACCGCGATCTTCTTCTTACCTGAGCCGATGCGCGTGAGTGCGTCGAAGGCGGCCCTCATGGAGTCGAGGTTCGCGTTATAGGCGTCGTCGATGAGGGTGAACCCGCATGAGTCGATCTCAAGCATGCGTACATCCATCCGGTGCGGGGACAGGGCGCGCGCCCGGTTGAGGGCGTCTGCGATGACGTCGAGGCCGAGGCCGAGGACGAGGGCGCCGCTGATCGCGGCGAGGGCGTTGGCGACGTGATGGACGCCGACGATTTGAAGGCTGATGTCGGCGCTTTCTCCGCGCGCAGTGACTGTGAAGGAGGCGCGCCCGAGGGGGTCGAGGACGACATCCGATGCGATGACATCTGCGCCGGAGTCCGTGCGCGTGGAGAAAGTCGTGATGGGGCCGCGCGCCTTATCGACCATGGCGGCCACGCGCGGGTCGTCCGCGTTGAGGATGGCGGCGGCGCCGTCGCGACTCCCCTTGAGCAGTTCCGCCTTCGCACGGGCGATCGCGTCGATGGAGCCGAATCCGCCCAGGTGGGCGTGGCCCACCATCAGTTCGATCGCGGCGTCCGGCGGGGCGATCGAACTCAGGTAGGCGATGTGCCCGACAGCGGATGCCCCCATTTCGAGGACCATGTGGCGGGTCTGCTCATCTGCGGTGAGGACCGTCAGGGGCAGCCCCACCTCATTGTTGTAGGAGAGCTTCGGGGCGACCGTCGGACCGTCGGCGGACATGATCTGCGCCAACAGATCCTTGGTCGTGGTCTTGCCAACGGATCCGGTGACCGCGATGACATCAATGTCTCCGCGGGCGCGCAGGTCCTCGAGGTGGGCCGCCGCTAGGCGCCCGAGGGCCTCGGTCGATTCGTCGACGACGATCTGCGTGAGGCCGCCGCCGACCTCGACAGCCCTCTCCACGATTGCTGCGACGGCGCCATTGGCGAGGGCCGCCCCGACGTAGTCGTGACCGTCCGAGTTCTCGCCGCGGCGCGCGACGTACAGGCCGCCCGGGGCGGCCTCGCGAGAATCAGTGACGATGGGAGCCGTGACGTCGACATCGGGACCGTGAATGGTTCCACCCACTGCGCGTGCGATCCACTGCGTTGAGCGTTGCATGGTTCTCCCTTCGGGGCGATCCCCCATCGCCAGCGGAGTCACTGCTGGGGCGTCGTCGGATAGAGCTGCGGAGCCTGTGATGAAGCCGGGATCCCGAGATTGCGCACGGCCTCGCGGGCGATGTCGCCGAAGAGCGGAGCCGAGGAATCGGAAGAGATGTAGCCGACCTTTGGATTGTAGAGCACGACGGAGATCGCCAAACGCGGGGCGTCCACCGGCAGCAGGCCGGCCGTCGTGGAGACGATGCCCTGCTGTCCGTCGACGATGATATCGGCGGTACCAGTCTTAACGGCGAGACGGTATCCGTCGACCTTCGCAGCGCCCGCCGTTCCCAGTTGATCGGAGACGACGGATTCCATCATGAGCATGAGTTGCTGTGCGGTGTCCGCGGACATCACCTGGGTCGGTTCGGGCTGTTCGGGCGTCTCCACCGTCCCATCTGCATTCGTCCAGGATTTGACCAGGCGCGGCGCGATCCTCACTCCCCCGTTGGCGATCGTCGCCATGAGGGAGGCCTCTTGGAGGACGGAGATGGAGTAGGACTGCCCGAACATTGAGACATAGCGGTCGCGACCCGCCCACTCGGAGGCGGGGCGAACGATGCCCGCAGTCTCCCCGGCCAACTCGATGCCGGTGAGACTGCCGAATCCGATCCGCTGCATCATCTCGTAGCGCTGCTCGTCGCTGACGGTCTGACCGACGAGGACGGTCCCCGTATTCGACGACTCGGCGAGGATTCCCGTCGCCGTGAGCGCTTCGACATCGTGGTAGTGGAAATCGTTGATGGAGCCGCCGGCGTCGGGCATGTCGAGCGAGTAGGGCACCGTGAATTGCGTGGTCGGCGTGATGGCGCCCGCATCGAGGGCGGTGGCGAAAGTGACGACCTTGCCGACGGAGCCCGGTTCGACGGCGTATTGGACTGCGGACACGGGTTGCGGCTTCGCATTGTCGGGCTCGGTCGAATTCGAATCGGCGAGCACGAGGACCTGCCCGGTGGACACGTCCTCAATGACGACCGCACCCCATTCCGCCTCATGCTGGGCGACTCGGGCATCGAGGAGCTTTTGCACGATGTGCTGCAGATCCGCCCGGATGGTGACCGTCAACGAACCGCCGTCGGCGGGCTCTTTCGTCGTTTTCTTCCCGCCCGGCAGGATCGCCCCATTCGGCGCGATTTCGAAGGCCTCGGTGCCGGGGACCCCTTGGAGCAGTTCGTCGAATTGCGCCTCCAGGCCAGACGAACCGACTCCTTCAGCGTTGACGGTCCCAACGACGGGCGCCGCCACATTCCCATTGGGATACGTGCGCTCGTACACGGCTTCCCACTCGATGCCGTAGATATTGAGCGCGCGAATCGCGCGGTATGTCATGGCGTCGACATTGCGCTTGACGTAGGCGTATGTGGAGTCCCCGACGAAGAGACCGCCGAGCTCGGCAGCGTCTATCCCGAGCGGGTCGGCGAGCTGACGGGCGGCCTCGGCGGGCCCCCGTCCTACTTCGACCTTACGGGTGACGCCGCCGACCGTCTCCTCCTCGTAGTGGACGTAGGAGCGGATATTGACCTGGTTGACAGCGATGTCGTAGGTAAGGATCGAGTCGGCGAGGACGACCCCGGTGGCATCGGTGATGGTTCCGCGCTTAGCGGTGATCGCAGTCGTCGATGTGCGGACCTCTTCGCCCTCTGCGGCGAGCGAGGGCCCCTGAATGATCTGCAAGTCGACGAGGCGCGCTGCACACAGTGAAAGGACGACGACGATAATCCCGAGAATGACTCTCGATCGTCTCACCGATGTCACAGGCGGTTCTCCTGTCTCACTTCGCGGGTGCGCCACCCTCTACGGTCCCGGTTTCCAGAGTGATGAAACCGGTTTTTCCGGCTGCCACCATACCCTGGCTCTTGGCCGCAGCGTCGAGCGAGGACGGCGAGGCGGCTATCTCGATCTGGGCCTGCATCGACCACGCCTGAGCGTCGAGTTCATTGAGGTAGATCTGCTGCTCGCGGATCGCGAATGCGGTCTGCGCCATACGGGTGTGAAGCACCATCGACCCCGCGATTGAGATGAGGATCACCGCGATCGTCATGATCGCGATCGCAAGGAGGGAGCGCGTGGGACGACGCCCCTCGACGACGCGCAATTCGCGCGCCTCGGCGCGGAGCCGCTCGGGGCGCGATGCGGGTCGCGTGGACGCTGCGGCAGTGCTCATGAGAGCTCCTTCCATTCGCGAATGAGTTCCGCTCCGCGCAAGCGCACGGAAGCGGATCTGGGGTTCTTCGATCGTTCGGTGTCGTCGGCGAGCCTGGCCCCTCGGGTGAGCAGTCGCAGGCTCGGCGCCGCTTCCTCGGGGATGACGGGCATATCGGGCGGGACGTCGATATTCGAGGCTCTCTTGAAGACGTCCTTGACGATCCGGTCCTCCAGGGACTGGTAGGACTCGACGGCGATGCGCCCGCCGATGACGAGGGAGGCGCATGCTGCGGGGATGGCGCGCTCGAGGATGCGCAGCTCATCGTTGACGGCGACGCGCAGCGCCTGGAAGGTCCTCTTCGCCGGGTTGCCTCCGCTGCGCCGGGCGGGCGCGGGGATCGCCGTTTTCACAATGTCGGCGAGTTCACCGGTCCTCGTGAGCGGAGCCTTCTCACGGCGCTCGACGATGAGCCGGGCAATGCGCGGGGCGAACTTCTCCTCGCCGTAGACGCGCAGGATGCGCACGAGTTCGGACTCGCTCACGCTGGCGAGCAGTTCGGCGGCGCTGATGCCGCTGCTTGGGTCCATCCGCATGTCCAGGGGAGCGTCGTGCGCGTAGGAGAAGCCTCGCTCGACCTCGTCAAGTTGGAAGCTGGAAACCCCCAGGTCCAGGAGGATGGCATTGACCCTCCCCCCGTCGCCGTAGTCTTCGGCGATCTCGCCGATATGGTCGTAGGTGGTGTGGACTGCGGTGAAGCGATCGGCGTAGGGGGCGAGCCGCTCGGAAGCGAGGGCGATCGCCTGGGGATCCCTGTCGATGCCGATGAGTCGGATGTGTTCGAAGCGGCGCAGCGCCCCCTCGGCGTGTCCGCCCATGCCGAGGGTCGCATCGATGAGGACGGCGTCGCCGACGTCGAGGGCGGGGGCGAGCATATCGAGGCACTCGTCGAGGAGTACGGGGATGTGACGGTCGGATGTCGGCCGAGTCTGACCCATAGCATCTCCTTTCGATGAGTGCGGTTCCGACCCGTACCGCCAGGTCCCCCACCGTGCTCCGCCATCGGGGAAGTGATGTCGGAACCGCAGATGGAGACCTCGCGGTGCGCGTCAGAAGACGCCCGGAATGATTTGTTCTTCGGTTTGGGCGAATACGTCCTCCTGGACGGCGAGGTAGTCGCGCCAGGCGGAGGAGTTCCAGATTTCTGCTCGCAGACCCGCGCCGATGACGGTGAGTTCGCGATCGAGGCCCGCATAGGCGCGCAGATCTGCGGGGAGGGAGATCCTCCCCTGCTTATCCGGGACCTCTTTGTATGCGCCCGACAACATGACGCGGCTCCAGTCGCGCGCCTGTTTGTGCGACAGGGGCGCCCTGATCATGTCCTTCGTCATCTCGTCGAACTGTGCGGCGGGGAATGCGTAGATGCAGTGCTCCTGTCCGCGAGTGAGGACGATGCCGCCCTCCATGTCTTCACGGAACTTCGCGGGCAGGAACACGCGCCCCTTGTCGTCGAGCTTGGGCTCGTACGTGCCGAGGAACATGTGTCACCGCCTTCCCCCGTTCAACACTTTCCACCACTTTACCCCACATTTTTTCCTTATCAGCCATTTCAATGCTCAAATTTTACAAATTGTACTCAGAAAACCGCATGATTCTGCTGAAAATTTAAGTGGAGGAAAGTGGGGAATTTTTTCGACATTTCGCACACATCGGCAATGAAGCGACGGGATGAGGTGCTGGAGCGCCGGAGATGAGGAGCGGACCGGGGAGTGACCCGAGGGCGGGTACTCCCCAGTCCGCGGAAACCCTGAGCTGCCTGTCCTCCCCAGGATGCGACCCGCGCGGGTGCTCCCAGGTGCACGGAGGCCCCGGTGAGCATGCCCGAAGACGGCGGGCACGATGGTGGAGCACAGTGGAGGGCAATGTGGCACCCCCTGGAGGCGGGGGCACCCTACTACGACGACCGACCGGAGGCCATGGCGTCCGGGCGGAATCGTCCTCGCCGACGATTACCTGCGCGCCGCAGCCTTCATCCGGCTCGCAAAGGACACCAGATCCTTAGCGAGCGCCTCGACGTCGACGCGGGACCGGCGTACACGTAGCCCCTCGAACTGTGCGCCACCGCGTCGAGGGTCTTCTTCGACGACGAGGGCGCACCTCTTGCCCATCTCCTCGAGCATGACCACCGCCCTGGCGACGACGGACTACTCCCTGAAGGAGCTGCCCAGGCGCATCCGCACCTGCTCGAGGCCCTTATCGCCGCGACCCGACAGGCAAACGAGCAGATGGGGCGCGGGGCATCCGCAGGGGTATCGCGGACGATCTTCAGGGCCTGCGCGAGGGCGTGCGCCCTCGGTGGGGACGAGTCCGGCTCTGACGAGTCTTTCGAGGAGGCGCCCTGCGTCGGTCCGGTATCGAATGGATCTCGTTGCAAGATCCGGTTGCCCGTGAGTCATGAGGGTCCTTGTCGTTGGAGTCAGGACCCGCCTCTCGTGGGACACAAGAAGAGCCCGCCTGACGGCGAGCTCGTGAGTGGTTCCGTATATGCGTGATGAGCGGCTCGCCTGTCAGCTGAGCCACCACCAGCGGAGGGAACGCGTTGTCATCATGTGTTGAGATAAAGCCGCTGCGTTGCGGCTCCCCGGCGGCGTCCTCATTCTGGGAGGAGGTGAGGGCGACACCCGTTCTCAGTCGTCGCGGCGGCGTTCCTCCCAGCGGCGCTCCTGGTCGGCGATGAAATGTGACCAAGCGCTCGGCTTTCGAGATCCGCCGCCCGGGCGCGAACCATTGGCGGCGGCATTCTTCGGGGAGGACAGTGCGAACCAGATCCCTGCGACCATGAGGACGAATCCGAGGACTCCGAGGAGGATCGACCACAGTGAATAACCGAGAGAGACGGCTGCGACGAGCACTCCCAGTCCGATGACGGCGATGACGATTCCGACTGCGATGCGGCGCACCGACAGCGTGATCCCTGCTCTCGAGGAGGTCTGCGCGCTGGCCATCTGTTTCGATAAGTCCGGGTCGACGCTGCGGAACTGCGCCTCCATCTCGTCGAGTACCTGTTTCTCATAGTCCGACAGGGCCATAATTCCTCCTCTCATCCGTTCACTGTCTCAAGTCTAGTGGCTGTGCCCGTCTCAATGCGATTCGGGCTCATCACGCGGCCCCAGCAGCGACGCTGGGCGCAGAGCGTCACGCCCGAATCTGAGACTCACCTCGTCCATCGCCCGCTCCGATGCGAGCGGCTTCTCGTCGCTGTCGAGGGTGACGGCGACCCCGTCGAGCCGGGATTGCAGGCCCTCGCAGCGCACTCCGCACAGGCGCACTCCCCCTGCGGGCATACTCTCGGCGGCGAAGAGGAGGCGGACTGCCTCGAAGATTGTGCGCCCGACATCCGTCGGCGTGTGCAGGGTCGTTGAGCGGGTGATCGTGTGGAAGTCGGCGCCGCGCAGTTTGAGGACGACGGTCCAGGCGACCATCGACCCCGAGCGCAGGCGTCGCGCACAGGCATGGGAGGCGATGAGGAGGAAGCGGTCAATGACCCGACGGTCGATGATGTCCTCGTCGAAGGTGGACTCGGTTCCCACGGACTTCTCATCGCCCCTTGGTTGCACAGGACGGGGGTCGATCCCCCATGCAAGATTGTGCAACTGATGGGCGTGGGCGGCGCCGAGGAGCCGCGACAGCCTGGCCAGGTCGGTGTGGGCAAGATCCCCGATCGTGTCGATGCCCTCGGTGTCGAGGCGCCTGCGGGTCACCGCTCCCACGCCCCACAGTGCCCCGACGGGTAGGGAGTGGAGGAAGGCGGTCGTCTGGTCGTGGGGGATGAGCAGCAGCCCATCGGGTTTGGCGTGGGCGGATGCGATCTTCGCGACGGATTTGACTGCTGCGATGCCCACCGAGGCGGGCAGGCCGACCTCGTCCCGGATCCTGGAGCGGATGAGGCGTCCGATGGTGACGGGGGTGCCGAGCCGCCTGCGAGCGCCCGCAACATCGAGGAAGGCCTCATCGACGCTGAGCTGCTCCACCTTGTCCGTGATCTCGCGCAGTATCGTCATCACCCTGGCCGAGTAGTGGGAGTAGAGGCCGTGGTGACCGGGCACGACGAGGGCCGTGGGGCACAGCGCCCTCGCTCGGGAGATCGGCATACCGGCACGCACCCCGTAGGCGCGCGCATCGTAGGTCGCCGAGGTGACGACTCCCCGATTCCCCCGCCCGCCGACGATGACGGTCCGCCCCGCAAGCGACGGGTCCTCTTGAATCTCCACTTGGGCGAAGAAGGAGTCCATGTCGACGTGGAGGATCGGCGTCAGGGAATCATCATCGCCCCAGGAACGCCTGGCGCGCTGATCGCGCGGCGCATTCGACATCGTGGACACCTCCCGGCATCCAGTATGACTCAGGCCGACGAGCGCCGACTACCATGGGCTCATGGCCAGGCGAACACGCGGATCGGAGTTCTACGAGGTCGACTCGGGGACGGTGGAGATCCGCTGGGAGGGGACGAGGGCGACCCTGTTCCTCGAAGGCATTGAATCCTCCTGCATCGACACCGCCCGCCCCGAACAACTCGAATTCGAGTACATGCAGCACATGACCTGCGCCGTGAAATGCCTTTTTGACGCAGACCAGCCGATTCGCGTAATTCACCTGGGGGGCGCCGGATGTGCGCTGCCCTCTGCGTGGTCCCTCCTCTTCCCCCGCTCGCGCCAGACCGTGGTGGAGATCGACGCGGCGCTCGCCGCCGGGGTGAGGAACTGGTTGGATTTGCCCCGCTCCTCCGCCCTGTCGATCCGCGTCGGCGACGCCCGAGAGGTATTGGAGTCCCTGCGCCGCGAATCGTGTCAGATCATCGTCAGGGACGCGTTCGATGCGGGGCGGGTCCCCGATCATCTGGTGACCGTCGAATGCGCACAAATCGCCTGCGATCGCCTCCGCGACTCCGGGTTGTATATCGTCAATGCTGCGCATGGAGCGGGCGAGGACGCACGGCGGGAGGCGGTGTCGCTGCGGGAGGTCTTCCCCGGCGTCGTCACCATCGCCGACCCGAAGGTGGGACGGTCGGGCCGACGCGGCAATGTCGTCATCGTCGCCCATAAGGCGCCTGCGGGCGCCTACCCCATCGCCGACCTCGACCGGGAGTTGCGCAGGCTCCCGCTTCCGGCGCGCGCCACCAGTGGCGCCGCCCTCGGCAAGTGGTGCGCGGGTGCGCGGCCGCTGTTCGATGTTGCTCCGGCGTGATCGGTGCGCGTCGTCGCTGATCGGTCGCCAGTTCAGTCAGCGGCGTCCGTGCCCGACGGATCCTCCGCGTCGGCGTCCGCGGCGGAGGTCTCTTCCGCCGCCGCGCGGTGTCGCGGCGCCGCCATTCCGCGGGCCGCTTCGGGGTCGGCACGGCGCAACTCGACGCGTCTGAGGGCCGCCTGAAGCGGGTCTTCCTCGTCGAATACTTCGACCTCGTCGACTCGGACTTCGTCCTCGCCCTGTTCGAGGCGGGTGATATTCGCCAGGTAGGCCTCGATGACATCGCCGATGTCCTTCGAGTCCTTGCTCTCCTCCTGAGTGTCGCGCCCTCCCAGGGTGCCTAGGGGAATAGAGGTTGCTCCGCCCGTCCACGCGTCGTAGTGCTTCTCAAGAGCTTCCACGGTGTGCATGATCTCCGGGTTCGCCGCAACGAGTTGGGCGATCGTCCCCTGATCCTCCGCAGCCCCCTGTTCGAGATCGCCGACGGGCAGCGACAGGTCCGCGAAATCCGACAGGGTCGTCAGCAGCGCGGATGACGCCGCCGGGTAGGGGGAGTCAGAGGTGTAGAAGGGCACTGCGGCGAGCAGGGCGAGGCCCGAGATCGACTCTTCGGACAGGCGCGTCTGAAGGAAGGAGGTCATCGGCGCGGGGAACTGCATGATATTCGCCATGCGCGGTTGACTGGGGATCAGCGACGAGTCCGTCGCCTGGAAGTGCACAGGGGTCGGCCTCGTGTGGGGCACCCCCGAGGGGATGCCGTGCAGGGACACGGAGATCTCCACCCCCGCCTCTTTCGCAATCTCGGTGATGATGCGCGCGAAGGACTCCCACCTGGCGTCCGGCTCGGGACCGTGGAGTACGAGGATCGGGTTCCCCAGGTCGTCGAGGACGCGATCAATGACGATCTCGGGCATCTCCATATCGGAGGTCACCCAGTCCTGGATAGTCATGATCGGCCGGTGCGAGCGGTAGTCGATGAACTGATCGGAGTCGAATGTGAGGATTCTCTCGACGGACAGGGAGCGCAGCATCTGCGAGATCGCCATACGCCCCGCAATACCGGCGTCCATCGCGCCGGAGAAGTGGGTGACGAGGATCCGGGCATGGATGTCCTCAGTGTTTCCGCGTTCGAACAGGCGCTCGTCGTCTGGTCGCATCTCCATCTCCTCCTCCGTGCACAGTCGACTCCTTATTCCTCCTGTCTCAACGCTACCCGGCCCAGCCCCTTTCGGCTCGTCCGAATCCCGCATTTTGCCGACGGCGTAGCGCCCGTCCACGCTGTGTCACCCGCTGGGCGCTTCGAGTCGGATGGGGCACAATGAATGGCCCCATTTCAGATCCCAGTGGAGTAGTCGAATGGCAGACCAGCCCGACACGTCGGATTCGACGCAGGCGATGCCTGAACAGGATTTCGTTGATTCCGCATACGCGAGGCTCGATACCCTGCGCGATTCCTACCGCGAGCGCCAGCGCCGAGCCCACGCGACGCACGGAGTCGGCAATGCCCAGGCGTGGACCGAGCGAGACGCCATCTCCTCCCACCTGGGAGATGTGGCCGCCAGATTGGAAGGGGTAGAGGACCGCCTCGTCTTCGGACGCCTCGACATGACCGACGGCGAAGTCCACCACATCGGCAGGGTCTCTCTGTCCCGCGAATCCGGCACCCCCCTGCTCATCGACTGGAGGGCCCCCGCGGCGATGCCCTTCTACCAGGCGACCGCCGTCACCCCGCTGTCGGTGGTCAGGCGTCGTCACATCACGACGCGCGCGCGGCGCGTATTGGCCGTCGAGGACGAGCTGCTCGACGCGAGCGGCGGCTCCGGCCTCGATCTTCAGGGCGAGGGCGCCCTCATGTCGGCCCTGGGCAAAGCGCGCGATGGCAGGATGGGCGATATCGTCGCAACGATACAAGCAGAACAGGACCGCGTCATCCGCGCCCGCCAGCGCGGCCTCATCGTTGTGCAGGGTGGCCCGGGGACCGGCAAGACCGCTGTGGCGCTGCACCGCATCGCCTATCTACTGTACGCCGAGCGCGAACGCCTCGAACGCTCGGGAGTGCTGCTCATCGGCCCGTCACGGATTTTCTTGCGCTACATCGAACAGGTCCTGCCATCCCTGGGTGAGACGGGTGTCGTATCGACGACCATGGCCGACCTGCTCCCGGGGATCAGCGCACAGTGCTCCGATTCTCTCGAGGTCGCCGACGCGAAGGGCGCCGCCGGGTGGGCGAACCTGCTCAAGCAGGCGGTCAGGTCCCTCCCCCGCGTCCCCGATGAACCGGTGACGCTGACGGTATGGCACCGGCAAGTGACGCTCCACCCGCACGATGTGGCACAAGCGCTGCGCCACGCTCGCCGTTCCCATCGCCCCCACAATGGGGCCCGCGAGGGATTCGCCCTTGAGCTCATGGAGATTCTGGCGAATCGCTTGGCCGCCCAGTCGGGCGACGCCGACGCGTCGGGGGCCGTGTCGGGAGAGGAACGGCGCACGTGGATGGCAGAGATCCGCGATTCGATCGACGCGCGCCGAGCGATCAACCTGGCGTGGATGCCGACGAGTGCGACGACCCTCCTGTCGCGCTTGTACGCCCGCCCGACTCTGCTCGCCGCGGTGAATGAACAGGCCGGTTCTCCCCTCAGTGCCGAGCAGCTCGCCCTCGTTGAGCGGCGAAGCGGGGCGTGGACCGCAGCGGATGTGCCGCTGCTCGACGAGCTCGAAGAACTTCTCGGCCCGCTGCCCGCTTCATCGTCTCCGTCGGCGTCCGTAAATGATGACGTGGCCCGCGCGCAAGAGGCGATCGACGCGCAGGGCCTGGGCGGGGGCATCGTCACTGCGGCGATGCTCGCCGCCGCGACTTCGGACCGCAATGAGTGGGCGCCTTTGGCGGAGAGGGCCACGACGGATCGCGCATGGACGTACGGGCACGTCGTCGTCGACGAAGCCCAGGACCTGTCCCCGATGGCGTGGCGCTCCCTGCTGCGCCGCTGCCCCGCCCGCTCCTTCACCGTCGTCGGCGACCTCGATCAGCGCAGGGGCGCGAATCGTCCGACGACGTGGGAGCAGGCCCTGGGGCCCGCTGCCCGCGCTTTCGACAAGGAGTTCGTCCTCACGGTTTCCTACCGCACGCCCCGAACGCTGACGAGGATTGCCGAAGGGGTGATGGCCCGCATCGGTGAACCCGTCTTGCATCCACTGACGGCTGTGCGCGATGTCGACGGCTGTTACGCGGTGTTCTACGTCCCCGGCCCCGCCGACGCGAGCGGGCGCGGCTCAGACCCCCTATGGGGCGCAGTCCATGATGCGGTGGCGCGCGCCGGTGCGAGGCTCGACGAGGAGTCGGGTCCGGGCCGGGGGCGCATCGGCGTCATCGTCGGGCATCGACGCGGCCTCGCCTGGCAGGCCGACTCGTCGGGAGCGCAGGGCCTCGATGAGCGGGTCGCCGTGCTGACGGCCGGAGCCTCGAAAGGTCTGGAGTTCGACTCGGTCGTCCTCGTTGAACCCGCGGAGATCCTCGCCGACGGCCCGGGTGATCTTTTCGTCGCATTGACGAGGGCGACTCACGATGTCACGGTCGTACATTCAGCGCCCTTGCCTCCGGGGATGGACGACTGGCAGTAGACTCATCCGCTGGCCGGTCACCTGCGTCATCAATGCCTCAGCTTCTGGCACCATGGGGCACATGACGCGTGCACTGCTTCTTGAGAATCCCCATAAGGTTGCTGACGATGTCTTCACGGGCCAGGGCATCGAAACGGTTCGCATTAAGGGCGCTCTCGATGAGGATGAGCTCATCACCGCGCTGGAGGGGATGACCTATCTCGGAATCCGGTCCAAGACCACGGTGACGCGCCGCGTCTTGGAGGCGCACCCGCAGTTGCAGGCGATCGGGGCGTTCTGCATTGGGACAAACCAGATCGACCTCGCCGCTGCGACCGAGCTTGGAATCAGCGTCTTCAACGCCCCCTATTCGAATACCCGTTCCGTCGTCGAACTCGCCATCGGCGAGATCATTGACTTGACGCGCCGCGTCACCGTGAAGAACTCGCGTCTGCACCGGGGCATTTGGGACAAGTCCGCCGACAGGGCGCATGAGGTGCGCGGGCACACCCTCGGCATCATTGGCTACGGCTCGATCGGAACTCAGCTGTCGGTGCTCGCCGAGGCGATGGGCCTCAATGTCATCTTCTACGACGTCGCCGAAAGGCTCGCCCTCGGAAATGCGACGCAGATGCCGACGATGGAGTCCGTACTTCGCGAGGCGGATGTCATCTCCATCCACGTCGACGGCAAGGCGTCGAATACGAATCTCATCGGTGCGCGCGAATTCGCGATGATGAAGCCTGGCGCTTTGTTCATCAACCTGTCGCGCGGGCACGTCGTCGACATTGACGCCCTCCACGAATCCCTCGTCTCCGGTCACCTCGCGGGCGCCGCCATTGATGTGTTCCCTGAGGAGCCGAATAAGAATGGTGATCCCTTCTCCTCGCCGCTGGCCACACTCGACAATGTGATCCTCACACCGCATATCGGCGGCTCCACCGAGGAGGCTCAGTACGACATCGGTCGTTTCGTCGCGTCGAAGATCTGCGACTTCGAGCACACCGGGTCGACGGATATGAGTGTCAACCTGCCGAATCTGCAGCTGGCGGTCACCGATGAGTCGCGTTACCGGATTCGCCTCATCCACCGCAATACGCCTGGCGTCCTGGCACGGGTCAACAACCTATTCGCGCAGACCGGCGCCAATATCGGCGGCCAGATCCTCTCCACTGCGGGCACGATCGGCTACGTGCTCACCGACATTAATTCGGAGCTGCCCGTCGATGCGCTGGACGCGATCCGCTCTCAGCCGGACACGATCCGTTTGACGACGACTCGCCTGTGATCCGTCAATAGCAGGGCGAACGCTCTTGCGAGGGGGTAACCTACGGAAGCGTAGGAAGTTCATTGCCGACTCTTCGGAGGTTGACGTGACCCTGACTGAGCAGTTGCGCAGCCAATACGCACCCGGCGTCGCCGCAACGGTCGAAGTCCCGGATCAGACGATCCCCCAGATGTTCGAGGAGGTCGCCAGGCGCTATCCCGACCGCGTCGCCCTCGACTTCTTCTCCCGTTCGACGACATACGCGCAGCTGGTCCAACAGGTCAGACAGGGGGCGATGGTCCTGTCCAAGGCGGGCGTATCTCCCGGCGACCGAGTCGGGCTCATCATGCCGAATTGTCCTCAGCACGTCGTTGCGATCCTGGCAACCATGCTCATCGGCGGAGTCGTCGTCGAGCACAATCCCCTCGCCCCCGCACAGGAACTTGAAGACGAATTCTCCCACCACGGCGCCCGCGTCGCCGTCGCCTGGGAGAAGTCCATCGAGAAGCTCTCCTTCCTGCGCGGAAGGGCCCTCGTCTTCTCGATGGATCTGACGCGCGCCCTGCCCCGCACCAGCCAGTTCCTCTTGCGCCTGCCCGTCGCATCCGCGAAGGAGAAGCGCGAGGCGCTGTCCGCCCGCGCACCGGCGTGGACGAAGTCTTGGGACGCAGAGGCAGCGCGCAGCCCGATCTGGCGCGGCGACTGCCCCGTCGCCCCGTCGGCTCCCGCGCTGCTCATCCACACGGGTGGAACGACGGGCGTTCCGAAGGCCGCGTGCCTCACACACCGCAATATCCTCGCGAATGTCACGCAGTCCATCGAATGGGTTCCGGTCCTGCACGAGGGCGCAGAGGTCTTCTACTGCGTGCTCCCCATGTTCCACGCCTTCGGCTTCACCATCGGCCTGTTCGCGGGCGTGCGCCTCGGCGCGACGATCGCTCTCTTCCCCAAGTTCGACACGACGATAATCCTGACGAGTCAAAAACGCCTGCCGTGCACCTTCTTCCTCGGCGTCCCCCCGATGTACGAACGGCTCCTCGCGATGGCGGAGCAGCTCGATACAGACTTGTCGTCAATGACCTTCTCATTGTCGGGCGCCATGCCGCTGTCGGGCGAGCTCGCCGACCAATGGGAGGCGGCGACGGGCGGCCTGCTCATCGAGGGCTACGGGATGACGGAGGCCTCCCCTATCATTCTCGGATCCCCCCTGTCGCCCTCGCGCCGACCGGGCTCCCTCGGCTTGCCCTTCCCATCCACCGAGATCAGGATCGTCGATCCGGAGGATCCGTCGCGCGATGTCGACGAGGGCGAGATCGGCGAGCTCATCGCCCGCGGCCCCCAGGTGTTCTCCGGCTATTGGGAGCGCCCCGAGGAGACTGAGGAGACGATGTTCGAGGATTGGCTGCGCACGGGCGACCTCGTTCAGGTGCGAGACGGCTACATCTACATGGCGGATCGGCGCAAAGAGATGATCAACGCCTCCGGCTTCAACGTCTACCCGAGTCAGGTCGAAGAGGCCGTGCGCTCAATGCCCGGGGTCCGCGACGTCGCCGTGATCGGCATTCCCGCGGGTTCCACCGGTGAAGATGTCGTTGCCGCGATCGTCTTGGAGGCGGGCGCATCGATCACGTTGACGGATGTGCGCTCATGGGCGGAGAAGTCGCTGTCCCATTATGCTCTGCCCCGCCAGCTGGTGGTGATGACGGAACTGCCGCGAAGTCAGCTCGGCAAGGTGATGCGCAAGAAGGTGCGCGAGCAGGTGATGGATGCTGCGGACAGTGCGGCGTCGAAGATCCGCCAGTTCACCGCGAGGCGCGACTCGTAGATCACGAGTCGAGGAGGGTGGGCGCCGTCTCCAGCGGTGCTTGCTTCTTCTTGCGCCGTTTGGGCGCTTGGGCGGGTTTGGCGACTGGTCGGCCTTTGAGGCGGGCAATCGCAGCTTCGAAGTCTTCGAGGCTATTGAACGCCTGATAGACGGATGCGAAACGCAGGTAGGCGATTTCATCGAGGTCGCGAAGGAACGGCAGGATGGCCTTGCCCACTTCGTCGGAGGACACATTCGACACGCCTGCGGTGCGCAACTGCTCTTCAACCTGTTGGGCGAGGATCGCGAGGTCGTCGTCGGAGACGGGTCGCCCTTGGCATGCTTGTTTGACGCCGGAGACGACTTTGTCCCGTGAGAAGGGTTCGACAACGCCGGAGCGTTTGACGACTTGGAATGATGATGTTTCGAGCGTCGTGAAGCGCTTCTTGCATGCAGTGCACTCGCGACGACGCCGGATGGAGGCGCCATCGTCGGCGATCCGCGTATCAACGACCCTGGAATCGGGGTTATGGCAGAACGGGCAGTGCACTCCATAACGCTACACGGTTCAGACGCATCATTGGTAACACACGACTCAATCGCCCCATTATTCGGGACTATTTGAGCGCATGACCGCGCTTTCAGTACACGGGCACGACGATGCGCTCCCCGACTGCGAGGCCGCCGTCGAGACTATTGAGCGTTTCAATATCGATGACCGTCTGTTCGAGGGAGGAACCTCCTGTAATGCCCTGGGCGATACTCCACACGGATTCGCCCGGAGTGACGGAGTGGGTGCGTGTCGGACCCGAATAGGCGCTCGGCTGGGCGAGGGTGCCGAGCCAGAATCCTCCGGCGGTGACGGCGATGATGGCGAGGACGCCCGCAATGACGGAGACGGGCGAGGAATGACGCGAGGCGCGCGTCCTGACACAGGCGGGCTTGCGGCGCATCGACGGCGGTTCCGCGATGAGGGCGGCGCGGCGCCGCTGGAAGGAGGGGGCGGAATCGATGGAGCGGACATCCCCCTGGGACCATTGCGGAACAGGTGTAAGGATGCGCCGCTCGGGGCGGCGTTCAACGTATGAGCCGGTCATTACAGCATTCGCACTCATCACTATATCTCCTTCACTGCGCTCGAACACCTGTTCGTCGAACATCTGTACGATATCATGGTGCACAGGCGATGTCGAGACCCGCTCGAACAAATGTTTCATCTGCGCATCAGATTCGTTTAATCTGACCCCGACAGTGGAACAGAGGGCATAGGCATTTGCGTCCGCACCGACCTCGAGGAGGCCCCATGAACCAGCACGAAGGGCTCACGCCCCGCCAGCAAGAGATCCTCCGTCTCATCCACGAAGAGGTCTCCTCGCACGGCTTCCCCCCGTCGGTGCGTGAAATCGCGACACGCGTTGGCCTCGCCTCCCCGTCGACGGTCAAACACCACCTCGACGCCCTCGAGCGCAACGGATACCTGCAGCGCTCCCCGGGCCTGCCCCGCGCCCTCGAATTATCCGATCAGGCGCGCGAGGAACTCTCCCTCACCCCCCCGCATAAGGCACAGCCTCAGCCGCAGGCGCGGGTCGTCACTATCGACGTGCCCGCGGGTCTCGTTGACGAGGACACCTCCTCCATTCCCCTGGTCGGCAGGATCGCGGCCGGAGCGCCCATCACCGCCGAGCAGTACATCGAGGACGTCTTCGAGTTGCCTACCCGCCTGACCGGTCACGGGAACCTGTTCATGCTGGAGGTCAGCGGCGACTCCATGGTCGATGCCGGGATCCTCGACGGCGACTTCGTCGTCGTGCGTTCGCAGAACACGGCATCACCCGGAGAGATCGTCGCCGCGATGATCGATGGCGAGGCAACCGTCAAGGTGCTCTCGCGGGCGGACGGCCACATCTGGCTCCTGCCCCGCAACGACGTCTACGCGCCCATCCCCGGCGATGAGGCGACCATCCTCGGCCGGGTCGTCACCGTCATCCGTTCCTTGTAGAACCCATTCTCTGCGCATCGGCGCCCCGACACATCCGGTGTCGGGGCGCCGATACTCGTCGGGGAATCAGAAACCGAGGTTTCTAGCCACCTCGCGCAGGCGGGCCGCCGAGGCGGTCAGACCGTCGCGCTCGTCGAGGGTCAGCGGCGGGCACAGCACGCGGCCCGCACCATTGCGGTCGACGAGGGTCGGCGCGGCCATACAGACGTCGGAGATGCCCTCCCAGTTCTCGAGGAGCGTGGACACTGTGAGAACCCGGTTCTCATCGCGCAGCACAGCGGAGGCAATATTGGCGCCCGCCAGACCGATGGCGTAGTTAGTCGCGCCTTTACCCTCGATGATCTTGTAGGCGGATTGGACGACTTCTTCGGCGATGCTCTTGCGAAGGTCGGCGTCGAAGGGAACGCCCGATACCGTCTGACCCCAGCGGGTCAGGGGGATGTTGCCGATCTCCGCTGAGGACCACAGGGCAACCTCGGAGTCGCCGTGCTCGCCAGCGATGTAGGCGTGGATATTCTGCGTGGCGACGCCCGTCTGCAGCGAGACGAGGTAGCGCAGACGCGAGGTGTCGAGGACGGTTCCCGAACCGAAGACCTGGTTGCGCGGCAGGCCGGTGATCTTCAGAGCCGCGTAGGTGACGACGTCAACGGGATTCGTGATAAACATGAAGCGCGCGTCGGGAGCGACATTCTGCAGGTTCGGAACAATCTTCTTCATGAGCCCGATGGTGGACTCCGCCAGTTCGAGGCGCGACTGGCCGGGTAACTGCTTGGCGCCCGCTGTGATGATGACGAGGTCGGAGCCGCGGACGATTTCGACGTCGTCAGAGCCCTCGACGCTGCCGCAGGGGGTGAACTGAATGCCATGGGCGATGTCGAGGGCTTCGGCCTCTACCTTCGCTTTATTGATGTCCTGTAGGACGATGTTGCGGGCGTCTCCGCGCATCGCGCAGGCGTAGGCGACTGCTGTGCCGACTGCACCAGCCCCGATGATGGCGATCTTCGATGGGCGACCTGTTGATTTTGCTGGGTACAGGCTGCTTTTTCCTGTTGCGGTCACGATTCCTCCTCTGGACCAACGGTGCCCCTATCATTCCAGACTGGATGAGAGGTGCACCACCCTTTCATAATTGTTGGCAGTCGCCAATTCGGCGGGGCGGTGCTCCCACAGTCTGAATTGGGACCTAGGGACGTGCGGCCAAGCGCGCAAGAGCCTCCCTTACGACCTGCGCATCCGTCGTCGGCCACATGGTCGGCATCGAGGAGCGGATGAAGGACCCGTAGGACTTGCTCACCACTCTGCGGTCAAGGATCGCCACCACTCCCCGATCTTCGCCCGAACGCAGCAGGCGCCCGGCTCCCTGCGCCATGAGCAGGGCCGCGTGGGTGAGCGACACCGTCTGGAACCCGGACATGCCCCTACGTTCGGCATCAATGGCCCGCGCCTTCGCCACCGGGTCTAATGGATGGGGGAAGGGGATCCGATCCATCACCACGAGGCGGCATGACGAACCCGCGACATCAACGCCCTGCCACAGCGACAGGGTCCCCACCAGGCAGGCGTCCCGGTTGGCGCGGAACCTGTCGACCAGCGCAGACAGGGTCTCATCCCCTTGGACGAGGATCTCCAGATCCGTACGCTCCCTCAGTGCCTCTGCCCCCGCCTGAGCTCCGCGCCACGAGGAGAAGAGGGCGAGCATTCCCCCACCCGACGCCTGGGCGAGGCCAACGAGCTCATCGAGGGCCCCCTCGTTGGGCCACCGCAGCCCCGGGTCCTCCAGATGCGCGGCGACGTAGACGATGCCCTGACGGGCGGGGTCGAACGGGGAGCCGACATCGATCGCCCTCCACGGAACCTGGCCCATCATGAATCCGCATTCGCGGGCCATTGCGTCGAAGGATCCGCCCAGTGACAGGGTCGCTGATGTCAATACGACCGGGTGATCGGCGAAGCCCTTGAGCCCCAACGCGGGAGCAACATCAAGGGGGCACATCGACAGGGTCGTCGCCGGGAAGTCATCCGGCCTCGACACCCAGGTGATCGTCTCGGCTTCGCCTCCCGACCAGGCACTCATCGCATCTTTGAGCTCATCGAGTGCACTGCGCGCCAGGGCCTTCGCGGCGGCATCGGCCTGGCAGTCCTGCACGCCCGTGGCTGCGCGTCGCACAGCGTCGTCGACCAGCCTCATCGCATCCCGCACCGGCTCCGGCCTCGTCATCATAAGGCCCACTGGCTCCGGCCCCAGGGCCGCTCCCAGCTCTGCACCCGCCGTGTCGAGATCGTCGACCACCACCTTCGCGTGGGTGCGCACAGTCCTCACGACCCGTGCGATCCCCGACTGCGACAGTGATTGGGTCGACTGGGTGCGCACACGATCCGACAACTCATGAGCCTCATCAATGACGATGGCGTCAATATCGGGAAAGAGGTCAGATTCGCTCGTCGCGTGGATCCCGAAGAGAGAGTGGTTCGTGACGACGAGATCAGCCTCATTCGCTGCTTCGCGGGCGCGCTGGGCGAAGCATTCGTCAATCATCGGGCAGTTCTTGCCCAGGCACTCTCTCTTCGACACGGACACCTGCCGCCATGCGCGATCCGACACACCGGGGACGAGGTCGTCGCGGTCGCCCGTGTCGGTGTCGGAGGCGAATTCGCGGAGCCTCAGGATCTGCGCCCCCAGGTCCGAGGAGGGGCCCGCTGATGCGTCGGTGCCGAACCCCTCGAAGAGCGTCCCCTCGCTCGGATAACCGCCGTTGATGCGATGCAGGCACAGGTAATTCGACCAGCCCTTGAGGACGGCGACGGTCGGGCGCACACCGGTGATCCTGCCGACCGCCTCCTGAACGATCGGCGCGTCCTTGGTGAGGATCTGACGCTGGAGTGCGAGGGTCGCAGTGGAGACGAGGGCCCTGCGTCCCGTTGCCGCACACGACACGAGGAGCGGGACGAGGTAGCCGATCGACTTGCCGGTGCCGGTGCCCGCCTGGACCATGAGGCGCGTCCGATTGCAGATCGCGTCGTCGATTTCGGCGACCATGCGCTGCTGGCCCTCGCGCGTGCTTCCTCCCATCGCCTCGATGACGGCGTCGAGGACATCGCGGGCGGTGGATGCCGTTTCGCTCATTCGTCTGTGCCGGTCTGCCCGGCGGCGCGCACGGCGGCGGCGAGGTGTTCGTCGACGCGGGCTTCGATATGTGTCCCCTCGGCGACGTACTCTTCCGCGTCGACCTCCCCGTCCTCGTGGATGCGGTGGATGAGGTCGCCGCGCGAATACGGGATGACGCAGTCGATGACAACTCTCGGGCGCGGAAGCGCGCCGTCGATGCGTCTGCGCAATTCGTCGATGCCGAATCCGGTGAATGCCGACACGGGCACGGCGTCGGGGAAGTAGGTGCGGGTCAGGGCGATCTGTTCGGCGGTGGCGAGATCGGCCTTATTGAGGACGATGATCTCCTCAATGTCCTCGACCCCGTCCATCTGCTCGAAGACCGCATGGACCGCTTCGACCTGACCGACCGGATCGGGGTGGGCGGCGTCGATGACGTGGACGATGAGGTCCGCTTCTTCTACCTCTTCCAGCGTCGAGCGGAAAGCTTCGACCAATTGGGTCGGCAGGTTGCGCACGAAGCCGACGGTGTCCGTCAACGTGTAGGCGCGCCCATCCGCCGTCTGGGCTCGTCGCACCGTCGGATCGAGGGTTGCGAAGAGGGCGTCTTCGACGAGGACGCCCGCACCGGTGAGCCGGTTGAGCAGCGTTGACTTTCCGGCGTTCGTGTATCCGGCGATGGCGACGGAGGGGACTGCGCCGCGACGCCTCGACAAGCGCTGCGTGCGCCTGGCGGGTTCCATCTTGCGGATCTCCTCACGCAGCTTCGCCATGCGGGTGCGGATCCTGCGCCGGTCGAGTTCGATTTTCGTCTCACCGGGGCCGCGAGAGCCGATGCCTGCGCCCGCTGCGACGCGCCCACCCGCCTGTCTCGACATGGATTCGCCCCAACCTCTCAAGCGCGGAAGCAGGTATTCGAGCTGGGCGAGTTCGACTTGTGCCTTGCCCTCGCGGGACTTCGCGTGCTGGGCGAAGATGTCGAGGATCAGCGCCGTACGGTCGACGACCTTCGCGTCGACGACGTCTTCGAGGCCGCGGCGCTGGGAGGGAGACAACTCCTCATCGACGATGACGGTGTCGGCGTCACAGGCCGCCACAATATCAGCGAGCTCCTTCGCCTTGCCGGAACCGAGGTAGGTCGCAGGATCCGGGGTCACTCGTTTCTGGACGACGGCGTCGAGGACTTCGGATCCTGCGGTGTGAGCGAGGGCCGCGAGTTCGCGCAGTGAGTTGTCGACCTCATCCTCGCTCTGCGTCGTGCGCAGGGCGACGAGGACGACCCGCTCGAGTCGCACCTGGCGGTACTCGACCTCGGAGATCATCTCGCGGTCATTGGACGGCCCCTGGATGCGCCGTGTCCCCGCCCTCGCCTCACGTTCCAGGGCACCCGCCTCGTCCCGGTGGTCGACGCCCTCGGTGGAGGCCATGGCCGTTGCACGACGAGCGAGGATTCTGGCGACCACGTCCGCGGCCCGGTCCCGTTCCTGGGGAGTCAAAGCGCCGTCGTCGTGTTGAGGCCGATCCATGCCTCCCCTTCCCGATCGAAATGATGCCCTGCCAGTGTGTCACGCCCAACGGCATTTGTATTGTCGACGGGCCCGCCCGATTCTGAAGCAAACCGATAGGCTGAGTGCGTGGCTGAACAGTACTTCACGGATCACGCCCCCGCGCTGGAGGACGATCTTCACCTCATCACCATGTCGGTTAGGGGCACTGACTTGCAGATGTGGGTGTCACCGAAGGTGTTCTCGTCGAACCGCCTCGACCTGGGCACCCGTCAACTCCTTGCTGAGGCTCCTCCGCTTCCGCCAGAGGGCACATTCCTCGACATCGGCTGCGGATGGGGTCCCATTGCCGTATCAATGGCGTTGGAATCGCCCGCCGCCCGCGTATGGGCGATCGACGTGAATTCACGTGCACTCGACCTGACGCGGCGCAACGCAGCAGTCAATGAGTGCGATAACGTCATCGCCCTGTCCGAAGAGGAGGCTTTGTCGCGCGTTGAGGCCGAGAACACCCGCTTCGATGTCATCTGGTCGAACCCTCCGATCAGGATCGGCAAAGAGGCGGTGCACAGCCTCCTGCTCACGTGGCTCGCCCGACTCGCCCCGACTGGCAGGGCATTCCTCGTCGTGAGTAAAAACCTTGGCGCCGATTCCCTTATCTCCTGGCTCAACCAACAGGGATATTCGGCGGCGAAGATCGCCTCGAAGAAGGGCTACCGGATCATCGAGGCCGCCCACGACTGACGATTCCCGAACTATTCGACGAATACTTTCGCCCCTGTCTGCGCCATTGCAGTCAGGGGCGATTGCATCGTCCCTCAACGGAGTTGGGGAACGTCTCCTGGGCTCTCGCGCGGTGCGCGGGGGCGGTGCGGACATCGGATACTGCGTTGTCCGGCTGCCTTACGCTATCGGATGTCAGTCCGTCGAGTATGCCTCAATCGCCCGTTGGACAATGTCAATGGCGCGACTCGTCATATGCTCCTCGTCTGCTGCGTCGATCCAGTGGACGCGGTGATCGGGGCGCAGCCACTTGATCTGTCTACGCGCCAGCTGCCGGGTGGCGACCCCGATCGATTCGGCGGCCTCGTCGACGCTCATCTCCTCATTGATGACGCTGATCGCCTGCGCGTAGCCCGTCGCCATGCGCGCGGTCTTCGCGTCGCGCAGCCCCCGGTCGATGAGGCGCCGTGTCTCGTCAATGAGTCCGTCGTCGAGCATGCGGCGGATGCGGATGCGGATCCTCTCGTCGAGTGCATCCAGGCGATGGCGGATCGCGATCATCACGGCGGGCCGGATGAAGGTCTTGGCTGGCATATGCGACGAATAGGGGCGCCCTGTGATCTCAATCACTTCCAGGGCACGGATGATGCGGCGCGCGTTGTGCGGATCGATGCGCGCCGCGGATGCGGGGTCGAGTGCAGCGAGCCTGGCATGTAAGCCGCGCGGTCCCATGGGACCGGCGCCTTCGGCTTCCAGGGCCGCGCGGATGCTCGGGTCGGTGCCGGGGAAGTCGATGACGTCGAGGAGGGCCCGCTGGTACAGGCCCGATCCGCCTGCGACGACTGCGACTGCCCCCCGGGAGTGGATCGCCGCAATATCTGAACGCGCCTCCTTCTGATAGCGGGCGACCGATGCCTCTTCGATCAGGTCGAGCACGTCGATCTGGTGGTGGGGGATCCCGCGGCGTTGTGCGACGGGCGTCTTCGCCGTCCCGATGTCCATCCCCCGGTACAGCTGCAGCGCATCGGCGCTGACGATCTCACCCGTCCCTTGCGCTCCCATGACGTCGGGCAGTCGCTCGGCGAGGTCGAGGGCGAGGTCAGATTTGCCCGATGCGGTCGGCCCGACCACGGCGACAATGAGGTCGCAGGGACGTTCGAGAGCGGCAGAGACTTCGAGTGCTCTTTCAGGCATGAATACGAGTCTAGACGCAGCGCACGGCCGCGCTTGTGCCCGAGCCGATAGGGTACGACTATGAGTTCATCAGATAGTGCGCCCGTCACGCTCGAGCGCATCGCATCCGCGCTCGACGCCATGGGCATCGTCCCCTTCGTCGCGTCGAACAACCAGGTGGCGGCGATCCTGCCGACGAGGACGATCCGCATCGTCTTGCCCGAGGGGCGACCCGCCCAGGGCGTCGCCGATTATCCGCGCGTCTTCCACCCCTCCCATGCGCAACAGCTGGCGCAGACCATCGCCATGTTCAATGCGACGACCTACGTTCCCAAGGTGACGACCGGACCGGCGGATCAGGGGACGATCGGCGTGCGCGTGCACCACTGCTTCAATTGGGTGACGGGCGCCTCTGACGCCCAGGTCAACGCGGAGGTCTCGCAGTTCGTCCTCGCATGCGTCGCCCTCATGAATCGGCTCGACCAGATGTACCCCGACCAGTGGGCTAAGGAGGCGCACGATGCCTGAATGGAAATCCTGGACGCTCGGCTCCGATGACGACGTGTCATTCCTCGTTCCCACGCCCGAGGCTCCTGCGGCTCCGACCGATGCCGCGACTCCTGTGGGGATGGAGCCCGACGAGGCGGCGGCGAAGTGGTCGACCGAGATCGAACCCGTGACGATCGAACGGGTGGAGAGGGTCGTCGAGGGCGATGGTCTGCCCCACGGGTCGACCGAGTTCGTCATGGTGACCGATGCGGGCGGCATTCGCCTCCAGTTCCACCGCGAGCCCGCCGACGCCGCCTGGCTGCAGGTGGAAACGCGCCTCCCCCTCGATGAGGAGATCCTCGCGGGACGCGGCCGAGTCGAACTCGACGAGGTCGCGAACACGTGGAATACGGAGAACCTTCAGCCGACCGTGTTCCCCTTGCAGTCGGACGGCGCGTGGGCGCTCGTCCTCGCGACGCGCTTCTTCGTCGGTGAGGGGATGTCGGATCGCCAGATCCACGCGATGGTGCGCCGCGGCATCGGCGTCACCGTCCAGGCGGCGCGAGAACTCCCCCAGCGCCTAGCCCAGAGCTGAGCGCGCGGGCACCGACTGCGCGTTGGCCGTGGGTCGGCCGTGGGCTCAGCGTCCGACGCGCAGCGCGGGCATCCCCAGGGATACCCTCGTCTCCTCGTCGCTCGCCTGGCGGTTCTGCCAGGCGTCCCCCGCGCGGGTACGGCGCATGACGTAGGTGCCGCCGTTCAGCGCGGAATCGGCGATGAGGTGGTGGGGTGCTCCGTGGGTGACCGTCGCCGTCACCATGTCCCCCGGACGGGGGCGCTCGTCCTCGCCGATGTCTGCGGGCAGGGCGACGTGGACGAGCCGATTGTCGCGCGCCCGCCCCGTCACGCGGCGGGTCGCGTCGTCTTTGCGCCCATCGCCCTCGGAGATGAGGACTTCTACGTCGCGTCCGACGAACTCGGCATTGTCTTCGGCGCAGATCCTCTCTTGGAGTGCGACGAGGCGCTGGTAGCGTTCGAGGGCGATGTCGGCGCTCACCTGGTCCTCGCGGTCGGCGGCGGGGGTGCCCGGGCGCGGCGAGTACAAGAATGTGAAGGCGGAGGAGAATCGTGCCTCTTCAACGACGTCGAGGGTGAGTTGGAAGTCTTCTTCCGTTTCGCCGGGAAAGCCCACGATGATATCCGTGGTGATCGCCGCCTCGGGGATCGCAGCGCGCACGCGGTCGAGGATCCCCATGAACTTGTCGCGTCGATAGGAGCGCCGCATCTGTCGAAGCACAGCGTCCGAACCGGATTGCAGGGGCATGTGGAGGCTCGGCATGACGGTCGGCGTTTGGGCCATCGCGGCGATGACATCATCGGTGAAGGCCGCCGGGTGGGGACTGGTGAAGCGGACCCGCTCGAGGCCTTCGACGTCTCCCGCGGCGCGCAAGAGGGCCGCGAAGGCGCCGCGCTGGCCGAATCCGACTCCGTAGGAGTTGACGTTCTGGCCGAGCAGGGTCACTTCGATGGCGCCCTCGGAGACGACGGCCTCGATTTCGGCGAGGATTTCGCCGGGGCTGCGGTCGCGCTCCTTGCCGCGCAGGTGGGGGACGATGCAGAAGGTGCACGTGTTATTGCATCCCACGGAGATGGACACCCATGCGGCGTAGGCGCTCTCGCGGCGGGTCGGCAGGGTCGATGGGAAGACTTTGAGGGACTCTTCGATCTCGACGGCGGCCTCGCGATTGTGTTCGGCGCGGCGAAGCAGGGCGGGCAGGACGTCGATGTTGTGGGTTCCGAAGACGGCGTCCACCCATGGGGCCTTGGCGACGATGCCGTCGCGCATCTGCTGGGCGAGGCAACCGCCGACGGCGATCTGCATGCCGGGGCGTTCGCGTTTGACCTGTGCGAGCTGCCCGAGGTTGCCGAAGAGTCGGTTGGCGGCGTTCTCGCGCACGGAACAGGTGTTGAGAACGACGACGTCGGCGCCCATGTCCCCCGCTTCGGTGGCGCGCGCAGCGGCGCCGGGAACGAGGTGGACGGGGAGCAGTCCGGCTTCTTCAAGCAGGCCCGCCATGCGTTCGGAGTCGTGCTCGTTCATCTGACAGCCGAGAGTGCGCACGGCGTAGGTGCGGGGCAGCTGCGTCATCGGGGTATCAACGGTATTCATCGGTGGCAGTCTAGTCGCCCGCGCCCTGGTCCCCCGAGTCGAGGACGGAGCGGACGAGGTGAAGTGCGGCATCGACGCTGAGCGCCCGTATCTGTGCGCGCTCCCCCACCAGATGCAGTTCCCTATGGTCCTCTCCCCCGGGTCCGTTCACTGCGATGTGGACGGTGCCGACCTCGTGCCCATCGGCGGGTCCGGGCCCGGCGACGCCGGTGGTGGACACCCCGATATCGGCTCCCATGAGGGCGCGCACGCCGCGGGCCATCTGCAGCGCGACTTCAGCGTCGACGGGGCCCCGGGCGGCGAGCAGGTCAGCGTCCACGCCGAGGACGCTCGCCTTGAGGTCCGTGGCGTAGGTGCATACTCCCCCGCGTACGACGGCGGAGGCGCCGGGCACGTCAACGAGCCGGGCGCACAGAGCGCCTCCCGTCACGGATTCGGCGGTCGCGATCGACAGTCGCGCCTGCGAGAGGTCGTTGATGAGTCGGTGAAGGTCGTCACTGTTCACGGGTACAGCCTATGCGCTGTTGGCGGGGTCAAGGCGCTTCTGGGAGGCTCTCGGCCTCGCTCGGCATCCTCTTCGCTGCCTCGCCGTAGAAGCAACCGATGCCGGTGATCGCCAGGAGTGGCGCGATGATGAAGTTGACCCATTGCAAGAACATGTACGGCACATACGCGGCGTAGGCCACTCCGAGGGTTGCGACCATGTACACGCCGGTGGTCGTCCACGGGAGCATCGGCTCGATGAACGTTCCATAGTCCTCGATCGATCTCGACAAGACTTTACGCGGAATCCCCGCCTCGTCGTACTTGGGTCCGAAGGCCGTGCCGATGATGAAACTGGTGGCGTACTGATTCGAGGAGAAGCTGTTGATGAAGGCGGAACTGACGAGCGAGGAGATGATGATGCCCGGTCGTGATGTGATCCTGCCGAAGGCCTTGTCCACCACTGTCCCCATCGCATTGATGAGGTCCAACGATCCGATGTACATGAAGACGCACAGGGTGATGAGCACTGCGCTGGCCATGGAATAGAGACCGCCGCGTTCGATGATCGAGACCGCCTGTTCACCGACCTCCGCCCCTGTCATATCGATGGAGACGCCGTTGATCAGTGATCGGATGACATTGTCGAGGCTGAAGCCCTGTGTGATGAGTGCGACGAGCGCGCCGGAGGCTGCGGAGTAGAGCAGGGTCGGCAGCGGGGGCTTGCGCAGGAATGCCCCGATCAGCATCACGAGCAGCGGCACCCACACAAGGAGGGTGAAGTCGAATGCGCTGGCCAGATCGTCTGCGACGGGGCGTGTGAAGGCCGACACGTCCACGCCCTCGCCCCGGGCAGGCTGGAAGACGCCGAAGACAGCGGTGAGAACCAGGGCGACGAGGTACGCGGGACCCGTCGTATTGACCATGGACCGCACGTGCGAGTACAGGGGGACGCCCGCACCCATGGCGGCCATATTGGTGGTATCGGACAGCGGTGACATCTTATCGCCGAAGTATCCGCCCGAGATGATCGCCGCAGCGAGCAGACCGAGATTCGCGTCGGTGGCCATGCCGATGTTGATGAGGACGACCCCGATGGTCCCGACAGATCCCCATGACGTGCCGGTCAGTACTGAGAACAGCGATGTCAGTAACAACGCCACGATGTAGATCCAAGCGGGGTCGATGATGAGCATGCCGTAATGCACCAGCATCGGGATCGTGCCCGCCGCCGTCCACGATCCGATGAGGATGCCGATGGCCATGAGCATCCAGATGGCGGGTAGCGCGGTGCGAGTGCGCCGCGCCATCGCCGTGGCGATGGCGTCGAAGCGGAAGCCGAGATGGAACAGCAGCAGCCATGTCGACAGGGCTGCGAGGACGAAGGTGAACTCCAGCGGCCAGGACGGCAGATCGAATGCGAGTGGGCCGACGATCATACCCCAGATGATGAAGACGACCAGGACGGCGACGGGCAGGAGGGCATGCCAGAAATGCACGGGTTTGGCGGCCGGTGGAAGCGGCTCGGTGTCGAGCAGCGAATGATCGACGCGTTGTGTACTCATCGGGTTGTCCTTCCTTCAACCGTGCATGCCAGTGCACACGGGAGTCGTCGTTGGGCGGGCGGGAACAGGCGCGTCCCCTGTGTGTCGAGGGCGTTGCCGGTGGCGAGGTCCGCAGCACTCGTGATCTTCCAGGGCAGGTTGATGACATCGGGACCGTCGGTGGTGACCAGCACGTATACCGTGCCGTTGCGCTCAACGGCGAAGGCTCCCTCGCCGAGGTCGAGGTGCAGCGGCTCGGTGTCGTAGATAGCACCCTTGTTGGCGTCGAGCCACTCCCCGATCTCGATCAAGCGCTGGCGCTGGACCTCGGGAATCGTGCCATCCTCCCGTGGGCCGACATTGAGGAGGAGGTTGCCGCCTCGGCCGACCGTGCGCACCAGCAGGTCGATCAGCTCCGGGGTCTGAGCGTAGTCGTCGAGCGTCTCGGCCCTGTTGTAGCCGTAGGACTTGCCGATGCCCCTGCTCTCCTCCCACGGGTGGAGCGCTCCATATCCCTCGATGTCCGAATACTCGGTGGAGAAGTAGTCGCCGTGCCGACCGGGCATTCCGACATGCATGCGGTCGTTGACCACGACCTCGTCTCGGTTCGGCGCCTCTGTGTAGAGCCATGTGAGCAGTTCACGGGAACGGGTGTAGTCCTCGGAGAGGTCCCATTCCCCACCATCGGTGTAGATGACGGAGGGGCGGTAGCGCTCGTTGAGTTCCTTCCACTGGGGATGCAGGACTTCGTCGGGATAGTCGTCGGGATCCATGCCGAAGAGACGCACGTCGTGCTCGGGGACGAAGTATCCTCCGTCGCATCGGTGACTGGGATGAGTCTCCCACTCGGGGATGGAGTAGTAGACTCCCATTTTCATGCCCTCGGCGCGCACTGCATCGGCGAGTTCTCCGAGAATGTCACGGCGCGGTCCGACATCGCCTGCGTTCCACCCGCTCTTGTGGGGGTTGTCAGTGGCCCACATGCAGAAGCCGTCGTGGTGTTTGGAAGTGAGAACGACGTAGCGCGCTCCGGCGCGGCGGAACAGTGACGCCCATTCGACGGGGTCGAAGCGCTGTGCGGTGAAGAGGGGGGCGAAGTCGCGGTAGGCGAAGTCCTCTCCCCAGGTCTCACGGTGGTAGTCCGGGTCCGCGTTGCGGTACTCCCCGTAGACGCAGGCGTAGTACCACTCGGCGTAACCGCCGAAGAGCTCATCCGACACAGTGCGCCACGCGGGAACGGAGAAGGGCCCCCAATGGATGAAGATTCCGAATTTGGCCGCAGGGAACCATGCCGGAATGGGCCTGGCATCGAGTTGTTCCCAGGTCTGGGTGTCCACTATGCGGCGCTCCTCATTGTGCGACTAGCCTTGAATCATCAGATTACTGCGATTGTCTGACAATAACAGGAATTTTCTCGATATAAAACCCATATTTAACCTGTTTTGTCAGACAGTAAGGTTGTGGAGGTTCATATGAGCGCCGTCGACGAAGCCCGTTCCGCATTGTGCACGATGCTCTCCACGGGTGAACTCTCACCCGGTCAGCGCCTCCCCGGGGAACTGGAGTTGTGCGAGCGCTTTGGCCTGTCGCGCAGTTCTCTGCGAGAGGCGCAGAAAATGCTGGTAGCAGTCGGAGTGCTCGATTCCCAGCCCGGCGGACGGCTCACAGTGTCCGACATGTCTGCGCCCAAATTGATGACCGGCCTGTCCATGGTTGTGCCGCTGTTACCGCTCGAACGCCTTTTGGAGCTGTTCGCACTACGCCAAGTCCTCGAGGCCCACACGACAGCACTGGCGACGGCTCGAATGTCCGACGAGCAACTTGCCGCCTTGAGGGGGTTGGCCGATGAAGTCGCCGGATTAGATGTCGACGACCCCTGTTTTGAGGAGCGCGATCAGGAGTTCCACCTGCGCATCATCCAAGCCGCGGGAGACCCCATGATCCAGGCGCTGCTCGAGACCATCCACCACCGCGGCGCCGACTACCACCTCTTGGCGCACGGGGAACTCAAACGCCTCAGCGATGCCGCCCATCGGAGGATCGCCGAGGCCATGTCCCTCAGACAGGCCGGATTGGCTCAGGCACTCATGACCGCACACATCCAGGATTCGTACGAGTGGCTGGCGAATCTCAAACCCGCGCCCCACCCCGGGGGCGCCGCCGCTTCTTAGAGGCCGCGACCGCCGGGAGGAGTCGGCGCCGAGTCGTCGTCGCGGCCGTTGAGCGCTGCGGAGATGACGGCGTTGGCGAGCGAGGGCGAATATCCCTTGCGGGCGAGCATCCCCGCGAGGCGCCGATAGGCGGCGTCGCGTGATACGGCGTTCATGGAGCGCATCTTGCGCTCGACGAGTTCACGGGCGCGCTCGAGCTCATCATCGGGATCCACCGCGTCAAGGGCACGGGCAATGGTCTCGGCGTCGAGGCCCTTGCGGGCCATCTCCTCCGTGAGAGCGCGGCCGACTCTTCCGCTGCCGCGGAAGCGGTCTGCGACGAGGGCGCGCGCGAACGCGTCGTCGTCGATGAGGCCGACGCGGGTGAGCCGCTCGAGGACTTCCTCGGCGATCGCCTCGTTGAAGCCCTTCGAGGTGATCGCTGTGCGCAGTTCACCCGTGGAGCGCGAACGGGTGTCGAGGAGGCGCAGGGCGACCTCCCGGGCTGCCTCAACAGCCTCTGCGCCGACGAGGGCGGCGTTGCGCTCGCGTATGAGGGTGAGCCTCTCGGCCGGTGAGCGCCGCGCCTTCTCGCTGCACTCACCGAGCTCGGGATGCTCCTCCGGGTCAAGGTAGCGGACCATTTAGAATCCGGCGTCCTCCATCGGGTCAATGGCCGCTGTCGAGTCTTTCGACGCGGGCGTGTCCTCTTGGGGGGCCTCGGCGACGCCGACGGCGATGAGGATCTTGTTCTCGATCTCATTGGCGAGTTCGGGGTTGTCGACCAGGAACTGGCGGACGTTCTCCTTGCCCTGTCCGAGCTGATCGTCGCCGTAGGTGAACCAAGAGCCGGATTTGCGAATGATCCCCGCGTCGACTCCCATGTCGATGATCGACCCCTCTCGCGAGATCCCCTTGCCGTAGACGATGTCGAACTCGGCCTGCTTGAAAGGCGGGGCCATCTTATTCTTGACGACCTTGGCGCGGGTGCGGTTGCCGACGGGGGCGCCCGCTTCCTTGAGGGTCTCGATGCGTCGCACGTCGATGCGAACGGAGGCGTAGAACTTGAGGGCCTTGCCGCCGGTCGTCGTCTCGGGGGAGCCGAAGAAGACGCCGATCTTCTCGCGCAACTGGTTGATGAAGATGGCGGTGGTGCCGGTTGCGGACAGTGCGCCCGTGATCTTGCGCAGGGCCTGGCTCATGAGGCGGGCCTGGAGGCCGACGTGGGAGTCTCCCATTTCGCCCTCGATCTCAGCCTTGGGGACGAGGGCGGCGACCGAGTCGATGACGATGATGTCGATGCCGCCGGAGCGGATGAGCATGTCGGCGATTTCGAGGGCCTGTTCGCCCGTGTCGGGCTGGGAGACGAGGAGGGCGTCGGTGTCGACGCCGAGGGCCCGGGCGTACACGGGGTCGAGGGCGTGCTCGGCGTCGATGAAGGCTGCATTGCCCCCGGCTTTCTGAGCGTTGGCGACGGCGTGGAGGGCGACGGTCGTCTTGCCGGAGGATTCGGGTCCGTAGATCTCCACTACTCGGCCGCGCGGCAGGCCGCCGATTCCGAGGGCGACATCGAGGGCGAGGGAGCCCGTGGGGATCACCTGGACGGGCGGCCTGGAGTCGTCGCCGAGGCGCATGACCGAGCCCTTGCCGAACTGCTTATCGATCTGGGCGAGCGCGAGTTCCAGCGCTTTGTTGCGATCCCCTCCGCCCGATGCGGGAGTCGACTTTCGTGCAGCGGCCATGTCATGTCCTCTCATAGTGGAGCCTCTCCGGCCCTCGGATGATCTGATCGATCAGCGCGGGTCCCCTCTCCGGGGTCGCGCGATGACACTACGCCCGACCATTGGCGTTTGCGGTAGGCGTTGCCCCCTCCTGTGGATGGGCAGCCGTACCCGCGTCATCTGTGGACAACACTACTGTGGAACATATGTTCGACACATGTCGACACGCCGTATCAATCCCATGCACTCGACGTCCAGTAGGCGACCTAACCGCGGTATCATATCTGCCCGTCCGGTTTCTACGAGCGAGGGCCTGAACTCGATCGGTGGGTCATACTTTGCAGGGGCCATGGTCTGAGATTATCTCCTATGTAACTCACTGCCTCTCACGAGCTTATTCGGCAAGAAACAGGGGCCGAAATGGTCGGCCCGGGACCGGCGGTGCATGATGACCCGTGCACCATCGTCGACTCCCGTGGGGTCGTGCGCCACAAGCTCGACGTCTAGGCCCCTTAACGAGTGGTGGTTGACGGATATCACCGAGCATCCCAGGGGTGAGGGCACGCTGTATGTGTGTGCCGACAGACGTCTTCTCACCAGATTCGACAAGCTCCTCGATCGACTCGAGGATGAAAGCACGGCTCGCGGTCGACGCGCTCACCCATGCCGTCCGTATGCGCGGCGAGGTTGCTGGCTGCATCGTGGACTCGGACCGAGCAAGCCAGTTCCGGTCCACGAAGGACCCAAAAGCCCTCGCCCGCAACCGCCTAGCCGCCCCCATGAGCACGGTCGCCTCGTGTGGGGACAACGCCGCCATGGAGACTGTTCTTCAGTCTCCTACAAAAGAACGATTCTCAACCGGCACAGATGAGCAACCCGAAACCAACTGCGCATCACAATCATCACCCGGATCGAGCACACCTACCACAGACGCCGCACGCACAACCACCTCACACACTTGACCCCCACCAAACGCGAAACCACCATAAGCCAGACACCAACCACCACCCCACCCACCCTGCCACCAACCCCACACCAGACCCTGGAGATTCAGACCAATCTTCCACCGTTAATTACTGAGGTTGTCTGCAAGTTGTGGACAGTTTGTTAAGCGGCTTTGGGGGTAACTGGGTCTGGCTTGGCGGGATCCTTGATGATGGAGTTTTCGAAGGTCACGGGTGTGTGCATTCCAAGTGATGAGTGTATGCGGCGCTGATTGTAGACTACTTTGATCCATTGTGCGACTGCCTTGCGTGCTTGATGACGTGTGAGCCACTTCTTTCGATCATAGAATTCGGTCTGTAGTGTTAACCAGAATGACTCCGACATGGCGTTATCGAAGCACACGCCAGTACGCCCCACGGATTGGGCGATCCCCAGATCCTGACAGACCCGCCATATCCGGTCACTGATGTACCGCCTCCCACGATCAGCATGGAATACAAGCCCCCCCCTTAGGGATCTCACCGCGCAACGTGTACGCCATCTGTAATGCTCGTTGTACCAGGTCAGTAGACTGGGTATCATCCATCGCCCAGCCAATCACACAGCGGGAATGACCATCACGCACCGCACACAGGTATAGCCAGCCTTCACCAGTGCGCAGATAGGTAATGTCACTGAGCCATACGCGGTTGAGCTCGCCAACATCAAACAACCGTTTAACCACGTCAGGCAATGTAGATTTCTTCTTCGACGCAATTGTGATCACCGGCACGAACACACGCGGCGAGATCCCCTCAACACCCATTACTCTCATACATTTAGCCACGGTTTTCCTATTCACCTTGATACCCCTCTTAGCAAGCATCGCAGTGAATCGAGGAGCACCATAGACTTCATCAGAATCTTCCCAAAGCACATAAATATGCTGGTCAAGATCTTCAACAAATGCCTGACATGAATCAAGACCCATGTGTTTAGCGTCGTCTTTAGTCGCCCAGACGTAATAGCCGGAACGAAACACTTTTAAGAGTCTGGCCATACATATACTGCTGAAATGCGCCTTCTCCTGCTCCATTAGTTGAAACTTTTCCTCTCTCACTGCTTTGCAACGAAGAGAAGGCTGCAACTTTTGACAAGAACACGTTATCTAAACGAACCTCAGCACGCTCACGACGCAAACGAGCATCCTCAAAACGAAGATCAACTCCCCTCCAACCATCCTCACTACCCCATCGTTACCGCTCCCGCTTAACCCAATTACCCAGTAGCCCAACACTCACACCAAGCTCTGCAGCAACCCTAACAATTAACCGACCAGACTCAATAACCAACCACGCAGCCTCCACCCGACACCCCGAAGCATACCTCCGACGTCATTACTGACTCATAATGAACATCCCCTCCCACGGACACAACATCCGCACAAACCAGGCACCCACTACCCGAGAATAACCTCACCGCGAAGACCTACGTATCGCGATCACCACCCGGATCAAACGCACCCACCACCAACACTGTAAGCACAACCACCTCACACACTTAACCCCACCGAACACGAAAAGATCACAACCACAACAACCCACCAAACTACATACCCACTATCACCCAAACCTACAACAGACCCCCAGCATCGTCATAGAGCAACATGACTTGCGGTGGCGAGTAGCTGTACTTGGGTCCGATCTGGGTCGTCACCATACTCGATGAAATCGGACCACCATCAGTCATTCGACCGTCAGGAGATGAGAGTGACGAAGATCGGAAAGGTGACCTCGATAGCATCTCCCGTATCGCGGACCATCACCACAATGTCAAGGTCAGGCGTATCACGATTTCCATCATGAGATGACACAGCCTCAGTTCCCCAACAAGAAGCTTGTTCTCAACCACCAGTTTCCCTCAACATGCTTCGTATGCCTGTTACCCGTATGCATTTCCAACGCGTCTTCACCCACGTCACACCACTGACGAGGCAGCAGTACACGGCGATCCCAGGGCATGTCCTGCTGCTGCGTTCACCGCTCCTTCGGGTCGACGCGGTGGAGGAAACGAGCGGCCTCGTCGACGCCCATCTCATCGAGGAGGGCGTTCCACACCTGCTGCGGTTCGACATGGGCGTCGAGGGCATCGACGCAGGTACCGCCGAGGGCGGGGATGTACAGGTCCGAGGCGTAGGAACGACCGAGGGCGGGGCTGAAGACTGTGTCGACGCCCTCCCAGAACTCTGAGCGCTTCACCGTCAGGAGATGAGGGTGACGGGGATCAGATCGTCCGGAACGGTATCGGGGACGACTGCGCCGTCGAGGAGCGCCATGCGGTCGGAGATCTCTCGCAGAACGAACCACAGGGGCACGCCGAGAGCCGTGCAGATCGCTTCGAGGAGTTCCGAGGAGGCCTCCTTCTGGCCGCGCTCGACCTCGGAGAGATATCCGAGGGAGACCTGGGCCATGGAGGACACTTCCCGCAGAGTGCGACCCTGGTGCTTGCGCAGTCCGCGCAGCACGTCGCCGAGCTCGGTACGCAGGAGCGGCGTTGAAGTACGGGAAGTGTTCATACCCCGACTCTAGACCGAGTGGGCGCACCCGTGCATCTTCAATCCACAGTCGAAGACTGTGAAACAGTATCCACCCCGCCGCGTGCAACGACTTTTCCGCTTAATAGAGCCATTTGACATAAAACTGAATATCTGCTGAGAACCTGTGAATTGCGTCGCCCAGACTCAACTTTGCTCGTTGGACGCTCTCCACAGGCGAACGCCCTCGGACACATACACCCAGCCCGACCAGAGGGTCACGATCAAAGCGAGCCCCACGACGATAAGTCCGGCGATGGAGAACCCACGGGCGATGGGCGCCACCGCGTCATAGCGCTGCGCGATCGCATCCCACGGGATGAGCAGCAGCCAGATGCCGAGGATCTGCAGCACAGTCTTGAGCTTGCCGCCCTTATTCGCCGACACGACGATATCGCGGCGCAGCAGCACCGCGCGCAAAGCCGTAATACCCAGCTCGCGCACCGCGATGAGGATCGTCACCCACCACGGCAGGATGTCCGCCAGGGACAGGACGGCGAAGGCCGACAGGGTGAGCGCCTTATCCGCGATCGGGTCTGCGATGCGCCCGAAGTCGGTGACGAGGTTGTGCGAGCGGGCGATGTGCCCGTCGAGTTGATCCGTGGCGGCGGCGACCATGAAGATGATAACCGCCCACCACCTGAGCGGCTCCCCGGACTGCAGCGCGAGGAGGATGAACACGGGCACCAAGACGAGGCGCAGAACAGTCAGCGCATTGGGCAGGTTCACCAACGATGCCTTCTGGTCATGCCGACGCTGCGACACATTGTCATCCATGACCTCGCTCCTCTCTCGTGCGCTCAGCGGCCCGTGAGCTGCCATGCGTCTTCGTCTCCTTCCGGGTCCTCGTCGATCCAGTCGGGCACATTCCCACCGAAGTCATGTCCAGCATAAGGGTCCGACGAAGACGAGGCACTGCGTGTGTCATCAGCCGGTGCATGTGCGAGCGGGGTGAGCGCCTCGTCGCCCTCGTCCGCTCCCCCATCCGACACCGGATCCGGCTGTTCCGCGGTCGCGGCCTCGCCCAGCGAGGTCGACTCCCCCCGCAGCATGGCGAGCACCTCGGGCAGCTGCTCGGGCTGCACGAGGACCTGACGCGCCTTCGACCCCTCGGAAGGGCCGACGATGTCACGCGACTCCAACAAGTCCATGAGGCGTCCGGCGCGCGCGAAGCCGACCCGCAACTTCCTTTGAAGCATCGAGGTCGACCCCAACTGCGTAGAGACGACCAGTTCCGCCGCCTGCAACAGATCGTCGAGATCATCGCCGATATCCTCAGCGACCTTCGTCGTCTTCTGCTCGACGACGACATCATCGCGGTAGTGCGGCCGCATCTGTTCCTTCACGTGGGCGACAACCTTATGGATCTCCGACTCCGAGACCCATGCGCCCTGGACGCGCATCGGTTTCGATGCCCCCGCCGGGAGGTAGAGGGCGTCACCCTGACCGATGAGCTTCTCCGCACCCGGCTGGTCGAGGATCGTGCGCGAGTCCGTTAGCGACGAGGTCGCGAAGGCGAGCCTGGAGGGGATATTCGCCTTGATGAGACCCGTGACGACATCGACCGACGGGCGCTGCGTGGCGAGCACCAGGTGAATGCCCGCTGCTCGGGCCAACTGTGTGATCCTCTGGATGGATGCCTCCACATCGCGGGGCGCCACCATCATGAGGTCGGCGAGTTCGTCGACGACGACCAGCAGATACGGGTAGGGGCGCAGCGTCCGCTCCAAGCCGGGCTTAGCCTGTACCTGTCCCGAGGCGACCGCCTTATTGAAGTCGTCGATGTGCTTGAAGCCGTAATCCGACAGGTCGTTGTAACGCGCGTCCATCTCCCGCACCACCCATTCGAGGGCCTCGGCGGCCTTCTTCGGGTCAGTGATGATCGGCGAGATGAGATGCGGGATTCCCTCGTAGATGGTGAGTTCGACGCGCTTGGGGTCAACAAGGATCATACGGACCTCGTTGGGTGTCGCACGCATCATGATCGACGTGATCATCGAGTTGACGAAGCTCGACTTACCCGAACCGGTCTGGCCGGCGACCAGTAGGTGCGGTGTCTTCGCCAGGTTCGTCACGACATACCCGCCCTCGACGTCTTTCCCAACGCCGACGACGAGGGGATGCTGATTGCGCAGTGCCGCACCCGAGCGGAGCACATCGCCCAGGGCGACATTTTCACGGTCGGTGTTGGGGATCTCGATGCCGATCGCGGACTTGCCGGGGATCGGCGCGAGGATGCGCACATCGGCTGAGGCCACCGCGTAGGCGATGTTCTTCGACAGGTTCGTCAACTTGTCGACCTTGACCCCCGACCCGAGAACGACCTCGTAGCGGGTGACCGTCGGTCCGCGGGAGAAGCCCGTCACCTGCGCGTCAATCTTGAAGTCGTTGAACACCTGGCCGAGGGCGCGCACCACCTGGTCGTTGACGGTGGAGCGGGTCTTGTGGGGCGGACCCGTCACGAGGAGCGCATCATCGGGCAGCGTATAGGTGATCGACTCGTCGAGGTCGGGCTGGACCTCGGCACCATCGGGGGCGGGGGTGATCGGCGGCGGGGTGATCGACGGTGTGGACGCGGTCGGGGCGTCGGCCTCGTTCGTCAACGGCGCGAATTGCTCGGTAGGGGCGTCTGGCGCCGATGGGGACACTCCGATCGCGAGCTGCGTCGCAGTATCGTCGCCCGCGGGCGCATTGGTGAGCAGCACGGCCTCGTCGTGGGAGGACTCTAGCTGCGCAGTGCGGAAGGACTCGTCCCCATCGTACTGATCGAGGAAGGGGTCATCGCCCGCTGCGAGCCCCTCGCGCAGGCGTGAGCGCGCGGACTGGGCATCATCCGATGACGAGTCGGGGCGTGTTCTGCGACTCAGCACATCCCACAGGCGACGCGCCCTATCGGGGACATCGGCAACGCGCGTCCGAGTCGCCAGCAGCAGCGAATAGACGAAGAGCAGGACGAGGACGGCGCCCGCCCCCCATGCGGATAGGAGGATCGTGAGGGGGCGCGCGATGAACCAGCCGATCAGTCCCCCGGCACCCTCGATCGCCTCGAAATCCTGCGCCGACGGATTGCCCTGGCTGACGTGCACGAGGCCCGTCAGCGCGACAACGATTCCGAGACCGCCCGCCACATGATGCGGCAGAGCGTGATTGCCGCTGCGAGCCCGGAACAATTCGACGGAGAATCCGATGAGGGCGATGGGCACGACGACGGAGAAGAGCCCCACGGCCCCGGCTGCCCCGTGATGGATGAAATCGCCGGCCTGTCCGGAGATGCGGAACCACTCCCGCAGCGCGACGAGAATACCAGCCGCCAGGCACACGAATGCAAGCGCATCGCGCTTCACCTGTGCATCGGTTACCCTCCAAGCGGTGATCGCCGCTATGAACGCCCGCCCGCCCGCCGCGAAGAAGCGCGCGAGCAGTCCTGATTGATTCATCGCCGAAGAAGAAGCCGAAGAGGTCCGCCCGGACTGGGCGTTCCTCCCCTTCTTCCCCGAAACAGGGGTACGTGATGCCATGATGCTTCGACGCTACCGCGACGCCAACTCAGCCCCGAACAGGCGCGCCGATGAGGCCCGAAGCGCGAGAACCTCACGTTTCTAAAAGATGATGCCGGTCGCAGAACCCGTCTCGAGGACGTGGTTGATCTGATCGAGGGCCGGTACGGGCAGCGCGGACTCGTGGCTGATCGCAATGGCGGCCCCCGCATTCGCCATGAGGCACGCCTCCTCCAGATCCTTGCCGCGCAGCAGCTGCGCGCACATGGTCGCGATATGCGTATCGCCGACACCCGCAGTATCTGCGATATGCGTCTCGAATGGGGGGATCTGCAGGCGCAGTTCACCCCGGCCGAGCTGAACCTCGCAGCCCATCCTGCCGGTGCGCCTCACAAGCGCCGCCTCCGGCTTCATGAGGGTGCGAATCGACAGGCCCGACTCATATTTGGCGAGAATCGCCGTCAGGGCGGCCGCCTCACGCACATTCATCGTCACGATATCGGCCCGTCCGAGCAGTTGGTGCCAGCATTCGACGGGCACCTGCTCGACGGCGGGCGACACGGCGACGACGAGCGTCACCGACGAGGGCAAGGCGGCCCCCCACCCGGCGAGGACCTTCGCCGAATGCGGGTTCGCCAAGTCGGAGGCGGTGATGTGGATGAGGTCCCCGGGGGTGAGGACGAGGCGGTCCAATGCCGTGCGCGAGGGTTCGGACTCGACGCCCGCCGTCACAATGGACGTCATCGACCCGTCGGGCTCGATAAGCTGGATCGCAACACCAATGTCGCCGACGAGTTCCTGCGTGAGGACCGTGATCCCCTCGGCGATGAGCTGCTGGCGCACCGTGTACGAGTTCGGGCCCGTCCCCAGGGGCGACGCCATTGCGGCGGATATCCCCTGGGCGGCGACCGCGCTCAGCGTGGTGAAGCCGCCGCCCGGCCTCGAACTGGCCGCATCGGCGTGGATCGAGGCACCGCGCACCGGGGAATGCGCGATGTGCATGGGCAGGACCAGCACTACTGAGTGGGTGGAAACGAAGCGAGCGGTCATGGGAGTATCGTCGTCCTATCCGTCACTGCTCGACGACGACGGGCACGATCATCGGGCGGCGGCGCAACCTGCGCGCCACCCAGCGACCGATGACGCGGCGCATCGCCTGCTGCAGGATGTACGGATCCTTACCGCCCGGGGACGCCGCCTCTTTCAGCGCCGCATCAACATCGGGCAGGATCTCGTCGAAGACGGACTCGTCCTCGGCCATGCCGATCGCGCGGATCGTCGGACCGGAGAGCACCGCCCCCGAATCGTGTTCGACGACCGCGTAGACGCTGATGAATCCTTCAGAACCGAGAGTGCGCCTGATCTCGAGTTCCTCCTCGGAGATCTCCCCGATTGAGCGCCCGTCGACGTACACGTACTCGCAGGGGACGGCTCCGCTGATCGATGCCTGCCCGTCGCACAGGTCGACGCACACTCCCCCGTCGGCGAGGACGACCCTGGCGGGGTCGACCCCCGTGGATGCGGCGAGCTTGCCGTTGGCGACCAGATGGCGCAATTCGCCGTGGATCGGCATGACATTGCGGGGGCGGACGAGGTTGTAGAAGGTGAGCAATTCACCCTGGCATGCGTGCCCGGAGACGTGGACCTTCGCATTTCCGCGGTGGAAGACCTTGGCGCCCAGGCGCGTGAGGTCGTTGATGACGCGGTTGACGTCGGTCTCATTGCCGGGGATGAGGGAGGCAGCGATGATGACGGTGTCCCCCGCTTCGAGGGTCACGGACTTGTGGGAGCCGGAGCTCATGCGGGCCAGTGCCGCCATCGGTTCTCCCTGCGAGCCGGTCGCCATGTACACGCGTTTATCGGGTTCGAGGGCGGCGATCTCCCCCATGTCGACGATAAGGCCCTCGGGGGCGGTGAGGTAGCCCTTGTCTTGGGCGATGCGCATATTGCGCTCCATGGAGCGCCCGACGAGGGCGACATGGCGCCCCGCATTCGCAGCGGCGTTGATAACTTGCTGGACGCGGTGCACGTGGGAGGCGAAGGAGGCGACGACGACCTGCCCGGTCGCCTCGTTGATGATGCGGTCGAGGACGGGGCCGATTTCGCGTTCGGAGGGGATGAACCCGGGAACTTCGGAGTTCGTCGAGTCGATCATGAACAGGTCGACGCCCTCCGAACCGATGCGGCCGAGCGCGGGCAGGTCGGTGGGGCGCCCGTCGAGAGGCTGATGGTCAATCTTGAAGTCGCCGGTGATGAGGACGGTTCCGGCGCTGGTGCGCGCGCACACGGCGAGGGCGTCCGGGATGGAATGGGTGACCTGCACGAATTCGAGGTCGAAGGGGCCGACCGTCACACGGTCGCCGCTCTTGACGACGTGCATGTCCCCGGCGGGGAGGCGGTGCTCACGCAGTTTCGGCTCGGTGAACGCCAATGTCAGGTCGGAGCCGTAGATCGGGATGTCGTCGCGGAGCTTGAGCAGGTAGGGGACGGCGCCGATGTGGTCCTCGTGTCCGTGGGTGAGCACCATGCCCACGACGTCTTCGAGGCTGTCCTCGATCCACGTGAAGTCGGGGAGGATGAGGTCGACGCCGGGCTGGTAGACCTCGGGGAAAAGGACGCCGCAGTCGACGATGAGCAGCTTCCCGTCGCATTCGAGGACGTTCATATTGCGTCCGACCTCGCCCAGGCCGCCCAGTGGGATGACACGCAGCGCGCCGTCCTCGAGGGGCTCGGGCGCGGACAGGTTTTCGTACAGAGGCTTCATGACTCTAAGTGTGCCACGCCCCGACGCCGCCCCGGCTCCCAGCGCCCGAGCTGACGCATTTGCCCGCCCTCCGCACCAGGGTGTTCAGTCCCCATCAGAGGAGCTCAGCGGCCTCGAGGGCGCGTCGCAGGCGGTCGACCTCGTCATCAGATGCGGGCACGAGCGGCAAGCGCACGGTCGGAGTGCCGATGAGGCCCTGGAGGTGGACGGCGTGCTTCGCCATGACGGCCCCCTGGCCGCCGCCCATGATCGCACTGACGAGGGGGCGCAGCGAATAGGCGAGCTCTCGCGCCTCCCACACCTGGTCCGCGTCGAGCAGGTCGATCATGCGGCGGTAGCGGGATGCGGCGACGTGGCCGACGACTGACACGAAACCGGAGGCTCCGCCCGTCATCCACGCGAAGTTGAGCCCGTCATCGCCCGAGTAGTATTCGAGGCCGGTGCGGTGCATGCGCTCCACACCCTGTTCGACGTTCCCCGTCGCATCCTTGACCGCCCTGATCCGCGGATGCGTCGCCAGATCGTCGAGGGCGGAGTCTGAGAATGCGAGTCCGGTGCGCCCGGGGATGTCGTAGAGCATGACCGGCAGGTCGGTGGCGTCGGCGATGGCGCGCACATGTGCGATGAGGCCCGCCTGCGAGGGGCGGTTGTAGTAGGGGGACACGACGAGCAGGCCGTCCGCGCCGTGGGCCTGGGCGCCCTCGGCGATGCGGACCGCATGCGCCGTGTCGTTCGAGCCGGCGCCGCACAGGATGAACGCCTGATCCCCGACGGCCTCCTTCACGGCGACGGTGAGGTCGTTCTTCTCCGGCTGGTGGGTCGTCGGCGACTCGCCGGTGGTTCCGGACAGAAGGATCGTGTCGCAACCGTCGAGGACGAGTTTGCGGGCGAGGCGCTGCGCGGAGTCGAGGTCGATGCTGCCATCTGCATGGAAGGGCGTGACCATCGCGGGGGCGAGGGATCCGAACAGGCGCGGGGGGATGTGACTCATGGTGTGAGCATATGCACGTCCGAGGCCGTTTCACATCCTGTGTTCAGTCGGTGGTCGCGCCCTCGTCGACGCCCGCCCACCACAGGTGTTGGACGAGCGGCTCCCCCTCCTCCACGGGCAGTCTCCTCCTCAACGAGGAGGGCGCGAATCCGCAGGAGTGGAAGAATCTCAGGCGCGCCTCGTCGCCCGATGCGATCCATATGCGCAGCGTCGGAGCCTCCGATAAGTCAGCGACCGCCGACATGAGCCGGGAGGCGTGGCCGGATCTGCGGAAGCGCTCGTCGACCGCGAGGTCGAGGATCTCAGCTCCCGCGCCGATCACATCCGAATCGGAAGCCGCTTCCTCTGCGGGTGCGAATGCCGCGAAGCCGACGACCGTGTCCGCATGGAGTGCGACGAGGGTGAGGCACCCGGGGGGCGCAGGCGCAGACAGCGTGGCGGTCCACTGCGCTGCGAGACGTTCATCGTCAACGGCGATCTGGGAGGAGGGCGGGAGCATGAGGCGCAGAGGCGAGGGGGGGAGGGGAGGAGGGGAGAGGGAGGGAGGGGAGAAAAAAGAGAAGAAGAAGAAGAAGAGAGAGGAGGAGAGGAAGGGGGAGGAGGGAAGGAAGAAAAAAAAAAAAAGGAAAGAGAGAGGAAAGGGAGGAGAGAGGCCGGTCACAGTCCGAGGTAGGTGTCGAGGCCGATGGACAGTCCCGGGTGCTCGCCGACCGAGCGAATCGCGAGGAGAACCCCCGGCATGAAGGAGATGCGGTCGAAGGAATCGGTTCGGATGACGAGTTGCTCTCCGGGGTTGCCCAAAAGGATCTCTTCCGACGCGGTCAGTCCGCGCAGCCGGACCGCGTGGACGGGGATCCCCTCGATCCTGCCCCCGCGGGTGCCCTCCGGGTCGGTCTGTGTGGCATCCGGTATGGCGCCCAGCCCGGCATCCCGGCGGGCTGCGGCGATGCCGCGCGCGGTTGCGGCGGCTGTGCCCGAGGGGGCGTCGACCTTATTCGGGTGGTGCATCTCGACGACTTCAGCGGACTCGAAGTAGGGGGCGGCCAGGGCTGCGAATTTCATCGCGAGGACGGCTCCCATCGCGAAATTCGGAGCGATGAGGACATTTCTGCCCGCCCGCTCGGCGTGCTCGCGGACGCGCGCATAGGACTCATCAGTCCATCCGGTCGTGCCGACGACGACGTCAACACCCGCGTCGAGCAGGGCGTGCACATTCGACTCGGTGACGGCGGGGATGGAGAAGTCGACTCCGACCTGCGCCCCGGACAGGGTCTGGGAGGTGATCTCGTCCCCGGCGTCGAGTTGCGCGACGACCTCCATGCCGGGCGCCGCGGTGACGGCATCGACCACCGTCGATCCCATGCGGCCCTTGGCTCCGGTGACGGCTACGCGAATCATGATGCTCCTATCGGTCGGGTGTGTCAGTTCTCAGGAAGGACGAGGGCGCGGGCGCGCGGCTGGGAGACGAGCTGGGCGGCGAGGACACGCACGTCATCGGTGGTGACGGCGTTTGCGGCGTTCGCAGTTGGGAGCACATACGGGAAGGCAGACTCATGCGTTCACGAATGCTAAAACGTATTCAGTCGACAGCACGAATGAACTCCTGCCGAATGACATTCAGTTCATCGGCAGTCAACCGTCGACTCCCCTGGAGCTTCGATACCGAGGCAATCAAACGACCGTCGAATTCTCTGGGAATTTTCCCCGCGATCTCGATCTGCGCTCGGATCTGCTCCTTATCTCTTTCGTCCATTCCGTTGACGAGTTGGTGGACCACTCTGCTAATCGAATCATTAATCGTCTCTCCCTCAATGGGATCCAATTCGACTCGTCGTGTTGATCGCCTCCCGATGCCGACCTGCGTCGATTGGCAATCAACCACGCTTTCGACCGTCGGCGCTGTTGTGGCCCCTGTTACTGAGCCCGGAACTTCGAGAACCTCGGTGAACCACTCACTCGGCAGTATTTCTACAGTATCCGCTTCCTGGCGCAGCAATCTGCTCATATTCCTTGACACGTCCCCGGCGCCGAGCAAATGGACGCGAATACCATAGTTCTGCGCTAACTGCACTCCTAGGCGAATATCTTCATCTCCGGAGAGAACGACCGCATCGACGACTGCTCGATGGCGAGCCAAATCGATAAGATCTGTGACGATCAGGGAGTCAACTCCCTTTTGTTGTCCGGCGCCGTTGAGAACGCCGAGCCGAAGCTTGACAGAAGGTAACAGCGCCAATTCAGCCTGATCCGCAGACAATTGATTTCCAGGCATGGCATCATACCAGTAGGTACGCAGGAGCGGCACATCCGATGCCAATCGTTGAGAGATCTCAACCAGCTTATCGATCATCCGCATCGGGTCCTTGAGGCGAATCTGGTCGCGTCTCAGCTTCTCTCCAAATGCTGCGCGTATCCCCGCGGCATAGAAGTATCCCGCATCTACTAGGAGCGCACAACGATCCACATCGACCCCCAGATCAAATACATAGGCCCCCTTGCGGGGGCCATACGCTGACCGTGCAACTAATAACGACCAGCAGATTATTAGGCTACCAGATTTGGTAGCGGTCCACAATCGTTAAGGGGTGTGTCAGTTCTCAGGAAGGACGAGGGCGCGGGCGCGCGGCTGGGAGACGAGCTGGGCGGCGAGGGCGCGCACGTCATCGGTGGTGACGGCGTTGACGGCGTCGAGGGACTCGGTGACGGTCTTGTAGCGCCCTGAGACTTCGGAGCGCCCCAAGCGCATCATCTTCGACCAATTGTCCTCCAAGCCGAGGGCGACTGAGCCGCGGACTTGGCCGCGCACACGTTCGAGTTCGGCGTCGGTAGGGCCGGTGGCAGCGAGGTCTTCGAGTTCGCCGATCATGATGCGCTGGACCTCGTCGATGTTCGAGGGCGAGGTGCCCGCGTACATGCCGACGGTGCCAGTGTCGGTGTAGGCGGATTCGAAGGCGTAGGTCGTGTAAGCGAGGCCGCGCTTCTCGCGCACTTCTTGGAAGAGCCTCGATGACATGGAGCCACCGAGGACGCTGATGAGCACCGACATGGTGGGGCCCTCGTCGGCGTGGACTCGCCTGCCCTTCGTTCCGACGATGAGGTGCGCCTGTTCGACAGTGCGCCTGCGGATGACCTCGTACTCGTGCTCGGGCGTCGCCTCCGGGGTCATCGACCTGCGAGGCCTGGGCTGGGCGCTGGTCGGGGCGTCCGACCAGGCGGAGGCGCTGATCGCCTCGTCGATGAGTGCGACGAGCCTGTCGTGGTCGACGGCGCCCGAGGCTGCGACGACGAGGGAGTCGGGCGCGTAGTGGCGGCGGTAGTGCTCCCAGACGGCGTCGCGCGTGACCGATGAGATGACGTCGGGAGTTCCTCCTATGGGTCGGCCCAGAGGTGTGTCGCCGTGGACGGCAAGTTGGAAGGCGTCGTGGACGACTTCGTTGGGACTGTCCTCCGCCATGGCGAGCTCGTCGAGGATGACGCCGCGCTCCATGGAGAAGGCGTCGGGGGTGAGCATCGAGTTGGAGAGCATGTCGACGAGGACGCCGGTCGCCATATCAAGGTCGTCGGAGAGGATCCGCGCCCAGTAGGCGGTGTGTTCGCGGGCGGTTTCCGCGTTCGAGTCCCCGCCGACCCGGTCGAAGGATTCTGCGATGTCGAGGGCGCTGCGCCGCGTCGTCCCTTTGAAGAGGAGGTGTTCGAGGAAGTGAGTGGATCCGGCGAAGTCCGCGGATTCGTCGCGCGACCCGACGGGCACCCACAGACTGAGTGCGACCGAGCGGGTTGCGGGGACCGTCTGGGTGATGATTCGACTTCCCGATGAGGTGACGGTTCGCAGGATGTCGCCTTCGGAGTCGTCAAGCAGGTGCGCCCGGGTCGCTTCAAGGGGCAATTCGATCGGCGGAGTCATGGCGATGATTCTAGCCGCCCGACGGTAAAGCTCCCTCCGGGGGTGACACAGACACAGAACAACGCATAGTCGGGGCTAGCGTGACGACGCTATCCCCGACTATGCGGCATTGGAAGATGCTACTGGCCGTTTTGGAGGGCTGCGGCTTGCTCGTCCATGATCCGGCGCCGATTGCGGTCATAGTCCCCCAGACCCCGCCCCACCGTGAACAGCAGGAATGCCACCATCCAGGTATTCTCAGGAGTTTGGCTTTTCGTGATCAACGCGTACCCGAAGCTCATCACTAGGACCGCGATCGTCAGCCAGTCGCAGGCGCGACCGACCTTTCCCCACGCGCTCATGTCCTTCCATTGAGCCATTGTGCTTGTCACTTCCTCTCACCTGTAGTAGCAGTACGAGTGATTGGGGCATTCTTTCTGGAACCCGTGACTCCATCCATGGTATCCGGCGATTCCCACCGGACCGAGTCCATAAGCAGCTCCCATCAGACCCCATCCCCAGTCGCCGCTCCACATACTCCATGTCACTTGGCCTGTGGCAGCACGGGCAACACCATCATTGTAAGCCACGGTGTAACCTGCCATCAGAACGGCAACAATAGCCGCTATAGGAATCGCTCTCGTCTGTTCAGATTCTCTTTCAAATGTCGTACTCTCGACCGTGACAGACACGCTATCACGGTCTTGCATTGTGACAGTATCAGTGGAGCCGTACGCGACTCCAGCGCCACTGAGTACGAGCGCACACGAAGTCAGTGCACTGATCACAGTCCTCTTCAACGTCGTCATTGTTGTCTCCTTTGAGACAAAGCTGCTTGAGTGATTGTCGGCGGACGCCGTCATTTTATGATTTGCGACTCGTCCTCTTCTATCGAGGAATGTTAATGATTGTTGGGATGGTGCCTGTCTCGGCGTTCATCGCCAGATAGCATCCGACCGAAGACGCACGGCATACCCCGCTTCCACGACACGTGGTGCAGCACGGACATGTGAAACACGTTGAGTACGAGAATCTGCGTCTATGCAGGTGAGGGTAGGGGTCGTGGAGCGGGTCTGGGTGGTGCTTGCTGTCTAGTTCATGGTGGTTTTCCATTCGATGGGGGGTCAGGCGGTCGAGGTGGTCGTGTCTGCGGTGCCTGTGGTAGGTGCGTTCGATCCAGGTGACGATCGCGATGCGTAGTTGGTCGTACTCGCTCAAGATCTGCGCCGCCAGGGCATGAGCCTCGCTCGCATCGGGCGGATCCTTAACTGCTCAACCTCAACAATCAGACGCGCTGTGGGTTGCTAACACCATAGATTGGTAGTACCATTCTCGTGTGGCCATTAGATTCACTAAGAGTGCCGGACGCCACGGGGTATCTCAACAAGAAGCCCTGCACGCTGTTTTCCATCACGTTAACGCTGCTTCGATTGAAGGAGAGCCGGGAGATAAGACCATGGTCTTCGTCGGATTGCCGCACCCTCAAGCACGGCGGTTCATCGAGGTGATTGCTTCGATCAGGGGGAGCGCAGATATCAAGATCTTTCACGCAATGGAGGTCACCGACGCGTGGAAGCATCTGGTCTACGAAGCCGGGCACACAGAATGGGAGAACGAATCGTGACTCACACACTGACTGAGGAAGAAGAAGCCCGCTACAGCGCCCTCGCAGACACAGCGGAAAGGGGCGAACTCAAGCAACTCGGACCCGCACTCGGGTCGAGGACGCTCGCCAACGCGGACGATCTTGCGTCGTTCATGGTGACTCATGGCGTGACCACTGGGGGCCGACCTAATCTCGGGAGAGCGCGCGCTACGGGTCATGGGCGGTCGCCGCGGCGCCAGGTACGGCTGCCTGAGGATCTGAACAATCGCTTGGATGCATATGCTGACGCCAAAGACCTCACAGTCTCCGATGTCATCCGCGCCGCCCTCGAAGCGTATCTTCAACCCGCCTAACCGCCGGTATTGATCACTGCCAGGAGGCATCCTTGGATTGCCAGCAGACTGTGCACATCAGATGTAGCCGCGGCATTGAACGATGGCTATTGACCAATATCGATGCCAGGTCTTTGCGCTGGGCAAGACGCTGACTCGTTCCGCCGACGAATACGTTGATCATATTCCTTGAATCCGGCACCTAACAGCATCAGGAATATCGCCATCCACCACATGAATTCAGAAACCTGAATCCCCCGAATCATCGAATACGCCAAGTTAACGCCCAGCCCCACGGCTGCGAGCCAGTAGCACGCCTCACCGATGAGAGCCCACACACCCATGTTGTTCCACCGAGACATCACCCGCCCCCTCACCTGTAGTAGCAGTACGAGTGCTTTGGACACTCCGTCTTAAAGCCGTGGCTCCATCCTTGGTACCCCGCCCAGCCAACGGGACCAAGTCCATTTGCGTACGCAAGTAAAGCCCATCCCCACTGTCCCTCCCACATGCTCCATGTCACTTGGCCTGTGGCAGCACGGGCAACGCCATCGTTGTACGCCCACTTGTAACCACCCGCCAGGACAGCAAAGACGACAGTGACGGCTACGCCTACTCTTCTCGGCGACTCGGGTTCAGATTCTCTTTCAAATGTCGTACTCTCGACCGTGACAGACACGCTATCACGGTCTTGCATTGTGACAGTATCAGTGGAGCCGTACGCGACTCCAGCGCCACTGAGTACGAGCGCACACGAAGTCAGTGCACTGATCACAGTCCTCTTCAACGTCGTCATTGTTGTCTCCTTTGAGACAAAGCTGCTTGAGTGATTGTTGGCCGACGTTGTCATTTTATGATTTGCGACTCGTCCTCTTCTATCGAGGAATGTTAATGATTGTTGGGATGGTGCCTGTCTCGGCGTTCATCGCCAGATAGCATCCGACCGAAGACGCACGGCATACCCCGCTTCCACGACACGTGGTACGGCACAGACGCGTGAAACACGTTGAGTACGAGAATCTGGGCCTTTGCAGGTGAGGATGGAGGTCGTGGGGTGGGACTGGGTGGTGGTGGGGGTTGAGGTCTCTCGGTGATGGGAGTTCTTACACGACCTGTCAGAGAGGCCTGGGCGTGTGTCACGTTACCGGCAGTCTTGCTGATCTCACTGCTTTCTTGTCCCTGGATCGGCTCGGTCTACGAGCGCTGTGGCAGCAACTCAACGAGCAGCCCACCGTCATCGAGTGTGCCGTCATCGAGTTGTATCCGTGGTGTTTTGCTCGTGGTGGCCGGGAGTCTGTAACCCCGACAACAACCGCCTCAGAATACTCCTCAACGGCGGCGGCCCACACACCTACCCCACGCTCAAATACGAAGAGCCGGTTGGAGTCCCCACGCAAAGGATCGATGGCGCAACCCTATTTCCGGGACCGTCGCCCCTCGATCGAGGAAAGTCAACAACCCGGAGTCGACCCGATCCGAGCGGCGCGAACGGCGAGTTCGGTCCGTGAGGTGCAGCCGAAGCAGTCGAGCAGTTGTGTGACATAGGTACGCACCGTCCCCTCCGAGTAGCCAACCTGCTCTGCGATCTCCCGATTCGTCACGCCTTGTATCAGGCACTCGTAAACAGCCCTCTGGCCTGTCGACAGTGAGTCGACGATCCGTTCCCACCGTTCAACCGCCTCGTGCCGTTCTCCGAAGGATCTCAACACATTGACGGCGGCATCCATCACTCGCGGCGAGAAGACATGCCTCCCTGAGACGACGCGCACGAGGGAGTCCACGATTTCATCGATCGGCAGATCCTTCGTAAGGAAGGAGCAGGCTCCCGCAGCCATTGCCTCGGCGAGGCGATGCTGGACCTCGAAGGCCGTGAGCATCACGACTCTCACCGATGAGTGCTGCTCAGACATGATCCGAGTAGTCTCCACTCCGTCAAGCACGGGCATCTCAACATCCATCAGAACGATGTCGGCAGGGCGGTGTTTCACAAGCGCGAGGACCTCGCGCCCATCAGCAGCGGTCCCGACAATGCTGATGCGAGGATCCAGACCCAGAAGGGAGGCGAGGCCGTCGCGCAGATCAGGATCGTCATCCGCCAAGATCACCCGGATGGGGCGGATATGATCGTACGGCGACATGGGGTCGATCATTCCATTTCCTCATTTCGGGCAGTATCAATCGGCATGACGAGAGATATCATCCAGCGCCGGAGCACCGCGCCGAAATAAACATCGCCGCCGAGCGCCTGTGCCCGGCTCTGCAGACTGACGATTCCCAGTCCGGACGACAATTCGAGTTGAAGATCCGGTTCTCCCTTCGAAAGATCCGATACGACGGTGACTTCCACGCCGAGATCCGACACATCTGCCGATACATTGACAATCGAGTCAACTGGCGCATATTTTACGCAGTTCATCAATGATTCTTTGAGGAATATGACTAGGAATCGGAGTCGCGCGGCTCCCAGAAGCATTGACAACTCATGTTCGTCGGGAAGGGCGCTGTGCAATCGTCGGTGTCCCATGCGAAGCATCCGGGCGGCATCATCGAGTGCGTGCGACACCGACTCATTCATCGGATCGTTGCTGGGTTGCAGCATGGTCACTGTATGACGCAATTGAGTGATGGCACGCGCTACTGATTGTTCAATGTCGGCAAGCGCGTGCGAAGGTTGATCCCGTTTGGGCATTTGAAGGGAGCGGACCATGATGAGCGCCCTGGTCAGATCCGTGACGACCGTGTCGTGAAGCGTCACGGCGAGCTCTGCATTCGTCCTATGGGCGAGGTACTCCACCTCCTGTTTTAGCAGTTCAATTTGCTTACTACTTGTCAGCATGACTAGACCAAGTGGTACGGCGATGACCGCTTGCAGGAGAATCGCCCAGACGTAAGTCGTCATCGATCTCACTGTTGGATCCAAGTAATACGCGAATGCCACAAGAATCCCACAGCACACAGCGATGAGCCGGCGGCGACGTGAGATCAACTCTGCAACTGCGAGAACGACGAGAAAAGGGGTCATAAGAGAAGCGAGGGCGTCGGACGGCGAGATGATGACCAGGCAACTCACGATAATAACCGTCAGACTCGCAGGAGTAGAAAACCAAGCAGCTGCTCCAGTAGCCACTGCGATTGACATTGATGCCGCCAATTCGAGCCACGTCAAAGGCCTTCCAAGCAGTGCGACTGAGCAATCGAGTCCGAGGAATACCAGTGCGACCATTGGGTATGCGAAGCGCTTTCCCGCGTCCTGAATCCAGCGAAGAGGGCGGCGAACGCGCTGCAGGAGCCTTTCGTTCACACGCGACCCCGGCACAACTCACTGTTCGGAAAAACCAAACAGAAGAGTTCCACGGGAGAATACTGAACAGTCGCATCGGGGCGCTCAACGGAGACCACGGGCATGACGAGCCCCATCATCATGGACATCACCGCCATCATTCCAAGCACTCGACGAATCACAGTTGACCTCCACTGGTGTCGCTGGACAGACTCCCGTATCCATTCAACACCAATGAGGGCATCCGCGACTATCGAGGAATGTCGCTCTCTTCCCCGCCGCCTCTCCCCGCATCAGCCGAACGCCCAACGCCAGCCACGTCATGAGCAGGGCGAATACGCTACAACAACCCGGCCCCGGACATGTAGTGACACAGTGGGGTCGGGGAGCATGCGCTCCCCGGCCCCACCCATCAGCCGATGAATGACACCGCCTTAACGAAGATCACTCCTCGGTGATCTCCTCGACCGCATCATCATCGCGGGTGCGACGCGTGCGGGTACGGGGACGGCGCTCACGACGCTCGGAACGATCACGACGCTCGCGGCGCTCCGCACGCTCGGAGAACTCAGCCATCTTCTCCCCCTCAACGCGCGCCTGCTCGGCAGCCAGCGCATCATCGTCGAGGACGGCGTGCAGGCTGAGCTTGCCACGGTCACCGATACTCTCGATCTCGACCTCGACCTGCTGGCCCACCTGGAGGACATCGTCGACGGAGTCGATCCGCTTCCCACCGACGAGGCGGCGCACCTGCGAAATGTGCAGCAGGCCGTCCTTGCCGGGGGTGAGGGACACGAAGGCGCCGAAGGAGGTGGTCTTGACGACCGTGCCGACGAAACGCTCGCCGACCTCAGGCATCTGCGGGTTCGCGATCTGGTTGATCATCTGACGCGCGGCCTCGGCCGAGTCGCCCGACGCGGAGGCTATGTACACGGTACCGTCATCCTCAATGGTCACATCGGCGCCGGTGTCCTCCTGGATCTGGTTGATCATCTTGCCCTTGGGACCGATGACCTCACCGATCTTGTCGACCGGGACCTGGACGGTGATGATGCGAGGAGCATTCGGGCTCATCTCATCGGGACCGTCGATCGCCTTGTTGATGAGGTCGAGGATCGCGAGACGGGCGTCGCGCGCCTGGGCGAGGGCTCCTCGCAGGACCTGCGAGTCGATGCCGTCGAGCTTCGTGTCGAGCTGAAGGGCGGTGATGAAGTCCGCCGTGCCCGCGACCTTGAAGTCCATGTCGCCGAAGCCGTCCTCGGCGCCGAGGATGTCGGTGAGGGTGACGGCCTTTTTCACGCCGTCAACCTCGCCGGTCATCAGGCCCATCGCGATGCCGGCGACGGGGGCGCGCAGCGGCACGCCCGCCTGCAGCAGAGACAGGGTCGACGCACACACCGACCCCATGGAGGACGAGCCATTCGAACCCATCGTCTCAGAAACCTGGCGGATCGCGTAAGGGAACTCCTCGCGGGTCGGCAGCACCGGGACAAGGGCGCGCTCGGCGAGATCGCCGTGGCCGATCTCGCGGCGCTTGGGGGCGCCGACGCGGCCGACCTCACCCGTCGAGAAAGGCGCGAAGTTGTACTGATGCATGTAGCGCTTGGAGCTCACCGGAGACAGGTTGTCAAGCTGCTGCTCCATGCGGAGCATCGCCAGCGTCGTCACACCAAGGATCTGGGTCTCGCCGCGCTGGAACAAGGCGGAGCCGTGGACGCGAGGAAGCACCTCGACCTCGGCTGACAGGGAGCGGATCTGGCGGGGAGTACGGCCGTCCATGCGGATCTCGTCGCGCAGGGTGCGCTGACGGATCGTGTACTTCTCGAGGGAGCGGAACGCGGCCTTGAGGTCCTTCTCGGCCTCGGGGAAGCGCTCGGCGAGAGCGGCGAGCATCTCGGCCTTCACAGCGTCAACGGCCTCGTCGCGGGCGAGCTTGCCCTCGGTGAGCAGAGCAGTGGCGAGCTTGTCACCGACGAACTCCTCGACCGCCTGGTACTCCTCGTCCGTGTAGTCGATGAACAGGGGGAACTCAGCGGTCTCCTTGGAGGCGTGCTTCGCGACCTCGATCTGGGCCTCGCACAGCGCCTTGATGAAGGGCTTGGCGGCCTCAAGACCATCGGCGACGACATCCTCGGTCGGGGCAACGGCGCCGGACTGGATGAGGTCCCACTGGTTGGCGCCGCCACCGGCCTCGACCATCATGATGGCGACGTCTTCGGAGCCGTCGTCAGCGGTGACGATACGGCCCGCGACGACGATGTTGAAGACGGAGCGCTCCAACTCCGACCAGCGCGGGAAGGCGACCCACTGCCCGTCGATAAGGGCGAGGCGGGTGCCGCCGATCGGGCCGGTGAAGGGCAGGCCGGCGATCTGGGTGGACATGGATGCCGCGTTGATCGCGAGGACATCGTAGGCGTCGTCGGGGTGGGCGGTGAGGATGGTCTCGACGACCTGGACCTCATTGCGCAGGCCCTTGATGAATCCGGGGCGCAGCGGACGGTCGATGAGGCGCGCGGCGAGGATCGCCTCGGTGCCGGCGCGACCCTCGCGGCGGAAGAAGGAACCGGGGATGCGTCCGGCGGCGTAAGCGCGCTCTTCGACATCGACGGTCAGCGGGAAGAAGTCGAACTGGTCCTTGGGGGACTTTCCGACGGTGGTGGCGGACAAGACGGTGGTCTCGTCGTCGAGATAGGCTAGGGCGGAGCCGGCGGCCTGCTTGGCGAGGCGGCCGGTCTCGAAACGGACGACGCGCGTGCCGAAACGGCCGTTGTCGATGACCGCCTCTGCGGCGGTGATGTCAGAGCCTTCCATCATGAGGGCATCTCTCCTTGAATAAATTTCGATTCGAATCGAGTGGATGCGCGCAATGCTTCGGCCTTCGATCGAAGCCCACGGCCTGCACCCCCGCCTGCGGGGCGGAGCGATCCGTAAGCCACTGTCGAAAACCGGCGGCACCTGCGCGCCTCGTCTCAACGGTTGTCCAGGAAAAGGCTCCTGAACGCAGTGAACCGGCCCGGTCCCTCACGGGATCGGGCCGGAATCAGTCAGCGACGCAAGCCCAGACGAGCGACGATGGAGCGGTAGCGCTCGATGTCGATCGAGGCGAGGTAGCCGAGGAGTCGGCGACGACGGCCGACCAGGAGGAGCAGACCACGACGTGAGTGGTGATCGTGCGTGTGAGTCTTGAAGTGCTCGGTAAGATCCTTGATGCGCTGGGTGAGCAGTGCGATCTGAACCTCGGGGGAACCGGTATCGCCCTCGTGGGTCGCATACTCGGCGATGATCTGATCCTTGACGTCCTTGCTCAGGGGCACGGGCTTCTCCTCATTGTCTTGTTGCGCGGAGCACGAGGGCCTCTCCCCCGAGCATCCGATCCGCGGCCGATCCAACGGCCCGTCCAGACTAGCATGCGCCGCACACCCTCCCCCGGTGAGATAACCCCCTCACGCACCCGCAAACCTGTGGGATTCAGCACGCGGTGACAGAGTTCGGATCGACTCGGGTGGGCACCCCGATGCCGAGGATGAAAGCCGTCTGACGCAGATCGTCATCCATCTGCACGAGAAGATCATCGACGGAATCGAAGGACAGCATCGGCCGGATGCGGGACACGAATGTGACCGCAACCTTCTCCCCGTACAGATTGAGGTCCGAGCGTCCCAGCACATGCGCCTCGACGGTGCGCGACTCGGCCTCGAACTGCGGATTCGTGCCCACTGAGATCGCTGCGGGCAAGAACTCCGCGGACTGGGTGCCCGGCACGGTGCGAACGAGCCACCCGGCGTAAACGCCGTCTCCAGGGACGACTCCCTCAATGTCTTGGCTCAGGTTCGCCGTCGGGAAGCCCAACAGCCTGCCCCTCTTGAAGCCGTGCTCCACGGTACCGCGGATGCGGTGCAGATGCCCCAGCACCCTGGCCGCGCTCGTCACATCGCCCGCGGCGAGCAATTCGCGCACCCACGACGAACTCCAGCGCCTGCCCTCGGGGGCTTCGATGTCCGTCACCATGACGACGTCGAAGCCGTGACACCGCCCCAACTCGCGCAGAGTGTCGATCGTCCCGGCGTTGCCCCGTCCGAAGCGGAAATCCTCGCCGACGACGACCTCGATCGCGCCGAGCCTCTCGACGAGGAACTCGACGACGAATTCCTCTGGTTCGAGGGTGTACACGGAGGCGTCATAGTGGACGACGAGCGTCGCGTCGAGCCCCGTCGCCCCCATCGCGTCGAGGCGATCGCGGAGCGGCGAGATCAACTGCAACTCCACTTCGGGATGGTGGACCTGGATGGGATGAGGATCAAAAGTGACGGCAACGGCGTCCACTCCCCTCTTGCGGGCGCGCTCCACACATGAGGAGATGACCTTCTTGTGACCATTGTGCATGCCGTCGAAGTTGCCGATGGTGACGACGCACTTCTCATCGCCGGGAACGTCCGCGAGTTCAGTCCAGATTCTCATGTATTGGCTCCTGTGAAGACACAGACGGTGATCAGGCGATTCTCCTTGAACCGCACGAGTCCAAGGGCGCGCCCCTGCGGCGACAATGCGGCGATGGGCCCGCAGGAGCCGCCGGACGAGACCTCGTCGCGGCGGCGCGCGGGAGGGACTCCGTGGGCGAAACGGGCAGTCTCTTCCGGAGTGAGCGGGATCGACGGGAATAGCGCGCGAACGGCGTCGTCGAGGCTGATGAGCCCTGGAGCGGCACGGCCGCCGCCGCCTTCGACTGCGGGCACCGCCTCTTCCAGATCACTAAGAGAACGCGCATCGTCCAGCGTGAACGCCCCCACCCGGGTTCGGCGCAGCGCGGTCAGGTGAGCCCCGACTCCCAGCGCCCGACCGAGGTCGCGGGCAAGCGCGCGGATGTAGGTCCCCGACGAGCAGTCGACGCTGACGTCGACATCAACAACGCGAATGCTCCGTGACGCGCGGGCGCCGCCCCCGTCGACAGACTCCACCTGCGCTACACCGACTCGCGGCCGCGATGTGCGTTCAAAGCGGTGGATGGTGACGGGGCGGGCGGTGAGGGCGACATCCTCCCCCCTTCGGGCGAGGGCATAGGCACGCTCACCGTGAACCTTGATCGCCGAGACTGTTGACGGCACCTGCATGATCTCTCCGCGCAACTCAGTAATCGCAGCATCAATGGCGGCACAGCCGAGGGTGTCACAGCCGCGGATGTCTACGGCCTCCCCCTCGGCGTCGTCAGTCGTGGTGGAAAAACCGAAGCGGATCGACGCATCGTAGGACTTCGAGTCGCCGCTGACGTAAGTGAGCAGGCGTGTCGCCGCTCCAATGCCGACGACGAGGAGTCCAGTCGCCATCGGGTCGAGGGTGCCGCCGTGACCGACCTTGCGGGTGTGGGCGAGGCGGCGCATCCTGGCGACGACATCGTGACTCGTCATTCCCCGGGGCTTGTCGACGATGACGAGACCTGGGACCGAGGTGTCGGGGCGCTTCGCCATTGTCAGTCGAGGCCCTCGTCGTCCTCATCGTGACGGTAGGGATCGGCATCTCCGGCGTAGGAGGCGCCCTCCGCCTGTTTCGCGATCTCCTCGTCGCGGATCTTTGCCGCGGCAAGCGCATCTTCGAGCGCAGCCGCAGACTCGGGAAGCGCATCGAGGATGAACTCCAGGGTCGGGGTGAGGCGGATACCCAGGGCCTTGCCCACTGCGGAGCGGAGGATGCCCGTCGCCGATTCGAATGCGTCGGCGGCGTTTTTTCGGTCCGAGTCGTCGCCGAGAACGGTGTAGAACACGGAGGCGTGCTGCAAGTCGCCGGTCACGCGCACATCGGTAATGGTGACGAATCCCAGGCGCGGGTCCTTGATGCGATGGGCCAGCATCCGCGCGACGGTCTGCTGGATGCGGTCCTGCACTTTGCGGACGCGCGATTCGTCGGCCATTGTTTCTCCTTCACTGTGCGGCGGCGGGTCCGCCTTCGTCAATACTCAGGACATCAATGGTACGGGGCGCAGACGCGGAGCGACGAGTCCGCCGGGTGAGAGCCGCACCTCGTCGGGCGAAAGTGTCGTTTCAGGGGTACAACACTGACAAGGCGGGGCGAATGCACACACTCATGCTGCAGTGCCGCATGCCCGAGCAGCACGACCTGCGGTTTCACCCCCGATCTGCGGCGAACGGGGCCAGGAGTGTGTGCAATTGGGATGGGAATGCCAGGGGGCGGGTGCTTGAGCACCCGCCCCCTGGCATTCCGAGAACAGTCCGGACCGCTCGGCGGACCAGAATCAGACCACGGTCAGTCGCGAGCCTTCTCGCGCATCTCCCAGGTCTCGATGACGTCGCCTTCGGCAATGTCTTTGTACCCGAGGGTGATGCCGCACTCGTAGCCCTCGCGGACCTCGGTGACATCATCCTTTTCACGCCGCAGCGACGCGATCTCAAGATCGTCGGCAACGACCACACCGTCTCGGACCAAGCGCGCCTTAGTGCCGCGTTTAATTGTGCCGGACCGGACGATCGAACCCGCGATGTTGCCGAACCTGCCGGAGCGGAACACCTGGCGGATCTCGGCGCTGCCCAGCGAGATCTCTTCGTAGATCGGCTTGAGCATGCCCTTAAGAGCCGCTTCAACATCGTCGAGGGCCGAGTAGATCACGTTGTAGTACTTGATCTCCACGCCTTCGGCGTCGGCGAGTTCCTGCACGCGCTCTGCGGGGCGCACATTGAAGCCGATGATGACAGCGTTGTCGACGGTCGCAAGGTTGACGTCGTTCTGCGTGATCGCACCGACACCGCGGTGGATGATGCGCAGCTGAACCTCTTCGCCGACATCGATGCGCAGCAGCGAATCCTCCAGCGCCTCAACGGCGCCCGAGACGTCGCCCTTGATGACCAGGTTGAGAGTGTCGACCTCGCCCTCCTTGAGTACCTTGTCGAAGTCCTCGAGGGAGACGCGCTTGCGACGCTTGGCCAGCATCGCCTGACGCTCCGCCGCCTCACGCTTATCGGCGATCTGACGGGCGGTCCGATCATCAGCGGCAACCAGGAAGGAATCGCCAGCTCGCGGCACCGACGTCAAACCGAGGACCGCCACAGGACGGGACGGGCCCGCCTCGAGAACGTCATTGCCCGTGTCGTCGAACATGGCGCGGACGCGGCCGTGCGACGAGCCCACGACAATGGCGTCGCCGACTCGCAGGGTGCCGCGCTGGACGAGCATCGTCGCCACCGCGCCGCGACCCTTGTCGAGGTTCGCCTCAATGGCGACGCCTCGGGCGGCCGTATTCGGATTCGCCTCCAGGACGAGGGCAGCGTCCGCTGTCAACAGCACCGCCTCAAGGAGTTCGCGAATACCGGTGCGCTGCTTGGCGGAGATGTCGACGAACATGACGTCGCCGCCGTACTCCTCGGCGACCAAGCCGTATTCGGTGAGCTGACCGCGGATCTTATCCGGGCTGGCGTCTTCTTTATCGACCTTGTTGACGGCCACGACGATCGGCACATTCGCCGCCTGCGCGTGGTTGATCGCTTCAACAGTCTGCGGCATAACGCCGTCATCTGCTGCAACCACGAGGATCGCGATATCGGTGACCTGCGCGCCGCGGGCGCGCATAGCGGTGAACGCCTCGTGGCCGGGAGTGTCGATGAAGGTGATGGGGCGGGTGACGCCCTCATGCTCAACATTGACCTGGTAGGCGCCGATGTGCTGGGTGATGCCGCCGTGCTCTGATTCGACGACGTCCGTATGGCGGATTGCGTCGAGGAGCTTCGTCTTACCGTGGTCGACGTGGCCCATGACGGTGACGACCGGCGGACGTGCCTGCATATTCTCCGCATCGTCGAGCTCTTCGGCTTCGAGGTCGATGTCGAAGGACTCGAGGAGTTCGCGGTCCTCATCCTCAGGGGAGACGACCTTCACGTCGTAGCCGAGTTCGGCGCCGAGCGCTTCGAAAGTGTCCTGGTCGAGGGACTGCGTCGCCGTCGCCATCTCACCGAGGTGGAAGAGGACGGTGACGAGCGCTGCGGGATTGACGTCGATCTTGTCCGCGAAGTCCGCGAGGGACGCGCCCTGACGGATGCGGATGACCTGTCCATTACCGCGGGGGATGGACACGCCGCCGATGACCGGAGCATTCTGCTGCTCGAACTCTTGACGTTTCGCGCGCTTCGACTTTCGTCCGCGCTGGTTGCGACCGCCCGCTCCCCTGCCGAATGCGCCGGGGGTCGCGCCGCGCCCACCGCGGCCCCCGCCGCGGGGAGCACCGAAACCGCCGCCGGCCTGTGCGCCGGTTCCCGCGCCTGCGCCGACACCGGGGCGTCCGCCTCGGCCTCCGCGTCCACCACGCGTGGGACGATCAGTGGTCGAACCCGATGCATTGCGGGCGAAGTTCGCCTGTCCGGGCATCATCGCCGGATTCGGCCGAGGGCCAGAACCCGCGCGGGGCGCCGGACGACCGGAACCTGCGGGACGCGGGGCGCCGGAGCGCTGACCCGCGCCACCGGGGCGGGGGGCACCAGGACGCGGAGCGCCGGAGCGCTGCGGGCGCTCACCCTGGCCGCCCTGCGGGCCGGGACGGCCTTGTGAGCGCGGGCCAGGGCGGGGGCCACCGGTCCCACCGGGACGGGGCATGCCCTGGCTCGACGCATAGGGATTGTTACCCGGGCGCGGACCAGCCGCGCGCGGTCCGGGACGCGGAGCCGTCGGACGCGGGGCTGCGGGCTCGTCCTTCGCCGACGTCTTCGCATCAGCGGTGCGCGGCGCTGCGGGCTTCGGGGACGCGGATGCGTCGCTGAATGCGGGGGCCTGCGGTGCGAGCGCCTCTTCCTTCGCCGTCGGCGCCTTGGGCGCGGCGGGCTTGGGCGCTGACGGCTTCTTCGCGGGTGCGGGCTTCTTCGCCTCGGCCTGGGGCGCTGGGGCGCCCGTCGACCTGTAGTGCTCGCGCACTGCTCGGACCACGGGCGGTTCAAGGCCGGAGGAGGCCCCCTTCACCCATTCGCCACTGTCCTTGAGGTGCGCGAGAAGTTCTTTGCTGGTGATTCCGAGCTCTTTCGCGAGCTCGCTAACACGCAACTTTGCCACTGTTCTCCTGTCCGGAAGCGTCTCCGGACGGAGACGCACTACTTGTATTGCTGGCAGCTCATCGCTGGGTACTCATCGGGTGCCCATCGGCTTCCAACCCGCTTCCATTACTCGATGTGGGGCGCTGTCGACGCCCGGGATTGAACAATCAGGCCGAGTTCGTCCCACATGTCATCCGAAGGCATTTCAGATACACGCAGTGAACGCTCGATCGTCCGCCGCTGGCGGGCTCGTTCCACGCAACGCGGATCCGGATGGATCCACGCGCCGCGACCCGGCTGGTTGCAGTGCGGATCCGCCGTTGCAGACCCGCCTCGGGGCGCCGCTATACGGATGAGATCCGAACGCGGCGCGCGCTTCGCGCATCCGACGCATGTACGCACGGGTCCTGCATCGCGAGATGCAGTTCCCGGGTCCTGCGCTGAATGCGGCACACGGCCAGTCTAGTCGAGGGCGCCGGGGGCGCCGTCCTCGTCTAGTGAGCGAATGGTCACGTCATCGGGGGCCGAGGTGCGCGAGGCGATGGGCTCGTCGCCGGATTCGGTATCCGCATGAATATCGATATGGAAATCGGTCAGTCGCGCCGCCAGGCGAGCATTCTGCCCCTCCTTGCCGATCGCCAGTGACAGTTGGAAGTCCGGGACGACCGCCGTCGCCGTGCGATTGTCGACCGAATGGACGACGACGCGGGAGACGCGAGCCGGGGACAGGGCGTTGGCGACGAAACGGCCCGGATCGGCGGACCAGTCGACGATGTCAATCTTCTCGCCGCCCAGCTCGGTCATCACAGCGCGCACGCGCGCACCCATCGGGCCGATGCACGCGCCCTTGGCGTTGATACCGTCGCGCGTCGCAGCGACAGCGATCTTCGTGCGATGGCCGGCCTCGCGGGCGATCGCCTTGATCTTGACAAGCCCCTGCTGGATCTCAGGAACCTCCCGCTCGAAGAGGCGCTCCACGAGGCCAGGGTGGGTGCGCGACAGGGTGATGCGCGGGCCCTTATCCGTGATCTCAACATTGACGACGAAAGCGCGGATGCGGTCACCGTGGCGGTACACCTCGCCGGGAACCTTCTCCGAGTCCGGCAGCACAGCCTCGAAGTCGTCACCGATCTTCACGATCGTGATGCGGCCGTCGTGCGGCTGGTCGACGATGCCGGTGACGATCTGTCCGCGCTGCTGCGCGAAGCCACCGAGGACCTTCTGATTGTCGGCGTCGCGCAGCCTCTGCATGATGATGGAGCGCGCCGTCGACTGGGCGATGCGACCGAAGTTCTTCGGAGTGTCGTCGAACTCCCCGATCGGGTTGCCGTCGTCGTCCTCTTCGGTGGCCATGACGGTGACACGCCCGGTCTTCTTGTCGATTTCAATACGGGCCTGGGAGATCGCGCCGGGAATATTGTGGTACGCCTTAAGAAGAGCCTCTTCAATGGCATCGACGAGCCTTTCGAGGGACACGCCCTTTTCCTGCTCCACCATGCGCAGTGCAGTCATGTCGATTTCCATGCGTCTCATTCCTCCATACCGAATTCGACGCAAGCACGCGCCTTCTTCATCTGTGTGTAGTCGATGGTAGTCGCCTCGCCGTCAACAATCAGCGTCACCTGCTCATCGGTGGCGGATTCCACGCGCCCGACGAGGGCGGTCTTGTCGCGGAGTTTGACGCTTGTCAGGCGCCCAACCTGCTTGAGCCAATGCCGCGGTTCGGTCAGCTCCCGCTCAGCGCCGGGGGTGGACACCTCCAACAGGTACTCCCCCTCCTCCGGGTCGACGTCGTCGAGGATCTTCGACACCGCGCGCGACACGTCGGCGAGCGCATCCGAATCGATGCCGTCGATGCCGATCGGAGCGTCCACGGTGACACGGATCACCGGAGTCCCCGACTGGTTCGCCCTCACGACGGAGTCGAGTTCCAGTTCGAACCCCTGCACTGTCGAGCGCAGCAGTTCTTCAAGATCGCTGAGGCGTTGGGACTGGGACACGAAACCTCCTGGGTATGCGACACGTCGTCGCCCTCCATCGTACCCATCTGCAAGACGTGGGATGATTTCTCACGTGCTTATTGACCGCTCATCCACACGAAGTTTACAGCCCCGCGCGACGCGGAGCACCGCCGCCTGGCGCCGTCGAAACGCGATGCGGGCGCGCTCGTGGGGTGCGGCGGCACTGGCAACAGCGGCCCTGGCGTCGTTGAGCGCCTGCTCGCCCGCCGACATCCGGCGGGAGCATGCTGCCCTGTCCATCCCTGAACTCACCGGCATTGAAGCCGCTCGCGATAGGGCCGCCCGCACTGAGGCCGCCGCCGCGCAACGGGCCGAGATACTCGCACGGAATGCGTCCTCGTGCCCGCAGTGCGCAGATGCACTCGCAAAGCTCGTCCAGGATTCGTCGACTCGGCTCGACGCCGTCGGCGGAGTGTGGGACCCGTGGCAGAGCAACGCCCCCGACAATGCGGACAACGTTCCGCCCCTCACGGAGGCGCCGGTCACCGTCGAGGGGCTCACGTCGTGGCTAGCGCAGACCGCGACGCGGGACCTCGCAATCGCCGCCGACCCTCTGCAGACCTCCGTTGCGGACTCGCGCGCCTTCGCGGGCATCGCCCTCGGGCGCTATCAGTCGGCGCTACAACTCGCCAACGCCTACGGCATCTCCCTCAACTCTGATTCGCAGAGGGTGACCGACCTCGCTGACCGCCTCGAACACATCGCGGGCAGCGGGTCGCGCGCCGCACTGGTCACCTGGGGGCTCGACTCACAGACTCTCGCGAACGCTCCCCTGCTCGCCGCCCCGGACCTTACACAAGACGCCGAGGCCGTCGCCCAATCCGCCGAATTGTCCGACGCGGTGTCGGCATGGGACTGCGCCGCCCAGTCCCTGCCCGCAGCGCAACTCGTATCGGGCTCGGTCGCTGACGCATCGGCTCTCGCCGATCGCCTCCTCACCAAAGTCGACTCCTATCTCGCGGCGGGGGTCCCAGACACCAGGTCACTACGCTGTACGATCGACTCCTCTTCCACGACGGCGATCGCCTCCGCCCTCGTTAGGGCCGATGTGCGGGCACTGTCATCCGACAATGCCCAGATCCGCCTCGTCGGCGCGGCAGAGGCGCTGGCCGACCTCGACACGTGGGTTCCCCGGTCGGCGGATCTCGGCGCACTCGGCCCCTTCACCTCGAACTAACCCCAGGAGCACCATGATGGCCAGGCTTCCCTCCGCCCTCGTCGCATTCATCCCCGCCTCGGATGCCGACTGCCTCGCAGAACCCCTCGCAGATGGGCGCTGGATCATCGCGGGGACCTACGCGCTCATCCTCGTCGGCGAGGACGGAGTCGAAGACTCCGGCATGTGGTACGAAATCGCTTCGGCGAAGTTCACCGGCGTAGAGCGCGCCCTCACAGTCGAATGGATGGATCCGGCCAGGGCAGCTCTCAGCGCCGTCATGGAATCTGGCGACCCGCACGTTCTCATGCGCCGCATCGCCGACCGCGTCAACCACTCGATCATCATCCACAAAACGACGAGGCTCCACAATGGCACGACCATCGCGGCGTGGGTGAGGCGCCGAGAGGACGACCGACTGTTCTCCGCTCTCGTCGCCTACGGTCCGCTGGATGAGCGGGCCAAGCGCGAGGCGGAGAGGTTCGAGGCGGTCCTGCGCGAGGGCGTCGGACTCGACTGACGCCCCCGCCCCAACTCAGCCGCCCCCTACCAGCGCATCGACCAAGGCCGGAGCTGTTCGGCTGGGCGCTCCCCCGCCTGGCTCAGTCGTCGAGGAACACCCTTTGGAACGGGTCGATGGAGAATCTCCTGTCGAGGATCGTCCGGCACCATTCGCGCGCGGCGAACAGCGAATGGTCCCGATAGTTGCCGCACGAGTAGGCGTCCGTGCCGGGTACGTCCTCCCAGGTCGCGTCCTCGGCGATGACGCGCAGTGACTCTACGAGGGCCCGGGTCACCGCCTCGACGCTCGGCGTCCCCCACGTGATGAGGTGGAAGCCGGTTCGGCAGCCGAAGGGCGAGCAGTCGATGACGCCGTCCATGCGGTCGCGCAGCAGGGATGCGAGGAGGTGCTCGATGGTGTGCAGGCCGCCAGTGGGGATCGCGGACTCATTGGGCTGGATGAGACGCAGGTCGAAGTTAGAGATCTCATCGCCCTTGGGACCTGTTTCGACGCTGATGAGGCGCACGTAGGGGGCTTTCACCGCAGTGTGATCGAGGGTGAAGCTCTCAACATCGGCCATGGGAGTGTCCTTCCGGTGGGGTCAGAAACGCTCGTTGCGTTCTTTGAGTCGTTGTTTGCGCTGTTCGAGGAGGATGAGAGCGCGGAAGGCGTCCTGGTAGTCGGGATCGTCCTCGTCCATGCGCTGTAGGCGGGAACGCGCCTCCCCCATCTTCCTCGTCAAGTCCATGCGGACGAGGGCGGCCATCACCCCCCGGCAGTAGGAGCGCATCTTGTCATCCCTGTCCTGCGGCAGTGGGGCGACGGCGAGCTGGGTGACTGCCTCCGCGAGGACATCGCCCGCCTGATCGCGGATCAGGTCGAGGAAGCGCCTAGTCGCCGCCTCCTGCGCATGCGCTCCCGTGCCCCAGTGCTCCTCGGCTTGCCGCAGAAGCTGTGCGAAGGCGTCGAGTCCGCCGATTGCGCGGATCGCGTCGTGGACGGCGCGGTAGGTCGGGACCTGGAAGGAGGAGCCGTCGAGGTCCTCGAAACCCGAGCCGATGAGATGCATCGGGTGCTGCAGGAGCGCTTCGAGGGCGAGGCGCTCGACCTTCGAGATCGTGTCCTCAGGGCCCTGCCGCACCGGTGGAGCGGGCCGTCCGGCGTACGCCATGTCGGTACGGGGCTCTCCGGAGCGGGCGTCTGCCGCATGTGAGCGCGGCGCTCGGCGCACCTCCTGCGTCACCTGGCGGATGTCCATGCCGAGCCAGCCCGCCAGGGAGCGCGTGTACTCCATGCGCAGTGCCTGGTCCTTGATGTCGGCGACGATCGGCGCGGACGCCGCGAGGGCGCGCACCCGCCCCTCCGCGGTCGACAGGTCGACGGCGTTAATGACGGAGCGGATGACGAATTCAAAGAGAGGAGTGCGCGAGCGGACGAGGTCGAGGACGGCGCCATTGCCCCGCGCCATACGCAACTCGCACGGGTCCATTCCGCTGGCCTCCACGGCGACGAAGGTCTGGGAGGCGAAGTTCTGATCCTCACCGAAGGCCCTCAGTGCGGCTTTGCGGCCCGCTTCATCCCCATCGAAGGTGAAGATCACCTCTGAGCCACGTGCCCGACCGCTCGACAAGACGACTCCCGCTGCGGGGTCGGCATGGTCTCCGAGCAGACGCCGCACGATCTTGACGTGTTCGGCTCCGAATGCGGTGCCGCAGGTGGCGACGGCGCAGGGCTCACCGGCGACGTGAGCGGCCATGACATCCGTGTACCCCTCGACGATGACGATCCTGCGGTTCTGGGCGATCGCCTTCTTCGCCAGATCAAGGCCGTAGAGGAGCTGGGACTTCTTGTAGATCGGCGTCTCCGGGGTGTTGAGGTACTTCGGGGATTCCTTGTCCGAGTCGTCCAGCCTCCTCGCCCCGAAACCGACTGTCTGACCGGTGATGTCTCGGATGGGCCACATGAGTCGCCCTCTGAATCGGTCGTAGACGCCGCGGTTGCTCTGCGAGACGAGTCCTGCGACAGTGAGTTCCTTATCGGTGAAGCCCCGCGAGCGCAGGTGGCGCGTCAAGCAGTCCCACGCTTGCGGGGAGTATCCGACGCCGAAGTGCGAGCACATGCGCTCGTCGAAGCCCCGTTCGGCGAGGAAAGTCCGGCCCGCGTGCGCTTCCGGGGAGGCGAGTTGGCCGCGGTAGAACTCTTCTGCCGCCTGGTGGGCCTCGAGGAGGCGCTGGCGCTTGCCGGGCTCTTCGGAGCGGACGTGGGCGCCACCCTCTTCGTAGTGGAGGGTGATGCCGGTGCGCTGGGCGAGGAATTCGACGGCCTCGGTGAAGGACAGGTGGTCGATCTTCTGGACGAAGGAGATGACGTCCCCGCCCTCGGAGCATCCGAAGCAGTGCCACATGCCCAGGTGGGGGCGGACGTGGAAGCTGGGCGTGCGCTCATCGTGAAAGGGACACAGTCCTTTGAGGGAGCCGACTCCGGCGGGGCGCAGCGAGACGTGCTCGGACACGATCTCTTCGATACGCGCGGCCTCACGCACTGCAGCGATGTCGTCTTTGCGGATGAGGCCGGTCATGGGGGCAGTCTACCCGTTGCCCTCCCCGCCCACGGCATAGGGCAGCGGTCGGGTTACAGCTGCGTGGAGAGCATTCCGCACAGGCGGGCGTGCCACTGCGATGCGGAGGCGTCGGTGAGGGAAGCGACCTGGTCGATGACGGCGCGGATGCGCTGGTCTTCGGTGTCGGCGTCGCGCCATTCGTCGGCGAACATCGGCTCCAGGGCGTCGGGCCCGGCGTCGAGGAGCGCATCGACGAGGTCGGCGAGGAGTGTGCGCTGCTGGAAGTAGAGGGGCTCGGTTTCACGCGGGCTCATCACATAGTGGACGGCGAGCCCCTTGAGGACCTGGATCTCAGCGCGCGCCGAAGGCGGCACGATGAGGTCGGCGCGGTAGCGGCCCAGCGGCCCCGCACCGCATTCGACGCGCGTCGCGTGGACCGCGGCGGAGCAGAATCGTCCGATGAGTTCACTGGTGAGGTCTTTGAGACGGGCGAGGTCGGCGTAGGAGCCGTCGAAGGAGCCCATCCACTCATTCATGCGCATGAGCCGCTCGATCGCCGTTTCGAGGTCGGCGCGAGCGACGCCGGGACCGTACCAGTCGAGGGTCGAGTCGATGACTGCGCTGATCGTGTCATCGTCGCTGAGGCGGGCGAGGTCGCATTTGCCGGTGGCGACGGCATCCTCGACGTCATGCACGCTGTAGGCGATGTCGTCGGACAGGTCCATGATCTGTGCTTCGAGGCAACGCCGATATTCTGGGGCGCCCTCGCGCATCCAGTGGAAGGCGGCGGCATCGTCGTCGTAGACGGAGTACTTGCGCCAGGATTTCGCTTCGTCAACGCCCTGTCCGCGCATCCACGGGTATTTGCAGATCGCGTCGAGGGTGGCGCGAGTGAGGTTGAGGCCAGCGGGGGCGCCCTCGTCGGACAGGACTTTCGGTTCGAGTCGGGACACGAGACGCAGCGTCTGCGCATTGCCCTCGAATCCGCCGCATCCTTGAGCGAGATCGTCGAGGACGCGCTCCCCGTTGTGGCCGAATGGCGGGTGGCCGAGGTCGTGGCTGAGGCAGGCGGCGTCGACGACGTCGGGGTTGGCGCCGAGTTCCTTGCCGAGTTCGCGGCCCACCTGGGCGACTTCGAGGGAGTGGGTGAGGCGGGTGCGCACAAAATCGTCGGTTGCGGGACCGAGAACCTGCGTCTTCTCCCCGAGCCTGCGCAGCCCCGAGGAGTGGAGGATGCGGGCGCGATCGCGCTCGAAAGCGGTGCGCATCGCAGACTTCGGGCTTTCGGCGACCATGCGCGACTGGTCGGCCTCGGAGTAGACGGGGACGAGGCCAAGGTCCGACGGGTGTCGTTGCAGTCGAGCGGTCACGGCCACAGTCTAGCCGCCGCCCCACCCGAGGGCTCCCGCAGCCGCGTACCGCCCTCCCTTAGAGGATTCTCATCTCCAGGGGGTGGCCATCTGGCGAATCATCGGGTTCACTGGAGGGGAACACCCGGCGAGGGGAAGGAGTCGCTCATGGAATCGTCACTACGCCGGCTCGCCGCCGCCCTCGTCCTCCTCACCGCCCTGGCCCTTGGAGTCGTATGGTGGCTCGCATCCGTGTTCACTTCTGTGGCGAATGACGTCGTCTCCCCCGGGATCGTCATGTCCGGGAGCGAGGGCGCCCAGTCGGCGCAATCGGGCACCCCGGCCGGAGCACAGTCCGGGCAGGAGGGGGCGCAGTTGTCCTCGTCGCCCGATTCGGGGGGAGCGGCGCCCGTTGGGACTCCGACCCCGATCACCCCGGCCCCGCCGATCGACCTCGATGATGACGACGATGACGACGACGGTGACATCGACGACGACCGGGATGACGACTAGCGCAGCTTGTAGCCCATTCCCCTCACCGTTTCGAAGTGTTCCTTGCCGAGTTTCGAACGCAGGTAGGACATATACACATCGACGACATTGGACCCCGGGTCGAAGTCCATCCCCCACACTGCGGATAAGAGCTGTTCGCGGCTGAGCACCTGGCGGGGGTTGCGCAAGAACATCTCCGCGAGTGCGAACTCCCTGGCGGACAGGTCGACGACGCGCCCATCGACCGTCATCTGCCTCGTCCGATAGTCGAGGGTGAGGTTCGCGTGGGACACAGTGGTCGCAGCCGCGCCCGCCTGGGCGGCGGGGATGGAGTCCCTCAGGCGCAGGCGGATCCTCGCGAGGAGCTCCTCGTAGGAGAAGGGCTTGGACATGTAATCATCCGCCCCACTCTCCAACCCGGCGACGCGGTCCACGACTGATGAGCGTGCGGTCAGCATAATGATCGGTGCCGCCACTCCCTGGCCGCGCAGTTCGTCGAGTACCTCGAATCCGTCGACGTCGGGCAGTCCCACGTCGAGGATGATGAGATCGAATTCGCCCGTCAGGCCGAATCGGATCGCCTCTGCGCCCGAGCCGGTGATCGTGGGAGTGAATCCGGCGGCCTTGAGGCCCTTGGCGATGAAGGACGCGATCCGCTCCTCGTCCTCGACGATCAGGATCGTGCTCATGTTCCGTTCTCCTCAGTCGTGGCGTGAAGTGGCAGCCGCAGGGAAATAACGGACCCGAATCCGCTCCGCGAAAAGATGTCCAGCCTCCCCGAATGGGCGCGGACGATCGAGTCCACGATGGAGAGCCCCAGCCCGGATCCTGGGGCGGTGCGCTGTGCTTGCAAGGTGCGTGAGAATCGCTGCGTCACCCGCTCCACGTCCTCAGGGGCGATGCCGATCCCCTCGTCTTGCACCCACAGGACGAGTTCGCCGCCCTCGACGCGCGATCCGAGGGCGATGCGCGAGCCCTCGGCGGAGTATTTGATGGCGTTGTCCACGAGTTGGAGCCACGCCTGCGTGATCCTGTCAGAGTCGAGGACGGCGTCGACGTCTGCGACTTCTCCGAGCTGCCAGGTGCGCTCCCCGAGCAGGCGAACTTTGTCGAACACCCGATCGGTGAGGTCGGCGACTCGGATCGGGGCGAGATGCAGAAAGTCTGTCTGCTGTGCTCGGGCGAGCAGCAGAATGTCCTCAATGAGCAGGCCCATCCGCTCGGTCTCGTCGAGTAGGAGGCTCCTCGTGACGCGAACGTCTTCCGGATCCGCAGGATCGAGGACTTCGAGGTGTCCGTGCAGGATCGTCACCGGTGTGCGAAGTTCGTGACCGACGTCGTCGAGGAGCCTCAGCTGGTTCGTGTGGGAGGCCTCGACCCGGTCGAGCATGCGGTTGAAGGAGCGTGCGAGCGCTGCGAGGTCATCCCCTCCGCGCGCCTCCACCCGCGATGTGAGGTCATCCTCGCCGATGGCCTCCGTGGCCAATCTGAGTTCGCCGATGGGCCGTAGGAGACGGCGCACGGCGAAGTATGCGAGCGCCGTCACGAAAGCGAGTGTGCAGGCGCCGACGACGATGGAGGTCCCCATGATGGAGGTGAGACTGCGGATCCGACTGCGGATGTCGATGATGTGGACGAGCGTGGCGGTATCGACCCTGGTGCGCACGGGCGCGACGAGCACCCGGTAGTCGCCCTCGCCGGTCGACACCGTCGTGATAATGCTGGACTCGCCGCCGATCCACGGTTGGACGGCGGCGACGAGTTCGGCATCGTTCTCGGGGCGCAGTTCCACGTCGGCGGGCGCGAGCCAGCGCAGATGCGCTCCGTGATAGGCGATATACGATTCGCCGGTCGACAAGAGCGTGCTCTCGAGGTAGGTCTGCACCATCCTCTCGGCGCTCGCGTAGGCGCTCCCCGTCAGCGGATCGATCCCCGTGTCGGATAGGAGGCGCAATTCGTTGTCGATGTGCCCGAGGTCCTGTGTCATCGACGTGTAGGCGTGGCGGTAGTGGAGCACGGCGACGAGGGTCTGCGTGACCGTCAGTGTCGCGAGGGCGACGACCATGATCGCGGCGAGGATTCTGACTCGGATCGTCGCGTGTCTGAGTCTCATACACCTATTGTGGCGGGTCACCCGCCGAGGCGTCACTGCTCCACCCCTCTATTCTCACGGTTCGGCCGCACTGGCGCCCTCAGCGCCCCATCCCCCTCGCGTCCCATCCTGCGTCGCGCCACCGCTGTAGGTCGAGAACATTGCGGGCATCGAGGATGCGACGCGATGCCACCGTCCGGGAGAGCACAGCGGGATCCGCACGCACGTACTGGGGCCATTCGGTCGCGAGGACCACGATATCCGCCCCCGTCACGGCCGCTTCCTCGTCCTCTTCGACGCGCAGATGCGGGAACGAGCGTCGGACGTGGTCGAGTGCCCGGGGGTCAGTCACGGTGACGACCGCGCCGAGGCGGTGGAGCCTATTGGCGAGATCCACCGCGGGAGAATCTCGGATGTCGTCGCTATTCGGTTTGAATGCCGCGCCAAGGACGCTCACCCTCACCCCAGTCGGGTCCGATCCGCACATGCGTATAACGAGGTCGACGGCACGGTCGCGGCATCGCATGTTGATGGCATCGACTTCTTCGAGAAACGCCAGGGAGTGCGCTGAGCCGATCTCCTCGGCGCGGGCGCAGAAGGCCCGGATGTCCTTGGAGAGGCAGCCCCCTCCGAATCCGATCCCCGCATTGAGGAACCGCCGCCCGATTCTCGGGTCGTATCCAATCGCGTCGGCGAGGACCGTGACATCGGCTCCCACCTTGTCGCAGATCTCCGCCATTGCATTGATGAAACTGATCTTGGTGGCGAGGAACGAGTTCGCGGCAACTTTCACCAATTCCGCCGTCGCTAAGTCGGTGACGAAGCGGGGTGCGCCCGCGCGCAGGATCGGCTCATACGCGGAGTCGAGGGCACGCTTCGCGCGTTCAGCGGATTCCGGGTCCTCGGATAAGCCGTAGACGATCCGGTCGGGGCGGAGAGTGTCCGCGATGGCGTACCCCTCGCGGAGGAACTCCGGGTTCCACGCGACGCTCATCCCCATGGGGGAGAATCGGCGGGCGACGAGTTCCGCAGTGCCGACGGGGACCGTCGACTTGCCGACGATGACCGCCCGATGCATCCCGTGGGCGGTCAAAGACTCCACCGCCTCCCACAGGAAGTGCAGGTCCGCTGTCCCGGACTCGTCGAGTTCGGGGGTGCCCACGGTGAGGAAGTGGATATCGACATCAACAGCGTCCTCGCGGGACAGGGCGTCGGTAAATGTCAGACGACCTGCGGTGACTTGCTCGTCCAGCAGGGCGTCGAATCCCGGCTCGTGGAAGGGCGCCCTCCCCTTCGTCAGGGCGGCGAGACGCACCGGGTTCGTTTCGACGCCGATGACGCTGTGGCCCAGGGAGCTCATACATGCGGCGTGAACGGCGCCGAGGTATCCGCATCCGATGACACTGATCTTCATGATTCCTCACCACATGGTGGCAGTGACGTGGACGGTGAAGCCGACAGGGCGTATTCGATCCAGGCAGGAAGCCACGGAGTCGAGGCAGGGCGGAAGGCGTGGACGCAGCCGAGGCGCAGCCGCGCAGAGGCGAGATGAGTCGCGAGCCTGTGATCCGACACGGGCAGGCACCCGGCGACCTCGTCGAAGAGGTGCAGCCGCGATACTGCGGTTGCAGCGTCGAGGGTTCCGCGGACAAAGGACAGTTGCGTGTGTGCGATGAGATTCGCCAGGTCGAGGGCGCCCTCAGCCTGCGACGCCGTGTCGAGGTCGATGAGCGCGAGGCGGTCGCCGTCCCACAGCAATTGCTTTTCGTGCAGATCCCGGTGGGATGTGACGAGAGGGTCAGAGTGCTCCCTGAGGTCGCGGCTGAGGGCCGCAGCGAGGCTCCCCGCCGCTGCGGCATCGGGCAGGAGACGATGGATGAGGGCCCGGGTCACCCACCTCGTCAGGGTGAGCGCTTCAAGTTCGCCGCTGTGAACGGGCAGCGGCGCCGAGCATCCGGCGAATCGCGGCCACACGGCGGCGAACGCCTCCCACGCCTCGTACGGGGCTCGCGCATCACTGAGGTTCTCGCCATCGAGGTACTCGTTGTCGAGCACGTGAGGATCGGCCGACACGATCCGGGCGAGGACGAGTCCGGCCGCCTCGGCCGCCGGCCCGAGGGCGTCGTGCCGGTCGACGAGGTCGGCCGTTCGGCCTCGCCGCAGGTGCTTGCGGACGATGCCGTTACCGATCTGGACCGCCCTGCGACCCCAGCGGTGAACGACCAGTGCGAGATGATCGGGGCGCAGTGTGGGAAGCGCGGGGTCGCTCGCGTAGGGCAGGGGGCTCACCCGCGTGTCGGAGTCAATACGGATGGCGCGCAGCCGCCCGTCCTCGTCGACTCTTTCGCATGTGACGGCACCGTCGGCGGCGGGCCACACCCGTGTGATCCCCGACAGGGACCATGCTGTCGATATCGCTGTTGTCATGGCATGAGCCTTTCGAGGCGTTCGAGTGAGGCCGCGACGTTGCGCCTCCACGTGGGCCGCGCGTCCCTCAACGGGTCGAGGAGGCGTTCGACGATGGCGACGATGCTCCCCCAACGCAATTCATCCGGTGTCGGCATCCGTCCGCCCGCAGCGCGATACCCCGAAAGGAGCGCGTCGGCCTGTTGTGGGGTGGAGCAGTGGGAGTAGGAGGCGAGGTCGAGACTGCGCGGAGCACAACAGGCGCGATCGAAGTCGGTGATCCACACCCGTCCGCGCCCGTCTAGGAGGAACTGGTCGGGTGAGGCGTCCCCATGGCTGAGGACGGTGTCGTCGCCCGGCCCGCGGGGTGTGGGGTCGAGTGCATTGAGGCGTTGGGCGAGGTCCGGGGCGAGGGCGCGAAGGACGGCGCAGTGGTTGTCGAGGGTGTCGATGAGTGTTCGCCTGGGTCTTCGGGCGGCTCTCGGTGCTTCGTGGCGGTGGATGCGTGCGAGGACTTCCCCCGCCTGTTGGTGGGCAGCCAGCGGCGCTTGAGATGACAGGTCGCTCCCGTCAACGAGTTCGCGCCTGGACACGTGGACCGCCCGTCGGTTGTTCAGCACGGCCTCATATGAGGGCAGCGGCAGGTCGGCGAGCTCCTGTTCGATGGCGATGAGCGTGTTGTGGGCTGCTGCGCTGATCCGCACGATCACCGCCCCGTCTGCTGCGATGGCCCTGCGGAGCGGGTTGTGGCGCAACCATGTGGCTTCGGGACTCAGTGCGGCTGTGGCGATGTGGCGGGCCAGTCGGGGATCCGTCGCTAGGGGCCCGGCTTGGAAGAGCAGGCCTGCGGGCAGTTCGCGCTCGACGAGGTCGAGGCGGGTCGCCCGTGCTGCGGCTCGAGCGCGACGGGCCTTGGCGCGGCTCGTCGGCCAGAGGATCCTCGCCCACCCGAAGTTCTCCTCCCTGCCCGTCCCGAAGCGGATCGCGGCGGTCAGACTCGTGTGCGCCTTGACTCGGATACGGGTCGCACGAGCGGGACATCCGACGAGATCGGACAACTCATCCGCTGATATGAGGGCATCAACCCAGGAGGATGTTGACCCGGTCATTGCCGTGCCTTCCCCGAATCGGAGTCCGACATGCGCACCCACTCGCGGAATAGCGCGGACTCTTCCATCAACTCGTCGGGGCTCGCGTCGAGGAGGATGCGGCCTTCATCGATCCACAGGACACGGTCGGCTCGCAGCGCCGCTTGGTAATGGTGTGTGACGGTGATCGTCGTGCGCCCTCGTGCCAAGACATCAACGGAATCAAGGACCAGGCGTGCTGCCTGCGGGTCCAGGCCGGTCGTCGCCTCGTCGAGGAGGACGACAGGAGTGTCGCGCAGCAGTGCGCGAGCGATGGCGATGCGCTGCTTCTGCCCTCCCGAGAGGGTGGTTCCGCGTTCGCCGACCCTGGTGTCGTATCCGTCGGGCTGTTCGCAGATGAAGTCGTGGGCGTTCGCGGCCTTGGCCGCAGCTTCGATCTGTTCATCGGAGGCGTCCAAACGCCCCAATGCGATGTTCTCCCTGATGGTTCCCGCGAGGATGACGGCGTCTTGGTGCAGCACGGTGACGCATGAGCGCAGGTCCGCCAGGTCGAGACTCGTCAGCGGGATGCCGTCGAGGAGGACCCGCCCCTCGACGGGATCGAGTTCGCGGATGATGAGGGAGATGAGGGTCGATTTGCCCGCACCGGAGGGGCCGATGACGGCGACGTGCTCACCGGGCGCGATCGTCAGGGTGATCTTGTGGAGGATCTCCGCGTCCTCGTAGCGAGTGACGACCCCTTCGAATTCGATCTGTCCGCTCACGCGCTCGATCCGAATGGGATGCTCAGGGGTGACGATATCGGGCTGGATGGTCAGGAGTGCCGCGACTCTTTCTCCCGAGGCGTTCGCCCGCGAGATGCGCCCGGTGTATTTCGCCATGTCGCGCAACGGTTTCATGGCGGTGCGCAGGTAGGAGACGAAGAGGACGAGGTCGCCGACGGTGATCGCGCCGTGGAGTACCCGGTATCCCCCGATCACCATGACGGTGGCGACGGCGAGCCCGATGATGATGTCGGTTCCGCGTTCGAGGCGGGCGGCGAGTCGCAGCGCGGCGACGCCCTCTTTGAGGGAGGTCGTGTTCGCGCCGGTGAAGCGTTCCTCCATGAATGACTCCAGCGTGTACGCCTGCACCGCTTTGATGGAGATCAGCGACTCCTGGGCGGTGTTCGCCAGCTTCCCCTCCCCCGCCCTGGTGCGCCTGGATGCCTGGGTGATCCTCTGGGAGGTCCCCGTTGTCGTAGAGGCGAAGAGGAGGATCGCGGCGACGACAACGAGGGCGAGGAGCGGGTCGAGGACCGTCATGATGACGATCATTGCGGCAAGGGTCGCGAGATTCGCGCTCAGAGGAAGCCCCGCGGTTACCGCCACCTCTTGCATGCGCCCGACATCGGAGACGATTCTCTGCACCGTGTCGGCGCTGCGGTTGCGCGCATGGAATTGGAGCGAGAGGCCCTGGACATGGTGGAAGAGGTGCGCGCGAAGCGCCGTCGCCGCACGCGAACCTGCGAGTGCGAAGCTCACGGTCGCCAGGTAGTTGCACGCCGCCCTCCCCGCAACGATGACGATATGAAGGACCCCCAGGACGATCAGCATCGCCACAGCCGGGAGTGGCATCTGTGCAGCGGGGTCTTTCGGCGACAGCACCGCGTCGAGGATGATCTTCAGGGGCCAGGGCTCCGTCACTCTGAAGAGCACTTCGAGCAGCAGCGCTGCCGTTCCCCCTGCAAGCAACCCCTTATGCGGGGCGATATGCGGCAGCAATACGCGCAGCGTCGTTCGCGTCGCTCCGGAGGTGTTCTCAGACATGGTCGGCCTCGACGCGGGTGAGGATACGGGTGACGACGCGCTCCCATGAGTGCTCTCTTTCGGCACGGAGGCGAGCGGCCCTGCCCAGGGCGCGTCTCCTGGCGGGGTCCGCCACCAGGGAGTCGAGGGCGCGAGCGAGCAGGTCCGGCCGAGACGGCGGGACGAGGACGCCCACGGACTCGAGGACGCTGCGCGCCTGACCGATGTCGGAGGCAATGATGGGAAGGCCAGCGGCCATGTACTCGTAGATCTTGAGGGGCGAGAAGTAGGACTGGGCGTCCTCGACCAGCGGATAGGGAGCGACTGCTATGGCCGTTCCCGTCAGGTGTTCCATGATCTGCGAGTGGGCGACCGCTCCTCTGAAGTCCACATCGACTCCGAGGAAACGCGCATAGGACTCGAGGGGTTTTCGCAGCGGCCCATCGCCGATGATACGGAGTGTGAATATCGTCCGGCATGCGGCTGCTGCGGCGATGAGGTCGTTGACGCCGTGCCATGGTTTGAGGGAGCCGACGAATGTGACGATCGTGGCATCGGGATCCTCTACGACGGGTTGGATCCGGTGGATGTCGACTCCATTGGGCACTGTGGTGATCCTCCCGGAGTTCGTGTGGGACTCGACCCACGTGGCGACTTCCTCCGACACGCACACGGTTGTGCTGGCGGCTTCTACTTGCGCGGCGAGAGCGGTGAGTGCTTCGCCGTGGTGGACGAGTTCGCGGTGGATCCGCTGTTCGTCGATCAGTGGGGCATTCACTTCGAGGACGGAGGGGATCCGCCGCATGGTCGATACGACTGCTATGACCCTGGAGAACAGGGAGTAACGTTCGTAGATGAAGTCCACGGGTTGGGAGATCAGGGCGCGGGCTATGCGGGTGGAGACGCTCATCTGGGCAAGCTCACGGGCGGCGACGTCGGCCTCGTCGATGGGGTATTCGATGACGCGAAGATCGGCCAGATCGTCGGGGACGTGTTCTCCGCGTCGGATCGCGTGAATGGTGACGTCGTGTCCGCGTCGGCACAATTCGCGTACGACTCCCTGAATGTGGATGCTCGCGCCCTTCGTCCCGAACACGGGGATCCCCGGATCGCAGCAGATGTAGGCGATCCTCATCGTCGTCCCCTCCCCTCGCCTGCCTCCCAAGCGGACAGGCGACGAGCTTGATGATGCGAGTCGAAGAATTCGTCAATGAGAGCGCGGGCGCGCTCCGCCATGCACTCACGGTCGAGCCGCCCGTTCATGACGTCGATGAGCGCCTCGGCGAGGAGGTCCGCGCGCCCTGGGTCGAGGAGGATCCCCGTGTCCATGTTGCGCACGACCTCCGGAAGGCCGGTCACGGCTGTGGCGATGACCGGTGTTCCCGTGGCCATGGCTTCGAGGACGACCGTGGGCAGCCCGTCCATGTTGCCGTCCTCTGCGATGCGGCACGGGGCGACGAACACGTGCGCCTTCGTCAAGAGCGTGCGGATCTGAGTCTGGGTCTGTGCCCCGATGAGGCGGATCATTTGTGCAAGGCCGAGGTCTTCAATGCGCTGGGCGAGGTGGTCGTGGAGTTCCCCCTCCCCTGCGATGTCGATGGATGCGTCGTATCCGCGCTGCCGGAGGAGGTCGGCTGCGTCGAGCAGGTCATCGAAGCCTTTCTTGGGGACGAGCCTGCCGACTGCGAGAATCCTCAGCGGCATCGCAAGTGGTGCGGCCGATTTGAAGGGGAAGCGGGATAATTCGATGCCGTTACGCAGCAGGCGGATGCGGGCGCCGCTGCCCTCGAGGACCTCGGTGAGGTAGTCCTCGTTGAAGCGGCTGATTGCGATGACCCGTTCGGCGTCGGCGCTGATCCTGCGCAGCCACTGCATGTCGACTGACTCGTGGAAGATGTCCTTCGCGTGCGTCGTCACCGTGTAGGGGATGCCGGCGAGTTGTGAGGCGGCCCAGGTGACCCGCCCGGCGAGTGAAGCGAAGTGCGCGTGCAAGTGGGTGATCCCTCCGGCTCGGGCGGCTCGGGCGAGACCGACCGCTTGGACGGCCTCGTCAGCAGGCAGTTCGGCGAGGACCGGCAGGATCTGGGCGAAGCGTCGGCGCATGTCGTCATCTAAGAGTCCGCCCGCTAGGTGCTTCCACTGCTCGCTCCCCTTGTAGGGCAGGGGGATCCACTGCACTGGGGCGGCGACTCTGGCAATCTCGGAGTGGAATCGAGTGTCGCTGGTGTGGCGCAGCGCGAAGATCATCAACTCGTCGCCGATCGCTTCACGCGCGAGGATTTCCGTGACGATGAAGGTCTCGGAGAAGCGCGGATAGACTTTGAGGACGTATCCGATGCGGCTCATGTCAGGCTCCTTCGAGGCAGAGCGTCGGCGTCGGCGAGAAGGCTCGCTGCCCTCGCCCCCGCCTCGTCCAGTCCGTTGAGGGCGAGGCGCGAGCGGTCGACACGCCGGGTGATCGCCGTATTCGCCCATGCGTACAGCACATGCGGGCTTGGGTTCTCCTCGCGCAGCACATCGACTGCGCCAACTCTGTCGAGCGCGAGGGCGCGGATGAGTTGTTCCGTGCGGGGCCGCCGCCTGGGGATGACGAGGGCGGGAACACTGGTGGCGAGGATTTCCGCAATGGTGTTGTATCCGCCCATGGCGATCACTGCGGAGGCGTTCGCAATCCACGTGCCCAGGCCCGGGACCGCTGACACGATGCGCGTCCGCTCGGGCTCTCTCACTGCGAACCCGAGGCTTCCACCATCTGCTGCTTGCGGGCCCGTGACGATGATGTGGCGGTATCCGGTGGGGATGGGCATCTGCGCGGCGGCGCGGACGATATCGTGTCCGTCGCGTCCCCCTCCGACGCACGTGAGAATGTAGGGGCCATCCGGTGCGGCGACATCATCGTCGATTCGCCGTCCGTGGGCGAGATAGCCGATGCAGTGGGCGTTGCGCGCCAGTTCTGCGGGGATCTCCCCACTCGTCCGGGCGTCGTGGACGCTGGGGTCCCCGTAGATCCACGCGTCGTCAACCAGTCGAATCAGGGCGCCGATGGGGCCGAGTCCGGCCCATTCCCTCCGGCATGCGGCGGGTGCGTCGAGTACATCGCGAAGTCCGAGCACGACCCGTGCCCGTGGCCGCTCGCGGCGCAATCGGTCGAGGGGCACCCTGAGTTCGCGGTTAATGCCGTAGATGTGGCGGTCGATGATGACGAGGTCGGGGGCGAATGATGCGAATGCTGCGCCTATGACGACGCTGCGGATACGAATCGTCTCCTCCAGGGTGATGTTCAGTCTCCTGGCACGGTAGCCGTCGTCTCCTTTGGAGATTCCAGGCAGTACCAGCCAGTCGAAGTCTTCAGGGATGGGGAAGCCGCATGAGGGCTCGATCCCGCAGATGAGCATGCCTGTGATGTTGCGCCCCGTCAGTCGGGGGATGGCGGTCGACAGGCGGTGGGCGAGGGTGAGGTTGCGCCGAAGATGCCCGAGTCCGAGCGAGTCGTGGCTGTATAAGGCGACGCGGAACGGGGGTGCCGCCATGGGTGATCGCCTCCTTCATACCGGTGCGGCGGGTATGAAAGAAGCGTGTCAAAGGATCATTGGAAGGCGGTTAAGCCCTCAATGAGAGACCTCTAAGGATGCGGTGATGGCTTCGTTCTCTTCAGCTCACCCACCGTATTAGGGCAGGTGGCGCCATGAAGGCTGGTGGCGGCATCAGGGCACGTGACGCCCTCAGGACGAGTGACGACCTGAAGGCACGTGATGCCATGATGGCAAGTGACAGCGCACCACAAGCGCATGTCTTCCGCGCCCCGTCCTCGTCTCGAGCACGCGCCGCTCGCTCTGCCTCGAACACAGGCGCTCAAATCTCTTCGAGCAAAGCCCCTTTCGTCTCTTTCGCAAAGAGGTAGAAGATCCCACCGACGAAGAGCAGAGCTGCGAAGAGGATGAAGGCCGGGAAAACCGCGCGAAGCGTGACCTCCTGTTGGAGGGCACTGCCGCCGATCATGACCCCCATGATGAGCGGGCCGATGATCTTCGCGCTCGCGCCAATGCCGTAGCCCAAGCCGAGGCCAGTGCCGCGCGCCTCATTGGGGAATTGTTCACCACCGAAAGCGTTGAGGATCCCGAAGGCGCCATCGCCAAATGCCATTGCGATAAGGATGCCCGCGAAGAAGACCATCCACGAGCCGGACTCCCCGTCCTTGCGGAGAAGGCGACGATGAGCGCTCCGATGGCGCCGATAAGGGTTCCGAGCCCCGAACAGGCGAGGATGATGCCCGTTTGAGTGCCGGAGAGGTTCCAGGGCTTGGACAGCGAAGAGACGACGAAGCCGATGAAGAACATGTCGAAGAACTCGGAGATGTTCAAAACGATGACGAGGGCGATGAGGCTCTTGTGGTGTCAGCTCAGCGGATGCGAGTCGATCTGTTCGAGCGCGCTCGGCCTTAGCTCATGAATCGCTATTGTCCCCGGTTCTCGGTCGTGCGGTGGGCCCGTGATCCGCGTGGCTCTCTCAGCCTTTTGGCTCTTTCAGCCGTGTGTCCTCCGCTTTTCGACTGGGTTCTCCTCTTCGGCTGGCTTCCTTTTCAGCGGCCACTCGCTTTGTCGACTGTCTCTTCTTCCTCGGCTGGCATCCCCTTCTCAGCGGCCCCTCACTCTATCGACTGCCTTCTCCTCCTCGAGTGTCCTCCCCTTCTCCACGAGGTCGAGGCCACTCCTCGTCTCTTCGACGGTGAACTGGCCGGGAGCCGAAGAGACGCCGACAGAAGCGAAAGTGGCTGCTGAGAAGAGGGGGGCACCTGCGATCCGCGTGATCGCCCCCGCTTCTCCCATGCCGATGCCGATGATGGGACGGCGGTGCTCGCGGTGGGCGCCGATCTGGGCGGCGAGGACGCGCAGGGCATCCTCGGGAGTGGTGACGCGGCACGCGACTTTGAGGACATCGGCGCCCGCTTCGGCCATCTGCGCGTAAAGGGCAGCGAGGGTGTCATCGGGCGGAGTCTCGTTGAAATCGTGGAAGGAGGCGATAACTGCGGCTCCGGCCTGGTGGGCACGAAGGATGAGGGCGCAAGACTCGGCCCTGGCGATCTCCACGTCGACCGCGTCCGCGAGGCCTGCGAGCAGCGCCACGAGTTCGGTGTACTCGTTTGCGCTCAGTTCTGCCGCACCGCCCTCGGCTGTTGTGCGGATCGTCGCGAGGACGGGGAGGGGAGCCTGTGAGACCGCCTCTTCCCAGGCCTCATTGATGGCAGCGCGCCTGTCAGAAGCGGGCTCGAGTGCGGCGAGGAGCGGGTCGACTCTCCATTCGACGAGGTCGACCGCTTGACTGGCCACAGCTTCGATTTCGGCGCTGAGGAGTGCGGGAGTCGTTCCCATGAGGGGCGTGATAATGCGAGTCGGCCCGCCGAGCACGACAGCGGGACGAGGCGAGGAGCCGCGTCCGATCCTCACCTCGATCTGCTCGGAATCCGAACGCACGGCGCTATTCATGCCTGCCCCGGTCGGGAGGACGCTATTCGCCTCTACCCCGGCTAGGAATGCACTGTTCTTGCCTGCTCCGGGCGGGAAGGCACTGCACTCGGATTCAGCCCGAGGGGCAGCGCCCTCGCCTCCCCCGGTCGGGAGGACGCTATTCACCCCTGCCCCGACTGGAAAGAGGTCGTGCTCGCCTCCCCCAGGTGGGAACGCACTGTACTGAGGATTATGGGAATCCACGTCTCTCATCCTCCGTTCGCGCCATCTTCAGCAAGGTGGAGATTCGCCCGCTCTGCGTCAGTAAGGAAAGGAGAGTCGAGCCATCCTTCGGGAAGGTGCGGCGTCTTCTCCCCTCCTGCGCGCCCTCGCGGCCCCAGCCCAGCCTTCGGGAACTCCTGGTCGAGGTCGAGGCCGTGGAGGAGTTCGTGAAGCTCTTCGAGGGTCGACACCATTGCGAGGGCATGCCGAGTCGTCCCGCCAACGGAGAATCCGCGCAGGTACCAGCCGAGGTGCTTGCGCATTTCACGCATCGCCCGCCCCTCGTCTCCCTGGTCCTCGACAACCCAGCGCGCGTGCTTTTCAATAATGGAAGCGATCTCGCCAAGCCCTGGATCGTGGAAGACGGGGCCAGCGTTGAGGGTTGAGACGATGTCTGTGAAGAGCCAGGGCCGTCCTTGGCATCCGCGGCCCACGACGACCGCGTCGCACCCCGTTTCTTGCATCATCTGCTGTGCATCAGCGCCGGAGAAGACATCACCATTGCCGAGCACCGGGACGGGGATCGTGTCCTTGAGACGGGCGATCGTCTCCCAGCGAGCCCTCCCCGAGTAGTGCTGCGTCTGGGTGCGCGCGTGGAGCGCAACCGCCGCGACTCCACGATTGACGGCCGTGCGCGCGGCGTCGAGGTAGGTGATGTGCTCGTCATCAATGCCGATGCGCATTTTCACGGTCACGGGAACCTCTTTGCCGGTCCTGCTCCCCGCCCTTTCGGCGGCAGCGACGACCGCGTGAAGGAGATCGTCGAAGAGGTCCTTCTTCCACGGCAGGGCCGCTCCCCCGCCCTTGCGGGTCACTTTGGGAACTGGACACCCGAAGTTGAGGTCAAGGTGATCGACGAGCTCACAGTCGATAAGGATCTCGGTCGCCTTCGCCATTGTCACCGGATCCACGCCGTAGAGCTGGATCGAGCGGACTCTCTCCGAAGGATCTGGACGGACCATGTCGAGGGTGCGGCGGTTCCCTTCGACGAGGGCGCGCGAGGTCACCATCTCCATGACGTATAGGCCCGCGAGGGCGTCAACGCCGGGGGTCGCTTCACGCTCACAGGCCGGGTCGCCCGGGGCGAGGCGGGGTGGGAGCCCCTTTTCGCCGAGTTCTCGGCAGAGTCTGCGGAAGGGCGCATCGGTCACTCCCGCCATCGGTGCGAGGACGACGGGAGACCATATGCGCAGCGGCCCGATCTCCAGGGGGAAACCGGACCGTGCGCGGGTGATTCCAAGGCCACTTAGCAGGCGCCGAGCTTGTCGATGAGCCAGCTCTTGACTTCGGCGAGCGGGATGCGCTCTTGAGCCATGGTGTCGCGGTCGCGCACGGTCACCGCCTGGTCCTCGACGGAATCGAAGTCGTAGGTCACACAGTACGGGGTGCCGATTTCGTCCTGGCGGCGGTAGCGGCGGCCAACAGCTCCGGCATCGTCGTATTCGACGTTCCAGATCTGACGGAGCTGCGCGGCGAGCTCCTTCGCGGGCCCCGTGAGCTGTTCCTTGCGCGAGAGCGGGAAGACGGCGACCTTGACGGGTGAGAGGCGCGGATCGAGTTTGAGGACGACGCGCTTGTCGACTCCGCCCTTCGTGTTGGGAGCCTCGTCCTCGTGGTAGGCCTCGATGAGGAAAGCCATGAGGGAACGGGTCAGGCCCGCAGAAGGTTCGATGACGTAGGGGGTCCAGCGTTCGCCGCTTTGCTGATCGAAGTAGTCGAGCTTCGATCCGGAGTGCTCGGAGTGAGTGGAAAGGTCGAAGTCGGTACGGTTGGCGATGCCTTCAAGCTCGCCCCACTCGCTGCCCTGGAAACCGAAACGGTATTCGATGTCGACGGTGCGCTTCGAATAGTGCGAGAGCTTCTCTTGGGGGTGCTCGTAGAAACGCAGGTTATCAGGATCGATGCCGAGCCCGACGTACCAGTCGCGGCGGTAGTCGATCCAGTACTGGTGCCATTCCTCATCCGTGCCGGGGGCGCAGAAGAACTCGAGTTCCATCTGCTCGAATTCGCGGGTGCGGAAGATGAAGTTGCCGGGCGTGATCTCGTTGCGGAAGGACTTGCCGATCTGGCCGATGCCGAAGGGCGGCTTCTTGCGTGAGGCGGCAGCGACGTTCCCGTAGTTCACGAAGATGCCCTGCGCGGTCTCGGGGCGCAGATAGTGCAGGCCCGCTTCGTCATCAACGGGGCCGAGATAGGTTTTGAGCAGGCCAGAGAAGGAGCGAGGCTCGGTCCAGGCGCCGGGCTGGCCGGTCACCGGGTCGGGCACCATGTCGAGGGTGACGGTGTCGGGATCAAGGCCCTTGCGCTCCGCATACTCTTCAATGAGTTGGTCGGCGCGGTAGCGCTTGTGGGTGTGCAGCGATTCGACAAGGGGGTCGGTGAAGGCTTTGACGTGGCCGGAGGCGACCCAGGTTTCACGCGGGAGGATGACTGAGGAGTCCAAGCCGACGACGTCTTCGCGTCCTCGGACCATGTACTGCCACCACTGCTTCTTGATGTTCTCTTTCAGTTCGACGCCGAGCGGGCCGTAGTCCCATGCTGAGCGGGTGCCTCCGTAGATCTCTCCGCAGGGGAAGACGAAGCCGCGGCGCTTCGCGAGGCTGATGACGGACTCGAGGCGAGAGGGGCCCTGTGCCACTTGATGCTCCTTGCACATAATGGCCGCACCTGGCAGGGGCGGCATTGACCTCCTGATCCTATCGAAGATTAGAAAGAGCCCCGCATCCCGGCTCCGTAATTCGGTGAGGCTGAGAGTGCGTGGATGATCACTGCACCAGAAGTCTCAGGGGCACTCAGTTCACAGGAGGCTCGTGGGACACACTGGGAATGACGGGGCGGCTCACGCGACTGTTTTCATTGAGAATCCACAGCCTACGCCATGCGCCCCCTTCGACCACGTCGATCATGGGAAGGCCTGGACGCCATGAGGCGAAGCCAGCCGGATACCCTGGCTCACTCCGCGTCTGAACGGCCGTCCTCAGCAGCTTCCTATTCTTTGCGTCCCACACACGAACAGACCCATCCCACCCCCCGGCTACCACACGCGAACCATCAACCGACCCCGCGACCGATCCGACGGCTGCAGTATGGCCCTCCAGCACACTCACAGTCTCGCCAGAATCCACATCCCACACACGAACAGACCCATCCCATCCCCCGGCTACCACACGCGAACCATCAAGCGACCCCGCGACCGAGACGACGGCTGCAGTATGGCCCTCCAGCACACTCACAGTCTCGCCAGAATCCACATCCCACACACGAACAGACCCATCCCACCCCCCGGCGACCACACGCGAACCATCAGCCGACCACGCGACCGATCCGACGGGGGACGTGTGGCCCTCCAGCACACTCACAGTCTCGCCAGAATCCACATCCCACACACGAACAGACCCATCCTTCCCCCCGGCTGCCACACGAGAACCATCAGCCGACACAGCAAGTGAGACGACGGGGGATGTCTGCCCCTCCAGCACACTCAGCACACTCACAGTTTCGCCAGAATCCACATCCCACACACGAACAGACCCATCCCACGCCCCGGCGACCACACGCGAACCAACAGCCGACCACGCGACCGATTCGACCTGGGATGTATGGCCCTCCAGCACACTCACAGTCTCGCCAGAATCCACATCCCACACACGAACAGACCCATCCTCCCCCCCGGCTACCACACGCGAACCAACAGCCGACCACGCGACCGATCCGACGGCTGCAGTATGGCCCTCCAGCACACTCACAGTCTCGCCAGAATCCACATCCCACACACGAACAGACCCATCCCACCCCCCGGTGACCACACGCGAACCAACAGCCGACCACGCGACCGAGACGACGGCTGCAGTATGGCCCTCCAGCACACTCACAGTCTCGCCAGAATCCACATCCCACACACGAACAGACCCATCCCACCCCCCGGCGACCACACGAGAACCATCAGCCGACCACGCGACCGAGACGACGCGGGACGTATGGCCCTCCAGCACACTCAGCACACTCACAGTTTCGCCAGAATCCACATCCCACACACGAACAGACCCATCCCACCCCCCGGCTGCCACACGCGAACCATCAGCCGATAAGGCCAGCTCTCCAGAGCCGAGCGCTGGGAGGATGATCTGCCCGTGTTGATGCACACTCTTCATTTCCTTCTCCATAGATGCCCACGTGGCCCCTGAATGCCCCGACGGCCACAACGCGCCTTTACTGCGGGTGTTGGTGAAGGTCGCCTGGGTCAAACGAGCATCCGTGAAGTCAGCGTGGTTCAGATTCACCTCCTGAAAGACGGCTCGCCTTAGGGAACAGCCCACGAAGCTGGAGCTCGTGAGGTCGAGTTGCCTACTGGCGCTTCCCTGAATCACAATCTCATCGAGCTGAGCGCCATCAAGTTTGATCCCCCGCAGAAGGGGCATTGGGAGCCCCTGTCGATGAGCGTGAAGGGCGTAGGCAAGGAGAAGCTCACTCACCTGTGGCCGATAGCTGGTCCGCCAACGCGTGAGGTGTTGAAGGGCATCGGAATACTCTGTTTGGAACAGTTCACCGAGGAAGGTGAGCGTCTCACGGCTGGGCACGGGAATCCTCCAGCCTTCACACGCATTCCGCTTTACACTCTCGGCGAGGTGCCGGGCGAGGAAATACTCAAACAGGGAGGTGTGGGCGAATCTGAAGCCGGCACTAGGCGCATCTTCACGACTGAGAAAAGTGGCGGTTCTGAGATCCTCTTCGAGACGTTCAAGGTCGGCGTTTGAATAGCGTCTCTGGAACCGAGCTTCGCTGGCCACCCATTCATGGAACCAGTCGTGCAGCTCTGAGACCGGGAGCAGACTCGTCCCAGAGCGCCACAAGTGTGCGGCTAGAGCCATCACCAAGAGCGGCTTATGTTCGCGCGAAATGTAGTGCTTCAGGTCATCACGATCAAGCCATTCCTCTGTCATCAGTTCGTAGAGGGTGACTCCCGATACTGCCTCTCCAGAAGCACGCCTATCCTCGAGTTCTGGAATCTGTTTCGAAATGAGTTTGAGCGTGTACGGCCGCTCCGAGAGCTCGCTAAGATTGTGGACATTTCTAATGGTTTCCATCACCACATCAACCGGGATAGATGGAACTGCGGCTTCCAGGTACTTTCGCACCTGTTTTTCAGTCAGCGGCAACAAAGTCATTGCCCGATAACTCTGCGCAGTAAGGTCGGTCCTGTTCCGCAGAAGAAAGTGATTCTGCTGAGCCCTGAGAGTAGGGAAGTACTGCGTCCGACAGGTGAGCATGACTTTGGTTTGCGATCTCAGTTCTGAAGGCACAACGTCGATTACGCCGAGGAGCTGCTGCGTGAAAGCCAGTCCCGTCCTTTCATTGAACTTGACCAGCAATTCATCGAGCCCATCGAAAATCACCAGACAAGGCGAGTCGCTCAACCATGCGACAAATCGATCCCAAGTGTAGTGCTTCGACTCCTTGGGGAGCCAGCCATCGCGCATACAAACTTCCACGGTCGCTCTCAGCGAGGAAGCTTCGTCTGCTCTGACGATCTTCTTAAGATCGAAGTAGAGGGGGATGGGAAGGGTCGGATCATTTTCTCGTCGTTTCTCCAGCTCTTTGGCAAGACGTTGGGAGGTCACCGTTTTTCCCATGCCGTACTCGCCAAGTAGAGCGAAGAACTGTTCCCCCTTCGGATCTGACACCCATTCGAGCAGGGCTTCCAGAATTGGCCGTCCGGATTCATCAATGGGAGTCGATTCCCACTTGTCCAAACTCACAGGCATCGCTCGAGGATCTTCAATGAAACCACCGCCCGCGAAGACGGGATCAAAATCTCCCATTGTGGCGACACTCGGACTTAAATTCACAGGGCGGCGCGCCGGTAAATCGGTTGTCCCTCTTTCAATGATGGCATGAACAACCTTTGCAGCTTGCTCGGCTGCAATTTTCTGGTCTCGTTCCTTATGCGGATTATTCTTCTCTTCCGCCCAGTCGCAGATCCCTTTAACCAGCAACCAGCGAGTTTTTTCCCGACATGCTCGCTCGATGCCGGAGCCCTCCATTTCTCCGCCAACAATCCTTACATGTCTCGCCCTGAGCTCATCCCGATATTCCTTATTGTCTACCAGGGCATCGCCACTCAGCACGAGGCCTTGATGAATTCTCGGCCACCCCTCCTGTCCCCTGCGAGCATGCTCCAGCTCCCGCACCCTTGACAGAAGAACGTCTGATGCGGGCCTGGGAAATCCTCGTTGCGTATCATGGCCGTTGGGCTCGACCCGGACATGCATATAGTTGAGGATCGCTTCACTCACGAGAACATCACCGATTTGTTGCTCCCCAGGCTCAACACCAAAGGCAATCCCCACAGCGTAGACCTCAGTCGGGTTCCAATTCTGTACCGCCTCTATGGCTGAGTACTGCGCTTCCCCAGTCGTTTGTCCCGAGATCGCGTGAATGATTCGCATTCCGCTGATGTCAGCGAGGTGATAGTAGCTCCGTTCTCCACGGACCACGCGACGGTCCGGTTCTTTCTCGCTACCCCTGAACTCTTTCCATACTGCCCGAGTTTCATTCGGATTGAATGTCAGCAGCACGACCGTCGGCACCCCACTCTCAACAGCCCGCTGCTCTGCGAGTTGGTCCTCAGGAATCGCCCTCAGGACGTCCGCATCAAATTGGGGACTCTCCAACTCAGGCCCCTCGAACCACACCCATCGAGAGCTAGCTCCTCCGCGCTTGCTAGGAGTGATGCACATACTGAAGGCCAGCCCCTGCTCTTCGGCAACCTTGTTCACAGCCATCATGAGACGGTTGAGATTCCGATTCCGGTTCGCAGTCTTGTCTTCATAGGGGTAGAGCATCTCAAACAGCTCAGAAACCAGGACACGACCTTCCGCGTCGAGCATGCCGACGACGACCCCTAGGGCCTTTGAGTTGGCGGATGAGAGACCCTCAAGCCTCTGAATGGCACCCCTAGCGCTGACGAAATCTAAGACTCTCACCACGACACCGTCCTTCCAACAGTGCCATACTAGCAGGAAGACGGCGCCAACATGTCTGAATTGACTGAATACAGTCCGAATAGAATGCTCCTCGAATCTGTCGTCTCGCCTCTATGGCCCTGTGAACCACTGCAGCCATATGCCAATGAGACTCCATGCGCCCACTCTCCCGCCCTACACGCAGGCTGCGATCGACCGCACCCACACCCCCACGCTGACACCTGCGAGACTGCCCGGCGGCGTGCACTCACCCCTCACACACCCGAGCCCTCCGCCCAAGCTCACCCTCTTCTCATTCACGGAGCACAACCCTTCGTTTACGTCCACGCGAGCACTCGACTCCCACAACACTCTCGCCCCCTCCTCAGTGAGCAGGAGCAGACACCCTCTACTCCCCCTGAAGGATGAGACGACGGCCAAGGAATAGGAATCGGGGTGTCGTGGATTGATGCGAGCCGAGGCGAAGAGGGGTGCCTTGAGCCCATTGTTGAGGGACCTCTTCAGGTGGCCGGATGCCGCGTTCGCAGCGCACTCACAGCCCCATTAGCCCCTGAAAATGTTCGGAGCGGCCACAAGCCGCAGGGAGCCTTGAACGACATGAGCCGACGCTGATTGTGGTGGAGTTTCCATCTGGCGCAGGTGGTGCGCCCTCGTTCGTGGAATCTGTTGCGCCCGGACTGTGGTGAACGAAGGAGAGAGTACTCAAAACCGACGCTCGATTTCGCTCCACAGGAGCCAGTAGCCCCGCACTATTCCGGAGTGCTGCCACCCCCTACATTTTCTCGATGGGTACCCACAGCTCCATCTCATAGTCGGTCGCACGCATGTCCCCGGGGCCGTAGGCCTCAAAGTCCGGAGCGCCCGAGTGGCGATACCCGTGCTCGGGAAGGAACGATTCCATCACGTACCTCCATCCTCGGTGGATGCACTCGGGGACCGGGCCCTCAAGCCTGACGATCGCGTACTCGTTCTCAGGGACTTCGACGACGTCAAGCCCCAGCTCTCGCGCCGCCTGGCCATCCGAGGCGTCATAGCCCGCTAGGTAGTTGATCGTTCCCGGGTCCTCGACGTCGAAGCACATCCCAAAACACTGTCCACTTCCGAGCGCACAGAGTGTCCCCTCGTCCCAAGCCGCATGAAGTGCCTGCCAAGTAGCGGGGCACTGAGAGTTCTCGATGGACTCTCGCATGAGCCCGGCCACCACGAAGGCAGGCTTCTTCTGGATGCTCACTCTCATTTCATCTCCTCCTGTGACGCTGAGTGTCAGCCGTAGTTTGGACATGACCCGGAAGGGCTTTCCGTCCTTGACCTCGGAGGGGGTGCAGCCGTGGAAGTCCTTGAATGCTGCGGAAAAAGAATCCGGCGAGCCGAAACCGTACTGCAGTGCCACGTCGATGACCCGCCTGTCAGACGAGCGCAGTTCGAATGCGGCCTCGGTGAGTTTGCGCCCACGGATGTACTCCGACAGCGTCATCCCCGTGAAGATGGAGAAGACTCTGGCGAACATCGCGCGGGAGTACCCCGATAGGCGGCGTATCTCCGCATCATCCGTGCCCTCGAGCAAGTTCTCGTCAATGTGGCCCACCGTCTGATTGAAGTTCTCCATGATGCTCATCTCGCACCTCCTTGCAACGAATGTACGTGCGTCGATCACTGCCGTCCCGAGCCATTCGGTACGAATCGCATGGGGTGCGAATGGGTGCGCCCCCGCTGGACAGTCCGTCGTTCCCATTGTTCTCAATCTCCATCTTCTTCTCCGCCCCCTCACCCCTGAGCGTCTTCGATGGAGTCATTCCCGCTGTCCGCTTGGGCTCACCTCCCAGAGCAATCGCCTCCACTCTCACAACAGCAGACACATCCACTCGGGAAAGGAACACCCGTGGCTCCGCCGGGCCTACGAGCGCATCGCGGCGACACCTTCACTGGGGGAAAGGAATACCCAAGAGAAGGGAAGGCAGCGGGGTGCTCGGCATCCCCACGCATGGTGAGAAGCCAGCGAGTCCATGTGCATGCAAGCGCAAAGGCACATGGACTCGCTGGGTGCCATCACTACTGGAGCGCGGCTGATGCGAGGCTCGGCATGTCGATGACCAGTTCACTTGTGATCCCGTTGAACTCGATGTAGTTCTCGGCATCATCCTTCGAGAAGTTATCGGCGGGCTTGCCGTCACATTCATAGGAGATCGACGTCGCGATGCCTTTGCGCACGGCCCTGAACCCGTAGCCGGAGGGAAGGAGAATGCGCGAGGTGGCGGAGACCTGGTTAATCTCGATGCCTCCCTCGTGCGACATGACTCGCACGATCATGTCCAGATTCGAATCAATCTCGAACACTCCCCTGTTGTCCTGCACAACGATTTCGGAGATTTTGCCTCCCAGCTCAACCTTGTCGCTGTCGATTCCATTGACCTGGACTTTTCCCGCGTTCACGGCTAGCTCAATGTTCCCGGCATATTTCTGCGGGATGAGGATCTGGATCGTGAGCCCCTCCTTCGCCTGAGCCTCGCTCGCACCTTTGAGACGCACGAGGTCAATATCGATGCCCCTCTTGTTGTCGTCGATTTTGACCTTGTAGTCCTCTTGAATGCCCCGCAGGACGTTCGACAGGAGCGACACCTGGACCTTCTCCCCCTCGTAGGAGCTCATCGTCACCGTATGGGCTCCGCCCAGGTTGATATCGAAGTCCTTCACACCATCGAGGTCGTACTCGGTTCTGCTCTCGAAAAGGTAGTCGCTCTGCTTCCTCTCACGCTTTTCTCCGGAGAGCAGCTCATCGAGGGACACCTGGAACAGCTCGGCGATGGCGATCAGGTTGGACACGTCGGGCACGCCCGTGCCGTTCTCCCATTTCGTAATGGCCTGTCTGGAGACGCCGATCCTTTCGCCCATGCTCTCCTGCGACATGCCGGACTGCTTCCTCAGATTCTTGATTCGCGCTTCGAGGCTCATTGTTCTTCTCCTTCGTCCTGGTCAGATTCGTCATAGTCGGATGAGTCATCGTCGGCAATGTTCGTCAAACAGTGCTTGCGAAACAAGCAACTCTGGCTGACATCAGCCCGAATTTTCGCTACTTTCCGTAGCATTTGCCCCTGAGTTCTCCTCCTCGGCTCCGGCCTCGCCCTCGTCCCGTTCGCGCCTCAGTCTCAAGTTCCCGCGTCTTCGCCCCTTCCCAAAGCTTGAGCAGGAAATTCCTTGAATGAACAGTTGATCAGCGAGAGCAATGCAACACCCCTCGCCTTTTGACAACGATTCCCATTAATAAGAAACTGGTGGCATGAATATCAGACGCTCCCTCGCGCTCGCCACGGCCGCCCTCGCCGCAGCCTCCCTCACCGCATGCTCTCAGCCCACAGCTTCCACCCCCTCCGATTCAACGGCGCAGACCGGCGGCCAACTCAAAGTGATGGCCTCCTTCTACCCGCTCAAGTACCTGACTGAACAGATCGGCGGCGAGCTCACCTCCGTCACCTCACTCACCCCAGACGGTGCCGAGCCGCACGATCTCGAACTCTCCCCCGCCAGCGTCGATCAGCTCGGCAAAGCCGATGCCGTCGTCTACCTCAAGGGCTTCCAGAGTGCCGTCGACGAGGCCGTCGAGCACAACGCCCCTAAGACCGTCATTGATGTTGCGCCGGCTGTTCAACTCGTCAAGGTCTCCGACTCGGGGAACCACGTCAATGATCACGACCACGATGCAGATCACGATCACGAGGCCGACCACGACCACGATCACAAGGCCGATCACGACCACGATCACGACCACGACATGTCGACCGACCCGCACTTCTGGCTCGACCCGGAGCGCATGAGCCAGGCCGCCACCCTGATCGGACAAGCCCTCGCCGACGCCGACCCGAAGAACGCACAGACCTACACCTCGAACGCCGCGAATGTCGCGCACTCGATGAAAGACCTCGGAACCGAACTCGTCTCCGGCACCGCGACCTGCGAACACACAACCTTCGTCACCGCTCACGCCGCCTTCGGCTACCTCGCCGACCGCACAGGCCTGACCCAAGTGGGAATCTCCGGCCTCGACCCTGATTCCTCCCCCTCCCCCGCTCGCCTGCAAGAGATCTCCGAACTCGTGAAAGCCCAGGGCGTCTCCACCATCTTCACCGAGGCCCTCATCGACCCGAAGGTCGCAGAAACCCTCGCAAAAGACCTCGGAATCGAAACCGCCGTCCTCGACCCGATTGAGAGCCAAGTGAACCCGAACGAGGATTACGCGGCAGCCATGCGCAACAACATCACCGCACTTCGCAAGGCCCTGCACTGCAAGTGACGAACAATTCACTCACAGCACCGGCGGGTGCCCCAGCCTTGGGGGCACCCGCTGACATCGTCGATATTCACGATCTCCACGTCGCCTGGGACACCCACCTAGTCCTGCACGGCATCTCATTGAGCATCCCCAGAGGCCAGACGGTCGCCCTCACCGGAGCGAATGGTTCGGGAAAATCCACCCTCCTGCACGCTCTGCTCGCAACCGCCCCCATCACTCGAGGCTCGGTCCGCCTCTTCGGCGTGGACAACCAGGATTCGCGAGCCATCCCGTGGAAGCGCATCGGCTACGTGCCCCAGCGCATCAGCCTCGGAGGCCCCATTTCGGCCAGCTCCCTCGAAGTCGTCATGTCCGGACTGCTCGGCCGCCGCAAATGGTGGAACTCTCCTGGAGACAAGGACAAAGCGATGGCCGCACTCAAAAGGGTCGGCCTCGCGCACCGAGCGAAGGACCCACTTGCGATCCTCTCAGGAGGCCAAGCTCAGCGAGTCCTCATCGCCCGGGCTCTCGTACGAGATCCAGAGCTTCTCATCATGGACGAGCCGATGGCCGGAATCGACCAGGCCTCCAGGGAAAGACTCGCCCAGATCGTCTCAGAATCGAAAAACGCCACAACCACGATCCTCGTCGTCCTCCACGAGCTCGGCGAACTCGGCCCCCTCCTGGACCGAGAGCTCCACATCGGATCGGGACACATCAGCTACGACGGCGCACCCCACGTCCTCGACGATCATGAGCAGCACGCAGACGAAGGCGTCATCACCTTCACCGTCGGCCACCCCCTCGAAAGGGCGATTGAGCTCGAAAACACTCTCGTATCCGCATTCGGATTGACCAGTGCCCGCGTATCCCTCTCCGACCCGACCGTCTCCATCCGCGAAGTCACCCGTCTGGGCGCAGATCTACTCGAAGAACTCCTCGACGACGACTCCGTCCTCGCCGTCACCAATGGCCGTACCGTTGCCGAAGTCGCCCAATCGCTGCCGCGCAGGCGGCGTCCGAATATGACCGTCGTCCAAGCACTCGGGGTCATCGCACACGACAACCACCTCATCGACTCGCACGAGATCTGCCAACAATTCGCCTCCTCCCTCGGAGCGCCCTACCACACCCTCCCCGCGCCGCTGGTCGTCTCAAGTCAGCAGATGGCCCAGGCACTGCACCGCGAGGGGAGGGTCGCCACTTCCTTGGCAATGGCGTCGCACGCCGATGTCCTCATCACGGGAATCGGAGCGACGACTGCCACCACAGACGGTGCGATCTTCAACAACTACGTCAGCGCCGACGAGCACAATGAACTCCTCCGCTCGGGCGCCGTCGGTCATATCGGCGCCCACCACATCAATGCGAGGGGCCAACACATCGATCTCGGTTTCTGTCAACGACTCATCGCCGTCCCCTTCGACAGGCTGCGCGAAATAAACAATGTTGTCGCCATCGCGTGGGGCGCAGAAAAGGTCCCGGCGATCCGCGCGGCTCTCCTGTCAGGGGTGGTCGATCACTTCGTCACCGACGCTGCCACTGCTGATCTTCTCTTCGAGCCCTCACTCACGTCCAACGCTCCTGTGCCGCGACGACGCGGCGCGGTGTCGTCAGGCTGATCGCCGAAGAAGGCTGTCCCCTTTCAGTCGCCCCTCAGTCCCCGCTCAACGAGGTCGAGGATCGTCCTCGTCTCCTCGACGGTGAACTGCCCGGGTGCCGAGGATGCGCCGATGGTTGCGAAAGTGGCGGCTGAGAAGAGAACGGACCCGCCGATGCGGGTGAGCGTCCCTGCGTCGCCCATGCCGATGCCGATGACGGGGCGGTGGTGGGCGCGGTGCGCGGCGATCTGCGCGCTAAGGACTTGCACCGCCTCCTCCGCGGTGGTGACGCGGCATGCGACTTTGAGAACATCGGCTCCCGCGTCGGCCATATCCGTGTAGAGGGCGCCGAGCGCATCATCGGGCGGAGTCTCGTTGAAATCGTGGAAGGAAGCGACCACTGCGGCCCCGGCCTCGTGGGCACGAAGGATGAGGGCGCGGGCACCCGTCCTCGCGATCTCCACGTCGACGGCGTCCGCGAAGCGCGCGAGGAGGGCGACGAGGCGGACGTAGTCGCCGTCCTCCACATCAGCGTTTCCGCCCTCGGCACTGGTGCGGATCGTCGCGAGGACGGGAACCGGCGACTGTGACACGGCCTGTTCCCACGCCGATTCAATGGCGGTGGCAGCTGTGGCGAGATCCTCCAGGGCACCGAGGAGTGGGTCGATGCGCCATTCGACGAGGTCGAGCGGGTGCGCGTCGAGCGCGGCGATCTCATCTGCGAGCGCCTGCGGCGTTCGACCCATGATGGGCGCGATGATGCGCGTCGGCCCGTCCAGAGTGCACTCCCCGCGCCGGTCGCTCCGGCCGATTCGAACGATTCGATTCATCTCATCCTCCATTCGCTCCGTTTTCGGCGAGGCGGAGCAGGTCCCGCTCGGCATCGGTGAGGACATCCGAGCAGAGCCAGCCGTCGGGCAGATGCGGGGTCTTCTCCCCGCCTGCGCGGCCGCGTTTGCCGGTGGCCGCCTGCGGGTAGGGCTGATCGAGGTCGAGACCCGCGAGCATGTCGGACAGCTCGGCGAGGCTCGACACCATGGACAGGGCGTGGCGGGTGGGCCCGCCGACAGCGAACCCTCGCAGATACCAGCCGATGTGTTTGCGCATCTCACGCATCGCACGAGCCTCATCCCCCTGGTCTACGACAACCCACCTCGCGTGCTTCTCGATGATGGCGACGATGTCGCGAAGCGGCGGGTCGGCGAAATCCGGGCCTCCCATCAGGGTCGACACGAGGTCGGTGAAAAGCCAGGGGCGCCCCTGGCAGCCCCGTCCGACGACGACGGCGTCACAGCCGGTCTGGTTCATCATGGCGGCTCCATCCGCGCCGCTGAACACGTCCCCATTGCCCAGGACCGGTACCGTCGCCTCCTCTTTGAGGCGGGCGATGGCCTCCCACCGGGCGGTCCCCGAGTAGTGCTGGGTCTGTGTGCGCGCGTGCAGCGCGATCGCGGCGACGCCGCGTCGCTCGGCCGTCCGGGCGGCGTCGAGGTAGGTGACATGGTCGTCGTCGATGCCGATGCGCATCTTGATGGTGACGGGGACATCGCGCCCGACCGTCCTGCCCGCGTGATCGGCGGCGGAGACGACCGCGTGGATGAGGTCGTCGAAGAGGTCCTTCTTCCACGGCAGTGCCGCTCCCCCGCCCTTGCGGGTCACTTTGGGGACCGGGCAACCGAAGTTGAGGTCGATGTGGTCGGCGAGCCCGCGGTCGATGAGGATACTCGTCGCCCTCGCCATCGTCTGAGGGTCGACGCCGTAGAGCTGAACGGAGCGGACTCTCTCGGCGGGGTCGGGGCGCACCATGTCGAGGGTCCGCGCATTGCCCTCCACGAGGGCGCGCGATGTCACCATCTCCATGACGTAGAGCCCGGCGAGGGCGTCGATACCCGCGACCGGTTCGACCCGGCAGTCGGGGTCGCCGGGGCGCAGCCATGACGGCAGTCCCTTTTCGCCGAGTTCACGGCACAATCTGCGGAAGGGCGCGTCGGTGACTCCCGCCATCGGCGCGAGGACGACGGGAGACCAGACGCGCAGCGGCCCGATCTCCAACGGGGAAACCGGGCCGTGCGCGAGTGACTCGGACACCACTTAGCAGGCTCCGAGATGCTCGATCAGCCAGGTCTTGACCTCAGCGAGCGGGATGCGCTCCTGAGTCATCGTGTCGCGATCGCGCACTGTGACGGCCTGATCTTCAACGGAATCGAAATCGTAGGTGACGCAGTAGGGGGTGCCGATCTCATCCTGACGGCGGTAGCGCCGTCCGACTGCTCCGGCGTCGTCGTATTCGACGTTCCAGATGCCGCGCAGCTCTTGAGCGAGCTCCTTCGCCGGTCCCGTCAGCTGCTCCTTGCGCGACAGCGGGAATACGGCAACCTTGACCGGGGACAGGCGCGGGTCGAGCGTGAGAACCGTGCGCTTGTCGACGCCGCCCTTCGTGTTCGGCGCCTCGTCCTCGTGGTAGGCCTCAATGAGGAACGCCATGAGCGACCGGGTCAGACCTGCGGAGGGCTCGATGACGTAGGGGGTCCAGCGCTCCCCCGTGGCCTGGTCGAAATAGTCGAGTTTGGCGCCCGAATGCTCCGAGTGGGTGGACAGGTCGAAGTCGGTGCGGTTCGCGATGCCCTCGAGTTCACCCCACTCGCCGCCCTGGAATCCGAAGCGGTACTCGATGTCCACGGTGCGCTTGGAGTAGTGGGACAGCTTTTCTTGCGGGTGCTCGTAGAAACGCAGGTTATCAGGATCGATGCCGAGCCCGACGTACCAGTCGCGGCGGTAGTCGATCCAGTACTGGTGCCATTCCTCATCCGTGCCGGGCGCGCAGAAGAACTCAAGCTCCATCTGCTCGAACTCGCGGGTCCGGAAGATGAAGTTGCCCGGCGTGATCTCGTTGCGGAAGGACTTGCCGATCTGACCGATGCCGAACGGCGGCTTCTTACGCGAAGCGGCGGCGACATTCGCGTAGTTGATGAAGATGCCCTGCGCGGTTTCGGGGCGCAGGTAGTGCAGGCCGGCCTCGTCATCGACGGGACCGAGGAATGTCTTGAGGAGGCCAGAGAAGGAGCGAGGCTCGGTCCACGCGCCGGGCTGACCGGTAACGGGATCGGGCACCTGGTCGAGGGTCACGGTATCCGGGTCGAGGCCCTTACGCTCAGCATAGGCCTCGATGAGTTCATCGGCGCGGTAGCGCTTGTGGGTGTGCAGCGATTCGACGAGGGGATCGGTGAAGGCTTTGACATGGCCGGAGGCGACCCAGGTTTCACGCGGCAGGATGACCGAGGAGTCCAAGCCGACGACGTCTTCGCGTCCTCGGACCATGTACTGCCACCACTGCTTCTTGATGTTCTCCTTGAGTTCGACGCCGAGCGGACCGTAGTCCCATGCTGAGCGGGTGCCGCCGTAAATGTCACCGCAGGGGAAAACGAAACCGCGGCGCTTCGCGAGACTGATGACGGACTCGAGGCGAGAAGGGCCCTGTGCCACTTGATGCTCCTTGCACATAATGGCCGCACCTGGCAGGGGCGGCATCGACCCCCTGATCCTATCGAAGATTGCACTCAGCCTTGCATCCCGCCTGTACCCGTGGGCTTTGGTGGGGTTCGGACTTCGTATCGATGCTCGTGCGCCTTACCGACGGGGAGGGGTGTCCTCCTTCACGGTCTCGTCGTGGTGTGGGTGGATATGATCGTGTGTGGTTATGTGTGTCTGAGTGTTGGGGGCTTTTGTGGGCGTTCACTCTTTGGATGATCTGAATGCTTCTGTGGATGTGGTGTGGGATTTTGGTGTGAGCGCGGATTTGGCGGCGAAGCTTGATGCGGCTGCTGGTGAGGTCGAGGGGCAGGTCGGGCGGAGGAGTTCGCGCAAGACCACGTATGGTGCGCATTTCGCTGGCTATTACGCCAGGTTGTGGGCGTATAACGTGGAGACCGCGAATCGGGATGCCGTGTTGCTGGCGGGATCCTTGCGCAACGTCGCCCAGGGTGTGCGTGATTTGGAGGCTGACGCACGGGCCGAACAGGCGCGTATTGACGCGGCCAGGGAGTGGAAGCGTCAGCGGGATGCGCGTTTGGGGTGGGAGAAGTTTGGGGAGACGATCGATGTCTTCCATTTGTTCCATGGTGATGCGGCGCCGCCCAGGGCGGACCCGATCCCGCAAATACACAAGATGTATGATCCTCCGGCACAGGAGGCTCGCAAGCCTTTTGAAGGCAGTAGCGGCGAAGATGTGAGTTCTGCTCTGCCTGATGATCTTCGATCTTTTACTTCGGACGAGCGCGGCGCGAACGACCTGATCCGCAACACGCCTTCCACCCTGTGGGGACTGCTTGAGGATTTCGCTTCGAAGTGCAAGTGGGGCAGCGTGGATGCGGGGGGCGTGATCACCGCTTTCGGGACGTACATCACGTCCAATGACGCTGACTGTGTTCGGTTGGATGCTGTTGCCTCAGCTTTTGAGGCGGCAGGCGGGGCCGGGGTTGTGTCGACGGTCGCAAACTCGGCGATTGCGGCGAGTGTGGCGGCTAGGGGGTGTCTGAGCAGCGTCAAGAGCTTGAGGTGCCGACGGTGCAGGCTATTGGCAGCCCGCCGACCTCGGGGTATTCCAATGATCCGGTCAACACTGCTACCGGCAATTTCGTGGAGAACGAGGAGGATCTGCGTTTTTTGGGGGGCGAGCAGTCTGCTGGGGTGGGCGCGTTCGTACTCCTCGCTCGGTGTGAAGGTGGGTGGGCACGGCCCCGGCTGGTCTTCTTTCGCTGATTCGTGTGTGCGAGTGTCGGACGAGGGCGCGACGTGGACGCAGGTGGATGGTCGTGAGGTTTTCTTCCCGCGCGTGGGTGAGGGTTTTGGTCGCGCCGAGCATGAGAACTACTGGCTGGAAAGTGGCGGCGCAGGGTTTGTGGTGGTGAACAATGCGGGTGCGCGTTGGGAGTTCACTCCCGGTGGGCAGCCGACCTCGTTCACTCTGAGTGAGGGCGCGACGATCTTTTTCGATTATGAGGGCGGCCGCTTGGCGCATATTCGTCACGTGCGTGGTCGTCGGATTAATGTCGAGTGGGATGGGGACCTGATTTGCGCGGTGTGCTCTGATGATGGGCGCCGCATTGAGTACGCGTACGAGGATGGCCGCCTCGTGGCTGCTGGTGGTCCGGCTGGGACGCGGCGCTATGAGTGGGGCGAGCAGGGGTTGATCTGCGCGGTCATTGATGCCGATGGTGTGGTCGAGGCCCGCAACACTTATGACAGTGAAGGCCGCGTGGTCACTCAGTTGTCGCCGTTTGGGCGCCTGACACGGTTCGCGTACCTGCCGGGGCGTGTGAGCGCCATCTCGGATGCGGATGGGTCGCGGTCGAACACGTGGGTGGCTGATGAGCGTGGTCGCCTCGTCGCTGTCACTGACACTGACACTGATGGGAACACGACGAGGCTGTCGTGGGACAGGTGGGGCAACCAGGTGATGGCCCTCGACGCCCAAGGGCGTCGCACCGTGCGCGAGTTCGATGAGCGTGGCCGAATGGTCACCGAGATGCTGCCCAGCGGCGCCATGACCCGCTTGTCGTATGACGAGTTGGATCGTTTGACCTCGACCGTGTCGGTGGAAAATGGTCGTGAGGTGTCGCGGACCACCGTGTCGTACGAGGCCGACCAGTGTCAGCCCAGTGAGATCGTTGATGGCGAGGGCGGGATTACCCGCATGGTGTGGGACGCTGGCTTGTTGGTGGAGGCCACTGACCCGACGGGCGTGCGAGTGTCCTTCGAGTACGACCGCCACGGTGACTTGATCGCCTCGACGGACGGGGCGGGCAATGTCACTCGCGTCGTGCGCGATGAGTATGGGCGGCCCGTGCAGACCGTGACGCCGTTGGGGGCTAGGACCTGCTTTGAGTACGACGAGGCTGACCAGGTGGTCGCGCGCGTGGATCCGGACGGAGGCAGGTGGGCGTACGAGTACTCTGCGGGCGGGCGCCTACGCGCGATTGTCAACCCGTTGGGGGCGCGCACAACTGTGGAGTTCGGCCCCCAGGGCGAACTGTCGGCGACGGTGGATCCGCTGGGCCGTAGGGTCACCCAGGAGTTCGACGACCTGGGTAACGTGTCGCGGGTGAGGCTTCCTGACGGCGCCGTGTGGGAGTTCACCCATGACGCGATGAGCCGCCTGACTCAGACGGTGGATCCCAGCGGTGGGGTGTGGACCCGCGCCTACGACCAGGTGGGCCGCTTGACGCAAATCGCGGACCCCGTTGGCCGACACACCACCTACCACCACGACTCAGCTGCTGGTGAGGTTGAGGTTGGTGACCTGCGTTCGACGAGCGTGGCGCGCATGGACCGGTGGGGCCGACACGTAGCCACCGTGTTACCGGATGGGTCGACGGTGAGCGTCGTCTACGACCGTGCGGGCAGGCCGATCGAATACGTGGATGCCGGAGGCGGGCGCACGACGGTGGAGCGTGATGCGGCGGGGCGTCCCACGCGAGTGCGCAGGCCCACAGGGGCGTCGGTGCGTTACGACTACGACGAGTGTGGGCGCCTGGCAGGTATCACCAACGCTCTGGGGTTCCGGACCGCTCTGGTCTATGACGAGGACTCGCGAGTGGTCGAACGCATCTGGCCCACCGCCGATCGCGAGTGGTTCCGGTACGACCAGTGCGGGCGCGTCACCGCCCATCACCAGCCGGGTGCGGGAACATGGCGGTGGGAGTACGACAAGGCCCGGCGCATCACTCAGACAAAGGACCCCCAGTGGGGGCTGCGTCGCTTCCGCTACGACGAGGCCGACCAGCTCACCGGCGTGACGGGCGGCACCGGCGGGGTCACCTCTTTCGGCTACGACGCCAACGGCCGCGCCACCACCGTCATCGACCCCATGGGGGGAGTGACCCGCCAAACCTTCGACGCGATGGACCGGTGCACATCCGTCACCGACCCCCTGGGCAACACCATGCGCGCCTCCTACGACGCAGCAGGCCGCCTGACACGCAATGTCGACGCCGACGAGCACACGATCGACATCACCTACGAAGGCGACGATTCGAAGACGATCAGCGTTGACGGGCGCCTCTTCTCACGCACCCGCCGCGATGCTGCGGCTCGCACGAGGACGATCGAAGACTTCTCCGACCCGGACTGAAGCGCCCCAGGTTTTGTTCCGCTTCTTTTAGTGGGTGGTCACCGGTGTTGGTGTCCGGCGTTGATTGTAGGTGTGGATGACCTCTTCGGGCGTCTGGTAGCCCAGTGCCTGATGGAGGCGAGCGGTGTTCCACCAGTGCACCCACGACAAGGTCGCAAATTCCACCTCGGCCAGGGACTCCCACTGCCCGGTGTAGATGAGCTCGGTCTTGTACAAGCCGTTGACGGTCTCGGCGAGCGCATTGTCGTAGGAATCCCCCACGGTCCCCGTCGACGCCTTGATCCCCAGGCCCGTGAGCGTGTCGTTGTAGACAATCGAGACGTACTGGGAGCCGTGGTCACTGTGATGCACGAGCCCTTCCAGGTTGCCCCGAGCCTGCGCGATCGCTTGATCGAGAGCTTCGAGCGGTAACGCTTCGGTCTTCATGGACGAGCGTGTCGACCAGCCGACGATCTTGCGGGAGAACACGTCGGTGACGAAGGCCGTGTACACGAACCCGACCTTCGTTCGAACGTAGGTCATGTCGGCGACCCACAGTTGGTTGGGCCGATCAGCCGTGAACTGGCGTTCGACCAGATCTGGGCGCGTGTCTGCCTGCCTGCCCTTGCGGGTGGTGATGGGGGTCCGGCCTCTGCGAACACCACAAATCCCCGCCGTCCGCATGAGCCGGGCGACCTGCTCGCGTCCGACACTCCAACCGGAGCGTTTGAGGGCATGCCACATCTTGCGCACCCCATACACCCTGTAGTTCGCCTCGAAAATCGTGGCGATCTCCCCGATGAGGACGGCATCATTGAGCGAGCGTACCGACGGGGGCCGAGTTTTCGCCGCCCGGTAGCCCCGCGAGGACAGGAACCCGCCGGCGCGTTCACGGTTCAACGTCTGACAGATGAACTCGACAGAAAAACGATCACGATAAGCGTCGATGAAGGCGATCATTTCCGACGTTGGGGGTCGAGTTCCGATGCGAAAAAAGCCGACGCCAACTTCAAGATCTCATTCGTGCGCCGCAGCTCCGCGTTCTCCTTGCGCAGCCGGCGAATCTCTTCACTCTCCGACGTTGACACTCCCGGGCGCGTTCCAGAATCCACTCGGGATTGGACCACCCAGCGCCGAAGAGATTCCCTCGATGTCCCCAGCTTCATCGCGGTATCAGCGATCACGCTCGTCTCAGACGCTCCAGGATCATCCCGAAGACGATCCTCCACAAGGCGCACAGCCCGATCCTGAAACTCTCTCGGATAGTTCCTTGGCATGCGAAATCCTCTCACAACAACCGCGGAACAAAACCTGGGGCGCTTCAAACGCTGTTCCCGGAACAACTCCTCGTTGGGAATACTGGCTGTCTCAGTACTCCTATCTCCGGCCGCGAACGTCAGGCGGCCTATTCAACTACGCCGTACCGAACACAGCAGCACTGCATCGATCTGCAGGCGCTGGAACAGTGGTGGGAATTGTCACGGAAACCGGCAATGACGCCCTCGCGACCCTGCTGCTCGGCGACCTGCGACTGTCTGTGCATATGCGCCCAGCGCTGGCCAGTTCGCAGAGTCTCAGAAGACCGCCCTCATAAAAGGCAACTAACTCCGTAGCGAGTGAGCAGTTGGCGCGCAACGATGTGCGGCTACACGCCGTCCGACACCACTCGCTTCAGTTCGACACCGACGCCTGCGAACGTGCACGCCGCAACGACTCGTCCGACTGCATCGTCCATAGAGATACTCGTCGAATCCGCCAGTGTTTCAAGTCTCTCCCGAATTCCTTTCAGCGGTGACGACCACCCGTGATGAAAGGCGAGTGAATATCGCGGTGGGCGGGCGCGCCATGCGCACCCGCCCACCCGATCACCACAGCCAGGTCTGTGGAGCTCAACCCTTGACGGCGCCCGCCGTCAAGCCGGACACGATGTACTTCTGCAAATACTGGAACAGGGCGATGACCGGGACCGCCGCGACGACCGCTCCTGCGGCGAATACGCCCCACGGCGCGGTTCTCGCGTCAGCGACCCAGTTGTACATGCCCACCGCGAGGGTGAATTGCTCGGGCTGCTGAAGGACCACCTTCGCGATGACGAAGTCGCCGAAGCTGGAGATGAAACTCAGCAGGGAGACGACGGCGAGGACGGGCAGCACTAGCGGCATGATGATCGTCCAGAAGGTCTGGGCGTGGGAGCATCCGTCGATCTCCGCAGCCTCGTCGAGTTCGCGGGGGATCGAGTTGAAGAAGCCGTACAGGAGGAAGGTATTCGACCCGAGGGCGCCACCCAGGTAGACGGCGACCAGGCCAAGCTTCGAGTTGAGCCCGATGATCGGGAAGACGTCCTGAATGCCCAAGAGTAGCAGATAGAGCGCCACGAAGGCGAGCATCTGCGGGAACATCTGGACAAGGAGGAGGAAGGTGAGGGTTCCCCGCCGCCCCTTGAAGCGGTAGCGGCTGAAGGCGTAGGCCGCCGCCGCTCCCATGAGGACCGTACCGATCGCGGTGATGGACGAGACGATGAGGGAGTTGACGATCCAACTCCAGTACGGGGTATCGGCGAGCGACGTGTAGTTGTCGAACGAGACAGTGCGGAACAGCTGATTCGACCCGGTGAGCGTCGCATTGGGCACGAGCGACACCGACAACACGTACGCGAGGGGGATCACGCAGTAGATGATGACGAGGACGCCGACGACATGGCGCCAACCGACCTCAGCGATCCACCGCCACCCGGTGAGGGAGGTGTGGAGCTTCGCTTTCTTATTCGTTGCAGGAGCAGACATCACAGTTCCTCCAATGCCTTGGTCTGACGGAAGCCGAGCCATGCGATGACGCCGACGACGATGAAGATGACGATCGACATGGCGGATGCGAGGCCGTAGTCGGGCCTACCCCCCGCGAACGCGATCTTGTACACCATCGAGATGAGGATGTCCGTCTCACCGACGGGCACCGACAGGCCCGGATAGTTGGGGCCTCCGCCCGTCAGCATGTAGATGAGGGAGAAGTTGTTGAAGTTGAACGCGAAGGAGGCGATGAGTAGGGGAACCGTCGATTGGAGGACCAGTGGCAGTTTCACCGACCAGACGGTGCGCAGCGGGCCCGCACCGTCGATCTTCGCCGCTTCCATACAGTCGCTCGGCAGCGACTGGAGCGCCCCCATGCACACGAGGAACATATAGGGGAAGCCGAGCCACAGATTGACTCCGAGGATTGCGATTTTCGCGAGGAATCCGTCGGTGAGCCATGGGATCTGCGCCCCGCCGAGGATCACCTGGTTGAGGAAGCCGTAGTCCTCGTTGAGCATGCCCCGCCACACGAGAGTCGCAAGGAAGGCCGGGAAGGCGTAGGGCAGGATGAGCAGGGACTGGTAGATCCTGCGGCCCTTGACGCGCGTGTCCGCGAAGACGAGAGCGAGGAAGAGGCCGAAGACGAAGGTCGTCAGAACGGAGAGCACCGCGAAGGCGAAGGACCACGCGAGTGCTTTGACGAAGGGGCCTGCGAGGTCGGCACTGGTTAAAATATTGGCGTAATTCGCCCCTCCGATGAACACGCGCCAGCCGGGGGCGAGTTCCTCACCCGCGTCGGAGACGAAGACTCCCTTGTCCTCCGCTGCGGTGTAGACGACGCCGGTCTCGGTGTTCGTCATCGTGTCGGCGGCCTCATCGTAGACGAGGATGGATTTTGCGGCGTATCCGCGTGATCCGTCAGGGGTCACGTAGAAGCCGTCATTGGGATCGTCTGAGATGTGGACCGCGAGTGCGGCCACTTCGCTCTGGCGTGCGACGAGCCCCGCGAAGTCGAGGATCGTCTCGCCGGGTATCTCGGTGATGGCGGTCGACGTCGCTTTCGCGCCCTTCACCTTTTCGAGAGGGGTGTCCCCATCGCCGACGAGGACGTCGCCGCTAGCGGGGTCGACGATGGCGAGGGCGAGTTCGTGTCCGCGGTCGAGGACGGCGACGGGAACGTCGACGGCTCCCTCCGCCCTCGTCTGGTTCTGCATGAGGATCGCCTCAATGGCGTCGGACTTCGTCGAATTGTGGCCCTGTCCGTAGTTCGTCATGGACACATATCCGGTGTATCCCATGACGAAGACTTGGTAGATGAGGAGGAAGACCATGCCGGGGACGAGGTACTTGGCGGGGATCATCCGCTTTGAGAAGTACACGTAGTTGACCGCGACGAGGAGGACGGCCAGGACGGCGACGCTCACCCAGGAGCGGACGAGGAGGGCAGTGACGATGCCATAGATGCCGAGGGCGTCGATGAGCATCATGAGCACGAGCTTGATGACGAAACCGGGTCGGGTGACGTCTCGCGCGTGTGATGGACGGTAGGTCGGTTGTTCATCCGCTTGGGCGGAGGATGTGGGACTCATACGATCACTTCAACAATCTTCGAGGAGGGTTCGTGCGGTGCTGCGGAACCGGTCCGCCTGATGACGACCCGGGTGTACAGAGTCCCGGACGCGTGTGGATGCGCCCGGGACGCCGACATGCAGGCTCAGATCACTTATTGATCGCCTTGTCGATATTGGACACCATGGTGGCCCAGCCTTCAGCGGGGGCCTCCTTACCGGTGACGATATTGCCCTCGGTGGCGCCCCAGAACTCCCACACGGAGCCCATCTCGGGGATCGCGGGCATCGGGACGCCTCTGCCGGCGACCTCAGCGATGCCCCGGATGGTCGGGTTGTCGATCGCTTCAGCGACCTTGGTCATCGCGGGGACGCGGCCGCCGAGCTCGTAGAGCTTCTGCTGGCCTTCTTCAGAGCCGACGTACTTCATGAACTCGTTGACGAGCAGCTGGTTCTGAGTCTTCGCGGAGGGGAAGAACGCCTGGACACCGACGAAGGGCTGAGCCTCCTGGCCGCCTGCGGAGGGGATCGGGAGGATTTCGACATCCATGCCCGCTTCTTCGAAGGCGGTGATATTCCAGGGGCCGGTCACCATGTAGGCTGCTTTGCCGTCGAGGAAGGTCTGCTTGGCGATATCAGCGGTGACGGACATGTCAAGGACGCCCGCATCCCCCTGAGCCTTGAGCCATTCCGCAAACTTGGTGCCGTTGTCGCCGCCGAGCGCGAGTTCCTTGGTGTAGGAGCCGTCCGCCTCCTGCTTGAAGACGGGTGCTCCGAAGGAGGTCTGGAAGGCGTACATGTGGTACGGGTCGAGCTGGCCGTTCTCGCCGGCCTGGACGATGAATGGGCGCTCAGCGCCCGATGCTTTGCCCGAGGCGATCATCTCGTCGAAGGTCGTCGGGGTGTCAGTGGTGAGGGCATTGTTGCGAATGAGCGCAACGGATTCGATGGCGTAGGGCATGCCGTAGGTCTGGCCGCCGTAGGTGATGCCCTGAACGGCGGACTCGGAGAGCAGACCCTTGGATGCACCCAGGTCGACGGTTCCGACGACGCCATTGGCGATGAGGCCGCCGAGGCGGTCGTGTGCGGTGATCATGACGTCAGGACCGTTGCCGGTCGGCACCTGGGTGATGAACTCCTCGTTCATGTCGGCTTCGGACTTCTGGACGACATTGAGGTCGATCTTGGTCGCCGCGGTAAAGTCCTTGGCGAGGTCCTGCATCTGGGAGTAGCGGGTGTCGTCCGCCCAGATTGTCAAGGTGCCGACCGCATCCGCAACGGCGGTATCGGTTGCGCTGGATTCTGTCTTGGTGGAGGCATTCTGGGTGCCGCCGCAGGCTGCAAGGGTGGCAGCGAGGGTCAGTGCGCCGAATGCTGCAATGCCACGTCGCATGTTCAACTCCTGGTTGTTGAGGGGACCCGTTCGCCGTCATCGGCGATCGGCTTGCCGTCACTGTAGACGGTTGCCGATAATTTCTGCAATGGGTTTCAGAGGATTTCAAAAAAGTGTTACCTTTGTGACCGTCAGCGAGCGTCTGATCTCCCACATGCTTCGGAGGTTGTTTCGGTGTCAACGCACAGGACACGAATGGCCGACATCGCGGCGCACGCAGGCGTCTCGACCGCGACTGTTTCACGGGTGTTCAACGGCGTCGGGCAGGTGTCGAAGGAGACGAAGCTGCGTGTGCTCACAGCGATCGACCAGCTCGGCTACGAGCGCCCTTCCCCCGAGATGCACGACGCCAAACCGGTCATCGGGATCATCCTTCCCGAGTTGACGAATCCCATTTTCGCCTCCTATGCGCACGCGTTCCACACGGAGATTTCGCATGCGGGCGGCGTCGCGCACATCGCCTCACAGACTCCGGGAACAGCCTCGGAGGACGCCCACATCGCAGCATTCATCAACCGCGGCGTCTCCGGCCTCGTCTTCATCTCGGGGCGCCATGCCGACTATCAGGCGGACCTCAGCCGCTACCACGAGTTGACCCGGCGCTCAGTCCCGTTCGTCACAATCAACGGCGCCCGCCCTGAGATCGCCGCCCCGGATTTCTCGACGGGGGACGACATCGGCATCCGCGTCGCCGTCAGCCACCTGCGCGCCCTCGGGCATACGCGCATCGCCCTCTTGGGGGGACAGACCCACCTCGTCCCGGCGCGCCGCAAGGCCGACGCCTTCCGGTCGGTCATGATGAGCGAGTATTCCACCGCCGCCCCCACTGTCGTCGAGACGTTCTACACCTACGAGGCGGCGGCATCGGCGGCGCGTGCACTCCTCGCGTCGGGGGCGACCGCGATCATCGCCGGTTCCGACATCCAAGCGCTCGGGGCGATCCAGACGATCTCCTTCACGGGGCTGACCGTACCCGGCGACGTCTCCGTCGTCGGCTTCGACGACTCGGTGCTCATGAGCCACCTCGCCCCCCCGCTCACAACGATCCACCAGCCCGTTCAGGCGATCACCGCCGCCGCGGTCCAGTCGCTGATGAGTTCCATCACGACGAAGGCACCACAGGAACATGTGGACTACGTGTACACGCCGGATCTCGTGGTTCGCGCCTCCACGGGGCCCGTCCATGATCAGAGTTGACGTTCGTCGACGGATTGACAATCGCCTCCCAACTATTTGAGAATGGTTCGCATGAAGACGTCACCCCTCCTCCCTGCGCTCATCGCCACTTCGACCCTGGCTCTCGCCGCTTGCACGCAGGGCGCCGCACCGGAGCAGTCGGTCTCCCAGACCGGCGGCGTGCTCCACGTCGCAGCCTCGTTCTACCCCCTCAAATACCTCACCGAGTCCATCGGCTCCGACCTCGTGGAAGTCACCTCTCTGACCCCTGATGGCGCTGAACCGCACGATCTCGAACTCTCCCCCTCCGCCGTGGCCTCCCTGGGAACGACCGACGCAGTCGTCTACCTCGCCGGCTTCCAAAAGGCCGTTGACGACGCCATCGCTCAGAACTCTCCGAAGACCGTCATCGATGTCTCCTCAGCGGTCCAGCTCGTTGACGCGCATGACGCCGGGAATCATCAGCACGACGCTCATGAAGACGGGGACGACCACGGCCACGAGACCCAGTCGGGCGCACACACGGATGAACACGCCGATAAGCACGACCACGCCGCCGAATCGGACGAGCGTGCCGACCACCACCACGATATGGCGACGGACCCCCACTTCTGGCTCGACCCCAAACGCATGGGACAGGCGGCGACCGTTATCGGCCAGGCCCTCGCCAAAGCCGATCCTGCCAATGCGCAGACCTACACCGCGAATGCCGCAGTGGTCGCGAAGTCGATGGATGATCTGTCGACCGAACTCGTCTCCGGTACTGCGACATGCGAACACACAACATTCGTCACCGCCCATGCTGCTTTCGGGTATCTCGCAGACCGCACCGGCCTCACACAGGTGGGGATCTCCGGCCTCGACCCCGACTCCTCTCCCTCTCCCGCGCGCCTCAAAGAAATCTCGGATCTCGTCAAGGCTAAAGGACTGACAACAATTTTCACCGAGGCTCTCATCGATCCGAAAGTCGAGAAGACCCTCGCTGACGACCTGGGGATCACCACGGCCGTCCTCGATCCGATCGAAAGCCAGGTCGATCCTGAGAAGGACTACGCTGCAGTCATGAGAGATAACATCGCAGCATTGCGAACGGCGCTGAACTGCAAGTGAGCAGCGCCCTCGAATACTCGGCAGCGGGTACCCCTGGGGTGGGGGTACCCGCTGCCGTCGTGCGTTTGAATGATCTGCACGTCGCCTGGGATACGACCCTCATCCTTCACGGCATCACCCTCGATATCCCCAGAGGGCAGACGGTCGCCCTCACGGGCGCCAACGGCTCCGGAAAATCAACCCTCCTCCACGCGGTCCTCGGCACTGCGCCGATCACTCGGGGCACGGCCAGCCTCTTCGGCGTCGACAACGCCGATCGGGCGCGGGTGCCCTGGTCGCGCATTGGCTATGTGCCCCAGCGCATCAGCGCCTCGGGAGCCGTCACTTCCAGTGCCCTCGAAGTCGTCCGCTCGGGGCTGCTCGGCCCGCACAAATGGTGGGCGTCCCGCTCGGACAGCTCCCGTGCCATGGCCGCCCTCGCCCGCGTCGGCCTCGCACACAGGGCGAAAGAGCCCATGTCGATCCTGTCGGGCGGGCAGCGCCAACGGGTCCTCATTGCGCGCGCGCTCGTGCGCACCCCCGATCTGCTCATCATGGATGAGCCCATGGCGGGGATTGACGCCGCCTCGCGCCGACGTCTCGCCGATATCCTCGCCGAGGCGAAGGATTCGGGAACGACGACCCTGCTCGTCCTCCACGAACTCGGGGAACTCGGCCCACACCTCGACCGCGAGCTCCACATCTCCTCCGGTCACCTCTCCTACGACGGCGCACCGCATATCGAGGACGATCACGAGCAGCATTCGGACGTCAGCGGGCACCACCACGCCCCTGCGACCCGCCAGGCGCCTCCCCTCGTCGACGACATCTTAAGAGGCGCACAATGACCACGATCCTCGACGGGCTCTTCTCCCTCGTCTCTTCGAACCTCATGCAGCGCTCGCTGCTTGCGGCCCTCCTCGTAGGCCTGTCCGCCCCGGTCGTGGGCACGTACCTCGTGCACCGCAGACTCGCAATGCTCGGAGACGGCATCGGCCACATCTCCTTGACCGGCGTCGCGCTCGGCTGGCTCGCCGGCACCTTCGCGAATGCGAGCCCGCACGACGCATGGGCCGTACCCGGAGCAATGATCGTCTCCCTCCTGGGCGCCGTGACCATCGAATTGATACGCCAATCGGGGCGCACCTCTGCGGACGTGGCGCTCGCCATGCTGTTCTACGGCGGCATCGCTGGCGGCGTCCTCCTCATCGGGATAGCGGGCGGCACTTCCGCGCAACTCAACAGCTATCTCTTCGGGTCGATCGCCACCGTCAGCTGGACCGACATCATCACGATCTCCGTGCTATCCGCACTCATCCTCCTCGTCGGCGTGGGCATCGCTCCCGCGCTCTTCTCGGTCACGAATGACGAGGACTTCGCCCGTTCGACGGGCCTTCCCGTCAATGCGCTGTCGATGGTCATCGCAGTCCTGTCGGCGCTCACCGTCGCGGTGGCGATGCGAGTCGTCGGGGCACTCCTCGTCTCCGCCCTCATGATCATCCCCGTCGCCATCGCGCAACTCGCTGCGAAGTCCTTCCGCTCCACGATGGCAGCGGCGATGGTCATCGGGGCAATCATCTGCATGATCGGATTGTCGGCGACCTATTTCATCGATTTGTCGCCCGGTGCGACCATCGTCGTCCTCGCGATCACGGTCTACGCAATCGGCTTTGTCATCCGGGGGATATGGGAAGGGCGCAGGCGGGCTTCGCGGATGCGGATCACCGCTGCCCGTGTCGAACATCCGGAACGGCTTACCACCGAGTAGGCCACTTGAGTATGCTCACCTCATCTGCACTTTTGTTGAAGGATGAAGGAATAGGCACCCCCATGCAACGTATGACGAAACAACGCCAGGCGGTCTTCGCCGAACTATCCCGCGTCGTCGACTTCCGCAGTGCGCAGCAGATTTATGAAGACCTCCACACGCAGGGAGAACGCGTGGGGCTGGCCACTGTGTACCGCAATCTTCAATCCCTCTCCGAAGACTCTCAGGTCGACGTGCTGCGCAATGGGGACGGCGAATCCCTCTACCGCCTGTGCAAGTCGAAGACCCACCACCACCACCTCGTATGCCGCAACTGCGGGCACGCCGAGGAGATCGCCAAAAACGACATCGAATCGTGGGTATCCGACGTCGCCTCTTCACATGGATTCACAGATGTGGAACACTCGATGGAGTTGTTCGGACTATGTAAGAAATGTGCAGGTAGCGATTCGTGATTCCCACCTGGGCGCAACAGGGCCCGCTGCTCATCATCTTCCTCTTCTTCGTCGTCTTCTTCCGTGCACAGGGGACGTACTGGTTGGGGCGCCTCACGGCGAAGGGTGCGCTGAGGGCCACTGATCGCCCGGGAATCATCGGCTCCATCGCACGTTGGTTCGATGGACCAATCCCCCGTAAAGGGGCTGCACTCCTCGATCACTGGGGACTCGTCATCATCCCCCTGTGCTTCCTCACCGTCGGCGTCCAGACGGCGGTCAATGCCGCCGCCGGAGTGGTGCGTCTCAAGTGGCGCACCTATACCCTCGCGATGCTGCCGGGATGCGTGTTGTGGGCGTTCATGTACGGCTTCGGGCTTCTTGCCGTGTGGATCGCGGCAGTGACCGCCGTCGCGGGCTCGCCGTGGGGCTGGTTCGGGATCGGTATCCTCCTGATTGTCGCGACCGGCTACCTGTGGTGGAGGCGCGCATCATCGAAGCGGACGGCACGGATCCGCACCTCGGACTGAGCCAGTCGCCGCTACCTGTGGACTGCGTCGATTGCTCCGCCGAATCGGCGTTCGCGCCCGGCGTATTGCAGCAGGCAATCCCACAGCGCCTCGCGGTCGAAAGCGGGCCACGGGGTATCGACGAACATCATCTCCGCGTAGGCGAGCTGCCACAGCAGATAGTTCGAGATGCGCTGCTCGCCGGATGTACGGATCATGAGGTCCACGTCAGGAACGTCAGGCAGATAGAGGTGGCGGGCGAAGGTCTTCTCGGTCACCCCTTCCGCTCGCAGTGAGCCTTCGGATACCCGCCGGGCGATATCCCGTGCGGCGTCGGTGATCTCGGCGCGCCCCCCGTAGTTGACGCACATGATGAGATCGAGGGTGGAGTTGTCCCGCGTCTGCTCGTCCGCCCGCTGCAATGCTGTGATGACGGACTTCCACAGGCGCGGTTGTCTCCCACTCCATCGCACGTGAACACCCCACTCCTTGAGTTGGCCGGTTCGCCGGGCGAGAACGTCCGTCGCATAGGACATGATGAAACGAACCTCTTGAGGGCTGCGCTTCCAATTCTCCGTGGAGAATGTGTAGACGGACAGGTAGCGCACGCCTGCGTCGATGGCGCCCGCGATCGTGTCCATGAGAGCGTATTCACCGGCCCTGTGGCCCTCTGTGCGCGCCAATCCCCGCGAGTTCGCCCACCTGCCATTGCCATCCATGACGAGGGCGACGTGGGCGGGGACCTCCCCCTTGGCGAACACCGGCGCGGGCTCATGCCATTGGCCGGGTCCGGCGAGCGGCGCGAAGGGGTCCGCGCCGGCGCGATCCATCGGGGTGAGTACATCACTCATCGTCTGCTCCTTTCGAGTACTCGGAGCGACTTGATGCGCCGTTCCAAGTGCCATTGAGCGTAAGCGGAAACCAGGCCTGCCGCCTCCTGCCGCGCATAGTCATCGCTGGTATCTGCTCCCGCCCAATCCCCCGAGAGCAAATCGCCCATGAGTGTCATCGTCGCCTGAGCGGGTGCGGCGGCTCCCGCACGACGACACTCATCGCAGACGACGCCGCCCTCGGAGATGGAGAAGGCCCTATGCGGGCCGGGTGCGCCGCAGACAGCGCAGTCGAAGCATGAGGGCGCCCAGCCTGCGATGGCGAGGGCGCGCAGGATGTACGACGTCACGGTGAGGGTCGGATCGTGGCGATGATTGGCGAGGGCGTGCAGCGCGCCCACGAGGAGCAGGTACTGCGAGTGGGCTCCTTCGTCGGAGTCAGATGTTAGTCTCTCGGCAGTCTCCACCATGACGCATGCGCGCGCATAGAGATCGAAGTCGGCGGCGAGCGCTTGGCCGTGTGAGGAGATGAGCGACACCTGGGTGATCGTGTCGAGGCTTCTGCCAACGTGCAGCTGGACGTCGATCACATTGAAGGGTTCGACGTGGAATCCGAACTTCGAGTTCGTGCGCCGCACTCCCTTGGCGATTGCCCGAACGATGCCGTGCTCCGCCGTGAGCAGCCAAATGATGCGGTCCGCCTCTGCGAGCTTATGGGTGCGCAGCACGACCGCTTCATCCCGGCAGGTTCTTATCACCCGCGTATTGTCGCACCACTGCGCCCGCAGCGGGCTCAGGCGCCCCTCTTGATGAAGAATGCGGGGATGGTGCAGGAGATGAGCAGAGCGGCGATGCCGTTCATGTAGTTCCACGAGCCCGACACCATGTACACACCGTCGACCATGCCCGTCCGTACCCATTGCCCCGACCTGGAAATCGCGGATACAGGCCTCGAGGATATTAATGGCAAGGATGGCGGGCACGAAGAACAGAGCCCACGTATTCACGGCACTCTTCGGGAGGTAGCGGATCGCCACGTATCCTCCACGGCTAGGTCCGCCGATCCTTGGATCTCTTCTCAACGCAGCCCGGCTAGCCTCTCGTGCGCAGCCAATACAGGCGCGCCGCGAAGTTCCACGTGACGAATGCAGGCACGGGGGCAGCGAATAGGAGCAGCCAGGCACCAATGGCGTGGGTCGGCGCGGTTGAGAGAGTCTGGTCCCCCAAAGCGACGGTCGCCAGAACTGTCAGGACAAGAACCGCCAGTGCGGGGACAACCGTCCAAGACGGGGGCTTCGGACGTCGTTGCTCAACGGGCGCATCGGTGTGCATCGGCACGAGGGCGAGGCGACGCCCGAAAAGAAAAGCCGAAAACATTACCCATGAAGGCAGGGACAATGCGACGCGTACAAAGGTCCCGCCTCTGCCCGCCTCGTATATGAGACCGAGAGGGCTGAAGACGACCGCCGTCGCAACGAGCACTGTCACGGGGAGAATCATCTCAACCACTGTGATGAGAGTGAAGAGTTCTCTCCTTGACGAGCGCGGCCTCCTCGAATACTCCGCTCCCGTGAGCGATATCGGTCCACACCGTCTCCCCTCTGGCCCGGGAGGGCACGAGCCTCCATCTCGCAATGGATGAGAGATCAGCCAAGCGTGCGCGGCTCGGCCTGCGCGCCCCTGCATCGTCCGGGGGCGCGAGTCCATCCGCCGACTCGACGTGCGGATGGACGATTCCCATCCGCGTGACAACGAATACCACGGCAGGCAGGAGCAATCCCGCTACACCGAGCGCCGGAAGGAAGCTCCGGTGGGCGGATACCAGGTAGAAGAAGGCTGAGCCGAGCACCGTGAAGGAGGCGACGATGATGAGGATCATCCCGACCATGAGCTGGCGCCGTGATCGGATAAGGGAGTCGCGCACCTGTTCGGGTTGGGCTTTGCCCCTGCGGATCGAGCGCATCCGAGGATTGAAGGCCGAGGCCATCACGAGGTACCCGGAACCGATGAGGAGCGCGAGTCCCATGGTCTTCCCGCCGTATTCGCCGCTATTCGTGAAGACGTCATCTCCCGCGACGATCATGGCGACGCCGATGAGCATGAAGAGGAGTCCAACCGCCCAGCGGAGTAGCACCCGACCCAGGACGATCGACATGACAGAAGCCGTCGACCAGGTGCCGCTCGGCGGTATCAAAAGGTCAGTCACTTCGACGAAGGACCAGGTTCCGTTGTTGCCCGCCTCGAGATACATGTCGTCGCCGAAGGGCACCAGAGTTGCGAGAGTCCGTTGGTGCTTCCCACCACCGGCCCTCGCTGTGGTGGTGCCGTGTTCGTGTTTCGAACGCTTCTTACGGGAGACCGCCTTGCGTTCTCGAGCCGGTTCTTCTGCGGACTCCGCCTGCTCGTCCGCCACGGCCCCGGCGAATCCCGGGTAGTCGCTGCTCGTCGGCAACTCGTCGAAAGCGGGTGTGAGGGTTAAGGCCTCAAGTCCCCCATTCCCGTAGGGATAGCGCCGGTCACGCAATACGGGCTCCACAGCCGATTCGACCGAAGTCGGCTCGGCGGGCGCATCGACGCTCCCGTCCTCGTTCGGCGCCCATTTGCTCGGTTCATTGCCCGTGCGCTGCGGCCCGTCTGGCCGTCGGCCCTTGCGCTGTGCCATCTTCTGCTTCTCCGGTGACCCGACGGCCCCCGCCGGGCGGCGGGGCTATCGGTGAGACTAGCGCAGTGCCCGGTTCACCGCCGAGATGACGGCTTTGTACGTGGCGCGGGTGATCGAGGAGTCGATGCCGACGCCCCACACGATCTGCCCGTCGACGGCCGCCTCGACATAGGACGCCGCTAGGGCGTCCCGGCCCTGACTCATCGCATGCTCGGAGTAGTCGAGGACGCGCACATCGAGGTCGAATTGGTGCAGAGCCGACACGAAGGCGTCGATCGGGCCAGAGCCCGTCGCTGACACTTCCACCGGGGCGCCATTGTCGCGAAGCATCGCATGCAGTTCGACGCGCTCATCGTCGGATGTCGACACTCGCGACGACCCGAGTTCGAAGCGGCCCCACGGTGTCAGGCCCTTCGCCGATGAGGTCGGCAGGTATTCGTCTGCGAAGATCGCCCACAGCTGATCCGCATCGATTTCTCCGCCGAAGGAGTCCGTGTGGCGCTGGACGATGCGAGAGAACTCGATCTGTAGGCGTCTGGGCAGTTCGAGATTGTGGGTCGTCGACATGATGTAGGCGACGCCGCCCTTGCCCGACTGAGAGTTGACGCGAACGACGGCCTCGTAGGAGCGTCCGACATCATGCGGGTCGATGGGTAAGTAGGGCAGTTCCCAGATGACGGCGTTCTCATCTCCGCCGGCCTCTTCGACCTTCTTTTTGCGCGCGGAAAAACCCTTCTTAATGGCATCTTGGTGGGAGCCGGAAAAGGAGGTGTAAACGAGGTCGCCCACGTAGGGCGCTCTGGGTGACGTCGGCATCTGCGTGCAGTACTCGATGGTCTGACGGATTGCGTCGACATTAGAGAAGTCGATGCCCGGGTCAATGCCCTGCGAGAAGAGGTTGAGCCCGAGCGTCACCAGGTCGACATTGCCGGTGCGCTCACCCTGCCCGAGAAGGCATCCCTCGATGCGGTCGGCTCCGGCGAGCATTGCAAGCTCCGCCGCCGCGATACCCGTGCCACGATCATTGTGGGGGTGGACGGAGATGGCGATGTGTTCGCGTCTGGACAGATTGCGCGACATGTACTCGATTTGGTCCGCGTAGACATTCGCTGTGGCGCGTTCAACGGTCGCCGGCAGGTTGAGGATGATCTCCCTGTCGTCCTCGGGCTGCCACACGTCCATGACCGCCTCACAGATTTCGAGTGCGAACTCCGGTTCAGTATCGACGAAGATCTCCGGAGAGTATTCGAAGCCGAAAATCGTGTCGTCGTCGAGGCGCTTCTCCGCCTGCGCGATGACCTCCCGCGTTCCCGACACGGCGAGTTCCACGGTCTGCGCCATGTCGTTGCCGAAAACGATGTCTCGAAACACGGGCGCCGTGGCGTTGTAGAGGTGGACGGTTGCGCGGGGGAAGCCGATGAGAGCCTCAAGAGTGCGCTCAATGATCTCCGGGCGAGACTGAGTGAGAACGGAGATGGTGACGTCCTCGGGTACGGCGCCGTCATCAATGAGGGAGCGGACGAAATCGAAGTCCGTTTGCGATGCGGCGGGGAAGCCGATCTCGATCTCCTTGTATCCGAGGGAGACGAGCAGGTCGAACATGCGGCGCTTGCGCACGGAGTCCATCGGTTCGATAAGCGCCTGGTTTCCGTCGCGCAGGTCGGTTGACATCCAGCGGGGCGCTTTCGTGATCCGCTTCGTCGGCCAGACGCGATCGGGCAGCGAGACAGGATTGGTGTCGAGGAAAGGCCGGTATTTGCGGATCGGCATCCCAGAGGTTGTGGGGGCGGGTACGCTGCCTGTGGTCTTCACTGGTCAATGTCCTTGGGTCATGGTCCGATGCGGGCCGGACATGACGTGAGCCGCGACGAGGATCCGGCCCCTTTCAGGCCCCGTCGCGGCGCATAAGCTCGAGTCGCACATTGCGCATAGGCCAACTGTACGAGGACGGGGCCGATGATGCGCCCCGCCGTACACAATGCGGACTGCGGGCACTCACGCAATGAGGGTCCAGATGAGCAGGATGACGCCGATGAGGGGGAGCGCACCCTGTTTCACGGCAGCCGACCGGTGCGCCGGGGAGGCGGCGAATAAAACGAGGGCTGCGCAGAGCATGGAGGCGGTAGAGAACAGAGCAAGCGTCGTACCGACGGTCCCGATCGTGCCGACTCCCCGTGACACTGCGACGAGTACCGCACCGATTGCGGCGCCGATTGCGAGGAAGAGATTGTAGAAGCCCTGGTTGAAGGCATAGAAGGCGTGCGCCCTGGCCTCTTCGGCGGTGCCGCCGAATATCTTCCGGGCAGTCGGCCCCTCCCAGGCAAATGCTTCGAGCCAGAAGATGAACAGGTGGAGCAGTGCGGCGCCGACAACGGCGATGAGCGCGATGATCGTAGGGAGCGTCATGCCATCAATTATCCGCTCCTCCCCCACTGCTCCCCACTCCGAGCACTGTGCCATTCGTCCCAGATAACCGAATGCGTCTGTTGCGTAAAGCACTCGACGGGCCTTCGAGAATCGTCCCCTTCCCTAAGGCGTTCATTCTGCGGACGCCTCTAGTTTTCCCCCGTCTTTCAACAGTTGAAGACAGTGACGCGGAGCAGGACACTCCATTCTCTTTCAGGACTTCGGGCCCAGTCGTACTCTATCCGTGTTCCCCGTTCTCGACGACGTTGTGCGACCGGAAAGGACCACTTGTGCGTATAGCCCTCTTCGCAACATGTCTTGCGGATGCCATGTTCCCGCAAGCAGCCCAGGCGACTGTGAAACTCCTGGAGAGACTCGGCCATGAAGTCGTCTTCCCTGAGGGACAGGTGTGCTGCGGCCAGATGCACGCCAATACCGGCTACTTCAAACAGGCTGCGGAAATCACCCGCAACCACGTGAAGACCTTCGAGCCGGTACTCGACGGCGAGTGGGATGCGATCGTCGTCCCCTCTGGATCGTGCACAGGCGCGGCCCGTCATGAGCAGGAGCTCGTCGCCAACCACGTGGGGGACACAGCGCTCGCCACGCGCGTCAAACAGGTCGCCGCTCACACCTACGACCTCACCGAGCTCCTGACCGATGTCCTCGGACTCGAGGACATCGGAGCGTACTTCCCGCACACCGTCACCTACCACCCCACCTGCCACTCGATGCGTATCGCACGGGTCGGTGACCGCCCCTACCGCCTCCTCAAAGCCGTCGAGGGGCTCACCCTCATCGACTTGCCCGATGCGGAGGTCTGCTGCGGTTTCGGCGGCACCTTCTCCCTGAAGAACTCCGACACGTCGACGGCAATGCTCGCCGATAAGGTAACCAACGTCATGTCGACGCGCGCAGAAGTACTGTGCACGGGCGATTACTCGTGCCTCATGCACATCGGCGGGGGTCTGTCGAGGCTGCGCTCCGGCGTGCGTATCATGCACCTCGCTGAGATTCTCGCCTCGACCAAGGAATCCCCCTTCATCGGCAATATCTCCTTCGCACCCAAGCACTCCCAGGTGGTGGCCAAATGAGTACGACATTCATCGGCATGCCCGATGTTCCCGATGCGCACACCGGTGGATGGCGCACCACGGTCGACATCCCTGAAGATACCCTGCGCTGGGGCACCACATTTCCCGAGGGGGCCAGCAAGACCCTCGCCAATACGCAGATGCGCCGCAACCTCGGGCACGCGACTCGCACAATCCGCGGCAAGCGGGCCATGCGCGTCGCCGAGATGCCCGACTGGCAGGACCTGCGTGACGCGGCTGAAGCGGTGAAGTTCGAGGTCGCTTCGCGGATGCCCGAACTCCTCGAGCAATTCGAGGCGAATGTCACCGCCCGGGGCGGCATCGTCCACTGGGCGCGTGATGCCCACGAAGCGAACCGCATCATCGCCGACATCATCAAGTCGAAGGGCGTTGACGACGTCGTGAAGATCAAGTCGATGGCCACCCAGGAGACGAACCTCAACGAGTTCCTCAAAGAAGAGGGCATCTACGCCCACGAAACGGACCTCGCTGAAATGATCGTCCAACTCGCAGACGATATGCCCAGCCACATCGTCGTCCCCGCGATCCACCGAAACCGCTCCGAAGTGCGCGGCATCTTCCTCGACCGCATGGACGACGCCCCCGATGACCTCTCTGATAATCCCCAGGAGCTCACCGCAGCGGCCCGCGCCCACCTGCGGCGCAAGTTCCTCCACGCGAAGGTCGCCGTGTCGGGGACGAATATGGGCATCGCAGAAACCGGAACCGTCTCGATCTTCGAATCCGAGGGCAATGGCCGCATGTGCCTCACCCTCCCCGACACTCTCATCACCCTCATGGGCATTGAGAAGCTCGTCCCCCGCTTCCAGGACGTCGAAATCTTCTCCCAGCTCCTGCCCCGCTCGGCGACGGGCGAACGCATGAACCCCTACACGTCCATGTGGACCGGTGTCACGCCCGGCGACGGGCCCCAGGAGTTCCACCTCGTTCTCATGGACAATGGGCGCACGAAGACGCTGTGCGATCCGATCGGGCGTCAGGCCCTCGCCTGCATCCGCTGCGGCTCGTGCATGAATATCTGCCCGGTGTACCAGCACACCTCGGGTCACGCCTACGGCTCGGTCTACCCCGGTCCGATCGGCGCGATCCTCACGCCCCAGCTCACACAGGGACTCGGCGAGCACGACCCCGTTCACACGCTCCCCTACGCGTCCTCCCTGTGCGGTGCGTGCGCCGATGTGTGTCCGGTGAAAATCGACATCCCGACGATTCTCATCCACCTGCGCGCACGCAGCATCGATGTGAAGAAGAACCTCATCCCGGACGTGTGGGACCTGGCGATGAATGCCTCCGCCCCGGTGATGTCGAAGCCGACGCTGTGGAAGGCAACGACTCAGGCAGCGAAGACGACGCGCCTGTTGGGCGGCAAGAAGGGACGCATCGACGCACTGCCCTTCCCCGCCTCCTTGTGGACGAGTGCCCGCGACATCCCCGTCACCCCGAAGGAGACATTCCGACAGTGGTGGAAGCGGACGCACCCCGACTCTAACGCCTCCGCCCCGAGAACGGATGCCCCCGCACGTGGCATTCCCCTGGCGAGCGGCTCCGGCATGACGACACGCACGAATGATGAGGAGCAGCAGCGATGACGATCGACGCGAAGAGCGCGATTCTCGCCCGGGCACGTGACGCTATCTCTCGTTCACAAGAGGGGCGTCCCGTGCGCGACATCCCCCGCGCCTACATCCGCAAGGGTGAACATGCCCCCGGCTCCCCCGAAGTCATCGCCGATATGGTGGAAAAGCTCGAGGACTACTCGGCGAAGGTCGTCGAGGCCGCAGATGAGGCCGCGATCTGCGACGGAATCGACGCGATGCTCGAAGGCGCAAGCAGCGTCGTCGTCCCCGTAGGCCTGCCCGAAGCCTATAAGGAGGCCGCCGCCAGGAATGGGCGAGTCGTCTACGAGGATTCGCGTGAGAACGCGATCGCCACACTCGACCTCGACACGATCGACGCGGTTGTCACCTGTTCACGCGTCGCAGTGTCCCTGTCTGGCACGATCATCCTCGACGGCGAGCCCGACCAGGGCAGACGGGCCATCACCCTGGTCCCCGACACGCACGTCGTCGTCGTCGAACGCGACGCGGTGATGCCGACCGTCGCCCAGGCGGTCGATGTCCTCGGGAAGAATCCGACCCGCCCGATGACGTGGATCGCAGGGCCCTCTGCGACCTCCGATATCGAGCTCGTGCGAGTCAACGGGGTGCATGGGCCGCGCAACCTGCGAGTCGTTATCGCGCATTGATCCCCGGGCGCGGCACGCCGTACCCGGCCCCCGCCCCGACCACGGTCTCCGCGCCAATCGTGACGCCCGGGGACACGATGACGCCGACCCCGAGCCACACGTTGTCGCCGATGAAGATGTCGGTGTCGTCGACTAGGACGGCATTGAAATTGATGAACCGCTGGCGCCGATGTGGACGTGGGCGCCGCCCGCGCGGGGACCGCCTGGGCCTGACCCGGCCTCGTCCTCCGCGTCGTCCGAGGAACCACGCCCACGAAGGACCATCCCGCCCCTCGCCCCACTCCNGTGACGGAGGGCGGCTACAACGTCGACGACGCCACCGGGCTGTTCCGTACGGAGTCGGCCGGCGCCGCCCGAGACGCCGCGGACCCGCGCCACCCGACCACCAGTTTCGGGTACATCGTCGAGGCCCTCCGCCAGCGGCGCGAGGCGGGCACCGCCCCCTTCACCGTGATGAGCTGCGACAACCTGCCGGGCAACGGCAAGGTGGCGCGCACGGCCGTCGTGTCGCAGGCGCGGATGAGCGACCCGGACTTCGCCCAGTGGATCGACCAGAACGTCGCCTTCCCCAACTGCATGGTCGACCGCATCACCCCGCAGACGACTCCCGCTGACATCGAGTCGGTGCGAGAGCGCCTCGGCGTGGAGGACGCGTGGCCCGTGGTGTGCGAACCGTTCACGCAGTGGGTCCTGGAGGACGTGTTCACCGACGGCCGCCCGCCCTTCGAGCACGTCGGCGTGCAAATGGTGTCCGACGTGGTCCCCTACGAGCTCATGAAGCTCCGCCTGCTCAACGCCTCGCACCAGAGCCTGGCCCACTGGGGGCGCCTATTGGGCATCGAGTACGCGCACGACGCGGCCGCCGACCCGGACATCGCCGCATGGGTGCGCGCCTACTTGGAGCGCGAGGCGCGCCCGACCCTGCGGCCGGTCCCCGGGATCGACTTGGACGGGTACGTGGACACCCTCTTCGAGCGCTTCACGAACGAGGCCATCGCCGACACGCTGTTCCGCCTCGCGCAGGACGCGTCGAACAGGATGCCGAAGTTCGTGCTCGGCACTGTGCGCGACAACCTGGCCAGCGGCGGGGGCATCCGCTTGGGCGCCGCGATGGTCGCGGCGTGGGCGCTGGGCGACGAGGGCGTCGACGAGGCGGGCGCGCCGATCGCGATCGACGACCCGGCGGGCGCCCGCCTGCTGGAGTTGGCCGCCGCGCAGAAGGAGGGCGACGACCGCGCCTTCGTCTCCGACGAGGCGGTGTTCGGCGACCTGTCCGCGAACGGACGCTTCGTCGAGGAGTTCGTCTCCCAGCTGAGGGCGCTGCGCGCCGAGGGGGCGCGCGCCCGGATGCGGGCGCTGGTCGGCTAGGCGTAGGAGGGCCGGGGCGCCCGCAGGTAGTGGCCCGTGAGCGAACGGGGGCAATCCGCGATGTCACTGGGCGTGCCCTGCGCGACGATGCGCCCGCCCTCAGCGCCACCGCCCGGACCCATGTCTATCACCCAGTCGGCGTTGCGGATCAGGTCCAGGTCGTGTTCGATCACCAGGACGGTCGCCCCCTGGTCGATGAGGCGTTGCAACACGTCGAGCAGCACCTGCACGTCGGCCGGGTGCAGGCCGATCGTCGGCTCGTCGAAGACGAAAAGGGTGCCGTCCTGGCGCCGTCCCATCTCCGAGGCGAGCTTGAGCCTCTGCGCCTCGCCGCCCGACAGGGCGGGCGTCGCCTCTCCCAGCGTTAGGTAGCCGAGCCCGAGCCCCGAGAGGGTGTCGAGCAGCGCACGGGCCTTCTTCAGCCCGCGCACCGCCTCGCGCGCGTCATCAACGCTCATGGCCATGATGTCCGGCAGGCTCAATCCGTCGCGCCGGATGCCGTCCGCCCCGGAACCGTACCTGCTGCCCCGGCAGTCCGTGCACTCGATGTCCACGTCGGGCAGGAACTGCACGTCCAGTGTGATCTGCCCCGTTCCGTCGCACGTCGGGCACCGCAGCGAACCCGTGTTGTACGAGAACGCGCCGGCTGTGAGCCCCGCCGCCCTCGCCTCGTCCGTGCGGGCGAACGCGCGGCGCAGCTCGTCCAAAACCCCGGAGTACGTGGCCACGGTCGAGCGCACGTTCACACCGATGGGCGTCGCGTCAATGAGGGCGGCGCGCGAAATGCCCGCCGCGTCCACCTCCCGGACCCACGCGGGCAGCGCCTCGCCGCCCAGGCGCGCTCGCAACGCGGGGATCAGCGACTCGAGGACCAGAGTTGTCTTGCCCGACCCGCTCACGCCCGTCACCGCTGTCAGCGCGCCCACCGGGAAATCGACGCTGAGCGGGCGAACCGTGTGGATCGAAGCGGTTTCCAGGTGAATCGCGCCGCGCCCGTCCGGATCCGCGCCGACCGCCCCCTCGCCCGCCGCGCGCTCAACCCGGCGGGTCCCGGCCATGTACGGGCCGACGCGGGAGGCGGGGGCGGCCATGGCCTCGTCGATGGCGCCCTGGAAGATGACGCGGCCGCCGTCAGATCCGGCGCCCGGGCCGATCTCGATCAGGTGGTCCGCCGCGGCCAGCACGCGCGTGTCGTGATCGACGACGACGACCGAGTTCCCGTCCGCCAACAGCTCCTGGATGATGTCCAGGACGCCGTCCACATTGGAGGGGTGCAGGCCGATGGTCGGCTCGTCCAGCACGTACAGGACGCCGGTCGTGCGGTTGCGGACCGCCCGGGCGAGTTGCACGCGCTGGCGCTCGCCGTTGGACAGGGTGGAGGAAGCGCGGTCCAGGGACAGGTAGGACAGGCCCAGGTCGACCAAGCGCGCCATTGGCTCGGCCATCTCGTCGACGATCACGCGGGCCATGGGGGCGACCTCGCCGGAGACGAGGCCGGGGACCCTTCCCACCCATTCGCGCAGTTCGCCCAGGGTCAGGCGCGAGGCCTGGCCCAGGTCGATGCCGTCGATCAGCGTCGAGCGGACGCGCTCCCCCAGGCGCGTCCCCCCACACGCGGGGCATTCGCGCGTAATGAGGTACTTCTCGACGCGAGCGAGGGCCTTCTCGTCCTTGGCCTTCGCAAGCGCGTTCTCGACCGTCGCGACCGCGTTGAAGTACGTGAAGTCCAGCTCCGCCCCGCCCGTCTTCGTGGCGACCACAACGTGCCTCTTCTCGGCCGGCCCCTCGTAGACAATGGCCCTCTCCTGGTCGGTGAGGTCCCGGAAGGGCACGTCGGTGCGCACGCCCATCTCGCGGGCGACATCCTTCATGAGCTTCCACATGAGTGAGCCCCACGGGGCCACGGCCCCCTGGTCGATCGTCAGAGACTCGTCGGGGACCAGCGCCGCACGGTTAACGACCCGCTGGACGCCCATCCCCTCGCACACCGGGCATGCCCCGCCGGAGTTGAACGCCATCTCCTCAGCGCCCAAGCCGTAGAAGAACACGGCGCACTGCGGGCAGGTCAAGGGCTCCTCAAGCGACACGTTGCGCGACGGGGGCACGCGGTGACCGTTGGGACACAGATAAGATCCCGCGCGCGAGAACAGAAGGCGCAGGTGGTTGAGGAGTTCGGTCGCCGTGCCGAAGGTGGAGCGTACGTCGGGCACCCCCGGCCTCTGCCGCAGCGCGAGGGCGGCCGGCACATGGAGGACCTCGTCAACGTCGGCCCTTGACGCCTGGGAGATGCGCCTGCGCGTGTAGGTGGCCAAGGACTCGACGTAGCGGCGCGATCCTTCGGCGTAGAGGACCCCGAGGGCCAGTGAGCTCTTGCCGGAGCCGGAGACCCCAGCCACCGCCACGAACTCGCCCAGGGGGACATCGACGTCAATGTTCTTGAGGTTGTGGATGCGCGCTCCGCGCACCTGGATGCTGGTGGGACGTGTGCGGTGTGGCATGGAGGTCCATTCGTGTTCGACGGGGCGGGGGTCTGGGCGCGCCGATCCCACCGTAGCGCCGTCGACCCGTGCGCGCAGCGAGGCGCGGCGTCCAATCCGCCGCCGACTGACAAGCCCTCCCCAATGCACGCCGGGGGTCCGTGAGTGCAGCCTGGTGGCGGCGGTCTGTGCGAGGTTGGGTGGCTTGGCGCCCCAATACATGCCAGGTGCTTCGCACCTCCGTGGGCGATATGGCGGCATTCACTTTGCGAAGCGAGGGCGGTGTCGCGCTCCCCCCCCTTGGAGCGCCAGAAGTTGACGACCTTGGCTGCTTCCTCGCGCACCGCGGGATTGTTCCAGTCGAGGTCGACCTGGGTGCGGTCGTACAGGTGCAGGTAGTACTTGCCGGTGTCGTCGAAGGGCGCCCAGGCGGGCCCCGAACTTCTACACCCAGTTGGTGAGCAGCGATCCGTCGGACTTAGGGTCGCGCAGGTAGTAGTAGCGCTGGTAGTGCTCGTCGTCGGCCAGCGCCTTGCGGAACCACTCGTGCTCGGTGGAGCTGTGGTTGAGGACCATGTCGAGCATGACGCCAATCCCGTGGGCACCCAGAGCGGCGACGAACTCCTCGAAGTTCTCCGTCGCGGCCATCGCGGGATCGATGGCGCAGTAGTTGGAGATGTCGTCGCCATTGGAGTCGTAGAACGACTTGAGGTAGATCTGGTAGGCAACAGAGCGGCGAAAACTCGTCATCGTGTCCTTCACTGCTTTCGCTTTCGTCAACGGCGTTGCGTTCACGAAATTTTACATTTCGAAAGACACGTCAACGAGTGGCGTTTTTACCCCACCACTGTTGCCGAATAAAACTCCGCTCCTCAGAATCCGAGGCGCCCCAACATCTTCGGGTCCGACTGCCAATCCTTCGCGGTGCGCACATGCAAGTCGAGGTAGACGCGACAGCCGAGCAGCTCTTCAATCTGAGCCCTCGACCTCGTCCCGATGTCCTTGAGGCGGGCACCCTTCTTACCGATGATGATCGCCTTTTGGGAGTCGCGCTCCACATACACATTGACGTGGACGTCAACGAGTGGCGGACGGGTGTCGCCCTCGCGCCTCGGGCGCTCAATGATCTCCTCGACCTGGACCGCCAGGGAGTGCGGCAATTCCTCGCGTATCCCTTCGAGTGCGGCTTCGCGGATGAACTCCGCGATGAGCGTATCGCGGGACTCATCGGTGACATCGCCCGCGGGATACAGGGGAGGCGACAGGGGCACCGTCTGCACGAGCACGTCGGTGAGGATGTCGATGCCGTCCCCGCTGACCGCCGACACCGGCACGATGGCCGCAAAGTCCCCCATCCGATCGATGGACAGCAAATGCTTCATGAGACGGTCGCGCGTGACGAGATCCGCTTTCGTGGCTACGGCGATGACCGGGCGGTGCACGTCTTTGAGTTCGCGGGCGATGAACTGGTCCCCCGGCCCGATGTGCTGATTCGCGGGGAGGCAGAAGACGACGCAGTCCACTTCGGCAAGGGCCTCGCGGACCATGTCGTTGAGCCTCTTGCCGAGAAGGGTGCGGGGACGATGGTATCCGGGGGTGTCGACGAGGACGACCTGTGCCTTGTCCCGATGGACGATGCCGCGGATATTGTGTCGCGTCGTCTCCGGGCGCCCCGATGTGATCGCGATCTTCTGGCCGACGAGAGCATTCGTCAACGTCGACTTGCCGACATTGGGCCGTCCGACGATGGAGACGAATCCGGCGCGGAAGTCCTCGGGATAGTCAGGCATGACGAGTCCCGCACTGGCATCAGCCTCGCGGCGCAGCGACTTGATCTCCTGGAGGCGGCCCGCGACTTCGTCCTCCGAGTCGGTATCCTCCCAATCGTCATCATCCGTTTCGACCGCATCGTCGCCCGGGGCCTCCTCTTCGAGGGCATCCTCGTCGATCTCAATCGACTGGTCGTCAAAGGCGTTCGGGCCCGCCATGAGCTCATCATCGCTGGGAAAATGCATGGTCCTCATTCCTGCCTGTTCGAAGCCCCAAGACTATCAACACGCGAACACACGATGGTGCCGACCTGGCGGCGGCGTCCCCTCGCCTCTTCGGCGACCATACGGATGCCGCTGGCCTCACCGATAGCGCCGGGCAGTGGCACCCTCCCGATCGCTTTGGCGAGCAGACCGCCCACGGAATCGACGTCCTCGTCTTCGAGTTCCATGTCGAAGAGCTCGCCGAGTTCGACAATCGAGTAGCGCGCGGGTACCCGCCAGCGGCCCTCGCTGATCTCCTCGGGCTCCATGACGAAGCGATCGTGTTCATCGGTGAGTTCACCGACGACTTCTTCAATGAGGTCTTCCAGCGTGACCAGGCCCGCGACTCCGCCGTACTCGTCGATGACGATCGCCATGTGATAGTGCTCGGCCTGCATATGGCGCAGAAGGTCATCGGCGGGCTTCATTTCAACGGTGAACTCAGCCGGGCGCATCATCTGCTCGGCGACCTGGTCCAACTCATTCCCGTAAGTCTCCAATCTCTGAACAACATCCTTGAAGTAGAGGATTCCGCGAATGTCGTCGACATCATCGCCCTCGACGGGGATGCGGGAGAAGCCCGAGCGCACGAAGAGCCGCAGTGCCTTACGCGCGGGAAGATCGAAGGGAGCGGTCACCATCTGGGTGCGCGGAACCATTACCTCGCGCACGAGGGTGTTGCCCAGGTCGAGGACGGATCGCAGCATCTCGCGATCCTCCTCTTCGAATCCCTCCGTCTCCCCGATCTCATCAACCATTTCGCGCAGGTCATCCACCAATTCGGCTCGCGCCTGCGCCTCAGTGGGCTCAGGGGCAGGTAATCTGCCCCGCAACGGTTCAATGAGGGGGTCCAAGACGCGGGTCGCGGTGACGAGGCGCTCGGTCAGGGGTCCGCCGATCAGTGCGATGCGCTCGGGCTTGCGGTTGCCCCACCGCGTTGGTAGCAGCGAGACGAGGACGAAGTGCAGCAGGCTGATCGTCACGAGGGCGATGAGTCCCGTCGCCCACCACTGCCAGCCCACGGTCTGGATGACGAGGGTGATGCACACGGCGAAGAAGACTTGGCTGAATGTGCGCATTCCGCGAAGGACGAGCTGGGTGCGCGCGCGGTGTGCGACGAGGGTGTGCACGGTGGGGGCGTTGCGGTGTCCCTCTTCGATGAGGTCATCGGCCATCGCCACCGTCGTCTGGGATAGGGCGACGTCAATGGCCTGGAGAAGGGAGGCAATGAGGAGCGCAAGGAGTGCTCCGACGATGAGCGCCGCAACGGGGATGGTGGCCGTCCAGTAGGGGTTCATCGGGTCGCGAGGAAGGTGAGGAGGAGTTTACGCTGCAGGGCGAACATCTCGTCCCGCTCGGCCTCCTCCTGGTGGTCATAGCCGAGCAGGTGGAGCATCCCGTGCGTGGCGAGCATGAGCATCTCCTCCACCGTCGTGTGCCCCGCTTCTTTCGCCTGGCCCTCGGCAACCTGTGGGCAGATGCAGATGTCCCCGAGCGTCCCGGATGGCGTGGGCCGCTCGGCGGTTCCGGGTTTGAGCTCGTCCATGGGGAAGCTCATGACATCGGTCGGCCCCGGAAGGTCGAGCCACCGGATATGAAGGTCCGTCATCGGTTCGGGGTCGATGAACAAGATATTGAGTTCGGCGTCCGTTGCGACATGCATCGCGGTGAGGACATGATCGGCCAGTGCAGCGAACTCTGCCCCGTCGATGTCGTAATCCGTCTCGTTGATGATCTCAGTCATGATCGAGCTCCTCGTTCATCGGTGGAGTGTCTGGCAGATGTTCTCGGGGTCGACCGGCGCATTCGGCGCAGATCCTCTTCGCGTTCATCCCAGCGCGCATAGGCGTCGATGATCTCCCCGACGAGTTCGTGTCGAACGACGTCTGCACTGGTGAGTCGGCAGAACTCAATGCTGTCGATACCGTCGAGGATCGTCGAGATGAGGGCGAGGCCCGACTGTCCCGCACCGGGAAGATCGACCTGAGAGGCGTCGCCAGTGACGACGATCTGCGAATTGAACCCCAGGCGCGTGAGGAACATCTTCATCTGATTGGCGGTCGTGTTCTGCGCCTCATCCAAGATAATGAAGGAATCGTTGAGCGTCCGCCCCCTCATATAAGCCAGCGGAGCGACTTCGATAGTGCCCGCAGCCATGAGTTTGGGCAGGGCCTCGGCGTCGAGCATATCCCCCAGCGCATCGTAGAGGGGCCGCAGGTAGGGGTCGATCTTGTCGGTGAGGGTACCGGGGAGGAAGCCGAGATTCTCACCCGCCTCGACTGCGGGGCGGGTGAGGACGATGCGGCGCACCCGCCCGGCGAGGAGGCTCTGCACGGCCCTCGCCATGGCGAGGTAGGTCTTGCCCGTTCCAGCGGGTCCGATCCCGAAGACGATGGTTGAACGGTCCATGGCCTCGACATAGGCTTTTTGGCCCGGCGATTTGGGACCGATCGACCGGCCCCTCACTGAGAGGATCTCCTGCGAGGGAGCAGCCAGAGCGCTTTTTGTGAGCAGACTGATCGCGTGCTCCACTGCCGTCGCGTCGAGGGGCTGTCCCCGCTTCGCGAGGGAGATGAGTTCTTCAAGGAGTTGGACGGCGACCTGTGTATCGGCATCGGTGCCGACCAGGGTGATCTCCCTGCCGATGACGTGGATGCCCACATGTGGGAATCCTCTCTCCAGGACGCGAAGCACCTGATCGGAGGTTCCGAGTACCATGACCGGGTCGACATCCGCTCCAATGGCGATGCACCGCGAAGTGGCGACGGTATCCGCCGCTCCCGCTTCGGTCACGAAGACCCGCCTTTCTTCTGTCATGCCTGCATTCACCAGTCTAGCGGTCCTTGCCAGCGGGGGAGGAGATGAATCCGGAAGGAGCTGGGCTCCCCGATCCGCGTGGAGTGAGACACGTCCGAGTTTCACGCAGACCATCGAACCCGCTACGGTGGGCCCATGACGTATTCTGCCCAGCACCGCCCGCGCCACCGCGACTCGTGGTGGCGAATACTCGTCGTCTCGCTATTCGCCGCCGTCGCATTGGGGCTCGTGGTATACACCGCGGCCTACGCGGACAGAGTACTTCCCGGACGCAGCATCGGCGGTACGAGCATTGCGGGGATGACTCGTGAACAGGTGGAACAGTTCGTCGACCAACGGATACGCACAGCGAAAATTACTGTGAGGGTCAATGGGAATGATATGACGCTCCCCTTCGCCGATGCCGGAATCATCATCGACCCGGCGGCCGTTGCGGCCAGTGCCATGAACGGGTCGGGAAACATTCTCGCATCCGTGGCCTCCCTCACCGCTCTCGTACGCTCCGACAACATCACAGTTCCTGCGTCCATCGACGATTCCCTCTTCTCCGCGGTGGCCGCCCGGGCGGACACACTCACGGGCAGCGCCCCTGTCGGGGCCCGGGTCGTCTTATCCGAGGATGAAAGCACTCATGTGGCGGTCGCCGGCCGCGACGGAATGGCGGTCGATCGACAGGCCCTGCGATCCGGTTTCATGTCCGCAGCAACAGCCCTGAGCGACTACTCCATCGAGCTGTCCGCCTCGCCCTCCTCTCCCGAGGTGACGACTGAGGAGGCGGAGCGGGCGGCCACCCAGGCCGACGACCTCGTGCGAGAGGAAATCGCCCTCGTCGGGCCGACGGAGACGTTCACCGCCGATACTGCGACCAAGGCCGGATGGGTGAACTTCGATGAGACCGACGGCTCTCTGACGCCGACGATCAACGAGGAGCAGGTGCGCAGCTGGGTCGACAGCACTGTCGCCCGGGTCAACAGGGACCCGATCAACGGGATCAACAATGTGGATTCCCGCGGCTCAGTACTCCAACTCGCGCGGCCCGCGAAAGAGGGGCGCTCAGTGACGAACGCCGATGCCTTGACGCACGGCATCCTCGACGCCCTGCGCTCGCGCACCGCCTACTCGGGGACGATCGAATGGGATCCGATCGAGGCGTCCATGGAGGACCGTGTCGTGCCGAGCGGCCCTGAGCGCTTCGCCTACCGCGCCAAGGCAGGTGAGAAATGGGTGGAGGTGAATCTCACCGATTCCACGCTCACCGCCTACCGCGGCCAAGAGGTCGTCCACGGTCCGATCCTCATCAACCACGGCGGCGTCGGCCACGAAACGGTGACCGGTACCTACCGGGTGTACCTGAAGCTGACCACACAGGACATGGGGTGCACCCCCGACTGGCCGTATTGCGAGCGCAACGTCCCGTGGGTTGCCTACTGGCACAAGGACTACGCGTTGCACGGCGCCCCATGGGTGAAAGAATTCGGCATCGGCACGGACGAGTCCTCGCACGGATGCATCAACATTCCCGTCGAGGACGCCCATTGGATCCACGATTTCGTCGATATCGGCACGGTGGTCGTCTCCCACTATTGAGCGGCATGTCGATGAGGTGTTGGAGGATCGGCCCGTAGATGGCGATGACCTCATCGTCGCTCAGCGCTGTGACCGGTTCGATTCCCACGATGTAGCGCGCCATGATGAGGCCGCCGACTTGTGAGCCGATGATGCCAACGGCTTCGACGCTGTAGGTGAGGGGAAGGATATTTACGATCCACTCGAGGATCACCGGTAGGCGGTCCACGGGGACGAGGAGTCCGCACAGGAAGACTTGAGACACGATGACGATGGGCATGAATTGAACGGCCCGGAATTCGGATCGGGCGAAGGCACTGGTCATGAGGCCGAGTGACACGCCGACGACGGCGCAGGCCGCAGCATTGAGGACCACCCATCCGGGGTTGCCCTCCGTTTAACTCCGAGGAACCCGTAGCCGACTGCGCATAGGATCGCCGCCTGGATCGCATCATGAAGACGAAGGCGGCCGAGTAGCCGAAGAGGAGGTCGGCGCGGTGCAGAGCGGAAGGCGTTCCACAGCGCCGCCCGGGTGAGCGGGTCGAGGCCGACGGTGGGTTCGTCGAGGACGAGGAGCGGCCTGACGTTCATCACGCAATGAATTAATCATATGATTAATTTTTAGCGTCTATTTCTCTTTCCCCGTCAACGGTCCGTCGCGCTTCGCCCCGCCTTCACCGCCGGTCATACTGAGAGGGTGAATCGCTTCGACGCCGCGCTCGCCTCCCCGCCCGACCTCCCGGTCGTCGATGCCCTCCCGCGCCTGCGCGATGCGATCCACCCCGGGGCCGCCCTCGTTCTCACCGCTCCCCCGGGATCGGGCAAGACGACGCTCCTGCCGCTTCTGCTCGCCTCCGCGACGGCGGGCAGGGTCATCGTGACGCAACCGCGCCGCATCGCCGTGCGCGCCGCCGCCCGCAGACTCGCGTCCCTCGTGGGCACCGGGCTCGGCGAAGACGTGGGGTACACAGTTCGCGGCGACCGAAAAGTCGGGCCGACTACGCGCATCGAGGTAATGACGCCGGGAGTGCTCGTGCGCCGCATCCAGACGGACCTCGAACTGGCGGGGTGCAGCGCCATCATGCTCGACGAGTTCCACGAGCGAGCCATCGACACCGACCTCGCACTCGCACTTCTGCTCGACATCCGAGCCGTGGTGCGCAAGAATCTCCACCTCACCCTCACCTCGGCGACCCTGGAGGCCGAGCGCACGGCCGGGCTGCTGGCCGACGCCATTGAGGATGTCAGTGTCGTATCCGTTCCCGGTTGCTTCTTCCCCCTCGACGTGCGCTATGCGCCCCCACGGGGCGCCGCCCTCGTCTCGACCCCCGCCGGTCGCGTTGTCGTCGATCGGGATTTCCTCGCGCATGTGGCCCGCACCGTCGATGAGGCGCTCATCGCAGCCAGTGGGGACGTCCTCGTCTTCGTCCCCGGGGCCAGACAGATCGACGAGGTCGCTGCCCTCCTCGGCGGATACGGGAGGCGAACACTCGGCGGGGAGGAAGTGGAGATCCTCCCCCTTCACGGCTCTCTTCCCCCGTCCGCCCACGACCGCGTCATGTCCGAGCCCGCCCCCGCCGCGCCCAGGCGCATAATCATCTCGACTGCGGTCGCCGAATCCTCCTTGACGGTTCCGGGCGTGCGAGTCGTCGTCGACGCGGGACTGTCGCGAGAGTCGAGGCTCGATGCCGCCAGGCACGCGAGCAGCCTCGTCACCGTCTCGGCCTCGAAGGCGCAACTGGAGCAGCGTGCGGGCCGCGCCGCCCGCCTCGGCCCCGGCGTCGCTTTCCGCTGCATGAGCGAGATCGATTTCGCCAGGCGCATTGCCCAACCGCTTCCTGAGATCGCGACAGCCGATCTCACCGACACCGCATTGCAGGCGGCGGTCTGGGACGCCAGGGGCCTCAACGGCCTACAGTTGCTCGATGCCGCACCGCGGGGCGCATTGGACGCAGCGACGACGACTCTGGAAATCCTCGGCCTCGTCGACGCATCGGGGGCGCCGACCCCCTTGGGGCGCCGCGTCGCCGCCCTCCCCCTCGCCCCTGCCCTCGGTGCGGCTCTCCTCGCCGCTGCACCGATGATCGGAACGGCGAGGTGTGCGCGCCTCGTCGCCCTTTTAGGGGAGGACCTGCGCGTGCGCGATGCGGATGTGGCGGCTTTCGCCCGCAGCCTGCCGCAGTCGTCCGACCGGGCGCTTACGGCGAGGATCACAGCGCAGGCGCGCAGGCTTGAGCGCCTGTGCCCGGATGCGCCAGGCTCCGGCGCTTCAGACGAGGAGGCTCTCGGCCTCGTCATCGCCATCGCCTTCCCCTGGTGGATCGCCCGCAAGCGCCAAGGGGGGCACTCCTATCAAACGATCGACGGACAGGGCGCCTCACTGCCCGCCCCCTCTCCCCTGGAGGGTGCCGAGTGGCTCGCCATCGCGGACATCGCCCGCGAAGCGGGCCGAGCGGATGGGCTCATCCGCCTCGCGGTGCCCATCTCGGAGGCGACGGCGCACACCGGCGGACGCGGATTCGCGACCGAAGACGGGCGCTGCGCCATCGAAGGGGGGCGCCTGCGTGCGACGCGCATCACACGCCTCGGGGCGATCGCCCTCGACGAGGGCACGAGCGTGAGGCCGAGCATTCAGGACGCGGCGCAAGCCCTCGATGAGCTCCTCGCCGCCCGCTCCATCTCAGCACTGCACTGGTCCGATGCCGCACAGTCGCTGAGGGAAAGACTCGCCGCTGTCCACGAGGCCTGCGGGGACCCCTGGCCCGATGTCTCCGACGCGTGGCTCGTCACCCACGCGCGCGAGTGGCTCGCCTCCGACCTGCCCCGACTCGCCGACGGCGCGCCGCTGTCCTCTCTGCACCTCGACGACGCTCTGCGCGCACTCGTCCCCTGGCCGCAGGCCGGAATGATCGACGAGTGGGCTCCCGCATCGATCAAGATCCCCACCGGGGCGCGCAGGCACATCGACTGGTCGAGCGGGAGCCCCGTCCTCACGCTGCGGGTCCAAGAAGCGTTCGGCTGGGTCGACACGCCCGTCTTCGCCGGTGGCGCGCTCGCCCTCGTCCTTCACCTCACTGACCCGGCGGGGCGGCCCGCAGCGGTGACATCGGATCTGCGCAGCTTCTGGGCGGGCCCGTACTTCGACGTGCGCTCCCAGCTGCGGGGCCGCTACCCCAAGCACCCCTGGCCGGATGATCCCCTCGCACAGGCGCCGACCTCGCGGGCCAAGCCCAGCACGTGAGCAACTGGGCGGGCCGTCAACGAAAGGCAGTCCCGCACCGGCGACCTGCGTCGGCCTGTCCAACCGTGACGGCCACTCATCGCCGGGAGTCACACGCAGCGGTATCCTCAAAGCGAGGAGGCGGAACATGGGTGCGCGACTATCGATGCGGGCCCTCTTCGCGTTGCTGTCCGATCAGGTCGATGCCGGACGCTGGTGGCCCGCCGATACGCGCTTCGAAGTCCTCGTCGGTGCGATCCTGGTGCAGAATACGACATGGACAAGTGTCAAGCGCGCCCTGGAGCACCTCTCAGCCGCTAGTCTCCTCACGCCCGAAGCAATCGCGTCCGCCGCTGTCGACGATTGTGCCGCTCTCATCCGCCCCTGCGGGTATCACCATACAAAAGCCACGTATCTCAAGGAAGCATCGACCTGGTTCCAACTCTACGACTCCGACGCGAGGAGGAGCCCGACATCTGATGTGCGCGACCGGCTCCTCTCGGTCAGAGGAATCGGCATGGAGACGGCGGATGTGTTACTGCTCTACATCTACGACCGTCCGATCTTCATCTACGACGCCTACGCGCGCCGTCTTCTCAAGGCCACCGGATTCGGCGATCATGCGACGTATGCGGCAGCAAAGGTCGCCGTCGATCCACTCGTGCATAATGCGCGATTCAGTGTCGATGAGCTCGGCACCTTCCACGGGCTCATCGTCGAATCCGGGAAGATGGCCAGGCGCTTGGGCGGATGGGACGCATGCCTCCCGCTGCTGGAGTCTGGAACGCTGCGCAAACAGTGGCAGGATCTGTGCTCACGCGATGAGGCGGATCGCTGACCTGAGCTACGAAGAGGCGACTCGGATGATGAGGGGCGTCGCAGAGTGACTATTGAGAAGCGAGGCCGCCTTAGACGTGCAGGTGCCCGCCGTCGCAAGGCTCACCCGGATCCTCGTGGCCCCCGGGCTCGATCTGAATCGTCGTATGCGACAGTTGAACGGGGAAGTGCTCAGCGGCGCAGGTCTGCAGGCGAGTGAGGATCTCTCGCGCGTGCCCATCGATGAAGCACTCCGGGCGGACCACGACGTGCGCCATCAGCACCGGAGTGTCGGAAGCGACCGACCACACGTGCAGATCGTGGACAGCTTCGACGTGTTCGACGGCTAGGAAATGGCGCCGCAACTCCTCCACATCGATCTCGCGAGGTGCGAAGCCCAGGATAATGGCACCTGCGTCGCGCAGAAGCATCACCGCCCTGGGGACGATGAGCACGACGATCGCGATGGAAACGACGGCATCCGCCCTCGTCCACCCCGTCGTCGCCACGATGAGGGCGGCGATGATGACGCCGACGGAGCCGAGAGCATCATTGAGGACTTCTAAGAATGCGGCACGCATATTGAGATTGGTGCGCCTGCCCCCGGCGAGGATCGCCAGTGAGACGGCATTGCCTACGAGACCAATGATGCCCATGGCGAGCATCCCCTCACTGCCCACCGGGGCTGGGTTGAGCAGCGCCCCGATTGCTTTGATGAACACGGTGACGCCGACTGCCGCGAGGAGGCCCGCTTGAAGGGCAGCGCCGACGACCTCAAGACGTGCGAGCCCCCAGGTCCTGCGATCCGTCGCGGGGCGAGAGGCGAGGGTCGCGACGACGAATGCCGTGACGAGTCCGAGGGAGTCGGCGGCCATGTGCCCCGCGTCGGCGAGGAGCGCCAGCGAACCCGTCACATAGGCGAGGACGACCTCGGCGATAAAGATGAGGCCGGTGACGCTGAGTGCGCCTGCAAGCCTGGCAGATGGCGCCCCTCGTCCGTGATCATGGGAGTGGTTGCTTTGATGCGTGTCGTGCCGAGAAGAGCCATCAGATTGCTGATTCGAATCCACTGATGGGGTCATCGCTTGCCTCCTGTGCAATCGTCCTTAGTTTTCAATCGGCAGTATCATCCTCGAACGCGATGAACGGGAACTCAAGGCATATAACGAATTCAATCATTGAAAACGGTGTCGTTCAGCTTCCTCTTCGACAAGAAGCGACAACGACAGACCCCCCGACTCCAGGTAGTCATCAAGCCTGGACGCTTGTGCCTTACGGGCGGATTCAATATGCCGACGCGTCCATTCGCGTATTCGAGCGAGTAGACGCCGCCGTTCGGCAAGGGAGCGGATCCGCGGTGAAGATGATGTGAGCACTGCGACGAGAAACGTTGGAGCCGCGATGATGAGAAGTAGCGCCAGACGTTCAAGCGCCTCTACGTATTCGATGCCGACTGTCAATCGCGCCGATCCGACAACGGCGCCAATGGCGCACAGGATCCGCGCAAGACGCAGAGTAACGGGCGCCCACTGCCGGTCGCGGCTCATGAGGATGGACGCAAAAATCCAGGCCGAGCAGTTGCAGGCGATCACTATCGGCATGATGCTCCATTCGAGTGCCGTCGCACCGACCAACTCGGCTGTACCCAGTACGAGGGGAGGAATCATGGGCATAAGGACGCTGAGCACGACCGCGCTCCTCGTCGCTCCGGCCCCCTCTGCCCGTTCAACGACATCGCTACGACGAGAGCCTTCCAGTGCTTGAAACCATGATACCGGGGCCTCAACGCCCCTGAATCGCCCTTCCCCGCGCAGCATCGCATTCCATAGGGTCGGGACGGGAAGGAGAAGAAGGACGAAGACGACACCGATCATTGTTGCAACGGACATGATGTCCTCACATGCAAAAGCTCCCAGAGGCAGGACAGCGAGGGGAAGGGCGAAGGCGACCCACATCGAGGCGAGGAGGAAGACCCGCACCATTGAATCGGAGCGCGACATGAACAGGCGCGCCGGTTCGCGCCATCCTGCAACGATGAGGAGAAGAGTCCATGAGGGCGCCTGAACGGCAAGGATAGCGGCTCCGCCCCGCAGTCCCTCGGCAGCGATCCATATGAGGGAGAGTCCCAAGACGCTCGCAAGGAGGAGTGCGCCGAGGAGGAAATATCGACGTTTCGAGTACACCGGCGAGATGCGAAGAGCCTCCCACTTCGACAAGAGCTCGCACCGGCGCAACGCCCGACCCAAGGTTGGAGAGGAATCGAGATCGAGTTCGGCGCGGACGGTGAGCATCGTCGCGAAGGCGCCGATGCCCAGTGCTAAGAGAGCAGAGACTGTCCGATCGTGACGTACGAGGATTCCTGTCGCAAGGTAAGCGAGAGCGGAGACGATGACGAGGCTGAAGAATGTGGGGAAGGCGAGCCGATCGTAGGCAGAGAAACGGCGCCAGTCGACGTCGCGGAACAGTTCCTGGGCGGATCGATCGGACCCGCCGTCCGAGAGGGGTTCAATGAGTCTACTCGTAATATCTCCGACCTCACCGAGGAGGACGGCGGCGGGGAACATGATGGCTGTAAGGATCCCGAGGAAACCGAGAACCCTCTCATCATCGGAGAGCCACCCGGACGCATGATTGACGACAGCCCTCATCAATGGGGCAAATCCGCCCTCCTGAGGTGTTGAGACGAAGAACACGGGAAGGGTGAGGAGAAGAACAATCATCACAGCCGCGCCCAGAGTCATCGCCAGTGAACGCCTCACCGCCCGGCTCACGTCGGAGCGTCCCCGTTTCCTTGCCTCGTCAACGGCGCGCGCTGCCTCGATTTCCTCGTCGCTGAACCGCCTTACGGTCATCAATACGACCATCCGATTCCAGGGTCGAGGGCGAGCAGGTCGTCGATCGTCTGCGGCCGCACGATCCACTCGGCATTGCCGTTCTCGACGGCGACGACTCCCGGCTTGGTCAGCATGTTGTAGTTGGAGGCCATGGAATACCCGTAGGCTCCGGTGACGGGAACGGCGAGAAGGTCTCCGGAGCGCACGTCGCCGGGCAGGTCCACGTCCCAGACGATGACGTCGCCGCTCTCGCAGTGCTTGCCGACGACGCGCGAGCGCACGAGGGGGGCGTCGCTGTTGCGGTTCGCGAGGGTCGCCGTGTACCTGGCGCCGTAGAGGGCGGGTCGGATATTGTCCGCCATTCCGCCGTCGACCGCGATATAACGCCTGCGGGCCTCATCGGAGCCGAGGATCGCGTCCTTGACAGCACCGACCCGGTACAGGGTCACCGTCGTCGGCGCGATCGTCGAGCGCCCCGGTTCGACTGAGACGCGCGGGACGGGGATCGACAGTCGTTCGCACTCGCGCTTGACGACACCCGCGATGGCGCGGGCCGCCTCGACGGGCGATGTGGGGACCGGGTCATCTGCCGTGTAGGCGACTCCCACACCCCCGCCGAGGTCGAGTTCGGGCAGTGCCTCGCCCGTGGTCGTCTCGATTTTCGCCAGCAATTCGCACATGATCTGAGCGGCTTCTTCGAAGGCTGCAGTCCCATGGATCTGGGAACCGATGTGGCTGTGGAGACCTCGCAACTCAAGGTGGGGTGATGCTGCGATCGCGGCGACGGCCTCGTCGAGCTGTCCGTCGAAGGCTCCGAGGCCGAATTTCTGGTCTTCGTGCCCGGTGGAAATATAGGCGTTGCCGCCGGCATGGACGCCGGTCTTGACGCGGATCATGACGCGCGCCGTTGTCCCGAGTGCGGCTGCGATCCCCTCGACTTGGGCGACCTCATCGAGGGAATCGATGAAGATCCTCTCAATGCCGGTACCCTGGCCCGCGGTAAGGGCCAGTTCGATCTCCGCATCAAGCTTGTTATTGCCGTGCAGGCCGATCGTGCTCAGCTCGGCTCCCGAACGCAGTGCAATGGTGAGTTCACCCAGGGAGGCGGTGTCGACGCCCATCCCCGCTCCGGTGACGATGCGCACGACGTCGGAGCACAAGAAGGCCTTTCCCGCGTAGAAGGCATTGCCTCCGGAGAGTCCGTAGCCGTCCCAGAACTGCTCGGCCATCGCGCTCGCCCACACCTGTGCGCGTCCGCGCAGGTCAGCACGGTCGAGGACGAATACAGGGGTCGCGAAGCTCTCAACAATGTCCGCCGCACTGACACCGCCGATTTCAATGACCCCATCCTCGCGGCGCGCCGCGGTCCACGGCCACAGATCGGGGCGCTGCTCGGGCTCGGGGCAGACGAGGTCGCCGAGCGGGCGGAGATCCATTGACTCGGGTGCGCCGTTCATGTCTCACATCCTCTCGGGGGCGCCCACGCCGAGGAGGGCGAGACCGGTGCGCAGCACCTGGGTAACGGCGTCGTTGAGCCACAGGCGCGCGACGTGTCCGGCGTCGACCGGGTCCTCGCCGCGGGGCGTGACGCGGCACTGGCCGTACCAGGTGTGGTAGGCGGCCGCCAGAGATTCGAGATACCTGGCGACGCGGTGGGGCTCGCGCAGCCCCGCCGCTTGGGCGACCTGGGAGGGGAACTGGGCGAGGACGCCGAGCAGGTCGGAATCGGCGGTAGTGTCAAGGGCGGCCGGGTCGAAGCCCGCGCTCCTGGACACGCCGTATTCGGCCGCATTGCGGGCGACATTGCAGGTGCGCGCGTGAGCGTACTGGACGTAGTAGACGGGGTTCTCGTTCGTGTGCTGGGTCAACAGGTCGAGATCGATGTCGAGATTGGAATCCATGGAGACGCGCACGAGGGCGTAGCGGGCCGCGTCAACGCCGACGGCATCCACGAGGTCATCAAGGGTGACGATGGTGCCCGCCCTCTTCGACATGCGCACCGGTTCGCCGTTCTTGACGAGGTTAACCATCTGCCCGATGAGGATCTGCATATTCGTGCCCGGTTTGTCGCCGAACGCTTCGCACATCGCCATCATTCGTCCGATGTAGCCGTGATGGTCGGCACCGAGCAGGTAGATGGCCGCGTCCGCACCGCGTCGGCGCTTGTCGAGGTAGTAGGCGACATCGCCGGCGAAATAGGCAGCCTGCCCATCGGACTTGATGAGCACGCGGTCCTTGTCGTCGCCGTAAGCGGTGGTGTGCAGCCAGACGGCGCCGTGGCAGTCGTAGACCTCGCCGCGCTCGCGCAACATGTCAATGGCTCGCGAGACCGCGCCGGAGGAGTGGAGGGAGTCCTCGTGGAAGAAGACGTCGAACTCGGAGCGGAAACTGGCCAGGCGCTCTTTGATCTCATCGAACATGAGCTCAACGCCGCGCGCCCTGAACGCCTCGACGGCATCGTTTTCGTCGAGGATCGTGGGGTCGACCTCCCCAGCGGCGAGCGCGTCTTCTCGCACCTGGGCGGCGATGTCGGCGATGTACTGGCCGCCGTACCCGTCTTCGGGGGCGTCCCGGCCCATTGCGCGGGCGTAGAGGGACTTCGCGAAGCGGTCGATCTGCGCACCGTGGTCATTGAAATAGTATTCGCGAGTCACTCGGGCGCCCGAGGCCGTCATGAGCCGCGCGAGCGAGTCGCCGACGGCCGCCCAGCGCGCTCCACCGAGATGGACCGGTCCAGTCGGGTTCGCCGACACGTATTCGAGGTTGATGGAGGTGCCCGCGAGCTGGTCGTTCGAGCCGTAAGTGTCGCCCGCTTCGACGATGGTCCGCGCGAGTTCCCCGGCTGAGGCCGCAGCGAGACGGATATTGATGAATCCAGGGCCTGCAACGTCAACGCCGTCAATGCCATCGTGTTCGCGCAGTTCTTCGGCGAGCAGCGCTGCGAAGTCGCGCGGATTCATGCCCGCCCTCTTCGCCAGCTGCATGGCGACATTGGTCGCCCAGTCGCCGTGCTCGCGGTTGCGTGGGCGTTCCACTGTGAGGGAATCGGGAATGGAGTCGGATGCGAGGGTGATGGCGCCGGAGTCGGACTGCGCGACGAGGATGTCGCGGATGACGATGGCAAGTTCTTCTGGAGTCACCCTCACAGCGTAATTGCTGTCCGGGCGCGTCGGCGAACCCGCTGATTTGATGTCGGCCGCCCCGTGATGCCGACCGCGGAGGCGACAGATAACGGAAACGTTTCCGACAGCTGTCCTGTTCAGAAGCGATTCAGCGCGAAAACCCCGTCCAGAATCGCATGATCACGCGAAAAGACCGTTGCCAAACCGTTATCTTCAGACCCGAGATTTCCTTGCGAGAGTTGCAGAAAACGTCCTATAGTTCTGCGTACCGGAAACGTTACCGGTGCGAGCGATCGCACGACGGGCGCAGTCCGCCACTATTACATCCCGCTCACGCACAGAAGCAGGAGCGTACAGACGAATTGTCCAAAGGAGGACACCTCATGTCGAAGTTCATGAAGGTTGCCGCAAGCACCGTTGCAGCGGCAACCGCATTGACCGCACTCGCGGCATGCTCATCCGGCACGGATACGGCCAAGGACGACACCGGCTCGGTCTACTACCTGTCCTTCAAGCCCGAGCAGGATGAAATCTGGCAGCAGGTCGCCAAGGCCTACACCGAGGAGACCGGCGTCGAGGTCAAGATCGTCACCGCTGCCTCCGGCACCTACGAGCAGACCCTCAAGTCAGAGATCGCCAAGTCCGACGCCCCCACTCTCTTCCAGATCAACGGCCCCATCGGCATGCGCAACTGGATGGACTACACCGCAGACCTGACAGACACCGACCTGTACAAGAACCTCCTCAATCCCGATCTCGCGCTCGGCGAGAACGGCAAGATCTACGGCGTCCCCTACGTCGTCGAGGGCTACGGCATCATCTACAACCAGACCATCATGGACAAGTACTTCGCCCTCGCTGGCGCGAAGGCGAAGTCCATGGACGAGATCACCAACTTCGAGACCCTCAAGGCAGTCGTCGAGGACATGCAGTCCAAGAAGGACCAGATCGGCATTGACGGCGTCTTCGCGTCGACGTCCCTCAAGCCGGGTGAGGACTGGCGGTGGCAGACCCACCTCGCCGACCTTCCCGTGTACTTCGAGTACCAGGACAATAATGTCGACGATATGGCGGAACTGAGTTTCACTCACAATGAAGAGTTCAAGAACATCTTCGACCTGTACCTCAATAACTCGACGATCGACCCGGCGCTCGCCTCCTCCAAGGCCGTCACCGACTCCATGGCGGAATTCGCCCTTGGCAAGGCCGCCATGGTACAGAACGGCAACTGGGCGTACGGCCAGGTCGCGGAGGTTTCGGGTAACACCGTCAAGGCCGAGGACGTCAAGATGCTCCCGATCTACACCGGTCGCAAGGGCGAAGAGACCCAGGGCCTCAACATCGGCACCGAGAATTACTTCTCCATCAACTCCCAGGCATCCGAGGTCGACCAGAAGGCGACAGCAGACTTCGTCAACTGGCTGATCACTTCAGAGAAGGGCAAGAAGTTCATGGTCGAGAAGCTCGGCTTCATCCCGCCCTTCTCCACCTTCACCGAAGGCGACCAGCCGACCGATCCGCTCGCCCAGGAGGTCATCAAGTCGATGTCCGACACGGAGAAGACCTCGGTTCCGTGGGTCTTCACGACCTTCCCGAGCCAGAAGTTCAAGGACGACTTCGGCGCCGCCCTCACTCAGTACGCTGCCGGTCAGATGACCTGGGATAAGGTCGTCGAGCAGTTCACCACTTCCTGGAAGGCTGAAAAGGGAGCCTGACCCTCTCCGACCCAGCCAGGCGGGTGCGCAGGACCACGCCCGCGCACCCGCCCCTCCCACATCACCACCCACCCAGGAGCCCGCATCATGCTTAAAAGTCTGCGCAAGCTCGGCGCCCTCTTCCTCGGCCCGACCCTCATCGCCTTCTTCATCGCCTTCCTCGCGCCCTTTGCGATCGGCCTGTACCTATCGCTGTGCACATTCACCACGGTGACCAATGCATCCTTCGTCGGATTGAAGAACTACTTCGACGCCTTCAGCGAGAGCCAGGGCTTCGTCCACGCCCTCGGATTCACCGCCGCAGTCACCGTCCTGTCCGTCATCACAGTCAATATCTTCGCCTTCGCCATCGCCTACGCTCTGACCCGCAAGCTCAAGGGGACGAATTTCTTCCGCACCGTCTTCTTCATGCCGAACCTCATCGGCGGCATCGTCCTGGGCTACACGTGGCAGACGATCATCAACGCCGTATTGCTCAACTGGAACACAACGCTCGTCACCAAAGCCGAATACGGCTTCGTGGGCATCATCGTCCTGTTGAACTGGCAGATGGTCGGCTACATGATGATCATCTACATCGCGGGACTCCAGTCGGTCCCGCCCGAACTTATCGAGGCCGCCGAAATCGACGGCGCCGGAAAATGGTCGATCCTGCGCAATGTCACCATTCCCATGGTGATGCCCTCGGTCACCATCTGCCTATTCCTCACGCTGAGCAACTCTTTCAAGCTCTACGACCAGAACCTGGCACTGACCAATGGCCAGCCGCTCAATATGACTGAGATGGCCGCACTCAATATCGTCAACACATTCTTCGCGCGCACCGGATTCGAAGGCGTCGGCCAAGCGAAGGCAGTGATCTTCTTCCTAATCGTCTCGATCATCGCCTTTATCCAGCTGCGCGCCACCCGAGGCAAGGAGGTCGAAGCGTGAGCACCGCACCCGCTCCCCGAAAGATCCACACGTCCGCCACTCGTACCAGCCCCGTCGGCTCTGCACTGCTCTATCTCGTGCTCACAGCCCTCACCCTCGTGTTCCTCGGACCGCTGTTCTTCATCCTCAACAACTCCTTCAAGGGCAGGTTCTTCATCTCCGACAGCCCCTTCTCCCTGTCGACCGGAGACGTTTTCGTCGGCATCGAGAACTATCTCAACGGCCTCAAGACGACGAACTTCTTCGCCGCCGCCGGATGGTCGTTCTTCATCACGATCGGCTCCCTCATCGTCATTGTGTTCTTCTGCGCCATGACGGCCTACTACATCACCCGCATCAAGACGTGGTGGACGAATGCCCTATATCTGTTGTTCGTCTTCTCGATGGTCGTCCCCTTCCAGATGGTGATGTTCCCGACCGTCAAGATCGCCGACATACTCAACCTCGACAACCCGGTCGGAATGATCCTCCTCTACCTGGGATTCGGCGCGGGACTGTCCGTCTTCATCTTCTCCGGCTTCGTCAAGTCGATCCCGATCGAAATCGAAGAAGCGTCCATGATCGACGGCTGCGGCCCTGTGCAGAACTACTTCCGCATCGTCATGCCGATGCTCAAGCCCGTCATGATCACCGTCGCAATCCTCAATGCGATGTGGGTGTGGAACGACTACCTCCTGCCCTACCTGGTCATCGGGTTGTCGACGCCGTACAAGACGATCCCCGTCGTCGTCCAGCAACTCGTCGGCTCTCACGGGTCGAATGACATGGGCGCACTCATGGCGATGCTCGTCCTCGCGATCATCCCGATCATCGTGTTCTACCTGTCGAGCCAGAAGTACATCATCGAAGGCGTCGTCGCGGGCGCTGTGAAGGGTTGAGCAGTGCCGACCGACCGCGTGAGACCAGAAAGGAGGGAGCAGTGACCATGCCACCGCCCACTGGCCGCCCCACGATCAAGGACATCGCGAAAGCCGCCGACGTCGGCGTCGTCACGGTCTCGCGCGCACTCAACGGCAAGCCCGATGTCTCTGACAAGACGCGCGCGCGGATCATCGCCCTCGCCGATGAGATGGGCTACCGTCCCAATAGGCACGCCCGTTTCCTCAAGATGTCGCACAACCCGTCGATCGCCCTCTTAATGAAGGGGATTGACAACCCCTTCTTCGCGCAGATGCTCAACACGATGGAGTCAATCGTGCGCGAGCACAACTACCTGCTGACCGTCGTCACCGTTCCCCATTGGGCGGATGAGATCGAAGAGGCGATCAAACTCGTCGACGAGGATCTCATGGCGGGGGTCGTCTTCCTGGGTGGCTCCTTCTCCCACGACGCCTCTGTCTTCGAGCAGATGAAGGTTCCCTTCGTGTTGTCGACGGTCTCGCGCCTCGACCGGGTGCCCGACGGGGTCTACTCCTCGGTATCGGTCGACGATGAATTCGAATCCGTGAGGGCGGTGCGCCACCTCATTGATCTCGGTCACCGCACCATCGCGGTGCTCGGCGTGCCGCCCTTAGATGTATCGGTCGGCACTCAGAGGGTAAGGGGTTACCGCAAGGCCCTCGTCGATGCCGGAATCGATGTTGACGAGTCCCTCATATGCTCCCAGGATCTCATCGAGACAACCCCCTACTCGCTGGAGTACGGGTACAAAGTGATGAAGAAACTCCTCGCAGAGCGCCCCGATGTGACCGCCGTGTTCGCGATCGCGGATGTTCTCGCGATCGGGGCGATGCGGGCGATCCGCAAGGCGGGGCTGCGGATCCCCGAAGATATCTCGATCATCGGATTCGACGGCATCGCCATCGGGGAATACGTCGATCCGCCGCTGACGACCCTCGCCCAGCCGCCCGCTCTCATCGCACGGCTCACCTGCGAGATCCTCTTCGATCAGATCGCTTCGGGCCCTGTCCAGCATGTTTTCGTCCCCGGTGCGATCCGCGAGGGCGGCTCGACGGGCCCGGTGCGCGATTCTTGAGATACTGGGAGTGCCGCCCCGAGGGACGGGAGTAGGAGGGAGCAGCAGTGTCGCGACTTAGTCCTGATTCGTCGATCCATCAGGTGCTGTCGTGGATTGCAGCACTTATCGTCGCGAATCTCATCGCCCTCGCATGGTCGATACCGGTGGTCACCTCCGGCATCGGGCTCCTCGTGTGCGCCGTCGTTTCAATGCGCCTGATCCGCGATGAGTCGACTGCCCTCGTCCCCGCAATGCGTCAGACCATGCGGGGCGCCGTCGCAGCGGGAGTCGCGGGGACGGCCGAGCTCATTGTCGGGGCGCTCGTCGTCTGGGAATGGGTGGCCTCCCAGTCACTGTCTTCCCCGTTCCTCATACTGGCCGTACGCTCGCTGCTCCTCTTCGTCGCGGTCATGCTCGGCATCGTCCACGTATGGCTGTGGCCGATGATGGCTTACCGCCTGGCGTACCACGGTTCGTTGCGAGTGGGGGACCTCGTGATGCTCGCCCGCAGTTCCCTCCTGGTCGGGGTCGCCAAGCTCGGTCGGACGTTCGGCGCGCTCATCGTGTCCGCGGCTCCGCTCGCAGTGGTGACGGTGTCAGTCGAGTGGGCCGTACGCATGGGATTCTGGTACCTCGTCTTCGGTATCGCATTCGCCATGTACGTGTGCGTGCTCGCGGCTCATCCCGTCCTCGCCTCCGCCCAATCCCGCGACGAGGCCGATCCCTCCTTGTCCGGGGAATGATCGTGCGGACACGCCGTCACGATCCGCACCGTCATGGGAACGCACACGGATGCACCGATCACACAATGGGCGTCCTCTCTCATCGCAGCACTCATCGGCGGCCTCAACCTCTCGCCGGAGCCCAGATGCAGAGGAACGGCGCCCGCCGGAGTCATCCAGTCGAACGCCGCCCTATACAACTATCGGGGCCCGTCACTTCACTTGCGATGGGTCTCCTCGTAGTCATCCATGAGGGTGATGCGACGCTGGTGGCGCTCGTCGCCCGAGAAGGGGGTCTCGAGGAAAGCGTCGATGAATGCGAGGCACTCCTCGACGGTGTGCTGGCGCGCTCCGATGGAGATGACATTCGCATTATTGTGCTCTCGGGCGAGGCGCGCGGTGGAGTCGTTCCACACAAGTGCCGCGCGGATGCCTTTCACGCGGTTCGCCGCCATCTGCTCGCCATTACCCGAGCCGCCGATGACGACGCCGAGGGAGCCCGGCTCGGCCACGACCGCTTCGGCCGCTTCGATGCAAAACGGCGGGTAGTCGTCGAGGGAGTCGTAGACGTGCGCACCGTGGTCGACGACGTCGTACCCCTTGTGGAGCAGGTGGGCGACTGCTGTCTCTTTCAACTCGAATCCTGCATGATCAGTTCCAACGTGAACGCGCATGGGACCCCTTCCTCAGAAGAAATTGTCAACAATGCCTACAGTATGACACCTCTCACCGTCACCGGGAGGATGAAAGACCCGACCCAGCGGCATGTGCACTATTCGTATCTTCTTCGGGCCTTTTGCTAGACTATCTGCTCGTTGGCCCCGATAGCTCAGTGGATAGAGCGTTCGCCTCCGGAGCGAAAGGTCGCAGGTTCGAATCCTGTTCGGGGCACCATCTAGGACTAAAGATATTGTTGACAGTCGAGAATCTGTGCTTTCGTGGCTCCCCTGCAACGCGAATCGGCCACGATCAGCGAACAACGCCGACGCTGGACATCAGTGCAGCGCTATGGTGAACGGGTCCCCGGGGCTCGCGGCAACGCCGCGCCCCGTCTTACTGCGAGAACGAGGAACCATGACCTATCAATGGTGGTCTCTCATCCCCTTCGCCGCGATGCTCGCGGCGATCGCCCTCCTGCCTATCATCCCGGCGACCGGTGAATGGTGGGAGAAGCGCTCCAGCCAACTCCTCGTTGCCCTCGCCCTAGGCATCCCGACCTCGGTGTGGATGTGGTTCGTCGAGGGCTCCGGATCCTTCATCGCCACCGGTGTCGAGTACTTCCAGTTCATCATGCTGCTCTTCGCCCTCTTCGCGATCTCCGGCGGAATCCACCTCGACGGCGATATCGAGGCAACGCCGCGAAATAACACGATCTTCTTGGCCATCGGCGGACTGCTGGCCTCCTTCATCGGCACGACGGGAGCCGCAATGCTCCTCATCCGCCCCCTGCTCGCCACGAACAAGGAGCGCGTGCACAGGGTTCACACAGTGCTCTTCACGATCTTCATCGTCGCGAACTGCGGGGGCCTGCTCACCCCTCTGGGCGACCCGCCCCTCTTCCTCGGTTTCCTCCACGGAGTGCCCTTCACGTGGACGCTCAGCCTGTGGAAGGAGTGGCTCTTCGTACTCGTCTTCCTGCTCGCGACCTACTACTCCATCGACCGTCTCCGCTACGCCGCCGAACCGAGGTCCGCAATCCTTCGCGATGAGACGGAGATCAAGCCCCTGCGCCTGCGCGGCGGTATGAACCTCATCCTCTTCGTTGTCGTCATCCTCGCAGTCGCGCTCGTCCCCTCCTGGGACGGCGAGGCGCTCGCAGCGGGAGAGGCCCACGGGACCGGCCTCGTGCCGTGGCGTGAGATCATCTTCCTCGCCGCAGCCCTCATCTCCTACTTCTTCGGAGACACAAAGGTCCGCTTCGAGTCGAACGCATTCACCTGGGCGCCGATTGCCGAAGTCGCCACGCTCTTCATCGGCATCTTCGCAACGATGGCTCCGGCACTGCGCTATCTCGAGCAGATCGCGCCCTCCCTCCCTCTCACTCGCATGTCCTTCTTCCTCTTCACCGGGTCACTGTCCTCGGTCCTCGACAATGCTCCGACGTACATGACCTTCTTCGATATGGCGAAGGCCCTAGGCGGAGACGGCACTCTTATCGCCGGGGTCCCAGAGGTCTACCTCGTCCCGATCTCCCTGGGAGCCGTACTCTGCGGTGCCATCACCTATATCGGCAACGGTCCGAATTTCATGGTGAAATCAGTCGCCGACGCCGATGGGGTCGCCATGCCGAGCTTCGGCGCCTACGTCGGCAAGGCCTTCATCGACCTCGTGCCGGTTCTTGCAACAATGGCGTTGATCTTCATCGCTGAAGCGGCGTGGCTGCACTATCTCGGATACGTTTGCGCGGCGGTGCTCATCGTCCTGATGGGCGTCAGAATCACGAGGGCCACGCGAATGGAGGCGGCGGGGCGAAGCTGATCGCGGCGCGCGGCTCAGTCCCTCGGGGACTGCATGCGAGCGGCCTCGTCCGGTGCGGGGGGCTGTTCCCACATTCCACGCTCCACAAGGAAGTCGCGCAGCACCCTGGGACGGTTCGTCACGAACCCGTCAACGCCGACCTCGATGAGATGCAGGACATCATCGGGTTCGTCAACGGTCCACACGTGCACCGCCAGACCGAGGGTGTGTGCAGCCGCGACGAAACGACGATCGACGACTGTGAGCGGCCCGTAGAACACGGGAACCTGTGCAGCGACAACTCCCTGCTTCGTGCCGGGGACACGCCACCAGCGCGGCCCGATCGCCGTCTTCGCGGCTCCGACGAGGCGTGCAACTGCGTCAACGCCGATCGACGTGGCGACGCGCATCTGAGTCTTCTCACGGATCCATCTCAGGCGCGATTCTGAGAAGGACGCGAGGACCACGCGATCCCACGCATCGTATCCGTCGATGACATCGAGGAGGGGACCCTCGACGCCCGCAGCCTTCGCATCGATGTTGAAGTACATATCGGGGAAGCGCTCAAGCGCCTCAGCCAGCAGAGGCATCCGCTGCCCGTCTGAGGTGCGCAATGCCGACAGGTCCCGCCACGTCGTCTCCGCGATGAGGCCGGTGCCGCTGTAGCAGCGGTCCACCGTGGGATCGTGGCTGATGACCACTTCGCCGTCGGCGCTCAAGTGCACATCTGTCTCAATATGACGGATGCCGAGGTCACGCGCGTAGGCGAATCCCTCGAGGGTGTTCTCGGATGATTCGTCCCCTCCCCCGCGATGAGCAAGAAGGATCGGGCCGACTCGCGAGGACACGGGGATCATGAACAGGCCTCCTGACCGACGTACACGGCACCGACTCCGCTCAGCCATGCCTGGGGATCGACCGGGGAATCAGACGAATCATGCACTTCAAAGTGCAGGTGGGGGCCCGTCGACCAGCCGTTGGAGCCGACAGCGCCGATGGCCTGCCCGCCCTCGACATGCTGGCCCATCGTTACGAGGATGTCCTTCATGTACTGGTGGAGGTACATCGAGTAGAAGACGGTTCCGTCCTCGCGCGTGTGCTTGATCTTCACATAGGCGCCGGAGCGGGAATTCTCTGACACCTCGACAACTTCGCCGGAGAAGATCGAGTACAGCGGGGTCCCCATGGCCGCAGACATGTCGATGCCCTCGTGCATGAGCAACTGCCCGCTGATCGGCGACACCCTGGGCCCGAAGGGCGAGGTGATCTCGAACGCGCCTTCTGCGATCGGCCACACAATGGTCTCGGTGCGCATCTGAACGCTTCTGGTGCCATTGGCGTTCTCAGCGGAGGGAAGGCATGTCGTCAGCGTGAGGGGCGCGCGGACGCGAGCGCGCGACGCTGCGGTCTGGGATCCCGTGAGCGCGTCCGATTCGCCGAGCGCGTCCTGACCGACGGCCCCCATCCACGAGGGCGAGGCTACGGCGGTGCCGACGACTCGGGCAGGAATCGCCATCGAGGAATCGGCGCCGACGAATCCGGTGAGTGGAATCGCAATTGTGATGGCAGTCAGGGCACTGAGGACGCCTACTTTGAGGATGTGGTGAGAAGCAGTCGGGGTTGCCTTAATCGCGGGTGCCTGATGTGCTCCATGCGCATGCAGCTGTCTGCGCGACGGGTAGGGACACGCCGGACGCTCGTCAGTCACACCGTCTCCTTCGCATCAAGAGTCATTGCGAATTCCACAACGCACCCAACGGTACTCCGATTCGCCGCCCGCGCGCGAGAGCATTCGAAGAAGGGGCCGAGGATCACATTCGGCGCATGCTCGCATCCCTCACTGCTGCTCCTCCCACATCGAATCGCGCTCCATCTGATAAGGGTCGCGCTGCAAGGAGTCGCGCACCTCGCCGACGAGTTCCTCCAAGATGTCCTCGAGGAAGAGGACTCCGGCAATGGTCCGTTCGGGGGTGGCGACGAGGGCGCAGTGGGTGCCCGTGTCCTGCATATGTCGAAGCGCGTCCTCGACCTCGTCCGCAGCGCAGACTCTGCCCATCCGGCGGATCCTCCAGGCGGGAACCGGCTCGTGACGCTCTTGAGCGTCGGCGTAGAGGACGTCTTTGAGGTGGAGGTAACCGATGATGGAGCCCTCAGCGCCCTTGACCGGGAAGCGGGAGAAACCGGTAATGGCGACTTCGCGTTCGATCTGTGCGGGAGTGACCTCGGGGGGGACGACGTCGAGCTCGTCGAGGGGGATCATCGCGTCGCCCGCAGTCTCATTCGAGAACTCCAGGGTTCCCGTCAACAGTCCGAGCTCGTCCTCGAGGGTGCCCTCCGCCTGGGAGAACTCGACGATGCTGGCGACCTCCTCAGCGGTGAATGTCGAGGAGATCTCGCTTCTCGGCTCAATCCCGCGCAGCCTGAGGAACCAGTTCGTCAGCGCATCCATCGCGTGGATGATGGGACTGACGACGCGGCCGACTCCCACCAGGGCGGGCGCGAGGATGATGAGAATCCTTGCCGGATTCGCGATCGAAATATTCTTCGGGACCATTTCGCCGAAGACGACGTGGAGGAACAAGACGATGACGAGGGCCGCCGCGAAGCCCACGACATGGCTCGACGCAGCGGGCATCCCGAGGGAGACGAGGGGGCGCTCCACGAGATGGGCGATCACCGGTTCTGCGACGACGCCGAGAGTCGTTGACGCAACGGTGACGCCCAGTTGGCAGATCGCGAGCATGAGGGACACGTGTTCGAGGGCGTACATCGCCTGTGCCGAGCCGCGGACCCCCTGATCGGCGAGCGGCTCCACCTGGGAGCGCCTCGCGGAGGTAGTCGCGAATTCGCCCGCGACGAAGAATGCGTTGACGAGGAGGAGGAAGACGGTGATGAACAGTCCCCATGACGTGCTCATGACTCCGCCTCCCCGGCGTCGGCTCCATCGGGGACAATGAGGGCGATCTGCGTGATCCGGCGCCCCTGCATCGCTACGACCTGCAGCGACACCCCCTCGACGTCTACTTGGTCGCCGACCCGGCCGACCCTGCCGAGTTCATTCATGACGAGTCCCGCGAGCGTGTCGTAGGCGGGGTCGGCGGGCAGGACGATGCCCGTGCGGTCCAGCAGTTCATCGGGGCGCAGCGTCCCGGGGATGAGGAGCGCCCCATCCGATCGGGTGCGGATTCCGAGCCTGCGTCCGTCATGCTCATCGGAGACCTCCCCGACGATCTCTTCAATGACGTCCTCAAGTGTGACGACGCCGGAGACGCCACCGTATTCGTCGAGGACGATTGCCATCTGCACGCCCTCGTCCCTCAGTTGCACCATGAGCGGCCCGATCGGCGCGGTCTCGGGAACCGTCGGGGCGTCGGTCATGAGGGAATTTGAGACGACGGGGACATCGGTGCGCCGCTCGAAGGGCACCCCGATCGCCCGTCGCAGCGAGACGATGCCGATGACATCATCCGAGTCGTCCCCAATGATGGGGAAGCGCGAGTGCCCGGTCTCATGCGATAGTGCGACGACATCAGCAGCGGAGGCGTCGGAGTCGAGAAAGTGGACGCGCCCCCGATCCGTCATTACGTCGACGGCCGTAAGATCGGAGATCCGGATGGAGTTCGTCAGCAGTGAGGCGGTGGATGTATCGAGTGTTCCCTCCTCCGCGCTATGGCGGACCATGGACGCCAGTTCGGAGGCGGACCGCGCCGAGGAGATCTCCTCTTGCGGAGTGATGCCCATTCGGGCCAGGACCCAGTTCGCAGAGCCGTTGAGGAGGACAATCACCGGCTTGACGAGAGCCGTAAAGGCGGTGTGGAAGGGGACAACGAGTTTCGCCGTCATCATGGGATGGGCGAGGGCGAGGTTCTTGGGGACGAGTTCACCGAAGAGCATGGAAAACGCGTTGATAATGACGGCGGCGACGATGGCAGCGATACCCGTTGCGAGGGCGAGTGCCAGTCCTGCGCTGCCCAGCGCTAGGCTCAGCAGGTCCGCGATCGTCGTCTGCGTCGTGTAGCCGAGGAGGATCGTCGTCAGCGTAATGCCGATCTGCGCGCCCGACAGCTGCGTCGATAGGTTCTTGGTGGCGCGCAGGACGCGGGCAGCCTGTACATCGCCAGACTGTGCGTGCCTCTCGACGACCGCCTGATCGAGGGCGACGAGTGAGAACTCCGCGGACACGAAGATGAAGGTGCCGAGTGTGAGGAGCACTCCGAGCAGGAGCATGAGGATGTCAACGAACATGCGCGCTCCGTCGATGCTCGGCGCGGAGGGCGTCAGAGGAGGGGGCAGTATGGCCCGCACTGTCATCGTCCATGGTGTCGCCAGTCTAGCGGGATTCACCCGCGTCACACACGTCGGCTCGTTCCCCACCCGCCGCAGGTCCAATGACTGGGCACGGGCTCGGCGCGGCTAAGATTCAGGCAGCGGCATTCGGGTGTGCCGACGAGCATAGGGGCTGGAATGAGACTGTGTGTCATCGGAGACGAGCTGGTCGCCGGTACGGGAGATCCGCGCGGCTTGGGCTGGGTCGGACGGGTTATGGCCCGTTCTCTGTTCGCCCAGCCCGCCACGATGATGCCTCTCGCCGTTCCCGGCGAGTCCACGCGCAGCCTGTCGGGACGTTGGGAGACAGAAGTCGTGCCCCGCCTCATGAACGGCGGACCCCGTGGGCTGCTCATCGGCATCGGCGTCGTCGATATCCGTTCGGGCTCTTCGTCGGCGCGGTCGCGCCTCAATCTTGCGAATATCACCGATCGGGCGACGACCCTGGGCATCCCCTGTTTCGTTGTCGGCCCTCCCCCGCTGGCAGGCGTCGATTCGGATTCAGTCAAACAGTTGTCGAAGTCCTGCTCCGAGGTGTGCTCCCGTCGCGGTCTGCCTTACGTCGACATTTACACGCCCTTGGTCGCCCACGAGCAGTGGTTCGAGGACATGGCGGCATCGAGGGCGCGCACGGACGATGGGATCACTCTGCCCGGCCAGTCGGGGTATGCGCTCATGGCGTGGCTGGTCCTGCACTGCGGCTGGTACGAGTGGACGGGCGCCGAGCCCCGCGAATGAAGCGGCGACATGTCGGCGAACGTTGGCCCGATGCTTTCTCAGCGGGCGGCTTTCGCTGCCGCATCCGCGGTGGCGACTGCTTCGAGGAGTCGCCTGGCCGACGCGGCAAGGGATGCCCTGCGCTCCTGCTCGTCCTCGTCCGCCGCGGTGAAGGGATCAGTGCCCGCCTTCCACGCATCGATCGCGCAGCTCGGCTCCCCCGCTGAGTGAGGACACAGGGGCAGACACCACGTTGTCGCGTCCTGCACCTCGGGGAACACTGCGAGCACATCGTCGACTCCGACGTGGCCGAGGCCGAAGGAGCGCACTCCCGGAGTGTCGACGATCCACCCTGAATCGGCCAATTCGAAGGCCTGCGACGAGGTCGACGTGTGACGGCCCCTTCCCGTGACCTCATTGACGCGCCCGACCGCCCGATCCGCATCCGGGATGAGTGCATTGATGAGCGTCGACTTGCCCACACCGGAATGGCCGACGAGGACGGTGAATCGCCCCTGAAGCAGTCGACGCAGTTCTTCAATGCTCGCGGGCTCGTCGAAACGGGTGACGACGCACGACAATCCGAAGGGCTCATAGGCGGCGAGGAGTTCCTCCGGGTCCGCCAGATCTGACTTCGTCAGGCACAGGATCGGCTCGAGGCCCGCCTCATATGCTGCGACGAGGCACCGGTCGATCATGCCGGTACGTGCCGGCGGATCCGCGAGCGCGACGACAATGCACATGACGTCGGCATTCGCGACGATTGCCTTTTCCCCCCTGGTGTCAGCGACGTCTTCAAGGGATCGGCGCAGAACGGTGGATCGGTCGTCGACGGCGACGATCCGCGCGAGGGTGTCGGTGCGGCCCGTCAGGTCGCCCGTGAGCCGGACCCTGTCCCCCATGATGACGGATCCGCGTTTGAGTTCCTTGGCCCGCACGGCGCTGAGGGTGATGGGCCGGTCGTCTAGGCGCACCCGGTAGCGGCCGCGGTCGATCGCGATGACCCGGCCGAGTGGTTTGACCGACCAGTCCGGTCGAACTTTCGTGCGGGGCCGTGATGATCTCGACGCCCTCACTCGCACCCTCGGGTCGTCGGTGCCGATGTCCCTTGCCATCATGCCCCGCTCGTCTGGGAGAGCATATCGTCCCACATGCGGGCGAAGCCGGGCAGGGTCTTCGACGTCGTGTCGATGTCATCGCAGGTGACGCCGTCGACTCCGAGGCCGATGATGGCGGCGAAGGTTGCCATCCGGTGGTCGTCGTAGGCGCGCAGCTCACTCGGGCGGAGAGGCGCCGGGGTGATGTCGAGGCCGTCCTCGTGTTCGACGACCCCGGCTCCAAGTCGGGTCAGCTCCGCGGCGAGGGCGGCGACGCGGTCGGTCTCGTGTCCGCGCAAGTGGGCGATGCCCGTCAGGCGCGAGGGGGAATCGGCGAGGGCGACAAGGGCGGCGACGGTAGGGGCGAGTTCGCCGATATCCGACATATCGATGTCGATGCCGCTGTAGGCGTGCGCGCCCGGCCCGCTCACCGTCAGTGATGCGCCGTCCATGCTCACCCGGGCTCCCATTCTGGCGAGGATGTCGCGGAAGGCGTCTCCCGCCTGGGTCGTGGATTGCGGCCAGCCGCAGATGGTGACGGAGCCGGAGCAGACCATGGCGGCTGCGAGGAAGGGAGCGGCGTTGGACAGGTCGGGTTCGATGATGATGTCGCCCCCGGCGGCGCGCCCGGGCTGGACGCGCCAGGAGCGGGTGGGCGTGCCGCTGTCGTCGATCGGGCGGATGTCGATGCTGCGTTGTCTCATGGACTCGCAGGTCATCTCCACATGCGGGAGTGAGACGACGGCTCCGGTGGCGCTGATCGTCACGGGTTCGCCGAGCAGTGGCGCCACGAGGAGGAGGGCCGAGAGGAATTGCGAGGAGGCAGACGCGTCGACGCGGATGACGCCGTCCTCGGGCACTCTCAGCGGGCCGCGCAGTGTGAAGGGCAGGAAGCCGACCTCGCCGTCGAATTCGATGCGGGCGCCCAGGGACTCGAGCGCGTGGAGGAGAGGTGCGAGGGGGCGCCTGCGCGCGGCCTCGTCGCCGTCGAAATGCGCGGATTCGGCGACGAGGGCCGCCAGCGGGGGGATGAATCGCATGACGGTCCCAGCCAGTCCGCAGTCAATCGACACCTCCGAGGCTCCGCCGGACAGGGGCGTCACCATAGTGACACCGTTATCGTCTGCGGTGATCCGGGCGGAGAGGAGGCGCAGAGCATCGCTGAAGAGGCGCGTATCGCGCGATTCGAGGACTCCCGACAGCGTCGTCGGGGAGTCGGCCGTCGCCGCGAGGTAGAGGGCGCGCGCGGTGAGTGATTTCGATCCAGGGATGGCGACGGTGGCGGCCAATGGGCCTGGCGAGTAGGGCGCCCGCCAGACAGGCGTCACTCGGCGGCTCCCAACGGGGCGAAGCGCGCCCTCTCGGCGGCGCGCACATCTGCGATGAGGGCGCGCTGACGGCGCCAGTTCCCCACCTTCCAGGCGGCGGAGGGGCGTCCCACCCTGTCCGCCGATGCGATGGCGAGGCCCCCGACGAGGCCGAGGCGGCTGACCAATGAGGAGAGGATCTGTGTCCGCTCCTCGCGGTCCTTCGCCATCCACACGGGGTTGTTCGTCACCGCCATCGGGACGGCGATGACGGCCAGGAGCGCGGCGGATGCGCGAGGCGCGCGGCCGGTCGCGAAGCACAGGCCGGCCGCAGTGGTGACGCCGCCGAGGACGCGGGTTATGGTCGTCAGTTCGGAGTCGGTGGGATTGAAGGAGGGGAACACCCGTTGGGCCGCAGGCAGGACGTCGTGGGCGCGTTCCACATGATCATCCGGATGGCGCAGGGCGCCGACCCCGTCAACGATGAAGGGGGCGGCCAGCAGCGGGCGGGCGACGAGGCGAAGGAGATTCATCCCCCTATTGTCCAACCACGCCCGCTGTTTCGTCGACCACAACCCGCCGCATTGTGGAATGGATCGAGGGGTTGCGCCGTTGTTATAGACATGATCGCCACTCTTCGCGTCCGCGGCGGACGCCGTGCGCCGCGGACGCGGCGCCTGAGTGCTCCACCGCGCCGGTGCGCCCGCACGGCGGGGCGTTTAGGCTGGGGGGCGATGAATGAGGACACCGCAGTCGCGCTCCGCCCGACCACGCCGGACACTGAGCGCGCATCCGATAGGCTCTTCGAGGAGGAGGCGCTGCCCCTGGCGGGCAGGCTCTTCGGCGCCGCCGTGGGGCTCACCCGCAACCGCGCGGATGCCGAGGATCTCGTTCAAGAGACCTATCTCAAGGCCTACCAGAAGTTCCACCAGTTCACTCCCGGCACCAATATCAAGGCCTGGATGTACCGGATTCTCACGAATACCTACATCTCGACGTACCGCAAGGCGAAGCGCAGCCCCATGCGGACCTCCACGGACTCCGTTGAGGACTGGCAACTCGCCGACGCGGCATCCCATGACGCCAAGGGGCTGGAATCGGCGGAGGTGGAGGCCCTCGCCGCTATGCCGAGTTCCCAGGTCCGTGACGCCGTCGACGCGTTGAAAGAGGACCAGCGCCTCGTCGTGCTCCTCTCGGATGTCGATGGATTGTCGTATAAGGAGATCGCGCAGGTGCTCGACATCCCCATTGGAACTGTCATGTCCCGCCTCCACCGAGGCCGCGCGAACCTGCGCGCCCGGCTCGCGCATGTGGCGGCTGAATACGGAATCGGAGACCGCAATGACCACTGATGGCACATCCGCGACCTGTGATGACGTCATCGATGCACTCTATGCGCTCATCGACTGCGAGGAGTGCGCGGAGCGGATGGGACTCATCGATTCGGGGGCGGCCGAAGGCCCCGGCGAGTCGGAGAGGATCGTTCTGCTCGCGCACGCCACCGGCTGCGCCCATTGCTCGGACGCCCTCGAATCGGAGCGCCACCTGCGTTCCCTCGTGCGCGGCGCTTTCGACGAGGCCGAGCCGGAGGATCTGCGCGAGCGCATCATGGCGTCACTGACACGCGCCTCCATCCGGGACTAGGACGTTGTTCGCCTCGGCACCTGAATTGTGAGAAACTGTCACGGTTGAGTCCGACGAATTGAGGAGATCATCATGTCGAAGAAGGGCCGCAAGCGTCGCGATCGTCGCAAGAGTGGCGCCAACCACGGCAAGCGCCCCAACGCCTGACGTGTTGTCGATCAGACCCGGTGACTGCAGTCACCGGGTCTTCGCATATCCGAATCGCCCACGCCGCATGGCGGTGCGCCGCAACCATGAGTGCGCGCGATACTGTGGCGCCATGGCACATCCCGCGCGCTACAACGATGATCTCCGCCTCGCCCATGTCCTCGCCGATCAGACGGATGCCATCACTCTGTCGCGTTTCGGGGCGCAAGACCTCCACGTGGAGGCGAAGCCCGATCTCACGCCCGTCACCGATGCCGATCGGGCGGCGGAGGACGTGATCCGCTCGCAGTTATCACACACCCGCTCGCGCGACTCCGTCCTCGGTGAGGAGCGTGGGACCAGTGGACACGCGTCCCGCCAGTGGGTGATCGATCCGATCGATGGGACGAAGAGCTTCGTTCGCGGCGTCCCCGTGTGGGCGACGCTCATCGGCCTCGTCGAGGACGGCGAAGTCGTTGTCGGAGTCGTGTCCGCGCCCGCACTCAAGCGCCGCTGGTGGGCGGCCAAGGGTCAGGGCGCCTGGGCGGGCACCTCGCTGTTCACGGGCCGCGAATTGCACGTGTCGCAGGTGTCGGACATTGCGGACGCCTCCCTGTCGTATTCCTCGCTCGACGGGTGGCTCCACGCCGAGCGCGGCGCCCAGTTCCTCAACCTCCAGTCGCGTTTTTGGCGCACCCGCGCTTACGGGGACTTCTGGAGTTACATGCTCGTCGCCGAGGGCGCCGTCGACGCCGCGTGCGAACCCGAATTGGAGCTCTACGACATCGCGGCGCTCGTTCCAATCGTCACCGAAGCGGGCGGGAGGCTCACCTCCCTGGTCGGTGCCGACGGCCCCTGGGGCGGCAACGCGCTCGCCTCGAATGGCCTCCTCCATGATGAGATCCTGTCGCTCCTGGACTGGCCCGCCCCGGGCGGCGGGGACGATTGATCCCGGGGATGCTACGGGCGATCTCAGGGCTGCTCGGTCGCATATGCCCATGCACTCGTGGACACTGTCACTATGCGGATTCTTCACACCTCTGATTGGCACATCGGGCGGACCCTGCACGGTGCGGACCTGTCCGAATCCGTCGACGCCTTCTTCGAGTGGCTGATCGGTCTCGTCAACGAGCGCGACATCGACTGCGTCCTCATCAGTGGGGACCTCTTCGACCGAGCAGTACCCCCTGTCGACGCGATCATGAGGGCATCAGCCTTCCTGGAGCGCCTGTGCGAGCGCACGAGAGTTGTCATCACCTCCGGCAATCATGACGGTCCCGCACGTCTTGGCCTCTTCTCGCACATGCTCGACGAGCGCCTCGTCGTCGCGACCGGCGTGGAGGGCATCGGCACTCCAGTCGAGCACGGCAGCGAAGACGGCTGCCTCATCTACCCGATCCCCTATCTGGAGCCGGACCTGGTGCGTCAAGCTCTCTCCGACCTCGATCCCGGCGAGTCCGGGTCTCCGGCCCCCCTCCCCCGCTCTCACGAGGCCGTCGTCGCGGCAGCGCTGCGCCGTGTGCGCGCCGACATCGAAACGAGACGCGCAGCCGGAGATGAGCGCCCCGCAATCGCAATGGTCCACGCCTTCATTTCAGGCGCCCTCTCCTCCGACTCCGAGCGCGATATCGAAGTGGGCGGAGCGGGCGCCATCAGCGCCGACCTCTTCGACTCGCTGGGTGGCGACGAGCCTCTTGACCACGGTCTCGACTATGTGGCGGCGGGCCACCTTCACCGTCCCCAGGTCATCGGCGGGGCACGGGTTCCGATCCGCTATTCGGGGTCTCCCATCGCCTATTCCTTCTCGGAGTCGGGCGCGGACAAGTCGGTCGTCGTCCTATCGACCTCCGGAACCGGTATCGACTCGATCGATGGCATCCCCATCCCCTGTTATCGGCCGGTCGCCGTGTTGACGGGCACCATGAGCCAGCTCCTCTCGCACCCCGACCCTGCGCTGGTCAACGCCTACTGCGCAGTGACGGTGATTGACGATGCCCGACCCCAGCAGATGGTCGCCCGCATCCGTGCGGTCTACCCCCATGCACTCGTCGTCCAGCACCAGTCCCCGCGCGTATCATCCATTCCCGCAGGCGCCCGCGATGTCGAACAGCGCTCCCCGGGCGATATCAGCGCAGATTTCTTCGAATCCGTCACCGCCGCCCCATTGACCGATGCTGAACGGCAAGTCATCGCTGACACGTGGACGGCACTGCGAACGGGGGCCGTCCAATGAGACTCCACCGCCTGGAAATCACCGCGATCGGTCCCTTCGTCGGCACAGAGATCATCGATTTCACGCGCTTCGACGACTCGGGGCTCTTCCTCCTCGAAGGCCCCACCGGGGCCGGCAAATCCACCATTATCGATGCACTCGCCTTCGCCCTTTACGGGGATGTCGCCCGCGCGAAGGACGCGTCGAAGGACCGTCTCAGATCCGATTTCGCCCCCGCGTCGCGCCATTCCAGCGTCGACCTCGTCTTCGAGGTCTCTTCCGGCATCTATCGCGTCCACCGGACCCCCTCCTATGTCCCCGAAGGTCATAAGAGCCCCCGCAATGAGCCCGCGACCCTCGTCTCCGTTGTCGAAGATCCGGCCAGCCCCGACGGATTCACCACCATCAGCGCCCTCGAGCGGGGGGCGCGTCAGGTGGATCCGCAACTCGTCCGGCTCATCGGCTTGAAGAAGGATCAGTTCCTTCAGACAGTAGTCCTCCCACAGGGCAAGTTCGCCCAATTCCTCACCGCCACCTCGCAAGAGCGCGAGATGATCCTGCGCGACATCTTCGACACCCGTATCTTCGTGGATTTTCAAAAGATGCTCTCGGCGGGAGCCCTCCGCTCTCGGACGCGGATCGCCTCCGCCAACCAGGAGCTCGACGCGGCGATCCGCGCTCTCGCAGACGAGCAGGCTCCCAATTCCGCCTCCTGTGCCGAATCCGATGCTCCCCGCCCCGATGACCCGGATGCGGGCCCCGACGCCGCTGAGCGCAACGCGAGCGCCATACGCGCCTGGGCGGCGGAGCGGGTCGATGCCGCTCAACGCGCTTTGGCCGATGCCAGGGTTCAGGAACCGGATGCGAGCGCCGAAGCCCAACGGGCCCAGCAGTCGCTGGCAGAGGCGCGCGCCCGCAATGAGGCGATCGCGGAGAGGAGCGCTCTGCTCGCCCAGCGCGACGGGCTCGACGCCCGCGCAGAAGAGATCTCCCTCGCGCGGAGCACGCACGCCAATGCCCTAGCCGTAGTGCCGCTGATCCCCCTTATTGACGGCGCCGACGAAGCCCTGCGCCGCCATCGCGACCATGAGGCTGCTCTGTTCGGTGTCCTTGAGGAGCAAAAGACGGATCCCCCGGACGGGATTCTCACCCCGGAGGCGGTCGAGGGTATGAAGAGCCTCGGCGAAGCCAGGCGCCTCGATGCCTCCAACGCCCGGGCACGTCTGGCCGATTTGCTCGCCGTTGAAGCGACGCTGCCGCTCAGACGCGAGGAGATCGACGCGGCGAGGGCTGTCATCGACTCAGATGAGGAGCGCAGGGCTCGCATCGGCTCCGACCTCGAGACGCTGCCCACTGCCCTCGCTGAGGCGAAGACCAGCCGCGAAGCGATGCGCCTCGATGTTGCGGGCCTTGCAGCGGCCCGTAATGCTCGCGACCAGACGGTTGCCCGCTTCGATGCGGCGCAGCGGGCCACTGTGCTCATCGCCGCTTTGAAAACCCGCTCGGATGAGCTCACCGATGCCACGTCCAAGGCTCGCGTCGCGGGAGCGCAGGCAGAGGTGCTGCGCGAGCAGTGGCTCTCCCACACGGGGGCGTCCCTCGCCGCTGAACTCGTTGACGGCTCCCCCTGCCCGGTGTGCGGCTCGTTGGAGCATCCGAGCCCCGCCTCACTCGTCGACTCCGATATCGTCACCCGAGAGGATGTGCGGCGCGCCGAGAAGGACAAGTCCGAGGCCGACGATGAACTCGCCCGAGCGCGCCAATCCCACTCGCAGACCGTGGCCGAGCTCACGAGCACCAATGAGCTGGCCGGCGGCGATGAGCAGTCGGTGAGGATCGCCCTCGATGAGGCTCAAGCGCGCGTCGACGCCCTCGAGCGGGTGTCCGTGGATCTTGAGCGCCTCGATGAGGATATTGCAGCTGTTGAGGCCCAGGTGGAGTCCCTTCGCGTGCAGGCGCACGAACTCGATGTGTCGATTGCCGAGCGCACCGCTCAATGGCGGGACTCCCTCATCCAGTGGGAGGCGGACCAGCAGGCATGCATTCGGGCGGCTGAGGGGGCGCAAAGCCTTGCCCTTGTCGATCAACAGTTGGCGGATGGGATCACCGCCGCCGGAATCCTCATCGACGCCGCTGCGGCATGGCTGTCCTCGCGCAACCATGCGGACCAGCAGGTCAGTCGGCGCGACCTCGCCCTTGAGGCGGCAGGGTTCGAGCGGGGAGAGGAAGGATGCCGCAGCGCCGCATCCCGGGATCTGAGCCCCGACAGGCTCGACTCCATCGCACAGATGATCTCGCTCTACGACGCCGAACGGGCGCACGTCGACCAGAGCCTCGCCTCCGCGCGACTGGAAGCGGTTGCGGATGCACAGCCTGTCGACCTCGCCCCCCTGTCCTCGTCTGCCGAGGAGGCGGCACAGGCACTCAGCCACCTCCACCAACTCCTCGGAGCCCTCTCGCACCACACAGAGCGCGTCACAGATCTCTCCGCCGCAGTGGACTCGTCGCTGTCGCGCCGCGACTCGCTCGTTGTTGAATCTGGCCCGATCCTCCGCCTCGCGGGCATCGCCGACGCGACCTCGCGCGAGAACCTCACACAGACGCCCCTCGCATCGTGGGTGCTCGTCTCCAGACTCGATGACGTGCTCGCCGCCGCGAACCCCCGGCTCCTGGCGATCTCCGGGGGACGCTATGAACTCATCTCCTCGCCCGATGACGGGACGAGTTCGCGCAAGTCGGGGCTCGGTCTGCGCATCGTTGATCATTTCACCGAGCAGACGCGCTCACCGCAGACGCTGTCGGGCGGCGAGACCTTCTACACTTCGCTCGCCCTGGCACTCGGGCTGGCGGATGTCGTCACCGCTGAAGCGGGCGGGGTGGAGCTTCGCACGGTGTTCATCGACGAGGGCTTCGGCTCACTCGATGCTGCGACCCTCGACCTTGTGATGGGTCAGCTGCACTCGCTCAAGGATTCGGGGCGCGTCGTCGGCGTCATCAGCCACGTTGATGAGATGGCACGCCAGATCCCCGATCAGATCCAGGTGCGCCTCGCCCCGGAAGGGGGTTCGACGCTGCGATGCCGCGGCGCCATGTGAGGGCGGACACCAGGGCGTGTCTATCTCTACTGCTTCATGAACTCCGGGTTGATGGCCATACCTTGGATGAGGACACCATTGTGGAAGTAGCGTGAGATGTCAGACAGCGTGATCAGGTGTTCTTCTTCGCCTGAAGGAATCTGGTACCTCAACAATGACGGCGGCGGACTATTCCCCCCGTTTCCGGCGTGCAATACGTAGACGTGCTCCTTGCCGACCCGGTAGATGCTCTGGCTTGCGTCGTCAGGTGACGGAGGGATGGTGAACTCATGGGTCGTCACCCCCGTTGACAGGTCCGCCGAGAACACCTTCCCACTGCCGGTGACAAAACGATAGGCCGTCCCTTCGAGGTGTCCTACTGACGGCCCGTGGAGCTCATCCCCTGAGACTTCGATGAAGGCGCCCTCGTCATCCACGAGGTCAAGGATCGAAGCAGTTCCTGCTTCCATGTCCCACACTCGGAACGCGACATGTCCCGATTTGGGGTCCTTACCGTCACCTTTGCGGGCATTCGGGTTGTCCAGCAGGAAGCCGGGCTGGTAAACGCTGCTTCCTACACAGCGCACCTCCCGAGAACCAGCCTGGAAAGATTCGTCTGCGCGCACAGAAATGAGAACCTCAGGATCGAGCCGGTCCTCTCCTGGATAAAGCTGAACCAAGGCATCGTGGTCTTGCTTTGCGGCACGCGGATCCTGTGACACGAGGGCTGCGGCCTCAGTGAGGTTGGACGACAGGCGGGTCGATGTGATGCCATAGATCGTGTCACCGCATTGGCCGAAACTCATGTAGACGCCGGGAACATTAATATCTCTTACACCGCTAATATCTCCAACGGTAAACTTTTGGAAGTAGGTTCCCGCTTCGGCACCAGAATTGTAAAAGGAAATAAAGCCACTCTTTTCTGACTGAGGATATCTAGCAAGTTCGAAGTGACTCTCGCTGTTGCGCGGTATTCGAGTGAGTCCTGAATCGTCAACGACGAATTCATCATTCGTTCCGCCGAAGTACAGTCCCTCATCGCGCCACAGCGGCTGTGCCCCGTGGATGAGGCCGACTTCGAGCGCTGTGCCTTTTCCTTCCGAATCAAGAAGCATAAGATATCCGCGATTCGTATCCGACGAGTATTCAAAGGCTTGGGCGCTGAGCTGAATAGCGAGTACAGAATTCTGGGTATTCATGTCCTCATCATTGACCGTTATAACACCGGATGTCGCATCGGACCAGGACACGCAGGACGTAAGAAGGGTAGTGCACACCATCAGGAGTCCGGGCAGTGCCAAGCTAGTTGCAGTCTTCAATAGTTTCTCTTCCGTCAAGGGGCGCATTAGATCGGATTTGCTTAAAGACTTCAGTTACTGCACGATCCAGTTGACGCGAGTGTATGGGGATCCCTCGATGTCGTATGGATAGACTCCGGGTCCAGCATTTCCATCGAGGTCCGCTCCAGTTGGTATACGATAGGCCAACCAAACAAGCTGCGAGCAATTGAGACCATGTACAGACGGATTCTTCTTGTTGTCCCAGAAAAACGCGTTGTAGGGATATCCCCGAAGGTAGTTGTATGCATAGTCCGCGGCGCGATTCTGAACTGCTTGACTGAAAGTTGTTTCAAGAAGTTTGCTGCCTTGAGCCACACTGATCTGATAATGCCAATACCAGTCGCTGAGATAGTCCGGACCAGATGCCTCCACGACCCAGTTCGTATCACCATAAATACCGATATGACCATGATTCGATCCTGATGTTGCCGCTGGTGTGAGATACATGTCACCCTTGTAATATGATGTTGGGAGAGTGACCATCACGTATCTGTCCGCTTGCAGAATTGAGCGCTCCGCAACTCCCTTCTCCTTAAGGTGAGGCTTCTTCTCCTTCCAGAAAGTCTCGAATCACATCCTCGGTGCTTCGAGACTCAATCTGAGCGATTTGACTTGCAGAGTCGATGATCTCTGCCCTCGACACGCCCGGGTTTAGCTCCATTAGTCTTTCGATGTCATCCTCTTCGGTTCCTTGTGCCAAAACGGCCGAAGCTCCTATGGCGAGGAAACAGGTGACCGTTGCAGTCGCTGCAAGAAACCGTCGCAGCCACATGGCGGATCCCCTTCGATCGCGTGACGACACCTGCTTTCTAAGTGTAGCACCGGAAAGGCGTGTCACAACAGACTGAGCAGGCAATGTTGATGGCGCCGTCTGGCCCACTGTGATCGTTCGGAAAGTGAGCAACCCTGAGTGTGGTGGAGAGTGCGTCGTCACACTGTGGTGGGGTTTAGGTGGTAGGTGGTGTCGATAGTAGTCGAGGGATGGTCGTTGTCGTTCCCTGCACAGCGGCCAGGAGGGAGTGCCGTTCCGTGATGTCGTACCACTCGAGGGCGTGGTCCCACAGGGCTGCGACCGCATCGTCGGCACTGTCCTGGTCGTCGGCGTCGATGACCGCTTGGACGGCGGCGCCCGCTTCGGGGGCGTCGGCGAGGATCGCGTGGACCTGCTCCCATGTGGCGCGCACCTGCTCGACTTCGACGATGCCCGGACCGCCGTGAGTTTTCCCGGGGATATCGAGGGCGAGGATGAGTCGGCAGGCAGGTTCTCCCCCGCGGTCGCGCAGCACCGTCAACGAGGCGAGGGCGGCTTCCGTCTGCGCATCATCCTCAAGGACTTCGAGTCCCTCCCGATCGGTATCGGGGAAGGGGACGGCTGTGAACGAGGTTCGCACAGGCGGATGCTCCCCGCCCAGTTCCGATCCCACTACGGGCATGTAGACGCGCATGAGCTCAGTGTTTCACACTCCGGCGCCGCCCGAATAGTCCGCGCCGGATCGGCGTCGTATTGGAACTGAGAGAGTCCGCCAGTGCGATCACCGCTGCGCCCGCGCCGCTCGCAGGAGCGTGTTCAGTGATCGGACGTCCTCGCAGCAGTGCGCGCCGGACCTGGACGTCGAAGGGGATCGTGCGGACCTGCGAACCCGGGATGATCTGGCTGAGAGCGGTTTGGAGGGCGTTGAGGGGATTCGACCCCAGTGCGGCGGAGTCGACCTGGTTGATGACGACTGTGAGCTCCTCTGCCCGTCCGAGAGTCCCCCACCATTCGATCGCGTGGGAAAGTCTGTTGACGCCGAGGATGTCGGCCCGGGACACGCAAATGACCTCATCTGCGCATCGCAGCACCGCTGCGGTCACGTCATCGCGTTCCCCGTGCTGCCTGATATCCTCCGCAACCTGTTCGAGACTCACTGAGGACACGTCGACGACGACCCATGTCGCCGCCTGCCGCGCCGCCGTGAGGATCGCCGCAATGGAGGCCGGACCTACTTCGCGCCAGCGGTGCGGGGTGACGATTCCCGTGATCATGGAGAGTCCGGGCCACAAGGGGGTTGCGGCTCGTGTGATGTCATCACCGTTGAGTGTCGAGCGCAGGGCCGTGCGCGACAGTGCCGCGAGAGCGGACGCGTCGATGGGGACGCTCATCATGTGGGCGAGGGAGGGGTTCATGATATCCGCGTCGATGATGAGGGTCTCGTCATGTGCTCCGAGCGCGTGGGCGAGTCCGAGGGCGAGGGTGGAGCGCCCAGGGGAGCCCGAGGCTCCCCACACGGCGATGACCGTACCGCGATGTGAGGGGGCGGCCTCCCCGCTCGATCCCCCTTCGACCGCCGGGGAGGGAGTGTCGGGCGGCGGAGGAGGAGCGAGCAACGGGTCGAGTGGATCATCGAGAGGCGAGGGGCTCAGCGGGGCGCTCGCCCTGATGATCGCCAACAGCGATTCCACGATCCCCTCGGGGTATCCGCGGGTGGCGATCGCGTCGGCGCCGAGCGCCTCAAGCGCGCCTGCCCGTCCTTGGGGAGCGACGAGGACGACGCGCATGTTGTTGCGGTGGAGGTCTTCGATGATGCGGGCATCGAGGTCGAGGTCCGTCGCGTCGAGGACTGCGAGATCTGCGACCCTGCCCCGGGCAGCGGCTCGCACTTCGGTGAGGTCGGCGGCGCGGCGCACGACTTGAAGATCATTGGGGCGGGCGTTGATGGCGAGGACGATATCGCCCTCATCGGCCGGATCTGCGAGGACGACGACGCCGTGGCGGATGCTCATGCGCTGCCCACCGGTACTGCGGCCAGGTCGGTGCCGCCGGACATGGCGTCGAGGATGGCGCTGAGGTCGCTGGCTCGGACGAGGATCTCGATGCGCGTGCCCGAGCGGGCGAGCCCCGAGGTCTCCTTGACGATCGAGATGAGGGTGACTTCGGAGGCGATGAGGGAGGAGTGGGCGGGGGCGCCGGAACCGAGATTCTGGCCGGGGAGCGCCCACAGTTCGAGGACGGTGCCCGGCCCGACCGTTGCGGGGAGCCCATCGGCTGCGGTGACGACGATCCGGCGCATTTGTTCGTCCTCGTTGGTCGTGACCGACGACTTCGCGACGAGCTCGCCCTCGGCGATGGAGCGCCCCGCGACGGCGCCCGACTGCAAGGATCCCTCGGTGACATAGGCGTCGGACTCGGGACGCGCATTGATGATCGTCGTATTTGAGGAGTCGAGGGGCTCCCCGACGGCAATGTCGCGGCTCGCCTGGTAGACGGCGATGCCCGAACGCGCTGCGTGGACGAGCCACGTGCAGGCGAGGACGGAGACTGAAATGAGGGCGAGGCCGCCGATGAAGCGGGGATCGCGCCAGATCGGCCGTTTGGACGGGATGGCGAGGGGGCGTCGTTGAGAACTCACCCAGTCATCATGCAAGAAAAGAAGGGCGCGTGGAAGTTATCCACAGGTTGTCCGCCTCACGCTGCTGTATCACCCGACTGTATCCACAGGGGACTGCGAACAGATGGCATTAAGAGATACAAAGTGGCATTATTAGTGCATGGCCCCGCGATTCCTCACCCTGACCGACGTAGCTGAGACTCTCAACCTCACGATGTCCGCTGCGCGTTCCCTCGTGACCAGCGGCGAACTCCCCGCCATCCAAGTGGGCGGCAAGAAGGTCTGGCGCATCGAAGAGTCCGTCCTCGAGCGCTATATCCAGGACCAGTACGCCGCCGCCCGCGAACGCCAAGCAGAACTCGCCCGCCCAGAGGGGCTCTGATCAGTAGCGCCCACCCAGGAAGCGGATCCTCACGATCCCCGCTGTGACGAGGCTGACGACGGCGCTAGAGCGGCGGTCCCGCGAATCCATGCCCGACACGACGGGGGCGTCAATATCGAAGTGATCCGCATAAACTCCCCGCACTCGCCCCTTGTGTTGTCCCGCGTCATGGTCGATGACGACCGTGTAGCCACGCTCTTGTAGTTCTCTGAGTATCCGCCCGATCCCCACCGTCCGCGTGATGCGCTCCGTCTCCGGGCTCGCATTGGACAGCGGACTGGCCGCAACAACGGCCGACAAGGGGATGAGGCTGTCGTCGGCTCCTTCACGGACGACGCACCATGTGGTCCCCGCATCGACGAGCACTCCATCGATGCGCACCCCTCCCCTCAATACGAGTGAGATCCGGACATCCTCGTTAGCCACGAGGCGCTGCGCCAGGTTCACCGATATGCGCTCCGCATCGGCGAGTTCCGTGACGAGGGCATCCGCCTCTTGGCGACGCAGCTCATCGAATGCCGATTCAAGACTGTTGAGGAACACATCGAAATCCATACACATAGTGTTCCACAGACTCGCACGAACTGAGACAACTTGACATCTTCATGCTTTTGCCTTCAGACTCGATCCATAACGAACTGATACGAAGTGAAGGGAACATTGTCGATGCTCATGAGAGATGACCCGACTCGCACCCGCGATGCCTTCGCCAACTGTGCGCTGATACTGCTCGGTGCCCCCACAACTGCGATCCTCACCCTCTTGGCCGTGCGGCTCTCACCCCTGCTTTCAGTGTCAAGACCCGAAATGGCTCTGAGCGTCGTCCTGGCGTACGCCGCGGCGCTCCTGCTCGCCTGGAACATCCTCAGCCTCCTCCTCGCCCGCCTCGCCTCACTCGCGTCGGCGCCCTCTGCGGTTCGACGCGGCGCCGCCCGACTCGTCGCACGTTTCGGCACCGACCGGGCCAGGCGCCTCCTCATGCGCACCTCGACGAGCGCCCTGATCAGCGTCGGGATCGTCGGAGTCTCTGGTACCGCCTCCTTCGCACAGCCAGGAGACGATGCCGCCCCATCGGATGATGCGACCATCGCTTCATCCGTCCTGTGGACTGCGAGCCCGCCCGATGCCGACACTCCGTCAATGCTCTGGTCCCCGACTGGCGCGCTCGCCCCGCCCGAGGACGGTACGAGCGCCGCAGAGACGGCTGAAGCGGCGAGCAGTGAGGTATCCGCCCCGCCCGTGGTGCCCGCAGCCGCACACACCGTCACTGTCGGCGAATCCCTGTGGACGATCGCAGCGGATTCCCTGGGACCCGACGCCTCACCCCTCGAGATCACCAACTCCTGGCAGAGCATCTATCGCGCCAATGAAGACCTCATCGGCGCCGACCCTGATCTCATCCACACCGGGCTCGTCCTCACAATCCCCGAGGAGGCACGATGAACACCGCACTCGCACCGGTCGCCCCGCACAAATCCAGGCGCTGCTTCCGCTGGGACATGACCCTCGACGCCCCCGTGAAACAGGCCGCCGAAACGAAGATCTGGCTCTCCTCCGACACCCCCGGAGGCTCTGCTCCCCCAGATCCCGCGACCTGGTCCGCGGGCTTTGCCCGGGCGATCATCGAGGCCCTCCTCGGAGCTCGGCCCCTGCGCCAACTCCAGCGGTGGATGGTGCCCTCCCTATATGCGGCAGTGAGCCGCCTCAGTTTCAACGCCGCCCGCTCGTCCCGCTCGGGGCCCTCGTGCGCGCCCACGACGTGGCGCACCTGCGAGGTCCTCCCCGGCGTCGTCGAGTCCTCCGTCATCATCCGCGGACCCGAGCGCTCCTACGCCGTCGCACTGCGCCTGGAAGCATTTCGAGGGCGGTGGATCGCCACCGCCCTCGAAGTCGTCTGATACCCGTCAGCGACGACGGGCCTTCTTCGCAGCCTTGCGCCTTTGCGCCCGATTCGTCGACCCCGCAGAGGGCGCCGCGGAATCGGAGCCGGAGTAGTTGAGCGAGCGCCATGCCCGCTCGCGGCCGACGTCGCCCATAACGGATGCCGCGCGGGCGGCCGCGGCGCGCTGAGCAGCCGATCGCTTCGCCTTCTCCTCAGCCGCCGCTTGCGCCGCGGCCATCTCATCGATGGTCGGCGCCGCGCTCGTGGCCGCTGGGGCCTGTTCCCTGCTCGAATCCGCATCGGCAGCGTCGAGCATCCCCTGCTCCTGCGCCTGCTCGAGTGCCTTGGCGAATTGGCGGGCGTATCCGAAGACCTGCTGGACGGACTCTTCACGGATCCGTTCCATCATGGCCTGGAACATCTGCGCTCCTTCGTCCTTGTACTCGACGAGCGGGTCGCGCTGACCCATGGCGCGCAAGCCGATGCCCTCCTTGAGATAGTCCATCTCATAGAGGTGCTCACGCCACAGGCGGTCGACGGTGGCGATGACGACGCGGCGCTCGAGGGCGCGCATCGGCTCCTCGCCCAATTGGGCGAGGGCGAGAGGATTGTTATTGAGCGCCTCTTCGGTGTCCGCATAGACGGCGTGGATATCGCCGACGACCTCGGTGACGAGGTCCTCCCTCACAAGAGAACCCGCGCCACCGTGTTCAGCCTGTACTTCCTTCCATGTGACCGACGGCGGATAGTAGCCGCGCAGCATGTCCCAGATGACGTCCAGATCCCAGTCCCTGGGGGCCACTCCCGCGATCTTCTCATCGATGATGCCCGTGACGAGGGTATCCATGAAGGACTTCATCTGGGGCTCGAGGTCTTCGCCCTCAAGGACGCGACGGCGCTCGGAGTAGATGAGTTCACGCTGACCCGTCATGACGTCGTCGTACTTGAGGACGTTCTTGCGAATCTCGAAGTTGCGCGCCTCGACCTGGTGCTGAGCAGATGCAATCGAGCGGGAGACGATCCTGTTCTCCAGGGGCATATCCTCCGGGTAGGCGCCCGAGGACATGATGCGCTGCGCCATGCCCGAGTTGAACAGGCGCATGAGGTCATCCTCCATCGACAGGTAGAAGCGAGACTCGCCCGGGTCCCCCTGACGCCCGCTTCGACCGCGCAGCTGATTGTCGATGCGCCTCGATTCGTGGCGCTCCGAGCCCAACACGTACAGGCCGCCCAGTTCACGGACCTCCTCGCGCTCGGACTCCACGGCGGCCTCGGCATCTGCGAGTGCCTTCGGCCACGCCTCGCGGTATTCCTCAGCATTCTCCTTCGGATCGAGCCCCTGGGCGGCGAGATTCGCCTGGGCGATGAACTCGGAGTTGCCGCCGAGCATGATGTCGGTTCCGCGGCCCGCCATATTCGTGGCGACGGTGACGGCTCCCTTGCGGCCCGCCATGGCGACGACCGCCGCTTCGCGCTCGTGCTGCTTCGCATTGAGCACCTGATGCGGGATATGCGCCTTCTTGAGCAGCTGGGAGAGCAGTTCGGACTTCTCCACGGACGCCGTGCCGACGAGGACCGGCTGTCCTGCGGCGTGGCGCTCGCTGATGTCATCAATGATCGCGCCGAGTTTTCCGGCCTCGGTCGGGAAGACGAGGTCGGCCTGGTCCTTGCGGATCATCGGACGATTCGTCGGGATGGGGATGACCCCGATCTTGTACGTCGAGGAGAACTCGGCGGCCTCGGTCTCCGCCGTGCCCGTCATACCGGCGCGCGAGCCCTCGGGGTAGAGGCGGAAGTAGTTCTGCAGGGTAATGGTGGCCAGAGTCTGGTTCTCCGCCTTGATCTCGACGCCCTCTTTCGCCTCGATCGCCTGGTGCATGCCGTCGTTGTAGCGCCGCCCCGGCAGGACGCGCCCCGTGTGTTCGTCGACGATGAGGACTTCACCATGGTCGATGATGTAGTCCTTGTCGCGGTGGAACAGCTCCTTCGCCTTGATGGCGTTGTTGAGGAAGCCGATGAGGGGCGTATTCGCTGCTTCGTAGAGGTTCTCCACGCCGAGTTCATCCTCGACTCGATCAATGCCGCTTTCGAGGACGCCGACGGTCTTCTTCTTCTCATCGACCTCGTAGTCGACGTCGCGCTCGAGGAGGCGCACAATGCGGGCGAATTCCACATACCAGCGGTTGACGTCGCCCGATGCGGGGCCGGAGATGATGAGCGGCGTGCGGGCCTCGTCGATGAGGATGGAGTCGACCTCGTCGACGATGACGTAGTGGTGCCCCCGCTGGACCATGTCCTCGACCCGCTGCGCCATATTGTCGCGCAGGTAGTCGAAGCCGAATTCGTTATTGGTCCCGTAAGTGATGTCCGCCTCGTACTGTTTGCGCCGCTCGGCGGGGGTCTGCCCGACGAGGACGCATCCGGTGGTGAGTCCGAGGAAAGAGTAGACTCGGGCCATGATGTCGGACTGGTACTTCGCGAGGTAGTCGTTGACCGTGACGACGTGGACGCCCTCGCCGGTCAGCGCCCGCAGATAGGCGGGCATAGTCGCGACGAGCGTCTTACCCTCACCGGTCTTCATCTCGGCGATATTGCCCTTGTGCAGGGCGATGCCGCCCATCACCTGGACGTGGAAGGGACGCAGGCGCAGGATCCGCCACGCCGCCTCTCGCACGGTGGCGAAGGCTTCGACGAGGATGTCGTCAAGGGTCTCCCCCTCGTCGAGACGCTGCTTGAACTCTGCCGTCTTCGCCTGCAGTTCCTCATCACTGAGGGCTTTGAAATCCTCCTCGAGCGCGTCGACTTGATCGGCCATGTGGTCGAGTCTCTTGAGGGTGCGGCCTTCGCCGGCACGGAGGATCTTGTCAATGAGGGACACCGGTGCTCCTGACGTGTGGGCCGGAGAGTTTACTCCGGGTGCGCAATCGCGCTCGGATCATAGTTTACGAATAACGGGCCGATGCTTCGACTCCACTTCCCCGATCTCACATAAATCCCCTTCAATCCGACCCCGGGCTGTCCGCACAACAAGCGGTCCGCAGCGCTCGAGCGCTGCGGACCGCTTGAAGGTGATTCGACTCAGACCGTCGTGTTGAGCCGGAGCACGCCGTAGGTCCATCCATGGCGGTGATAGACAACGCACGGCTGGCGGGTATCCTTATCGACGAAGAGGAAGAAGGGGTGGCCCACCATTTCCATCTGGTCGAGCGCCTCATCGACTGTCATCGGCACGGCCTCGTGCACTTTCTGACGGACGATGATCGGAGAATCGCCGAGCTGCTCTTCGCGCGCCTCGCCGACCTTGAGGTCTTCGGCTGAGCGCAGCGGCTTCGCAGCCGGTTCTTCAGCGGCCTCGTCGACGGACGCCGGAACGTCGAGCGGCGCAACATCCTCGAATTCGCGTCGATACCTGCGATGGTCTTTCGCCCTGTCGCGCAATCTGCGGAGACGCTCGAAGAGTTTGCCCGCCGCGATGTCTACCGCGGCATATCGATCGGCGGATTGGGCTTCTGCGCGGATGATGGGGCCCTTCCCGTAGACGGTGAGTTCGATCCTTTCCGCAGTATCCGCCTGTCTGGGGTTGCGCTCGTGGGTGAGTTCCACATCGACGCGCTGGGCGCGCGGGTAGAACTGGGTGACCTTCGAGATCTTCTCTTCGACGTAAGCGCGGAAGTTCGGATGGATTTCCGCATTTCGCGCGACGACGGTGATGTCCATGTTTCCTCCAGAGGAAGTCGGCGAGCTTCGTCGCTCGCTTAACCGGATGCCCGAACGCCTCATCGCTCCGGGCCGTGATCTGAGCTATCACCTCCGTCCGAGCACGTCACCGGCGATTTTCATACGGCATTGTCGGCCCGTGCCTTGTGTGACATCCTAGCCCACCGCGTGATGCGCGTCATAAGGAACGGCTCAGACTCGTGCGGCGACTCCGATCGCCGCACACCCGCCTATGACACGCACGGCCTCCCTCATCGTCGCACCCGTCGTCATGACGTCATCGACGAGGACGACGCCCGCCCCGACGGGCGGCTCCACGAGGGCGACCATCGACCCCACCCTCCTTCGGCGCCGTGCTGCCCCTCCCCTGCCCGCCTGCGATGCGACGCCGATCCTCAGACGCACGGCATCAACGACCACAGCAGTACTACCGCTCGCCGCGACGAGCCCCGAAGCCGCTCCCGATGCGAGCGGAGCAGTGACGGATCTGCCCCACAGGCGCCGCTTCCAGCTCGCAGGGGCAGGAATCACCCACCACCGCTCCACGCCCGCATCCTCGCCCTCGTCGTGGAGTCTGTGTGCGATCGCCTCCCCGAGAGTGCGCCCCGCATCCTCAAGGAAGGACGAGGCGTCGAAGCGCTCAGAGTGCTTCGCGGCGATGATGATGCGGCGCAGGGCCGCATCATAGGCGCCCAGGCTCGCAACGCGAGGGGCATTCTCGCTCTCGTCGAATCCGTGATTCGTCGCCTCCTCACCGCCGAGGAAGGACCATGCGGGCACCGAGTGGGCGATCTCGCGGCATGAGGAGCACAGTACCTCGTCCCATGTTCCGCATCCGGGGCACTGGACGGGCAGGACGATCCCCGTGAGTTCACCGACGAGGCCGCCGATCGTGCTCAAAGCCCTCATGGGGTGATAATGGGGTACTCGCGCACATCGGGCAATAGCCGGGCACTCGGATTGTGGACCGACCGCGAGCGCTCCGGCTGCCTGTGGGCGGACGGGTCGTGTGAATGACATCCGCAGCGGGACTCAACCCGCGAAATGCAGGTCCCTGATCCCCTTAGGGAGCATTTGCCACAGGGCGCCCGAGCGGCACTGCACCGTTTCCGCCGCAGTGCGCACGCACACGCTCGACGTCGAAGCCCCCGCGGTGACTGAGACTGTCCCCGCTGGTGCTGGAGAGGACGTGGACAGACCCCCCAGGGTGATCGACGCGAGCGAGACTGCTCCCGCAGCCTCCGATTCCCCAGTGCGCGCGGCGATGACACTCGTCGACGCGACCCACGACACGTCGATGACACCGGACTCGAGGCCCGCAATGGTCTCGCCGTGCGTGAGCGACAACGGGACTCCCGCTTCATTGCGCTCGACGGCGAAAAGCATCGCACTGGCGGAATCCCCCGAGCCCTTGATGACGAGGGCGCGGGCCCCGTCGGGGGAGATCGCGACGCGCGTGGCGGTGTCGAGGGGCTCACCCACGACGGCAACGGGAACGGATTCCCCCGTCGCTGACAGGATGATGATCGGGGCCTGCGGATCCTTCGACGCCGACCACACCCATCCGAAGCGGTCGATTGACGGGGCGCCCACGTCGCCCACGGACACCGAGCCCAGCGCCCCATCCGATCCGATCGTCGCAGCGATGAGATCCTCCCCGTCCCTCCACGCGACGAGTTCGCGGGAGATCGGCGATACGGCGGCGTCCTGTGCTCGAGCGCCGGGGGATGCGCGCACCGCCAGTGGCACGACTTTGAGGCCCTCCATGATCCCGATGGACTCGCCCTCCAATGCGATCCGGGTGTCGATGGAGTACGAGGGGTCGTGGGGCAGGTCATCGGTGGGCAGCTTCTGCCCCGAAACGGTGAGTTCCACGGTCGACACCGCCGGGTCCTGGGTGAGGGTCTTCGCGATCTCCCATGCCAGCAGCCTCGATGCGCGCCGGTCCTCCCCCAGCGCCGCATTGAGCTCCACTTTTGCCACCCGGTCGCTCGTCTCGATCCCCTGGGAGGGGATCGACGTCCCGCCGGGGATCGCGTTCGTCACCGTGCCCTCCAGGGACTCCCGTGGCCCATTGACGAGCCCTTCGAGGAGATGACCGGTGAGTCGGCGCGAGGGGTACCACCTCGGGTCCGCGATGAGGACGTCGCCCAGAGTCGAGGGGAAGTACAGATTCGCCAGCTGATAGGACGCTGCAAAGGAGGCGCGCGACACGATGAATGCATTATCGGGCGCATCGATGCGCCACTGCCCGTTCTCCTTGACGAGGGAGAAGCTCGCGTCGATCTCAGAATTCGGGGACGCAGTGAGGATGCCTGAGAAGTCGACGGATGCGACGGCGGGGGCGGTGACGTGCACCGTCGTCGCCGAATCATTCCCTTCGTCGCTCACGTTGATGACGGGAGTCGACGCCGTGTCGTAGATGAGGATCTGTTCGTCGGGATCCCACGTCTGAGCGGAACGGGCGGAGAGGAATAGGCGTGCCGTCGCAAAGTCGTCATTCGGTCCTGCGGCGCAGGCGAGCAGGAAGTCTGCAACGAGGCTGAGCGGGTCAGAATCCGCGGTCGGCCCATCGGCGGACAGCTCGACGGGGTCGGAGTCCGGGACTGACACGTCGAAAGGAGCGGGCGGGGATGACAACGGCAGCGCCGTGCACGCGCTCATCGTCGCTGCGAGTGCGACAGCTGCGACGAGAGCGGGGACGCGCCCACGGGGGGATGCGGGTCGTCGGCGGATGCGGGCCATCACTCCTCCTCCCATAGTTCGAGGGGTCGCGAGGATACTGAGGTCGATTCCGCGCGGGGAAGGATCATGAGGAAGGATGCTCCCCGCCCGATGACGCCTGTGGCCTCCAGGGTGCCGTGGTGGAGAGCGACGTCCTCGGCGGCGATCGACAGCCCGAGTCCGGTGCCGCCGGTCGTGCGTTGACGCGAGGGGTCGGCGCGGTAGAAGCGGTCGAAGACTCTCGCGGCGGTCTCATCACTCATCCCCGCGCCGTGGTCTCGCACTCTGACGGCGACATCGGTGTCAGTTGCCGCAATAGTGATGTCGACGCGTGTGCGCTCGGCGAATTCAAGGGCGTTGATGAGGAGGTTGCGCAGAACCCTCTCGATCCTCCTCACATCGATTGGCGCCGCGCACCTGTCCTGGGGGGAGTTCACTGAGACCGTGACCCCCAATCGCGACGCGAGTCCCGCATTCGCTTCAACGACGCGGGCGACGATAAGCCGCAGATCCGTCATCTCCGCTTCGAGATCAGCGGATTGAGCGTCGTAGCGGGAGATCTCGAGGAGGTCGGCGAAGAGGGAATCCATGCGGTCGGTCTGCTCGTGGAGCAGTTCGGCGGAGCGCTTCGCTCCGGGAGGGAGGGAGTCGCGGTTGTCCCAGATGATCGAATCCGCCATGCGGATAGTGGTCAATGGGGTCCTCAGTTCGTGCGACACATCGGAGACGAAGCGCTGCTGGAGCTGCGAGAGCTCATCGTATTCGGCGATCTTCACCTGCAGCGACGACGCCATTTCGTTGAACGCCCTCGACAGGTCCGCCATCTCATCACTGCCGTGAACGTCGACGCGCGCCTCGAGGTCGCCCGCCGCAATGTGCTTGACCGCGTCGGCGGTCCTTCTCACGGGGCGCAGCAATTGGTAGAGCACGGAGAACACCCCGATGGGCAGACCGAGGATGATAGGCAACGCCGCATAGAAGAGCACACTCATGACCATGTTGATCTGGCGCTGATCCGATGCGAGGGAGTAGACGATGTAGAGTTCGTGGGTTCCCGCCCGTGGCAGTTCCACATCCATTCCGACGAGGATCCCGGGCGCCGAGCGGTCAGTCCCCGCTCCGATTTGAACGGACTGCCACTGTGCACCACCCGATGAGTGGATTGCCTGACGCATGGCAGCGGTGATGAGCTCGTCATTGTCAGTGTCGACGATCTGGTTGATGCGGATCGACGAGGACGCATCGGGAGAGCGTAAAAGCATGACGGATACTGCCCCGGCGCCCGCGGCAGATGAGCGGATCCCCTCGACCGTCTGTCGAGCAGCCTCTTGAATCTGGTCAGGGGTCGACGCCGTCGACAGGTCGAAGACCGATTGAGCGGAGGAGAAGCGCACGGCTGCGTCGTCGAGAATCTGATCCCGCCGTGCTTCGAAGGTTGATGCGCGCAGTTGCGAGGCGACGAGAAGAGCGAAGAGTGTGATGACGACGAGGGCGGCAGCAGTGATGATGAGCGCCGAACGCAGCGAGAGTGAGGAGCGCACCGCGGTAGCGAATCGCGTCCCGTTAATGCGTTCAACGATCCGGGATCGTCTCAGCAGCCTGCCCAGCGCTCCACCCGACAGAATGCGCCGAGCGCGGGAGGAACGGGGATTCGTGAGCGGTTCGCTCCGGTCGCGGGCATTGCCGCCCTTCGGCGACGCAGCAGCCGCCGTGGGCGCGACGAGGCCGTCTCGGTGGGCCTGCTCGACGTCAGGAGCCTGTTCCCGCACGGTATCCGACTCCTCGGACGGTGATGACGATCTCGGGGCGTTCGGGATCGCGTTCGATCTTCGAGCGAAGACGCTGGACGTGGACGTTCACGAGTCGGGTATCTGCTGCGTGGCGGTAGCCCCAGACCTTTTCGAGGAGTTCCTCGCGGCTGAAGACCTTCCACGGCGAACGGCCGAGGGCGACGAGCAGGTCGAATTCCAGCGGGGTGAGGGAGATCTCCTGGTCGCCGCGGTGGACACTGTGGCCGGGCACATCAACGATGACATCGCCGAGGATAAGGCGCTCGTCCCCCAGTTCTTCGCGCCCCCTCAAACGGGCGCGGACGCGGGCGATGAGTTCCTTCGGCTTGAACGGCTTGGGGACATAATCATCGGCGCCCGCCTCCAATCCCGCGACGACATCGGCGGTATCCGTGCGCGCCGTGAGCATGACAATGGGCACATCCGATTCACGTCGGATCCGTCGGCACACTTCGATGCCGTCAAGGCCGGGGAGCATGAGATCGAGGAGGATGAGATCAGGATTGACAGCGCGGAAGACCTCGACCGCTTCGCCGCCGTCTGCGCAGGTGGAGATGGTGAACCCCTCGGATTCGAGGACGATTCCGATCATTTCTGCAAGGGCGACGTCGTCGTCGACGACGAGAATGCGCGAACTCATATCACGATCGTTCCACGATTTGCGGCCGCGCGTGAAAAGACGCGCCAACGACTCTCGTGAAACACCAGTTCAGGGGATTGCCGGATGAGATCCGTCAAGCATCCGTGACACACTGTTCCCGTCCGCATCCCGTGATTGAAGGAGTCTTCGTGACTGACCCGCACCGGCCCGACGCCGAGCACACCATCCCTCCCCACCGAGTCGGGGCAACGGGATCGCCCTCGTCCTGGGGGACCCAGCCGACACCGCCCTCGCAGTGGCGGCCCGAAGTGCAAGCGCCCTCCATTCCCGAGTCGCCCGTCCCGCCCACCCAGCCGACGTGGAATCCTCAGGGCGCCTCCACATGGCAGGATCAGGCGCATCAGCAGTGGGCGGCCGCCGCTCAGCCCTCCTCCAGGCGCATCAGCAGTGGGCGGCCGCCGCTCAGCCCTCCTCCTCACCCCTTCCCCCCGGGGCGCCCCCGAGCGCCGGATACCCGGGTGCGGCCCCGTTCACGGCTCCGCAGGCCGGAATCATCCCCTTCCGCCCTCTCGCGATCAGCGATCTGTTCGAGGGGACTTTCAAGATCCTCAGGCACAATCCGCTCATCATGTTCGGCATTTCGGTCGTGGTGATGGCGGTCGTCTCCATTGCGATGGCGCTCATCACCTGGTGGACCTATGTGCCCTACGACAATGTGTTGTACAGGTCCTCGGGGATGGACTCGGGCGCCCTCGCCGATCTCCTCACCCGCACCGGCATCACCTCCGTCGCGTCCCTCTTCATGTATCTGCTCATCGGCTTCGCCTCCATGCTGCTGAGCGCTGCTCTCACTATCGTCGCGGCAGACGCCGTCATCGGACGGTCCCCCACTCTGTCAGAGGTGATGCGCCGATTTGCGCGCCGCATCCTTCCTCTCATCGGGCTCGCCGTGCTCACGTGGCTTATCATCACTGCCATCATCATCGTCATCTCGATCGTCGGCTTCGTCGTCGGTGCTGCGCTTGTCCAGGCGTGGTCCACTCCTGATGACTACGGGCTCAGTGGGCTCGGGGCGATCCTCCTCGTGTTCATTGTCGGCCTTGCGCTCTTCGGCGTCATCGTTGGCTTCATCGGCACGAGGCTCATCTATTCGATGATTGTGTGCATCCTCGAAGAGACCGGCCCCGTCGAATCGATGAAGCGCTCATGGCAGCTCACCTCCGGCAGTTTCTGGAAAACTGTCGGCCGTTACCTGCTCATCTCGATACTCGTATCGTCGGCCGCGGGGATCGTCGGTGCTGTCATCACCACCATTCCTTCAGTGATCGTGTCGAGCACGCAGTCATTTGGCGCCCTGCAGGTCGTCATCACATTCTCCAGCACCCTGATCACGGGGCTGACCATTCCTGTCATGCTGTCCTACCTCGTCCTCATGTACACCGACGAGCGGATCCGCCGCGAGAACTTCGCCGATGTCCTCACACAGGCGGCGCAGCACTGACGCACTGCCATACGGTGTGCCCCCGGAGGATGATCTGGGGGCACAGGTGTCAGTCGGCGTCGGAGATGACCGTGAATTGTGCGCGCCGTCGCGCGTACGCGGACTTCGGGTCGAGCGGGCTCGACGTGTCGGGGGCCGTGGGCGTCGCAGAGGCAAAGGGGCCGAGTTCGGGCTCCGGGGGGGCTGCGTCGGCGCGTCCCGCTCGGCTGTCCATTCGCGGTGCGGTCTCGATGCGGGGGGCTGCGTCGGCTGCCCGCCTCACCGCGTCGACGAGGGCGAGAAGGTCATCCCCACTGGGCGGCGCGGGTTCGAAGTTCGTCGCCAGCCTCACGATCTGCCAGCCGCGCGGAGCCGTAAGCGTGTGCGCATGCTCATCGCACAGGTCGTAGGCGTTGGGCTCCGAAACTGTGGCGAGGGGGCCGAGCACGACGGTCGAGTCGGGATAGTCGTAGGTCAGAGTCGCCACCGCTGGCCGCTGGCAACCGGGTTTGGAACAGTGTCTGGCCGCATTCACCCCACAAGGGTACGGCACCGGTCGCGAACACGATACCCACCAACCCGGCGAGGCACGGCGAGGCGGAACGAATGCCGGGGGAACGCCGCTACTCTGATGGGGTGTTCGAAGCCCTGCGCCGCCCGTCCCGGGACCGCCACGGTCGCGGTTCCCGCGGTCCCCTCTTCTTCCCTGGGACGCCCGCGTGGAGAACCCGGCGCGAGGCCTTCGATGAGTTGGTGGCGTCCCTCATCGTCGAGTTGACGCGGCGCTGGCCCGCCGTCTCGACGATCGAATTCGGCACGGAAGATGTTCCCCCATCGGACCCCGCTCCGTGGGAGTCGCACTCCGAGGTGCTCGCGAGGGTCTTCCCCGCTGATCGTCACCGGGGCCTTCCCGACAGGATCGTGCTCTATCGGCTCCCCATTGTCTTACGCTCCGATGCGGCTGATATTCCCGATGTGACGCGCAGGATCCTCGTCGAGAGGATCTCCCGCATCCTCGCGATCCCCCCGGATGAACTCGATGACGCCATGAGGTGAGGCGTCGGCGATCAGTCGATGACGCTGATCGTCGCCTCTTGGGTTGCGACGCCGACCGTTCCGATGGGCCACACCGACTTCACGGGCCCCGCCGGGGTCTGCGCCGTGATGAGCACCGCCATGCGCACCGGTGCGGTTGAGGAGACTCGAGTCGGGCCCGTCGGCAGGTCGAGGGTGATCGTCGAGCCGACTGCGGCGCTGACGACCCTGTCGCCGACTCTGATGGAGATCTCCTCGGCGACGGGATCGAGGGCGCCCGAAGCGGCCGATTGCGGGCCGTCCTCGAGTGGCGTCGTCATCTCCGGTCCCGCGGACTCGGACGATTCACCGCCGGATTGGGGTTCGTCCTCAACGGGGGCGGCATCGATCCCCTGGTTGGTGGGGGCGAGGATCATGAGAGAGGCGCTCACCCCGGTGACGCCGGAGTCCGTGGCAATGGAGGTGGCGCGCAGGGGTCGGGCCGACAGCTGGCGCTTCACGAGTGCAGTGAGTTCGTCGGTTCCGGGAAGGTCGATCCGTGTGACGGGCATTGCCGGTGTGATGACGGACCGGGACGTCCATGTCGTCGAGGACTCGGGCCATTCGGCGCCGGGCGTCGATTGTGCGATGGATGCGACGATCGGCTGATCGGAGGCGACGACGATGGCCGCGCTGGTTCCCGATGCTCCGGTCACGGGCACGTCGAGGACTGTTCCGCCGTCGACCGTCACCGATCCGGGGGGCAGCGGGGCCTCCCCCTCGTCGGTGGACACGGTGATCGCAACGGAGGCGGCCTCGTCGCCGGGCACCGCGATGCGCAGCGAGGACGAGTCGGTCACTCCGAGGAAGACCGTCGAGGTCGTTGGTTTCACGGCGCTCGCCCACGTGCTCCCCCGGGGCACTTCGCCGTCCATGCCGGAGACCTGTGCCCAAACTGCGACGCCCGTACCGTCCGCGCGAATGCGCAGCGCGAGCCTCTCCTGATCGCTCAAGAAGCCCGCAGGAAGCACCGTCACAGCCGACTCTGCGGGGACGGTCACCCTCTGGGGAGTCGTATCGAGCAGTCCCGCGCCGCCATATCCGCTGATCTCAGCGACGGACGCCACCTTCGAGGGGTTCGCGAGGACGAGGACGATATCCTCGCCCAGGGTCGTCGATCCTGCGGCGATCCACTGATCGGTCTGCGGGACCGCACAACCGGTCGCCGACAGCCCGATGAGTTCGCCGCCCCCCTGTCCCGCGACGATCACAGCCGTGGGGACGGTATCGGCTCCTTCGGCGCTCACAGTGGAGGGCGCCGCATCGGATGCGCCCAATCCGGTGGTCGACCAGATGGAGGCGGGAGCGCTCCTGGAGGTGTTGAAGGAATCGGTGACGCCGGGAGGGCATGCCAGCGTGACGGATGAGGGGGAGGCGGACGTGGTCGGAGCCTCCAGCACTACAGGCCTGGCGCTGGGCGCCCATCGATCGGCGGATGCCGCGGCGCCGAGCAGCGCGAGGGAGGCGATAACGGCGACGAGCGCGCCGCGGCGAACGGATAGGCTCATTGCTTCCTCCTCCATGGGATCGCTGCGAGTGCGGTGAGGGCAAGGACTGTGAGCGAGGCGAATCGCCAGGGGCGGGTCCACCATCGCATGTGAGTAATGGCGAGTTCCCCGCCGCCCGTCGCGGCGAATGCCTGCGCCCACCCGTTGTCGGCGGTCAACCCCTCGAGGGGCGCGCCGTCGAGGGTGGCCCTCCACCCGGGGTCTGCCCGCTCTGCGAGGACGATGAGCCCCGCGGCCTCGTCGAGCCGCCCCCGCGCGCTGATCGCCGCAGCATCGAGTGGAACCCACGTGTCGGCTGTGATGACGCGGGCGCGGGCCGTTTGCAATCCGTCCGGCCGTACCCTCCACACGTGCCCCGCATCCGTTGCGCCTACTCGTTCCAATCCGGCGGCGCGGTCGAAGGCCTCCGACAGGGCGCTTGCCCCCGCGGATGCCTCGGGCACGAGAATCGAGTCGATACCGTGGTCGGTGAGGGCCTTCACGCTCTCCTCATCGGGGTAGGAGGCGAGGGTGAGGACGAGGGAGGCGAGTTCCGCGGTTGCATCGTCGGGCGCGCCGCCCGCGTTGAGTGCTTCGAGCCTGGTGATCGCCGAGGAGTCGGTGAGGGCGGGGCCCGCGTGGCGCCACCGCCTCACGGTGAGGTTCGTCAGATCATCGGCGGCGAGGACGACGAGGACGCGGCCCGCGCGCGGGGAATTCTCTCCCTGCTCGGATACTGCGGCGATCAGCGGTAAGGAGGGGGATGAGACATGGTCCGTGGAGAGCAACTCATAGGCGGACAGGCCCTCGTCCGCGCTGCGCGCATCGATGCGCCCCCCGACGGCTCCCGCGCCTGCGATGAGGGCGATGAGGATGACAGCCATGGCGGATCGGGACCACATGCTCATGGCGGGAGCATCCCACGGTTGCGCCGATGGGATTTGGACGAGGATCGCACTGATGAGGCTCACTGCGGCGAGCGACAGCATTGGCGATGTCCACGCCGTTGTCGGCACCCCGGCGTCAACGCCGACGGTCATGCGCGATGTGGCTACCGCCGCCGTGATCGCAGCGGCACCGAGGGCGAAGGCGGGTGCGGCGGAGTGTTCCCGCGCGGCGAAGGCGCTGCGCAGCGCTGCAATGAGGGCGCCGATGAGGAGCAGTCCGCCCACGGTGAGTGAGGCAGCGAGCCAGGGGGTCCATACGGGAACGGCCGGGACTCCCAGGGCGATGACCCCTGCGGGGGCACCCACATCCGCGTAGGAGCCCGCACCCGATGCGAGCAGGGCCTTCCAACCGTTGAGAGTCGCAATGGCGCGTGCTGTGAAGGGGGCGATGACGACGGCGGAGGGGATCACGATGAGTGCGGCGGCGATGGAGCGCTGACGGTATGCACGGGTGAGAGAGGCCGCCGCTGCGACGACGATGAACCACGGAATACACGCCGTTGCGATCGCTGAGGCAAGGGCAGCTCGGGCGTGGGAGCCCCTACGCGCCTGGCGCTCAACGCCGACGGCGCCCTTGGCGGCGTTGACGACCAGTGGTGGCGCGGGCGACGCCAGGCGCATCCAGGAGGCTGCGGCGAGCGGAAGGACGACGTGGAAGAGGACGGCTCCGATCCTCCCTTGAGTCTGCGAGATCGTGAGTGCGGGCAGAAAGGCCCACACCAGGCTCGCGGCCGCAGTGACGGCGACATTGCGGGTCGTCTCTCGGGCGAATACCCACGCGCTGAGTGCGGCGAGCGGTGTCGCCGCGACCATGAGCCAAGTGGCGGCCGTCGTCGGCGAGACGCCGACGACGTGCAGTGGCCATGTCGCTCCAGCGAGGGTGATAAGGAGCGGATCCGCGACGGACGCTGTCCCATCGCCCCCGGGGATCCACGATGCCCAGGCCGCCTCCCATAGGTCGTTCCACGATGCGGGGAGCTGTTTCCACGCCGCCCCGACGAGGTTCGAGGCACTCCCCCACCACCAGACGACGGATATGAGGGCGGTGAGGGCGAGGACCGTTGCAAGGGCGACGGTGCTGCGGTGCTTGTATCGACTCACCGAGTCGGTGATAAGCGAATCGATATGCCCGTCGGGAACGGTGAGGCCCTGTGCGACGAGTCGCTTGCCCTCCGCGAGTTCCCTCCGACTCGTGTAGAGGCCTGCGAGTGAGCGCATGGGGACGACTGCGCTGCGCGAGGCGGCGAAACGGGCGGAGATGAGATGCGGGGTCGCAGCGATGAGTCTGCTCCAGGCGGTGATCTCCGGAAGCGCCAGATGCGATGCCCCGGTGACGAGGCGCGCCGCCATACGAATGGGGGTCCATACGAGGAGCCAGACCATGAGTAGTGGGAGCGCCCACGCGGGAACCGCTTTCGCCCAGTTATATAGCTGGGCGAAGCGCCTAGCGGCGAAGCTCGCATCTTCAGGCTTTACCGTTGCGCGCTTGACGTCAGTGCTGCTATCCGCTGTGCCGGTATCGACTCCGGCGGATGCGTCGGGGAACCCGGGGGTGAGGGACCGTCGGGCGTGGCGCAGTCTCGCCCTGGGGGCGACGACGACCCGGCGTCCTGCGAGGTGGAGTCTGCGCCCCAGGTCGAGACCGTCACCGAAGGGCCCGAGGACGGGGTCTGTGCCGCCGAGCGTCTTCCAAGCCTCGGGGTCGATGAGCATACCCGCGGTACCGACGGCGAGTACATCGCTGGTGGAGTCGTATTGCCCCTGGTCGATCTCTCCGGGTGCGATGCGTTCGAGTCTGCGCGCCGAGGCCGTGGCGAAGATTCCGACTTCGAGCAGCACGGTGCCGTCCTCGCTCACCTGCTTGGGTCCGACTGCTGCGATCGTCCTGCCGCGGTCGGCGACTTCCCATAATTCTTCGAGGCAGGTCGCCTCGGGGATGGAGTCGTCGTGGAGGATCCACCACCAGCGCGCTGAGTCCATGGAGTCGTCGTTGAGGCGTTGCGCGGATCGTATGGCGTCGCCGAGGGTCCGGGCGCCGCAGGTGTTGATGATGCGACAGGAGTCTGCGCGGGCGGTCCCGTCGCCGAGGCAGTCGAGGAGGAGGATCTCGTCGGGGCGCACACTCTGAGCTGCCGCAGCTTCAACGACTTCGGCGACTCGTACGTCACCGCGCGAGACGACGAGGGCGACGACCCCGGATTCCACTGGAGAGGTCACACCGCCATGCGGCGCAGGCGGCGCCGTTCGCGTTCCGATAGCCCGCCCCAGATGCCGAATCGCTCGTCGTGTGCGAGCGCGTATTCGAGGCATTCTTCACGGACGTCGCAGGACTGGCATATGGCTTTCGCCTCTCGGGTCGATCCGCCCTTTTCGGGGAAGAAGGCCTCGGGGTCCGTCTGGGCGCACAGCGCATGCTGCTGCCAGGCCAGTGGGCCGTCTGCTGCGTAGAGGCCGGCATCTAACGCGTCGGACCATGTGATCGGCCCTTCACCCAGAATGTTCCACACGTTGGTGTCTCCTCATGCGCTCCGTATCAATACATGAATTACACGCGTGTCATCCCCATAAGTCAAGCCGTTTGGAGTACATGAGATCTTCTGGCAGACGGACCGATCCGTGGCATAATCGACGGTTTTGGCCGATCATCCCAATCTCTGCTCGATGGTTACTGAGAAAAGGTGCGCATCCTCATTAGGATTTGTGCATGACCTCCCTCCCCCGACTCATCGACGACCTTGCCGCCAACCGCTCTCCGGCGCTCACCGTCTACTCCGCCGAGCGCGTAGAGCTCAACGGGCCGGTCCTCGCCCGGTGGCTCGCAAAAACCGCGAATCTGCTCCGAAATGAGTTCGATCCCGATCTCTTCGGCCCCACAGATGCCCCCGCCCGTATTCATGTGCGCGTTGGACTGTGGCAGGACCTCATCTGGATGCTCGCCGCCCGTGCCATGGGCTGGCTGAGCGCCAACGATGCTGCGGACTTGAGCGTCGGCGATCTCCTCGTCATATCCGAGATCGACGAGGACGCGGCGTCCGCCGCCGAGCGGGGCGTCGTCATTCTCGCCCAACAACAGGATTTCCTCGCATTCTCATGGGCGGGCGGAGAACTCGGGGGCGGAATCGACGATGCGCTGACGGCGCTCATGGCGCAGTCCGATTCGCTCGAGGTCTGCGTCCCCGCGGATGCGCCGTCGATCGAGCAGATCGCGCCCCATCCCGTCCGCGCCGCATCGTCGCAGCGTTGGTGCGCCTCGACGCGCACGGATACTCTGTCGGCGGCAGTCGGCGCCTGGTGTGCGGGGGCGGGGCTCGTCCTCGTCGATCACATGGTCTATTCGAGTGACGACATCCGCCGGATCGCGCACTTCGAGGGCGCCCTTCTCATCGACGGGTAGACTCGGGCGCTCACCAGACGCCGAGGAGTCGTGCGCACGCCAATTGGATGCCCTCGCGACGGTTCCTCCGGATCTGGCACGCCCGGCACACGAAGGATAGCCGGGAGAATATGGAGGGATTCTCGAGCTGGGCGATGAGTCGGTCCAAGTCCCGATTGCGCGCATCGGAATAGCTATTCACCTCTCGAACCGCTGTAGCGGTCAGGATGAACTGGCGCAGGTAGAAGCCGGAGCGCAGTTTCGCGAGTCGCGCCCGGTAGGCGATACGCCCCGAGTTCGCCCCCTGCACATTGTCGTCGTGCTGGCGGTAGTCGACCGTCGGTTGGGCGCTGATCGCCCAATGGGCGCCGACCGCACGGGCGAGGGCGTACAGGTACCAGTCGTGGACGCCGATCTGGGAGAAGTCGAGGTTCGCGAGCAGATCGACGAGCCGGGCGTGCATCTGTGGGGAGAAGACGTAGGTGGATCCGGGACCTGCCGCCTCGAAAATATGGTCCCACCTGCGCTGGGGGGAGTTCTTCTCGATGAGGCGCTCGCGTCCGCGCGAGTCGAAACTCGTGACATTGGAGGAGACGACATCCGCATGCTCGTCCTTCATGTAGGCGAGTTGGGACTCGAGCTTGTCATCGCGCCAGATGTCGTCCTGATCGCTGAAGGCGACATAGGAGCCGTCGAACGCATGAGAGACGAAGAGGTGCAGGAAGTTCGTCGTGACGCCGGGCGGGCCATTGCGGCGGGGCAGGACCCGGATCCGCGAATCGCGTAAGGAACGCTCCATGAGGTGCTCGCGCGTACCATCCGATGACCCATCGTCTGAGACGACGAGTGTGACGGCGACGCCGCGCTGGCGGAGGATGGAGTCCACCTGCTCATCGATCCACCGGCGCCCGTTGTAGGTCGCCATGAGGACGGTGACGCGGGGGGCGTCGCCCGGAGCGGAGGCGAGTCCTGGCACCTGTCAGTGCCCTTCCGCAGCGTATTTCGCTTCGACGGCTTCCTTGAGCGGGGCCCACCAGGCCTCGTTATTCGTGTACCACTCAATGGTGTCGGCGAGGCCCGAACGGAAATCGGTGAAGTGTGGTTCCCATCCGAGTTCTTCGCGCAGCTTCGTGTTGTCGATCGCATAGCGCAGGTCGTGGCCGGGACGGTCGGTGACGTGGTCGAAGTCGTCGGCGGGGTATCCCATGAGCTCGTTGAGGATGGCGACGACATCGCGGTTGTTCGTCTCACCATCGGCGCCGATGAGGTAGGTCTCACCGATGCTGCCCCTCATGAGGATGTCCCAGACGGCGGTGTTGTGGTCGCGCACGTGGATCCAGTCGCGGACATTGAGCCCGTCGCCGTACAGGCGCGGCCGCACCCCGCGCAGGCGATTGGTGATCATGCGGGGGATGAACTTCTCGATGTGCTGGTAGGGGCCGTAGTTGTTCGAGCAGTTCGAAATGGTGGCCTCGACACCGAAAGAACGCACCCAGGCGCGGACGAGGAGGTCGGAGCCCGCCTTCGATGATGAGTACGGGGAGGAGGGGTTGTACGGCGTGGCGGGGGTGAACTTCGCGGGATCGTCGAGTTCAAGATCGCCGTAGACCTCGTCTGTGGAGATGTGATGGAAACGAACCTTGTGACGGCGCACCGCTTCAAGCAGCGTGTAGGTGCCGACGAGGTTCGTCTGGATGAAGGGCGAGGGGTCGTTGAGGGAATTGTCATTGTGGGATTCGGCGGCGAAGTGGACGACGGCATCGGAATCCTTGACGAGGGAGTCGACGAGGTCGGCGTCCACGATATCGCCCTCGACGATCGTGAGGCGCTCGGCCAGATCATCGGTGATATCGGTGAGGGATCCTCTGTTTCCGGCGTAGGTGAACTTGTCGAGGACGACAACATCCGTATCCGTGTGGTCCTCGAGAAGGGTGTGAACGAAGTTCGCACCAATAAAACCTGCTCCACCAGTGACGATGATCTTCACGGTATCTCCTTCATAGTGACCGTTGACTCTCTGACATTATGCCGTACGACTGGCGGAGAAACCGAGTCCACAGTCATTGCGCCGCACAGTCGACGATCGTTATTGAGGAGTCTGTCTGCTGCCATATTTCAAGCGAAGGCTAGATTATGATTTCAGTTCATGCTAGTTTTTGGGATGTTTCACCACTAATCCCACCATTCACTGGAGTCACAGATGTCTTTTCTGCGCGCCGGGGCATTCGTCTCCTCCGCCGTCATGGCGTTCGGCGCTCTCAGCGCTGCCCCCTCATTCGCTCAGGAGAGCACGGGGTCGACTGGCCCCATTCTCACTCTCGCTCTCACAACTTCTTCGAGCACCCCGACGGAGGTGGCGACTGCCGGCATCGACGCCGTCGCAACCGGTTCGGGCCGGGCTGGCGGAAAGCCCCTCATGCGGGGAGTCCTCTCCGCAAGCGGAGACGAGGACGTCCTCGACCCCTCTCAGGACGCCGTGATCCTCACTCAGCCGCTCGCCGTCAATGACTTCATGGTAACCGGACTGACCTGGGAGGACTCCGGCGAGCTCGCCGAGTCCACACAGATGTTCATCCGTGTGAGGGAAAATGGTGCGTGGAGCGAGTGGTATCTGGTCGAGGCCGAGAACGGATCGGGACGCGATGACGGAGTCGGCAAGGTGGGGACGGAGCCGTTCATCACGGGCGGCGCCGATGCGATTCAGGTGCGCGTCACAGGCGACGAAGAAGACCTTCCCGCGGGATTGGAACTCTCCTTGCTGCCCGCCAACCCCGAAGGGGAGAAGGAGCTCACCGAAGCGGATATCGATGTCGCCGCCGCGCAGGGCACACCGGTGAACGAGGACTCCCTCGCCTCCTCCCAGATGGAGGATCCGCTCCTGCTCCAGAGCGCCTCCACTGATCCAGAGAGCACCGTCAATGATCCTGATCCCGACGAGGGCGACGCGGCTGTCGGCTCGGGCCAGTCCGATGCATCGGGAGCCTTGATGGCGCGCGGCTCCAGTGCGGGCGCTCGACTCCTCCCCCAGTTGTTCCCCGCCGCCACCGTATCGACGACGATGCCCGTCGCCGTGACGTCACGCGCACAATGGGGGGCGGATGAATCCATCATGGATTGGGATGTCGAGTACTTCGATGCCCCCTTCGTGATCATCCACCACACTGCGGGGACGAATAACTACACGAAGGCGCAATCCGAATCGATTGTGAGGGGCATATACAGCTACCACGCGCGCACCCTCGGATGGGGCGATGTGGGCTACAACTTCCTCGTCGACAAGTGGGGCAGGGTCTTCGAGGGGCGCTCGGGCTCATTGAGCGCACCGAAGGGCAAAATGACCGAGGGCGGGCATGCCTACGGGTACAACGAGGGAACCATGGGCATCGCGATGCTCGGGACCTACACGTCGGTGGCCCCCTCCGCCGATACCCTCGCATCGGTCGGCAAACTCGCCGGGTGGCAACTCGCTCGCGCGGGGGTCACCGACGCCTCTTCCAGCGGCTACTACGCGCACAAGGCGAAGACTCTGCCGCGAATCCTCGGACACCGCGATGTGAACTCCACCGAATGCCCGGGGAACATCGGATACACCCGACTCCCCCAGGTACGCAGGATCGCGACATCCACCATCACCGACGAGTCCGCCCCGGCAGTCGGGCCGCAGGAGCCACCCTCGACAATCCCGGACCTGTCAAACTCGGGGCACTGGCAGCAGACAATGGGGCTGTGGCAGTGGATCACGTCGAACGGCTCCGCCGCAACAGCCAAGTGGGCGCGCATCAATGGCGCCATCTACTATTTCGACGGCTCCGGTTACATGGTGACCGGGTGGCTCGCAGTGGGATCCACCTGGTACTACTTCCTCCCCTCCGGGGCGAGGGCATCAGGCTGGATCCGGGACTCGGGCTCCTGGTACTACCTCACCCCCTCGACGGACCTCATGACCACGGGTCAGGCGCGCATCAGCGGGCACACCTACATGTTCGCCCCCACCGGAGAATTGCGCACCGGCTGGGTCTACTTCCCCGACGGATGGCGCCACGTCAACGCCTCGGGAAACAACACAACCGGATGGCTCAAGGACTCCGACTCCTGGTACTACCTGGATCCAGCGACGGACCTCATGACCACGGGTCAGGCGCGCATCAGCGGGCACACCTACATGTTCGCCCCCACCGGAGAATTGCGCACCGGCTGGGTCTACTTCCCCGACGGATGGCGCCACGTCAACGCCTCGGGAAACAACACAACCGGATGGCTCAAGGACTCCGACTCCTGGTACTACCTGGATCCAGCGACGGACCTCATGACCACGGGTCAGGCGCGCATCAGCGGGCACACCTACATGTTCGCCCCCACCGGAGAATTGCGCACCGGCTGGGTCTACTTCCCCGACGGATGGCGCCACGTCAACGCCTCGGGAAACAACACAACCGGATGGCTCAAGGACTCCGACTCCTGGTACTACCTCACCCCCTCGACGGACCTCATGACCACGGGTCAGGCGCGCATCAGCGGGCACACCTACATGTTCGCCCCCACCGGAGAATTGCGCACCGGCTGGGTCTACTTCCCCGACGGATGGCGCCACGTCAACGCCTCGGGAAACAACACAACCGGATGGCTCAAGGACTCCGACTCCTGGTACTACCTGGATCCAGCGACGGACCTCATGACGACCGGCTGGCTCAACGACCACGGCACCTGGTACTGGTTCAATGGGTCAGGCGTCATGGCGACGGGTACGGTGACGATCGATGGGAGGGCCAATCAATTCGATGCCTCCGGGGCCTGGATCGGCTACGTCGATCAGCATCCGGTCATGGCCACACCGACAGCCTCCCGGATGTCCCTCATCTCGACGATGACGAGCACCTATCGGAGGCAGGGACGACCCTACCCCGCATCTGTCATGCGCAGTGGGGGCGCCGGTGACATCACAACCTTCGTCACGATCCTCTACGACGAGGCAGTCGCCGAGGGCATCAGCCCCGAACTCTTGTTCTGCCAGGTCATGAAAGAGACCGGATGGCTTCGATTCGGCGGCGACGTCAAAGCGACGCAGTTCAACTTCGGCGGCATCGGCGCAGTCGGCGGCGGAGCGGGCGGAGCCTCATTCTCCTCGGTGAGGATCGGGCTGCGCGCCCAGGTCCAACACCTGCGCGCCTACGCGGATCCTCGAGTGACTGCCGACAAACTTGCGTATCCGCTGGTCGATCCGCGTTTCAACTACGTGCGCAAGGGATCGGCACCCCACGTCGAATACCTCGGCGTCCAAGAGAACCCCTCCCGTGCGGGATGGGCAATGGCGAAGAACTACGGCTACGACCTCGTCGCGATGATGCAGATGCACTTCTGATCCGCGACGGGCGCGCATACCAGCCGTCTTATCCGGGGTAATTCGGCCCCAGGACCACTCGGGCCGGATCGTGATTGACCCGCTCGTCTTCGGGGGGCAGCCGCATGTAGTCCCCATACCCCCGAGTGAGCACTGCGTCATAATCCGCGGGGAGGAGAACGGTGATGTCGTCGAAGGCAACACGGCGTGCGGGGAAGAGTTCGTCAATCGACGCCGACCACCTCTTCGGATCCCGGGTGGAGTAATCCCCGAGCAGACGGGACGAGGATCCCTCATACATGCGCGCCGCCGCCTCCCACTTCTCCACGAGGAAGCGCGGCTTCACGCGCAGCAGGTGCAGCGCTGCATGCACGCCGTGCATGATGGCCGAGGCAGCGACATTAAGCGGAACGGGCAGTGATACATCCGGCGTCGCAGTCCCATGGAGGAAGAGCATCCTCCCCCACAGCCATGTCCTTCGCGCCTGCTTGACGTAGAGCGCGTCGTCCTCGGGAATCGGATCGAGCGGGAACAGGTCCACTCCAATAGGCATCGTGTAGGGCCGATTCTTGGCGACTCTCGGTGTGAACTCCGATCCGGCCAGACCGAGTATCCCGAAGGACTTCGGATAGGCGGGATCCGTTTCGGAGGCGATGAGGACGAAACCGTCGTGCAGGATCGTCGGCCCCTCGCTCAGGAGGCGCTCGTAGTCGGAACGAGGCATGCACACGTCGACATCGTCGTCCCACGGGATGAACCCCCCGTGGCGGACCGCACCGATCGCGGTGCCCCCGTAGACCACATACCGCAGGCCGAGTTCCTCGCAGACACGGTCGAGTTCAGCGAGGGCGTATCGGGTCGCCTTCTGGACAGCGCGCAACTGGTCTGAGTCGCGGGGGGCAGTCACGATTGGAGTCCTTTCGGTCGTTATGCCGCGTCGTTGCTCAGCGAGAACTCACGCCAGTTCGGCGTCGCCGCGAGCACCGTCCCAATCAGGATAACCACGCAGCAGACGATCTGCAGCGGCGTCGGCACCGTTCCGATGAGGATGAGGGCGAAGAGCACCGCCCACGCAGAATAGGAGATGTTGAGCGCCATGCCGCGCGATGCGCCGACCGAGGCAATGGCCTTGTAGTAGAAGAGATAGGAGGCGGTTCCCGCCAGTGCGGCCAGGACGACGATCCCTGTCCCCAGGGTCGGGGCCGCGCGCAGTGTGAAGCCGACAACTCCGCCGATGGGGGCGACTGCAAGGACATAGACGAGGGCGGAGGTCGTCTCGCGGATCTGCAGAGCCGTTTCATTGTCGACATCGTCGTCGCGCATGCCCCATGCGAGGATCACCGCTTCCGAACCCCAGCCGAAGACGCAGGCCAGGGCCGCGATGACGCCGAGGACGGGGTTGCCCGAGGTTTCACTGCCAGTCGAGGAGTATCCGATGAGGATGATCGCGCCGAGGGCGACCAGCAGTGCGACGATCTGGCGGGGCTTCATGCGTTCTTTGAGGAAGATGAACGCCAGGAGAGTGCCGACTGCGGGGTAGAAGGTGGAGATGATCGCCGTGTAGCCCGGGCCGATATTATTGATCGCAATGAGGTAGCCGGTCATGCCGAAGGGCCCGCCGAGGAGGGCGCCGAGCATGATCGCCTTCCCGGACTTCGTGCGGATCGCTGCGAGAGTGTCCCTCAGTCGCCCTCGCACTCCCATGTAGACGAGGAGGATGAGAGCGGTGAGGACGTCGTGGAGGATCGCGCTGGCCAATGAGGCCTCGCCCGCTCCGAGGAAGGGAGCCATGGCGAGGGCGATTCCCAGAACGACGGTGTCCAAGCCCCACAGGGCTCCGGAGAAGATTCCCCATTTCATTGTTCTTACTCCTCAGTGGTCGTGATGGGAAGCGGATTCATAGTCGGCGAGAAGCCGGTTGACGTAATCGGCCGCATGACGGTAGTAGATAAGCAGCCACTCCCCCACGTCATCGCCCTCGGCCTCCTTGACGAGCGCCCACAGGTACCAGCACCACCCGGCGAAGACGACATACGCCCAGAAGTGGCGCCTCTCCATATCGGTGGGTGTGCGCCCGAAGTAGTCGCACAGGGCCTGCTCAGCCCGTTCCTCGGACAGTTCGGGGGTGCAGACCACCATGGTCCCGAAGTCGGCGGCGACATCCGACATCCCTGCGTACTCCCAGTCGATGAGATCGATCCTGCCGTCCGCGTCGACGAGAAAGTTCGGCGGGAAGAAGTCATTGTGACTGGGGACGAGTTCGAAGCCATCGGCGTCGGCGTATTCCTTCAGGCGCAGCACCTTGGCCTTGAGCTCGTCGTATCCGGGCAGCTCGATGTCCCCGTGCTGGCGCAGGATTCCCTCGTATCGCAGTCCCTCGGCGATGAAGTCGAACGACCGTCCGAGAGTGCGCCCGGAGTCGTGGAGTTCACGGTTCATCACCATGGCGCGGCGCAGCTCCTCCGGGTTGGTGACGTCGAGGTTGCGCACATTGGGAACGAAGCGGGAGATCTTCCATCCGCGCGCGGGGTCGCCCGTGATGAAGGTGTGATCGATGCCGATCTCCCCGGCGAGGGTGAGGGCGTCGAGTTCTGCTTGGCGGTCGACGATCTGGTCGGTTCCGGCGCCGGGGTGGCGGTAGACGTATTCATCATCGCCGACGCGGAAGTGGCATGACAGGTTCGTGATCCCCTGCTTGAGGGGGTAGAAGTCCGTGATGTCGGTCGTCGAGCACCCCAGGGCTCTCTCAATATTGTCAAAGACCTCTGAGTCGATGTTCTCCATGAAATGGGGGTCGAAGCTGCGCAGCTCGTCCACGGAGTCGAACTCGTAGATGACGCCCTCGGGGTATTCGCGGATGACCATATCGAGTTCTTTGACGTGGTCGAGGAAGATTCTCTCCCACAGCTTCGACGCGGTCTCGGGCCGGTGGTAGACCCGCTCGAGGATGGAGCGGAAAGAGGCGGAGAATGCACGATCGAAGTAGACATGTCCGAGCATGGTCCACGCGTTGTCACCTCCGACGGTGGCGCCGATGATTCTCCCATTCGCCCCCGTGGTGATGCACCACTCGTCGGTGGGGCCCTCGACGTAGTTCGCAGAGTAGTAGGCCTTGTAGACGTGGGATTCGAAGGGGTTCTTCGTGAAGTAGTCGTCGGAGGAGCATACGTAGGTGTTGGCGAGGATGTCTTTGACCAGCCACAGGGACCCGTTGTTATTGCGGATGGCGTAGTCCCTGTTGACGACGATCTTCACGTCGTACTTGTCGATGAGGTAGAAGAAGTACTCCTTCTTGTATCCGACGACGACGGTGATGTCGGTGATGCCCGCCTCGTGGAGCTGGCGGATCTGCCGTTCGATGAGCACTTCTCCGAGGACCTTGAGCGTTCCCTTGGGGCGCTCGTATGAGATCGGCGCGAAACGGGAGGATAGGCCCGCTGCCATGATGACGGCGTTGTTGACGGCATAGGGGTCAAGAGCTGCTCGTCCGGCGTCCGTCAGGGCGCGCTCTTCGATGAGACCCCTGGCTTCGCATTCGCGCACAGCAGTGTTGACGCGCCCCAGAGACATGCCCGTGGTCGCCTGAAGCTCTCGCTGTGTCAATGGCCCGTCGGCGGTATTGAGGGCGTTGAGGACTTCGAATTGAGGGCGTGTGAGTACGTCGGCCACGACACATCCGTTCACTAGGAAAAGATCTGACATTACGTTCAAACATACGTCACAATAATACTTCTCTGAACATTTAACGTGTCGTGTTGCTCACACGAGCAGCGCTGAGTGTCACCTCCCCTGACCGATGACGAGGCGCGGCACCCCCGCCCACAACTCTGCAGCCGTTATCCGCCGCCCGTCAACGAGCAGCCGCACACCGGGCACATCCTGTGGAGCGAGCGAGGCGTATTCGCGGTGATCAGCCTGGATGATCGCAGCATCGGCGGCCCGACCGAGGCGGAAGGGCTCCCACCCGAAAGCCCTCAACTCATCATCGGTGTACATCGGGTCGTGGACGAGGACGCGGGCGCCGCGGGCGACCAGAGCATTGACGAGGGGAAAGACCCCGGAGAACGCGGTCTCCTTCACACCGCCGCGATAGGAGGCGCCGAAGACAACGACCCTCAGCCCGCCGAGCGGGCCGAGAATCCCGCTCAGGCGGTCCACCGCATAGCCGGGCATCGTCTCATTGAACTCCCGGGCTTTCCGAACAATCGTGGCATCCGGATCAGTCGACAGGTAGAGCCTGGGGTAGACGGGGATGCAGTGGCCGCCGACTGCGATACCGGGCCGGTGGATATGCGAATAGGGCTGAGAATTGCAGGCATCGATGACCCGTTCGATGTCAATGCCGACGCGGTCGGCGAACACGGCGAATTGATTCGCCAATCCGATATTGACATCGCGGTACGTCGTCTCCGCAAGTTTCGCCAATTCTGCGGCCTCGGCGCTGCCCATATCCCACACTCCATTGCCCCCGGGCAGGTCGGCGCGCTCATCGAAGTCGAGGACCTGCTGATAGAAGGAGATTCCCGCCCTCGTCCCCGCCTCGGACAGTCCGCCGATGAGTTTGGGGTACCTGCGCAGGTCGGCGAAGACCCTGCCGGTGAGGACCCGTTCGGGGCTGAAGACGAGGTGGAAGTCGTGCCCCTCCTCAAGGCCGGAAACGGCTTCGATGAGGGGCCGGAAGCGCTCTCGGGTCGTCCCCACGGGAAGCGTCGTTTCATAGGAGATGAGGGTTTCCGGCGTGAGGGAAGCGGCGAGGGCACGAGTCGCCGCATCCAACGGCGCGAAGTCCGGGACGCCCTCCTCGTCGACGACAAGCGGGACGACGAGGACGACGGCATCGGCGCGCGGGATCGCCTCGGCGTAGTCGGTCGTCGCCCGTAAGGTGCCCCGGGCGACGACGCGGGCGAGGAGGCCGTCGAGGTGCGCCTCCCCGGGGAAGGGCGACCGCCCCTCATTGACGAGGGCGACTGTACGCGCATCGACGTCGACGCCGACGACATCGTGGCCCTTCGTCGCGTACTGGACGGCGAGGGGCAGTCCGATCTTCCCGAGGGCGACGACTGCGATGCGCATATGAGTCCTTCCTCTTATCCCGCATACCCCCACAGTATGCCCGATGCCCGTCGCCGCCTACCATGTGGATATGACCCGTCCGCAGATCCTCGACCTGTCCTTTTCCCCGCTCGTTCGCGACGCGAGGGTCTTGAGGCAGCTGTCCGTCGTCTACGACTTCGGCGAGGTCACGACCTGCGGTTACGGCCCCGCAACGCCCTATTCGGCGCATCATGTGCAGATCCCCTCCGATGCCCCCTCCCTGCCGCAGACCCTCGGGGGCGTTGCGAATCTCGCGCTGCACCGCCACCTCGCCGCCGATCTGCAGGCGCCCGGGGCGACGGCGGTCCGCGGGGATCTCATGTCACGGGACTTCGACCTCGTCATCGCCAATGATGCGCGCGCCCTGCCCCTCGCCTTCGCAGCGGCGAAGGGGGCGCCCGTGTGGGTGGATCTTCACGAGTGGGCTCCCGAGGAGCGCACCCACATCGCCTCCTGGCGACTCCTCGTCGCCCCGTGGATCGACTCCGTGTGCCGCCGCTACCTTCCGCGCGTCTGCGCGGCGACGACCGTCGGCGCGCGAATCGCGGACCTGTATGACAGGCGCTACGGGGTGCGTCCGCAGCTCATGCGCAATGCCGCGCCCTACGCGGACCTCACCCCCTCTCCCCTGCTCTCCACGGGGGTGCTGCGCCTCGCGCACTCGGGGGCGGCGATCCCCGGCAGGGCGCTGGAGACGATGATTGAAGCGATCCTCGAAGCGGGAGAGGGATTCACCCTCGACCTCTACCTCGTCCCGGGAGGCGATGGCGGCGCCTATCTGCGAGATCTGCATGCACTGGCATCCGCAGACGCGAGAATCCGCTTCCGCGATCCGGTGGCGCCCGCCGACCTGCCCCGCGTCCTCAACGCCTATGACATCGGGGTCTTCTGGATCCCGCCGTTCAATACGAACGCGAGGCTCACCCTTCCGAACAAGTTCTTCGACTTCATCCAGGCGCGCCTCGCCGTCGCCGTCGGCCCGAGCGTCGAAATGGAGGACCTCGTCCGCGGGTACGGGCTCGGCGCAGTCTCCTCGGGCTTCACCGTCTGCGAGATCGTCGACTCCCTGCATTCGCTGACGCCCGCTGCCGTCAGGACGTTCAAGGAGGCGACGCACGCGGCGGCCCGGCCCTTGAGCTTCGATTCCGAGGCCGACGTCGCCCGCGCAATACTCAGCGGTCTATTGCGCTGAGGAACCGGCTGGGGACCCATCGATCCGATACCGAGGATCGATCTGCTGCAACTCGGCAAAAGAGTCGATCTCATCGATATCGCTGAACGCGCACTCCTTGATGTGCAACTCGTAGCGATCGCGGCGGATCACGCACGGCACGTCGTCCCAGAAGCGCTGCTTCGTCTCGTCATCCTCGTCGAAACAGGCGGGCAGATCCTCTGCGAGCCTCGCACCGTCCTCACGCGACCAATAGCTGATGCCGAACATGTGATAGCAATTCACGCCGCCCTTGTGCAGGTCGGTGATGACGCCGTCCTCCGTATCGAAGCACCAGTCGGGTGTCTGTTCCACGGGAACGCCGAAATAGTGCGACTCATAGTTGTACGCGGTGAGCACCGACGGATTCGTCAGATACAGATCCGATTCGAAGACGTAGGCGTTGGAGAAGTGCTCGGCGGCGACGCATGCCGACGACAGGTTGTTCGTCGTGGCGTAGATCGGATTCTCGAGGATCGTCACCATCGGATACCGATCTTTGAGGAGGGTGAACTGCTCCTTGAGATATCCGGTGACAATGTAGATCTCCGTGACGCCGATGCCGAGCAGGGCGTCGAGGATCGTTTCAATGATGCGCGTCCCATTGACGTTGACGAGGGGCTTGGGCGTATTGAGGGTGATCGGGACCATCCGCGAGCCGAACCCGCTCGCCAGAAGGATCGCGCGCTTCACGCGGTAGGGCTCGAGGGCGGAGAGATCATCCGCCGTCGCCGTTCCGGCCTCGTATCGCGCAACGCGCTCATCGAACTCCCCGCGACTCAGTTCAGACACTGCTTCCTCCCTTTCGCACGCAACGCCCTCATCGACTCGCCCAGGTTAGCGCAACTCGGATTGCGCGCCGACGAGCGCGGCGAACTCCTCTTCGGGAGCATTGGACACGAGACGCTTCTTCGAATAGACGATGAAGTAGGCGATCCCCACGATGTAGAAGCCGAGGACACAGAAGGCCGCAACGATATCGACGAAGAAGGTGGAGACGATGGCGACGCAGCTCAGGGCGAAGCCCATCCCCGTTGTGATGACGCCACCGGGTGTGCGATAGGCGCGCGGCATCTGGGGGCTCTTCACGCGCAGGAGGATGTGCGACATGCTCATGAGCGCATAGGAGACGCATGCTCCGAATACGGCGATATTGAGGATGAGGTCCCCACTGCCCATGACGACGACGAGGCAGATCCCGATGAGCGCTTGAAGGACGAGGGCGATCGTCGGAGTCTTCCTCGAACCGGTGACCGACAGGGCGCTCGGCAGGTATCCCGCCCTCGAAAGGGCGAAGATCTGACGACTGCCGGCGTACATGAGACTGAAGAAACTGGCGATGAGACCGGCCAGTGCCGCCCAGTTGACGAAGACGGCGAGGCCGGGGCGCCCGACGGCGGTGAGCGCGTCGACGAGGGGCGCATCCGAACCGGCGATGGCCGCGGCTCCTGCGGATCCTGCTGCGAAGACGAGCGACGCCGCGCCCGTGAGGGCGAGTATCGCGAGAGCGCCGATGAGACCGCGGGGCATGTCTCGGCGGGGATCCTGAGACTCCTCGGCGGCCAGCGGAACGCCCTCGACGCCGAGGAAGAACCAGATCCCGAAGGGCAGAGCGCCCAAGACGCCGGAGAATCCCATGGGCAGAGCAGCTGTGGAACCAGCAGCCGGTGTGATGTCGAAGAGCCTCGTCGCGTCGAAGGAGCCGATTGTCCCGGCGACGAATCCCACGAGGGCGACGATCGCGATCGCCGAGATCACGAACATGAGTTTGAGCGCCTCGCCGACACCGATGATATGGATTGCTGTGAACACGAGATACGCGACGACGACGATCGTCACTGGGGTCACCCAGTCGGGGAGTATTCCAAGAGCGAGGATGTAGTTGGCGATGAAGAGCGCGATCGCCGCAGGAGCGCAGACGTATTCGATGATGAGCGCTAGCCCCGTCGCGAACCCTCCCGTGCGGCCCATGGCCGAGCGCGCGAAACCATAGCCGGCTCCGGCGGTCGGGATCGCGCTCGACAGCTCCGCGAGGCCGAAGACGATGCACAGGTACATGATCCCCATGACGAGCCAGGCGATGGCGAGTCCGAGCCAGCCCCCCTGTTCCATGCCGTAGTTCCATCCGGAGAAGTCTCCGCTGATGGTGTAGGAGACGCCGAGGCCGATGAGGAGAAGCCAGCCGACGGCCCCTCCCTGGAGGGATCTCTTCTCAAAGTACTCGTCCGTTTCTGCGGTCTCTGTGATGCACGTAGTCATGAATGCGCCTTTCTGGGGGGTTCCGCGGAAAATCCCGCGTCGGCGGGCTGGGCGGTAGTGGGATCGTCGGCCGGGCACCGACGGGGTCGCACCGTCATCGGGCGGTGGCGCGCAGGCGTACCGCTTCCGAATACTCTTTGGCAGCGCGGTACCAGATGTAGAGCCAATCCCCCACCGGGTTGCCCATCGCTGCCTTGTACATCGCCCATACGTACCAGTACCAGCCGACGAGTGCGACGGCTGCAAGACAATGACCCTTCTCGGCCTCGGTCGCCTCACGACCGAAGTACAGCGGGAGGATGTCGAGCGTCTCCTCGACCAGGTATCCCGATCCCTGGGCGATGAAGTTGCCGATGTCGCACATCGGGTCGCCCATCGCCGCATACTCCCAGTCGATGAGGCGCATCTCGTCCCCCCGCACGAGGAGGTTGGGGCCGTAGAAGTCGTTGTGGCACAGAACGGGCTCCCCGGCGCTCGTGCGCATCTGCGCAGCGATGGAGCCGATCTGGTCGGCGAGGGAGTCGAAGTCCCGCGGGAGCGGGTAGTGGATGTCCGCGAGGGTTTTGGCGATCTTCATCCCCTCGTCGAAGAAGTCGAAACTCCATGGCGAGGTCGCACCGCTCGTATGCAGAGTACGGACCATCTGAAGCGCTCGGGCGACTTGAGCGCGATCGGAGTAGTCGAGTTCCGAACAGCCGTCGATGAAGCGGGAGATCTTCCACCCCTCGTCGGGATCCTCGTGAACGAAGGTGTCGTCGAGTCCGAGTTCAGCGGCGACCTTCAGCGCGTGGGCCTCGGCCCGACGGTTGATGATCTCATTCGTGCCATTGCCCGGGTGACGGTAGATGTATTTGACGCCTTTCGCGGTGAAGAATGTCGACAGGTTCGTCAGCCCCGCTTTGATGGGTGTGACATCTGAGATCTCCTCGCGCGCGCAGTCGAGGGTCTCGCAGATGTTGTCGAGGATCCGCGAGTCGACGTTGGCGAAGAAGTCCGAATCGAAGGCGACGAGGTCGGTGAGGTAGTCGAATTCTCGGATCGTATCGGCCTCACGGGCCCTCATGACCATGTGCAGTTCCGTCGCATGGTCGCCGAAGATCTGCTCCCACAGTTTGCCGACGGTTTCCGGACGGTCGTACTCCTCCTCCAGGATCTTCAGGTAGCGCCGCGCGAATTCTCGATCGATGTAGGCGGGGCCTCGCAGTTGATAGGCGTCGACTCCGCCCGCCCCGATGCCGAGGATACGGTTCTTGCCGTCAACGTCGAGGACCATCTTCTTCGTCGCATCGACGAGGACCGCCGATGCGTAGGACTCGAAGTTGTACAACGAGAAGACGTTCTTCGTGTAATACTCGTCTGAGCAGAGGATGTAGGTGTTGCCCAGCAGTTCTTTCGCGCACCACAGGGACGAGTGATTGTTGCGCGTCGCATAGGCGGGGTTGACGATGATTTTCACGCCGAATTCATCTTCGAGGTAGAAGAAGGCCTCCTTCATATAGCCGACGACGACGGAGACGTCGTCGATGCCGGCCTCCCTGAGCTGACGGATCTGTCGCTCGATGAGGATCTCGCCGCGAACCTCGAACATCGCCTTGGGCCGTTCGAAGGACAAAGGGGCGAATCTGGTGGCGGCCCCTGCGGCGAGGATCACGGCGTTGTCGACCCGGTACGGGGCGAGTGCACTCGTCCCCTTGGCGGTCAGCACACGATCCTCGTCGAGGTAGCCGAGTGTGAGGAGCTCGTTAAAGGCCTTGTTCACAGATCCGAGGGAGATGCCCGCATTCATGGCCATGTCCCTCTGAGTGAGGGCGCCTCCCGCAGAGCAGGACTTGAGCACCTCGAACTGGTATCGGTTGAGCATGACACCACCTGTTCACATGTTTACATATTCTATCTGTTCGCGAACAGAGTACAACGTCAACACAATGAACGCGAGTATGTCGCCGCGACGTGCCTCACAGTGATTCGATGTTCCCTCGCCTGCGGGGGAGCGTCCGCACGCGAGGAGCCGCGGGTTCACAACCGAGGGCATCTCATGGCGTCGAAGACGATGCGGGCCGCCTCGGCGGAGCTCGCGCGAGCCGACCGGTGCTCGTCGACCCAGCGGCGCAGTCGGGCGCGATCCCGGCGGGGATCCTCCGCGGGACATGCGGCAGCGGAGCGCATGGCAGCTGCGATCTGGTCGGCGTCGACATCGACCGCCCAGCCGAGATGCGCATCGAGCACATCCTCACGGGCCGCGCCGCGCCCCGCATAGATGACGGGAGTCCCGCAGGCGAGGGAGGAGAGGATCTTCGTCGGGTAGGCGTAGTCGTACGCTCCGTGGCGGATCGAGGCGAGTGAGGCGGTCGCCGAGGCGTACCAGTAGCGCGCTTCCTCGGCGCTCACGGGGTCGTGAAAGATGATGTCACGGACCCCGCGCGCGCGCCTTTTGAGGGACCGCCAGGCCCCGCCCTGTCCGAGGAAGACGAGGCGAGCGCCCGCAAGATCGGAGCGCACCCGCTCGAAGGCGCTAATGAAGACCTCGGGGGCGAGCCAGTCGGCGACGGTGCCGGCATAGAGGAAGACCGGGCCCCGCGTCGCTGGGAATCCCCTGGGAGTCGCCCCGGCCCCGTCCTCGTTGATCGGGGCGGAGGCGTCGACGCCGTTGAGGACGACATCGGCGCCGCGCCCCGACAGGGCGCGCACCCGTTCGGCGACGCCCTCGGAGACGGCGATGACGCGGGACGCGCCGCGCATCGATGCACTCTCCATCCACCGCACCGCGTCGACGACGCAGGGAGGAGTGCCCTGCGCCCTCGCAGCATCGGAAAGGATGTCGGCGGCGTAGTAGACGTAAGGGGTGCGCCGGATCGCGCAGGCGAGACGAGTCATGAGGCCCGTCGTCGGCGGCGGCTCATTGACAACGACATCCGCCTTCGACGCCGTCAGGAGTCGGACGAGGAGCGGGAGGTCGAACGACAGGTAGGGCAGATAGCCGCGCACGGCGCCCGTCGTATCGCGCAGCACTGGACGTCTGTACACATGGATCGAACCGCCCGCCGCAGTCGTTTCCGCCGCCAGTTCGTCGAACTCATCGGCCTGTTCTCGAAGGCACCGGGGAGGCACCGAGGTGAGGACCACCACCTCGCAGCCCTCGTCCGCCAATGCCCGTGCCAGGGCCGCCAGTCTCAGCGCAGCCGCGGCCCCTTCGGGGGCGAAGATCCGCGTCGCGATGAGGACACGAGGACGGCGGAGCGCAGGAGTGAACGTGGACATGTATCCCAGTGTCGCAGAGTCGTGGCCGGTGCCGCACCCGCCGGGCGGCGCCGGCCCCTAGGAGGACGCGTGCGCGAGGGGCATCGGGCATCGGGCATCGGGCATCCAAGTCTGACTCCGTGTCTGGGGCTTCTGTGCGCCCGCGTGCGCGAGGGACATCGGATCGGCACAATGAGGGGGTGGATCTTCGACAGCGCGCATGCGGCCTCGTCGGGCGCCATCCGGCGCTCGCGCATGTGTCGACGCTGCTGACGGGCACTGTCCTCGCCCAGGTCGTAGTTCTCGTGACGACGCCCGTCATTGGACGGCTCTACTCCCCCGCCGAAGTCGGCTCCTTCGCGTCTATGCTCGCCATCGCACAGATGGTGGGCACCATCGCCGCACTGCGCTACGACATGGCGATCGTCCTGCCCGAACGAGATGACGAGGCCCGACGTCTCCTGCGCCTCGCCCTAGCGGTGGCGGCCCTCGTCTGCGGCCTCGCCGCGCTCATCTGCATCCTCGCCGCGGAACGCATCGCCGTCTGGCTCCACCATCCCGGCATCGCCCCCTACCTAGGATGGACGGGGATCCTCGCCCTCGCCACCGCCACCGTGAACTCCTGCGCCTATTGGTTGACCCGGACGACGGACTACCGGGGAATCGCCCGCAACCGCGTCCACCAAACGCTCGCCATTGAGGGAACGCGCATCGCCCTGCCCTTCGCGGGCCTCTCCGGCATCCTCGGCCAACTCGGCTCACAGCTCGTGGGCACCATCCTGTCGGCGCTGCTCCTCGCCTCCCGGGCGCGCTCGGGCCTGCGCCGCCCGGGGACCGGGGGCTCCCCCACCCGGGAACTCGCCCGACGCTACCGGCGAATGCCGCTGCTCAACCTGCCCAACGCCCTCGTCGACGCGGTGCGCATCAATGGGATCACACTCCTCATCGGCGTGTACTTCTCCGCAGACCCGCAGGGGCAGTTCGCCAAGGCGTGGCTGCTCATGCAGGCGCCCGTCGCCCTCGTGACGAGTGCCGTCTCGCAGGTGTTCTACCAGAGGTTCGCACGCGCCACCCGCGGCGGCCTCCTCCCCCTCGTCACACGCTCCATCGTTTTCTCCCTCGCCGCGGGCGTCCCCGCCTTCCTTCTCCTCCTCATCATCGCCCCCTCCGTTTTCCCCTGGTATCTCGGCGCCGAATGGGGCCTGTCGGGCCTCATCGCCCGTGCACTCGTCCCCTGGCTCCTCCTCACCGTCGTCACCTCCCCGATCTCCACAGTCTTCATCGTGACGGACCGCCAGGCCCTCATGCTCTGCTTCTCCCTCGTCTATGCGGCGGCCCCCCTCGCTCTCATCTCCTGGCTCGGCGCCTCCGGAGCATCGATCGTCTCGACCGTATGGGCGGTGTCGGGAACAATGACGCTACTCCTCGTGCTTCTCACGTGGTTGACGCTGCGGGTCGCCGCCTCATGGGACCGCGCCATCGGCAGAGGGCAAGCATGAGAGTCGCCGTGACGAAGGGCACGCTGTGGGTGCCGCCGACCTACTTCGCCCTCCAGCACGCCCTCGCAATGCCCGAGATCGACTGGCGGGTCTTCACCCTGTGCGCGCGCGTGAGCGACCCGGCGGCGCGTCTCGACATCGACGAGGCCGTTCCCGGAGCGGAGATCGTTCCGATGCGGCTGCGCACCGTCCTCAAATGGGGGAGGATCCGGGCGATGGCGCGTCGGATCGCAGCATGGGAACCGGATCTCATCCATCAGCATCAGGCGACATGGTCGCTGGGGGCCGTCGAGGCGGCGAGACGCACGGGCGCTCCACTCGTGACGACCCTGCACGGCTTCGACGCGCATCTCGGCCCCCGGGAAGCGAAAAGGACCCTCTTCGGGCCGACAGGCGCGTGGAACGCCGTGAATCGGACGGCTGCCTTCGCAGAGTCGGATCTGCTGCTCGCAGTGTCGCGCCACCTCGCCGATACGGCGATACAGGCAGGAGCGGATCCGACAAGGCTCGAGGTCCACTACCAGGGGGTCGACACCGACTGGTGGACGCCGACGGGGATACGGGGCGACAACGGCGCCGGGGCTCTTGGGAGCACCGGGCCGCGGGGAACGGGCGGCGATGCGCCCATCGTCTTGTTCGTCGGGGCGCTCTCACGCCTCAAAGGCGTTCCCGAGCTCCTCACCGCCCACGCCGCGCTGTCGGACACACCGCACAGACTCGTCCTCGTCGGCGACGGCCCCCTGCGGCGCGACGCGAAGGCCGCGGCGACGGCGGATCCGTCGATCAGCGTTGTCGGAGGGCTCGAGCGGACGGATGTGCGCGAGTGGATGCGCGCCGCGAGCGCTCTCGTCCTTCCGACTCGCACGACGCTCGGCCGAGCGGAGGCTGCGGGGCTCGTCCTCCTCGAGGCCCAGGCCTGTGGCCTGCCCGTCATCGCGAATGCGGTCGGCGGCGCACCGGAGATGGTCGCGCCCGCCTGCCGGGGCCTCCTCGCCGATGAGACTGACTCGGCCTCCCTGCTCGGAGCGCTCAGGCGAGTACTGTCGATGAGTGAGGAGGAGCGCACCGAGATGGGGGCGCGCGGACGCGACTGGGTCGTCGCGCAGCGCTCCCTCACCGGGGCGATCGGGCAACTGCGCGACTACTACGACCGGGTGCTCGTGCGCGGAGCCTGAGCACCGGGGCGCGTGCCGTGCGGCGTAAGATCCGTCGTCCCCTGGGCGCGGAGGAGAACAGCCGCGCGACCCCGGCGCCTGACTCGCGTCGCGACGCTCAAGACTCACGCCGAATCGCCGGTAGAATGGCATTCATCGCCCGTCCTCGTTCGAGGGGGTGCGCCGCATGAAGACCCGCATAGAGGAACCCGCATGACGTCTCTTTCCACTGAGGAGATCAAGTCTGTCGAACTTGACGTCCTCAAGGAGCTCGATCGCATCTGCACTCAGCATCATCTGACATACTTCCTCGCCTTCGGCACCCTCCTGGGGGCACTCCGCCATCAGGGATTCATTCCGTGGGACGACGACATCGATGTCCAGATGCCCCGGGAGGATTATGAGAAGTTCTACGCGCTGTGCACGACGAGCGGCGTCCTCTCCGATCGTTTCCGCGTTGTCACTCACCGGGACGAGTCGTCGATCTACGGCTTTCTCAAACTCGTCGATACCCGCACGCGAGCAGTCGAGTCCTTCTTGTGCGAGGACCATGCGATCGGCCTGTGGGTCGACGTCTTCCCCCTTGAGCGCATCGATATGAGCACCCCCGGCATGGAACGATCGATTCGGCGGGCTCAGCGCCTCATCACTCTCCGCGGTCTGGCAGTCAGCACCCCGCGGTATGCGACGTCCCCCGCCGCTCGGATCCTCAAGACACTGCTGTATCCGTTCGTGCGCCTCCTCAACCCCTTCGCCATTGCGCGGCGCAGTGAATCATTAGCACTGCGCCTCAATACCGCTGAGGGCGCGACCGGGTCGACGATCCGCTATGCGCAGATCGTCGACGACGTATCGGATAAGACGTCGTTCACCCGCGAGCAGCTCTTCCCCCCGCGACGCGCATCTTTCGAGGGCGCGAGTTTCGCCGTGCCGCACCGCGCCGAGGAGGTCCTCGAACAATACTACGGGGACTGGCGCCGGGTTCCGCCCGCCCGGGAGCGCCCACCCGCTCATCTGCGATCGGTAACGTGGATCGACGGGGAGTGAGCATGTCTTCGGCACCGACCCTGTGCATCTTCACCCCCACCTACAATCGCGCCTACATCCTCGGGGTCCTGTACGAGACACTCCTCGCGCAGACGAACGGCGACTTCATGTGGCTGATCGTCGATGATGGGTCCACAGACGACACGGAATCACTCGTGCGCTCATGGATCGAGGAGAATCGGATCCGCATCGACTACATGAAGAAGGACAATGGGGGCAAGCCCCGGGCGATCAACACCGGCGTCGAGCGCTGCCCGTGCCCCCTCTTCTTCGTCGTCGACTCCGACGATCACCTCGTCCCCACCGCCGTCGAGCACATTCTCTCCGTCTGGTCCACGATCGAGGGCGACGACCGGTACGCGGGCATCGTCGCACTGCGGGGAACCGACGAGCACACGCCGATGGTGACGTGGATGCCGCCGGGCGCCCGCGACGTAAAATACTGGGATCTCTTCGAAACGATGGGGTTCGCCGGTGACACCTCCCTCATCCACCGCACGGAGGTGCTGCGGCGCTACCCCTACGATGTGGCGCCGGGGGAGATCTTCGTCGCTGAGACCAGCGTCTACTACCGCCTCGACGATGAATACGTGATGCTCGCCGATAATACGATCCTCACGATCTGTCACTACCTGCCGGACGGATTGACTCGTAACTTCTCAGCGAACGCGATGCGCAACCCTATCGGCTACTGGAAGCACAAGCGCTACTGCGCGAGCCGGGCGACCACTCTCACGAGCCGTGTGCGAGAGACGATCCTCTACATCGTCGGATGCAGGCTCGCCGGCCAGGGAGGAGTCATCGCAATGGCCCCCCATCGGGTCCTCGCGATATTCTGCTACGTACCGGCACTCATTGCGCGGTATACCCTTTTCAGATAGGACATGGAGTGAGTCGACGCGAAGGCCTGTCGCTGCGCGGCAACATGCTGTGGAACTCTGCGGGTTCGACGATTCGCCTCGTCTGCAACTACCTCATCACCATTGCAGTCGTCCGCCTCTCACACGGTTTCGACGCCGCGGGCACCCTGTCCCTCGCCATGTCGATCGCGAACCTCGTCCTCCCCTTCGCGGACTTCCGGCTCCGCACGCTGCATGTCACCGATGTCTCACAGGAGCGCTCCTCGGGAGCCTACGTCGGTCTGAGAATCCTCACCTCCGCGCTGTCCTTCCTCATAGGCGTCGTCTACTCCGCCGCGACGAACTCCCCCGGCTCCCTCCTCGTCATCTCCCTCTACCTCGTCTACTCGATCATCACGAACTTCATCGAAGTCTTCCACGCGATCGACCAGCGCGCCCTGAGGATGGACATCTCCGGCAAGTCCTACATGATGCAGGGCGCATCCAACCTGATCGCGTTCTCCGCAGTCCTGTGGCTGACCAATTCGCTCGTCCTCGCAGTGATCTCCCTGTCTCTGACGACACTCATGATCGGGCTCGTTTACGACATGCCGCGCGCGGCACGATTCGAGCCGATTCGTCCGATCGTCGAATGGCGACCCGCTGTCACGACCCTTGCCGCCCTATTGCCCCTTGTCCTCGCCCAAGTCGCATCAAGTGCTGTTCTCACCATCCCCAAGCAGCAACTCGCCCTTCTGGCGGGAGATTCCGCCCTCGGCATTTACTCCTCCGTCGCAGCCCCCGCCCTCATTGTGCAAATGGGGGCCACCTACGTCTACAGTCCCCTCATGGGGACCTTCGCGGAGCAATTCGCAACGGATAAGCGGGCCGCCGTGCGACTCCTCGGTAAGACGACCGCCGTGATCCTCGCAGTCACCGCGGCGCTGTCAGTCCTTCTCCTCCTCTTCGGCGGCCCCATTCTGCATCTCCTCTTCGGTCGCCAGATCCTCGAATACACGTATCTGCTCCAGCCGATGCTGTTGTGCACGCTACTCACCGCATTCGCATGGTTCATGAATGATCTGCTGCTCGCATTGCGCGATTTCAAAGCGAGTTTCTTCGGCAATATCGTCGCAGCCGCCATCACAGCCGCGGGATCGACGTATTTCGTCACGGCTTTCGGGATGAATGGTGTGAGCTGGGTGGGCATCGTGGCCTACGCCGTCGCCGTCGCGATCCTCGTTCTCTTCTTCATCCGCGACTACCGCAGACTCGACCGCTGAGCCCCTCGATCAGCCGCTGACGGTCTCAAGCGACGTACAACGATCGATGTCGACAGCAGTGCGAGTGCTTCTCCCCTCACCTCACGGCATCTTTGACGGCGAGGAGGAAAGTTCTCCCGAACTTCGTCGTCGGCTCGAGAATCGCACCCTCCGCCCATTCATTCCACGCGTTGATGAACACGATCCTCTCACTGCGCTCGCGCACCATGACGGAATTGATATGGGCTCCGAGCCATCGTCTGAATGTATACGGATTCGACCCGTACCAGACTTCGGGTTTCCACTGGCGCCGCGCAGTATTGTCGAAATTCACCATGACACCCGGGTAGCGGTCGTTGGCGCCCTCCCGCGCTTTGATGATCGATGCCTCGGCCGTCGCCTGGTAACTCATGAAGTTGCCCCTCCAACGAGAGTCGAAACCGACCGACTCCGCAGGTCCGGCAACCCAGGGGAGATTATGCGGCGGGAACTCCAGCGTCCCATCGATCTCATCGCGGGACTCTTTATCGACCGCGTCGAAATCCTGAGCGACCTCGACTGAAATCAGCAGGAGTTCACCGACCCCAGCTTCTCGGGCGCGTCGGCGCCATTCGTTGGCGACTGCGCCGAAATCCGCCATCTGCCCGGGGCGGTAGACCGCGAGCAGAGCCTGTCCATTCACTCTCATGTATCGAGGGTCGAGGAGGAACTCCATGATGTCGTCGATGAAGTCTTCTGCGGGAACCTTGTCGTAGTCCTGTCCGATGAGGATGTCCTGGGAGCGTCCGTCCCAGCGCCTCGTCCAGTTCTCATTGGCCCACATGATGCAGAAGGGGAAGTCGGTGTCAGACGCGAGCAGCGATTCGATGGGGACGTTGAGCAGGCGTTCTCCGGAGAACCAGTAGTAGTAGTACATGAAGCCCGCGATACCGTGCGAGGACGCGAGTTCCGCCTGCTCGCGGCGCACATCGTCGATCCTCAGATCGTAGAAGCCGAGGTCTGTGGGGATCTTGGGCTGGTAATGGCCCTTAAAGGTCGGCACAGCGCTGGCGACATTGGTCCACTCCGTGAAGCCCTTCCCCCACCAGATGTCATTGTGGGGCGAGGGGTGGAACTGGGGCAGGTAGAAGGGGACCACGCTGGCCCGCGGTTCCACCTGAGCCTCCGGCAGGAAGGACTCGATGAGCATGTCACGCCGATCGTCGAGCGGCTCGAGTTCATCGGTGCTCGCCATGCGCAGCCCCGCCTCGTCGGTAAGGATCCCGACGATCCTTTCAACGGCGTGAGCCGTTGTTCCATCGACTTGGCCAGCCTCTTCATCGAAGTCATCGGTAATGAGGCTGAGGCAGCGCAGCCCTTGGAGGACGAATCCCCTGCACCAGTACATCGACCCCGAGGGGAAGCGCAACTCGCTCGCAGTGACGCCGAGTTCGATCCTGCGCAGCAGTTGCCGCACGATGCGCTCGTCACCGCCCCAGAACTCTTTGCCCACGATCGAACCCGGGGCCGTGACGACGCCCAGATCGGGGTCATCGGCGAATGAGGCGATAATCCTAGCGATATTGTCCTCAGAAGCGAGGAGTGAGTCGAGGAACTCCCCCCTCCAGTTCTCCCCCGAACCGGACAGCTGCGCATGCTGTTCCCGCCAAGGGCTCTTCTTCGTATGGACCTTGAGGATGAGGTCGTACTGGTCGAGGACGCCGGAGTTGACGAGATGGATCATCGGGAGGATGTCGCGACCGCGGTTCTCACAGTCGACGACGACGCCGCGCCTCATATTCCCCAGGGTGGCGGGCAAGCGCACCTCCTGATCGGACACGTTCGTCACATACACGTCGAAGGGGATGGGGATGAGGCAGACCTGTTCGAGCAGTTCATCCATCAGGTCAACGTAGAAGCAATTGATGACTACGGCGATACGACTGGTCGTCCCCGTCTGCATCCAGTCATAGGTGCGCCACAGGTCGGGGAATCCGGAATCCTGCCGCCCGCCCTGGCGCGCGAGGTAGTTGACGAAATCAGCGCGGTGCTTGGCCCTAATGCCGTGAATACTCCCCGTCGTCAGTAGATCGACACCCATTTGACGAGCACGGAAGCCATAGTGCTTGGCACGGCGAATGGCCCCGTGAGCCGTAATCCTTCGCATTCTCTTTCCTACCATTCACGAATGTCAGTATGGAAACGTTGTTTGACGAATTGAATGACGGCAGGCGCCTGTTCGACCACCGCCGGATGCGTGAGCATCGTCCGCTTCACGAAGGGGATACCGGCTTCCACCAGTTCACGCCAGCCTTCGATAGTCGGATTGCCGTTCTCGAGCTTGAGCTCCGGCGCCGATACATATGAGTCCCAGGAGTACGCCTGCTCGAAGGCGTGTCGGCTCAATCCCAATTCATAGTTGATGACCACATCGTCCTTCGTCGGCTCGACGCGGATCTTATTGAAGAAGACGCGCCACGCGGCATCGTCGAGGATCCCATTGTGGAAGCACAAGAAGAAGCTCTGAAGGTGGCGGACGATCTGGTACGACGTCGTCATCGCTCGGATGTCCGGGCCGGGCGTGCACGCCCAGTCGAGAAGGAAGGCGATATCGGCGAAAGGCCCGAGCAATGAGTCATTCGTCAACAGGACGCGGTTGGCCCGACGGATCTGTGGAAAGGAGCCGAGGCCAGTCGCCCAGGAGCCGAAGTCGTAGCCGAGATTGGGGCGGCGCACGATGACCGTCGAGTCGGGCAGGCCGTAGGGGAATTCGAGGGGCTCGTCGGCTTCGCATGTCGAGATGATCACCGGGAGGAAGCCCGCTGCATCGAGTTGGTTCAGATACGCCGACAGGGACCGCGTCTGGGTCGCAGTTGTCGAGAACTGGGCGACGAGTGCCACCTTGTCGAGCCCCTTTAGCGGGATGGTTCCCCGCTCGGTGCGGATGTGGCCCTTGACGACATCCACGACCAGAGGACGGTCTCGAACTCCGGCGGTCATTGATTCCCTCTCGTTCCCAGACGGAGCGGCATGGTGACCCGCCATGACACGGAGTTCCTCAATGTGCGCAACTGATCCCACGACTCGTCGAGCTTGGTCTGCGTGATCGCGAGTGCCTCGTTCAAGCGCTGAATCTCGTGCTGTTTTGCGGCGATCTCGCGATTCGCGTTCCGCAATGCTGCGCGGAGGCGATGCAGTTCCATCTGTGCTGCGTCATGTTCGCTGCGTTCAGGCATGGTCGGCTCCATCGTGAGAAGACTTGCTGATGGCCGAGCCCGCCCAGACTCCCGGGGGGAGCGCAACGAGGCCGGGTTCGGTGATGACGTGGTCCGCGCGGACGATGAATTCTTCGAGTCTCTCCGCGTAGTCCAATGGACGGCCCGCGCGGTGGAGGGCACCGGTCATCCAATAGTGCCCCGGCTGGATGATGAGGTCGTCGATGCTGTAGTCAACTGCCCACGTGCCCGCGGGGAAATCGTACAAGACGCCGCCGTTCTTCGAATTCGGGCCCGCGACGACGACGCCCGCATCCGTGGCGAGGGCGATCCCGACCTCGACGCCGGACACATCCGCATAGGAATCGATGACGAGGCGAATCGTGGCGGGCTTCTTCGTCGACAGGAAGGACACTCGCTGTCCATTGGCGTCGTAGTATTCGACTCCCTGGATGCGACACTCCCCACTGCCCTGACGATTGTGGTAGTCGTCGGCGTTCCCCGCCGCGACCGCGTCGAAAGCAGCAACGCGCTTGGCGTTCTCCTGCTCGTTGACGTCCTCGAGGTAGGCGGAGACGACATCGCGCGAGGGGCCGATCTTACGGACCCTCCCGTGGTCGAACCACACGCACTCGTCGCACATGTCTTGCGCAATCGACAGCGAATGCGTGACGAGGGCGATCGTCGTGCCCTTGTCGCGCAGGACGCGCATGAACTCGAAGCACTTGCGCTGGAAGTTCTCATCACCGACGGCGATAATCTCGTCAACGATAAGGATCGTCGGAGTGACGGCGACTGCGACGGCGAAGCCGAGTCGGACCGCCATACCGGAGGAGTAGACCTTCACAGGCTCATCGATGAACGCACCGATGTCGGCGAAGTCGATGATCCACTCGAGGGAGTCGTCGATCTGCTTCTTCGTGCGCCCGAGGATCGCTCCATTGAGGTAGATGTTCTCGCGTCCGGTCAGCTCCCCGTGGAAACCGGCGCCCAACTCCAGCAGCGCATCGACTGAATTCGTCACATGGACGGCGCCGCTCGTGGGACGGTAGACGCCTGCGAGGATCTTGAGCATCGTCGACTTGCCGGAGCCGTTGTGTCCAATGAGGCCGAAGGTCGTCCCCTTGCGGATCTTGAAGGATACGTCGTCGAGCGCCTTGAATTCCGATGTCTTCTTCGAAAAACCTCGGACGAAGATCTCTTTTGCAGTCGAACGCTGATCCGAATGGACGCGGAATGCTTTGGAGACGTGCTCCACTTCAATGGCGTATTCGACGCCCTCTTCAGCCATCGCCACCATCAGATCCTTTCTCCAAGGTCGCCGCCCCATCGCCTGTTGACAAGAACAGCCGTGACGAGGGCGATCGCCGCCCACGTGAGGCAACCGATCCACAATGACGGGCTTCCCGCGGTGAGATCGTAGGTAATGGCCCTGAACAATGTGACGAACTGAGCCATGGGCATTGCCATGACGAGATTGTGCAACGGAATTCCGTAGAAATCCGTAGGAATGATCGACGGGTTGTAGATGATCGGGGTCGCATAGAACATCAACTGGAGGAATACTCCGACTAGATGCGCAAGGTCGCGGATGAAGACATTCCAGATCGACACGATCACCGCGAGGGAGCCGACGAATACGACGAGGATGGCGAGGACGACGGGGACGAGGAGCCATGTCCACGACACATTGCCGAGGAAGAGGAGCACCGCGAGCAGAATTCCGACCTCGATGAGGGATTGGACTCCGACTGCGAGGCTCGCGCCGAGGACCGGCGCATATGCGGGGAAGTACACCTTTTGGAGCAGGCCTCCGGTGCCCAGCAGGCCTGCGATCCCCGAATTGATGGAGTTCTGGAAGAAGCTCCAAATGGTGAGCCCGGCGAACATCCACACCGCGAAGATGCCGATGCCCGCGTGACGCGATGCGATCTCGGGGGGTGTCATCTTGAACAGCCCGCCGAATACGAGCGTATAGATCCCCAGCGTTGCCATGGGGACAACGAGGGACCAGAGCCAGCCCAGCGCAGTCCCATTGAATTTCGACTTGAGATCGCGCTGCCCGAAGGCGTTGATCAATGTCCATTGCTGACCGATGGGCTTGACGGGCCTCACGTTCGACCTCTGCGGTGCATCCACGTACAGTCCCCTTTCCTTGAAACGTATGCTAGCCGATCATCGGGGCACACCCCGCTATCGAACGCTCAAAACCCCTGTGCGGCCTCGACACCCGTCGACGATGCCATGCGCCATCATGCGGATGCGCTCCGTCCGCACATTGGCGAGCACGGCGTTGAAAGCGCAATACTTCATCAGCCACACCCCATAGCCAACGGTCCAGGCCGCCCCCAGTAGACCGGACTTCATGAGAAGGATCGTGTTGCGCGACAGGTAGTAGGTGCGGATGGGGCCGTGAACGTGGACGGGTTGTCTCCTCCCGGGCAGTAGAACGGTCTCGTCACCGAGGCTGTGACCCATGTGGATATCGGTCGCACAGATGAGCCCCCACCCGCGGCGGCGGGCGCGCAGACACCACTCGAGGTCGACATGGTCGATGAATAGGGAATCGTTCATCGGCCCGACATCGCTGATCGCATCCAGATCAATGAGGCACCCCGACGCGACGAGGAAGGCGACGGGCAGTGCCGACTTTTCGAGTTCGCTCGGGGTCGCCCGTCGCGGCCCCCATCGCCGAGCCACGTAGACGAGTTGGTCCCCCCCGGGCTTCAATTCGCCGACGAGCGGCCCCACCGCCGCCACCTTGTTGCCGCGTTGCTCGTGCCGCAGAGCATCGACGAGGCGGGGCACCATGTTGCCCGGCGGTACGGAGTCGTCATCGGAGAGCAGGGCGAGTGCGCAGCCGCAGTCGCGCGCGTAGTCAATGCCACGATTCTGAGCGTGCGCGATCCCCATGTTCGTGGGCAAGGGGATGAGATGAACGCCCTTCACAGTGCACGCACTCGTAATACGTGCCCGTGCCTCCGGCGCGGATCCATTGTCGACTACGACGACACGGTCGCACTGGGAGGCGAGGGTGGCGATGAGTTCGTCGATACCACCGGAGGTGTTGTAGGTGACGACGATTGCGCAGACCCGGTTATTCATGCCCGTCACTAACGGGGCATCACTGTTCGAGCAGGTCGAGCAGATACTGACCGTACCCGGACTTGACGAGAGGCTCTGCGCGCTGGCACAGACCCTCGTCGTCAATAAAGCCCATGCGCCAGGCGATCTCCTCGGGGGCGCCGATCTTCATGCCTTGGCGGGCCTCCACCGTTCGAACGAAATTCGTCGCGTCTGCGAGGGAGTCGAATGTGCCCGTGTCGAGCCACGCGGTGCCGCGGGGGAGCACTTCAACTTGAAGTTTGCCCGCTTCGAGATACGTGCGGTTGACGTCAGTGATCTCGTACTCACCGCGGGCGGAGGGGGTGAGGTTCCGTGCGATGTCAACGACGTCATTGTCGTAGAAGTAGAGGCCCGGAACCGCGTAGTGCGACTTCGGGTGCTCCGGCTTCTCTTCGATGGACAGCGCGGTGAAGTTCTCGTCGAATTCGACGACGCCGTATGCGCTGGCGTCGGACACCCAGTAGGCGAAGACTGCGCCTCCGTCGGGATTCGCGTGGCGGCGCAACTGCGTCCCCATGCCCGGACCGTAGAAGATGTTGTCGCCCAGGACGAGGGCGGCAGAATCGGTGCCGATGTGGTCCGCCCCAAGGACGAATGCCTGTGCCAGTCCATTAGGCACCACCTGCACCGTGTAGGAGATGGATACGCCGAGTTGTGAACCATCGCCGAGGAGGCGCTGGAAGTTGTCAGCATCGTGCGGGGTCGTGATGACGAGAACATCTTGAATACCTGCGAGCATCAGTGTCGACAGGGGGTAGTAGATCATCGGCTTGTCATAGACGGGCACGAGCTGCTTAGAAGTCCCAAGGGTAATGGGGTTGAGCCGTGTTCCCGCACCTCCTGCAAGAATAATGCCCTTCATATATTCCTCCCACGGGTGTCACCGATGCGAATGCTTCCAGTTCCACCATTATGCAGGGTATTAACCGATATGCGGGGCGAATGCCCGGCGCGGTTCTTCGCCCGGCGGCGATGGACATGCCACAGTGCGATGCTGCGGCGTTTCCCCCGCGTTCTACTACGATTGCCCGTGAAGTGATGCGCGTCGGCGCATGTCGCAGTCTGAGGGGGAACAGCCATGAGCACGCCAACTCCGAGGAAGAGTCTCGCCATCGAAGAGACGCCGATCCCCGGATTCTTGCGAATCGATCTGACGGTTCATGAAGACAACCGCGGCTGGTTCAAGGAGAACTGGCAGCGCGAGAAGATGATCGCTCTCGGGCTGCCGGACTTCGGCCCGGTTCAGAACAATATCTCCTTCAATGACGAGGTCGGGGTGACCCGCGGCATCCACGCGGAGCCGTGGGACAAGTTCGTATCAGTGGCAACAGGCAGCGTCTTCGGCGCGTGGGTCGATCTGCGCGAGGGCCCCTCCTTTGGAACGGTCTACACGACGATCATCGACCCCTCCGTCGCCGTCTTCGTTCCGCGCGGCGTGGGCAACGCCTACCAGACCCTTGAGCCGAACACCGCATACACCTACCTCGTGAACGATCACTGGTCGCCCGACGCACGGTACACCTTCCTCAACCTCGCCGATGAAACCGTCAATGTCCCCTGGCCGATCAGCCTCGATTCGGCGATCCTGTCGGACAAGGACGCCGCCCATCCGCGCCTCGCAGACGTCGTCCCCTTCGCAGCGCCCGAGGCCAGAGGCGCGCGCGTCCTCGTCACGGGCGCCAATGGCCAGCTCGGCCGCGAGTTGATGAGCCAGCTGCCCGCCGCGGGATTCACCGCAACCGGTGTCGACCTGCCCGATGTCGATATCTCCTCGCGCGAACAGATGGACCGCTTCGCCTGGTCGCAGTTCGACATCGTCATCAATGCCGCCGCATGGACCAATGTCGACGGGGCCGAGACGCCTGAGGGGCGCCGGGCCGCCTGGCGCGCCAATGCAACGGGGCCCGCGAACCTGGCGCGAGTGTGCGCCGATCGCGGCTTGACACTCGTCCACATCTCCAGTGAATACACCTTCGATGGAACGGCTCAGATCCACACCGAGGACGAAGACCCCTCCCCCTTGGGCGTATACGGCCAGTCGAAGGCGGGCGGCGACGCCGCCGTCGCCGCGACCCCGAAGCACTACCTGGTGCGCACGAGTTGGGTGGTCGGCGATGGGAAGAACTTCGCCAAGACGATGTTCTCCCTCGCCCAGCGCGGCATCAGCCCATCGGTGGTCGCCGACCAAACCGGTCGGCTCACCTTCACGAAGGATCTCGCCGCCGGGATCATCCACCTCCTGACATGCTCTGCCGAGTACGGGACGTACAACCTGTCCGGCGAGGGCCCCGTCGTCTCGTGGTGCGATGTCGCTTCCCGGGTCTTCGAGCTCGCAGGCCGCGACGCCACCGATGTGACACCCGTGTCCACCGAGGAGTACTTCGCGGGCCAGGAGGGGATCGCCCCCCGACCGCTCAATAGCGCGTTGGATCTGTCGAAGATCGAATCGACCGGCTTCACCCCGGGCGATTCCATGCAGCGCCTCGACGACTATGTTCGGACGTTGATGTGAGACTCCCATTCATGACCACCGATGACACAACCGCAATGCACTCATCGGACGCCGAGTCCGCCGTGTCGCCCGCGGCTGTGCCCCAGCATGCGGATCCCCGACAGTCCGGCGTGATCCGTTGGCTCTTGGGTGCCCTCCTCGTGTTGTCGACTGTCGTCGCCGGTCTCGGATGGGTGCTCGCCTCTCCCGTCGGGGGCTCTCCGGATGACGATTACCATCTCGCTTCGATCTGGTGCCCCCGTCCGGTGGAGGGGTCGTGCCGGACGCGGATCATCGACGGAGAGGTGAACGTCCTCGTCCCGGAGCCCATCGCGAAGGCCTCGACCTGCTACGCCTTCAAGCAGGAGGTGTCCGCAGCCTGCACCCTGCCGTATCTCAATGAGAACGACGGTTACACGCGCCGCTACGACGACGGCAACTATCCGAAAGGGTATTACCGCTTCCACCATTTGTTCATCTCGGAGAGCGTCAACCAGTCGGTTCTGCTGATGAGAACCGTCAATATGCTCATCTCCGTCGCCCTACTCGGCGCGATCGGGGCGCTCATCCCGGCACTGCAACGCCGGGGATACGCTGTGGCACTGCTCATCGCGTGGGTGCCCATGGGCATCTACTACGTGGCATCGAATAACCCCAGTTCGTGGGCTCTGACCGGAACCTTCGCCTTTGCGACGGGTATGCTCGGCGCCCTCAACTCGCGCGGGGTGCGCCGGTGGGTGCTGGTCGCCCTGGCTGCACTCGGAGGACTGCTGTGCATCTCCTCGCGCGGAGACTCGGCCTTCTTCTTGTTCGTCATCGCCATGGCGCTCGTGTTCGCCATTCAGTGGCGCCGCATGCTGTGGCCGTACATGGTGTTCCTCGCGGTCGCATCAGCGGTCGGCGTCTTTTCGATGTTCTCAACCGGACAGTCCACCGTTGTCACCAGCTCTGATGCGGAACTCGCGTTCACCCCGTCGGGCCCGGTGGAGACCCTCGTCCGAGCGACCCTGCAGGTCCCCCTCTATATCGCGGGCTTCTACGGTTACAACCGCGGTCCGGGGTGGTTCGACACTCCAATCAATGAACCCACCGTCCTCGTCATGCTCTTCATCTTCGGCGGCGCCCTCATCGTCGGACTCGCCGGGGGGACGTGGCGCAAATGGTTGTCCGCACTCATGATATTCGGCGCCCTCATCGGCGTTCCCATCGCCGTCACCGTTCGCGGCTACTACCCGACGCTGTGGCACTACCAGCCGCGCTATATGCTCCCGCTGCTCGCGGTGTTCCTCTTCATCCTCTTCGTCGTCGACTCACGCACACCGGCGGTGCTCTCGCGCGTACAGTCGGTCGTCGTCGGATTCGGGATCTCAGCCGCCTATTGCCTCGCCCTTCAAATGACCCTGTGGCGCTACACCGCAGGAGTCAACAGCGGAGACCCCCCGCTCAACCTCGACAGGTTCATGCAGTGGTGGTGGCCGATTCCGATGTCGCCGACAGTCGTATGGACGACGTCCTCACTGGCATTCGCTGCGACCGTCATCCTGGCTTTCGTCCTCACCCGTCCGCCCGCGCGCGAACCCGCCGACCGTTGACTCCCCAGCCCCGGCGCGCCCGCTCTTGCATCGGGTGCGCCAGTGGCGAGGCCGGTCACTCGGGCCGTATCGCTCGTCCCGTCCTAGCGGACTGCTGCATCGCCTCAACGACTCGCAGCACCGTGAGCCCCTCATCGGCCGAGACGTAGTCCGCCGTCTCCCCAGTGATCGCATCGCGGAAGCGCTCGTGCTCGATCGCGAGGGGTTCCCGCTTGACCAGCGCGTAGCGCGTCACCGTCCCCTCGCGCACGCCCCGCACATTGGCGATATGGTCCCAGGCGACCGGCGATGACCCGTTCTCGTAGAAGGTGAGATCGGAGAGCACAGTATCGGCGACGAGTGATCCCCTTTCCCCGGTGACGACCGTCACCCGCTCTTTGAAGGGGGTCAGCCAGTTGACGAGATGATTGACGAGGACGCCGTTGGACAGGCGCCCCGACGCGATGAGGACATCATCGTGTTCGCGCCCCGACTGGCACGCAGTCTGCGCGTAGATTGTCTCGTAGTCGCTTCCGGCGATCCATGCCGCCAGATCGACATCGTGGGTCGCCAAGTCCTTGATGACGCCCACATCTGAGATGCGCGCGGGAAAGGGCGACTGGCGCCGAGTCGCAATCTGGAAGACGCGTCCGAGCTGTCCGAGCTTGATCCTTCTGCGCATCTCCAATAGCGCCGCATTGCACCGCTCCACGTATCCGACGGCGCACACGAGTCCCGCGTCTGAGAATGCCCTGCAGATCCTTTCGCCCGAGGCGACGGACATTGAGAGGGGTTTTTCAATGAGGGCGTGCACCCCCGCGTCGGCGAGGGCGAGCGCCGCCTCCTCATGAAAGGCAGTGGGAGCGGCGACGATGGCGGCATCGATTCCCTGTGCCACGAGTTCGGCCACACCGGCGAGGACCTCGAGTTCGCCCGCGACGGAATACACGTCTCCCCTGGGATCTGCGACGGCGACAAGATCGAAGCCCTTGGTCGCGCGGACGTTGCGAACATGATGGCGGCCCATTGCCCCCAAGCCGAGGACACCGACGCGGATCGAGCCCATGATCACGCCCCCGCCCGGGCGATGGCGTTGACCGCTGTCACGATGCGCTCGAGGTCTGCCATTGTCAGCGCCGGGTGGACGGGCAGCGACACGACCTCACCAGCAGCCCGGTCAGTCTGGGCGAGATCCGCCGACGAGGCGAATCGCTGAAGAGGCAAGAGACGGTGAAGCGGGATCGGATAGTAGACGCCCGAGCCGATGCGCCACACATCCCGCAATTCCTCCACGAAACGATCGCGGTCACCTGCGCATCGGATCGTGTACTGGTGGAACACGTGGGCTGCTCCGGGCGCGATTGTCGGAGTGATGACTCCGCGCAGGTTCTCAGTCAAGAATGCCGCGTTTTCTTGACGCCGCCGCGTCCAGGCGTCAATATTCTGCAATTGCACACGCCCGATCGCCGCGTGAATATCCGTCATCCGGTTGTTGAGCCCGATGAGTTCATTCTCGTAGCGGGTCCGCATGCCCTGGTTGCGCAGCAGCCGCACCCGCCGGGCGATATCGGCGTCACAGGTCGATACCATTCCGCCTTCGCCGGAGGTCATGTTCTTCGTCGGATACAAGCTGAATGCGCCGAAGGCTCCGAATGATCCGGCTCGTCGGCCGTTGAGGGATGCGCCGTGGGCCTGAGCGGCGTCCTCGATGAGGAGCAGGCCGTGCGTCGCGGCGAGTGCCTCGAGGGCGTTCATGTCGGCGGGATGCCCATAGAGGTGCACGGGCATGATCGCACTGGTTCGGTGCGTGATGACCGCCTGTGCACTCGCCGGATCCATGCAGAATGTGGCGGGGTCGATGTCGGCGAACACGGGAGTCGCACCTGTCATGGCGACCGCATTCGCCGTCGCTGCGAAAGTGAAGGAGGGGACGATGACCTCATCGCCCGGCCCGATGCCCGCGGCGAGGAGACCAAGGTGAAGCGCGGAGGTTCCCGAGTTAACGGCGATGCACTCCCCCTGTCCGACGAGTGCGGCAGCGAACTCCTTTTCGAAGGCGGCGACTTCTGCGCCCTGGGTGAGCATTCCGGAGCGCAGTACGGTCGCCACCGCCTCGACTTCGGCTTCCCCGATGATGGGGTGCGCCGCGGGGATCATGTCGGGCATCGTCACAGATCCTTCACGAGGGTCTCGGAGTCGACAAGGCGGTACCGGGCGCCGGTTGTCGGGCAGGTGTAAAACTCGGGGGCGGCTTCGTCGCGAACGAGGGCGACTCCCGCTTCGCCGACCCACCCGATCCGCTTCGCGGGCACTCCTGCGACGAGTGCGTAGTCGGGGACGTCCCTCGTCACGACCGCCCCGGCTCCGATCATTGACCATGCGCCGATGCTCACCGGTGCGACGCACACCGCGTGGGCTCCGATCGATGCTCCCTCGTCGATGGTGACGCGCACCGGCTCCCAGTCCGCTGAGGATTTCAACGAGCCGTCGGGGGTGATTGCGCGGGGGTGATGGTCGTTGGTGAGCACCGCGTGGGGACCGATGAAGACGCCCCTGCCCACGCGCGCGGGCCCGTAGACGAGGGCGTAGTTCTGTACTTTGCACTGATCCCCCATATCGACGCCGACTCCGATATAGGCTCCGCGCCCGATGATACAGTCACGTCCGACTACGGCGCCGTCGCAGACCTGCGCGAGGTGCCAGATCGCCGTCCCCTCCCCGATGCGCGCGTCATCGCCGACATCGGCACTTGCATGGGTTCGTGTCATCGATCGATCTCCTTCTCGGAGGCAATCCTACGGCCTGGAATACTCCGACGGCCTCAGGCATCGCCAATGGGACGACGAGGGCGCTCTGTTATGATCGGCCCATGCACGACTACTCCGACACTTGGGCGATAATTCCCCTCTATAACGAGGCTCAAGTTATTGGCGACGTGGTACGAGATCTGCGAACACGCATCCCCAATGTTCTGTGCATCGATGACGGTTCGCGCGACGCCTCCGTCGAAGAGGCGAGAAAAGCAGGGGCGCATGTCGCTGTGCATCCCATTAATCTCGGCCAGGGCGCCGCACTGCAAACCGGATTCTCGTGGGTGCTCGCCAACACCGATGCGCGCTATGTCGTCACCTTCGACGCGGATGGACAGCATCAGAGCCAAGATGCGGCACATATGGTGGACGTCGCCCGCGAGGAGAACCTGGGATTCGTCCTCGGCTCACGCTTCATCGACGGGATGACCCTTGAAATGTCGGCAGCGAAAAGGGTCGTGCTCCACCTCGCGGCGACGTTCTCCCGGATGAGGTCGAAGATGAGCCTCACGGACGCGCACAACGGTCTGCGTGTGATCCGGCGCGACGCACTCGATAAGGTATTCCTCTCTCAGAATCGAATGGCGCACGCCTCCCAGATCATTGAGCAGCTAGGACAGACCGGGCTTGCGTGGCGCGAGGTCGGCGTCCACATCCGATACACCGATTACTCTCGCGCCAAAGGGCAGTCGATGCTCAACGCCATCAATATTCTCGTTGAATTGATGCTGGAGGACCGATGACAAGTTACTGGCTGATCAAGCTGATCCTGCTGATCCTGCTTCTCGGAATCGGTTATTGGATCATGCGCCCGGTTCACTCGCAGTCGCATCTTGCAATGCGCCGCCTGGGCATGTTGGCGCTCGTCGTCTTCTCAGCATTCGCCGTCCTATCCCCCAACATGCTCAATAGGCTCGCACAGTCGGTGGGCGTGTCACAGGGCGTGAACCTGCTGCTCTACGTCCTCTTCGTCGCCTTCTTCGCACAAGTCGTTACCGCCTATCGGCGCGAGGTCGCCATGGAGAAGAAACTGACGAACCTCGCACGTGCCATTGCGATCCAGAACGTGAAAGAACCGTTGAGCGCCGACGAGTCCGACGACGACTGAGGCTCCGCTGTTCTTCCGCTCATCGTCGTGCGGCACGATAGGCGGCGACGACTTCAGTTGCGATATCGGCGTATTGGCGCGCGCGGACCGGCCACGTCCACTCACTCATCATCGCCGCATCCGACTGTGCAGGGGGGTCGCTGAGCAGGTGCTTGAGCGCATCAACCACGGCGCCGACAGAACGCTCGGCGCAGATCATCACGGGGTGTCCCTGTGCGGCGAGCACTGATGCTCCGGGCACGTCGTAGGTGACGATTCTGCCGCCCTCCGCCAGCGATTCGAGCAAAGTCGTTTGGAATCCCTCGGACAGAGTCGTCGGATTGACGAGGGTCGCCCCGGCGAGGCTCTCTCGCACGCGGTCGGGCGAGACGCGCCCCCGCACTGCAACCGTCGAGTCGAGGCCGAGTTCTGTGACGCGATGGCGGGCCTCCTCTAGTTGCAGCCCCCCTCCCAGGAGTTCCCCCTCGACGCGGATGCCTTCAGCTGTGAGTCGTGCGATGGCATCGAGGAAGACGTCCCAGCCCTTGCCCTCGACCATCCTGCCGACGAAGACGAGCCGATGGGGCTGATCGGTGTGCTCTCCCGTTGACTTCGGCGGTGTGATCGCGTTGTAGAAGACGTTCGCGCCCCGAGCACCGAGGCGCTGAGCGAAGATGGCGGCATTCTCGGATACTGCGAGGACCTTGTTCGCACCGCGGAGGACGTATCGCCCGATCGTCATATCAACCATCCGCGAACCCGCGCTGATCAAGGGAGAGGCCGATGAGACATAGTCCGATCCGTGCTCGGTGTGGATGACCGGGATATGTGCCTTCTTCGCCGCCCGGAGCCCGACAAAAGTCATCGGGAAGAAACGAGTGTGAACGGATACGACATCGATCCGATTGGTTTCCAAGAAGGCTACGATCCTCCTGGTGGCACCGATGGTCGGGAAGGAGATGACATCGGCGATCGGACAGCACGACTTCGAGACGAGGACACGCACGCCGCCATCGTTACGCTGTTCCGGATGCTCCCCGATGGTCAGGACCCACACGTCGTGTCCGAGCTTGTTGAGCGATGATGCCAGATTCTGCGCATGGAACTCGACTCCGCCCTGGAGCGGCGGATAACGATTGACGATGATGGCATATCTCATGTGCGCCTCCTATTCGGACACTCATGCGCCCGGGGTGGCGCGCAACGATCGACACGTGACCATCGTGCGCGAATCCGGTGCGTACACGCTTCCAGCAGATATCGTACGGCCAGTGCGATGACTGAACGACGATTGCGCCGGGATGTCCGATTCAGTAGCCCTCGACTACATTGAGATCGGAGGGGGACACTGTTCCCGCGCGGACTTTCTCAAAGAACTCGGGGGCCGTGGTGTCCCGGAGCAGTACCGCCGAGCTTCCCGAATCCATCGTGTAGTCGAGGGACTCGATGGGCGGTGTGCCCATCAACCCGTCCGCACCCGCTGTGCGGAATGCGAGGACGAGCCTGACAACATCCGTGATCGACGAGTCGTCGTCGACGGTGAAGGCAGCAGAGCCCGCCCGTTCAAGTGTGAGGGTCTTCGACGGGTTGAGCAACGTCGACGGGGTCACTGCCTTCCCGATGACCTTCGAGATGACTTGCCGTTGGCGCAATGTGCGCCCGATGTCGCCCATCGGATCCGAGTAGCGCATGCGGGCGAAGGCGAGGGCAGTGTCCCCGTCGACATCGTGGCACCCGGCGGTCCATTCGAGTCCCGATAGGTCGTTCGTTACATCCGAGTCGTAGCAGACATTGATCCCCCCGATGGCGTCGACGATAGTGGAGACGCCACCCATGCCGACCTGCATGAAATGGTCGACTGTCAGGTCCGTCAGTCCTTCGACCGTGGCGACCAGCAGTTCAGAGCCCCCATAGGCGTAGGCGGAGTTGATCTTGTCCCATCCGTGACCAGGAATCTCGACATAGGAGTCGCGGGGGATCGACAGGGCGACTGTCTGGCCGTTGGGGGCGACGTGCACGAGCATGATCGAGTCGGATCTCTCCGAGTCATTGACGCCGTCCTGAACTGCGCCGTCGGCGCGCGAGTCGGACCCAGCGAGCAGATAAGTCGTTCCCGGTGTATTCGCAGCCCCGGATAGGGCACTGGTGCGTCCCAGATTCTGGTTGGCGTCCCACACCAGGAATACACCCCATGAGACGACGGCGAGGAAGCAGACGAGCAGCACGGTGATGATGGGACGCATGATCGAGCGCCTCCGTCTTTTCTTCGGTGCCGCCTCCGCCCGTTCGTGCACAGGTGGACGGGATTCTTGACGGGGAGGGAAAGCAGGTGGATGCGCCTGGGTTTCACCGGACATGGATGGCCTCGAAGCGCGCGTCGTCGGAGCGAAGGACGGCGGGACGGCTCCGCGCTGCTCATCCGCCCTAGGATGACGGGCAGAGTCTCTCCCCTGTCCCGCGTCGATATGCCATTGGCGCACCGATGCCTGATCCCGCGCGATGCCTTCACTCACGGGACGACGATCCGGTTGGGCGTCGCGCGGACGCCCAGATAGGGCCCTCCCCTTCAGCGGGGCCCTCGTCGAGTCCGATGCATGTGAGCCCTCGCCCATGTTCGAGGTGGTATGGATGTCGGCAGAGGATGGGCGGCGACGGGGCTGGTCGGGCTGGAACGACGGGGGTTGGGTGCTCATGATGTCGGCGGGCAGGTTTCGACAACGGGGGCGGCGGGCTCGGGTGCGACTTCGGCAGAGGTCGGACCCTGTCCGGGCGCATCTGCGGCGTCGCCGGATTGCTGGGCCTGGGCGGCCGCGATTTCAGCGGGGTCGGGTGCTACGAGGACGTTTCCCGTTCCGTCCGTGTATTCAATCCCAGCGGGCAGGTCTGCATCGTTCCTGAGGGAGAGCCACAATCGTGAGGCCATGGGCTCGCTTTCAATGACGCGGTTCTCGTCCCATGCGGGCGCTCCCCACGGCATTGTGACGAATCGGATGTTCGCCTTGTCGAGATCGAGCAGCGAGTACAACAGACCAGCGTCGGCGTTGATATCGGCGAGATTCGGTGAATAGTTCAGGGAGCTGATCGTCGCCTGGATGAAGGAGAGAAGCGCTGGGAAGTCAGTGAGGAAGTTCTTGGAGAGCACTTCGCGCAGCATCGCCGACACGAGTTGCTGCTGGCGCCCGATCCGGGAGATGTCGGATCCGTCGCCGACGTCATGGCGGGCGCGTGCGAAAGCGAGTGCCGTCGCCGAATCGAAGCGCTGGCACCCCGCAGGCACATTGAGACCCGCGTACTCGTCATACATGTCTTCGGGAACGTTGAACCATACGCCGCCGAGCGCATCGATCATGCCTTTGAATCCGGTGAAATCGACAACGACGAAGGCGTCGATGGTCAGGCCCGTCAACCGTTCGGCTGCGGCCTTCGTGCAGGCGATGCCGCCAGCGAGATTGTCGGTGACGGCCCCGGTGGAGAAGGCGGAGTTGAACATGCCCTCGTATTCGAAGGACTGGGAGCCGTCCGGGAGCGTACACGAGGGGATGTCTGTGATGAGGTCGCGGGGGATGGAGACGATGGTGATGGACGATCGGTCTGCCGACAGGTGGGCGATCATCGTGGTATCGGATTGGATCGTCGACAACTCATCGGAGGATCCGATACCCGTATCGTTTTGGTTGTAGCGCGAATCGACTCCGGAGACGAGGATGTTGATCGCCCGCCCCTCGAATTGGTCGATCAGCTCGACCGTCTTCCCCTCGGCAGCCGATTGAGGGTCGGTGGCGCCCAAACCGGAGATGTCGAGCGCCGACTCCCTCACCTGGGTCGCAATCGATTGGTAGACGAACCACGCCGAGGATCCGAAGAAAAGGACAACAGACATGAGCATTGCGAGTGCCGTCCGAAGAGCGCCGAACCGGAAGGGATTCGTCGCCGCGTGCTGGACCGGACGCAGCCCACGGCTGATTGCATATGTACTCATCGTCTTCGATCGTAGCGTGCGCGGAGACGAGAACCCCAGCGAACGCACGATGAAGTGACCATAGCAACGCGCTTCAGCCGTCTCGACGACCCCGATGATGCGGGGCCCATTCCCTATGGGAGTGGATCATCTCCACCCGTACGGGCCTATTGCTTGGGCACCTCGATGCGCCGCGGCCCTGCCTGCCAGCCCTCCCACGCGGAGTGGAGGATCTCCTCCACTCCGTTATTCGCCTTCCACCCTAGGTCGACGCCGATGGAGAGGGTGTCGCCGATGAGTTTGGGCGGGTCGCCCGCCCTGCGGGCCACAACATCGACGGGGAAGTCCCATCCGATCACTGTGCGCAGTCCGTCGATGATCTCGCGCACCGATGTACCGATGCCGGTGCCGACGTTGTAGGTGTGGTGGTCGGGCTGACGGCCCTCAGCCAGCACGTCCAGCGCGGCAATGTGCGCCTCGGCGAGGTCGAGGACATGGATGTAGTCGCGGATGCAGGTCCCGTCGGGGGTGTCGTAGTCGTCGCCGAAGATCTTCGCGGACTCCCCCTTCTCAATGCGGTCGAGGACCATGGGCACGAGGTTGAGTACCGCTCGATCTGCGAGGTCGGGCCATCCGGCTCCCGCAACATTGAAGTAGCGCAGACCGATCCACTTCAGATCCCATGCGACTTCGCAGTCCGCCATCATCCATTCGCCGATGAGTTTCGTCTCGCCATAGGGGTTGATGGGACGGCAGTCGATGTCTTCGCTGACTACTTCAACCTCGGGCATACCGTAGACGGCCGCCGACGAGGAGAAGATCATCTGGTCGACGCCCGAATCCCGCATCGCGTACAGGGTGTTTGTCAACCCGCCAATGTTCTGCTGGTAGTAGTACAGGGGATGTTTGACGGATTCGCCGACCTGCTTGCGCGCGGCAAAGTGGATGACCGCGGTGACATCCTCATCAACCATGATGTTGGCGAGTTCCGTTCGCGCGCTTTCGGCGGCGACATCCATCTCGACGAGATGCGCACCTGCGACTCGCGACGCATCGCCCGTCGACAGGTCGTCGACGACGACCACCCTGTCCCCGCGCTGGAGGAGAAGCCGGACCACATGAGCGCCGATGTATCCGGCGCCTCCACACACAAGAATGCTCATGCGGCCAGCATACGCGGTCACGTCCTCCAGGCACAGGGCCATTGTCATTGGGGAAACTGCGCGAAACGCCGCCGTACTCCCCCACTATGGCCGTATCCACGTGATCGGTCCCACTATGGACTGTCCGCCGATCGGACTACCGATGTGGTTGGGCGACCCTGTCGGCGAGGGCATCGCCCTTCGCTGAGGCCAGGTCTCTCAGGCTCTTCTGGAAGGAACGCATGCGGGTGCGCAACTCGGCAGCCTCATCGCCCTCGCCCGCACCGAGGATCCGCGCGGCGAGCAGGCCCGCGTTGCGGGCGCCCGCGATGGACACGGTCGCAACGGGAACCCCCGCGGGCATCTGCACTATCGAATGCAGAGAGTCGACTCCGTCGAGGTGCTTGAGGGGAACGGGGACGCCGATGACGGGCAACTCGGTGAGCGCAGCGAGCATCCCGGGCAGGTGGGCGGCTCCCCCGGCGCCCGCGATGATGACCCGCAGTCCCCTCGCTGAGGCGGAGCGTCCGTAGGCGACCATGTCTTCAGGCATCCGGTGGGCGGAGACGACTCCGACTTCGCAGGCGATGGAGAACTCGGCCAGAGCACTCGCCGCGGGCTCCATCGTCGGCCAATCCGAATCCGATCCCATGACTACTCCCACCAGGGGACGCTCCCCCGTGGCTGTGAGGCGGATGTCGAGGTCGAAGGTGTCGGTACTCATTCGAGTGTGCCTTTCAATAGGGGGATGTCGGTATCGCCGCGCAAGATCGCGACAACGGCTTCGGCCTCTTCGCGGGCGCGCGCCGCATCAGAGTCGACGACGGTGACGTGTCCGAGCTTGCGGCGGGGGCGTACCTCTTTGCCGTAGAGGTGGACGCGGGCGCGCGGATGCCCCTGGAGCGCCTGTCCGAGGGCGCGCGCCGGATCGGGCAGCGCCGACCCGAGGAGATTCACCATGACGGAGACGCTCCCCGGTGAGACGAGTCGTGTCGAGCCGAGGGGAAGATCGAGGACGGCCCGCACATGCTGTTCGAATTGGCTGGTGACGGCGCCGTCAATGGTCCAGTGCCCGGTGTTGTGGGGGCGCATTGCGAGTTCATTGACGAGGATGCGCTCCTCCTCGCCCACGACGAACATCTCCACCGCGAGAACGCCGGTGACGCCGAGCTCACTGGCAATGGTCTCCCCGATGCGACGCGCTTCAAGCGCCGTGTCCTCCCCGATCCCAGTGGCGGGAGCCGTCACGACCGAGCACACCCCGTCGACTTGTTCGGTGCGGGCGACCGGCCACGCCCGGATCTCCCCGGAGGGGCGCCGTGCGACGAGCGCGGCGATCTCACAGGTGAAGGGGACTTTCTCCTCCGCCAGGAGTGGGCCCGTGGCGAACCAGTCGGCGACCTCGTGGCTGTCGCCGACGATTTTCACGCCATGACCGTCGTATCCGCCCCTGGGCGTTTTGACGACGACGGGCCATCCGATGCGTTCACCGAAGGCGCACAGTTCGCCCTCGTGAGCGACTTCGGCCCACCTGGGGCATTCGATGCCGATCTCGGTGAGGCGTTCGCGCATGGCGAGTTTGTCCTGCGCGTAGAGCAGAGCGGATGCGGGGGGTTCGATGGGGATGCGCGGTGCGAGGAGATCGAGAAGGCTCGCAGGGATGTGCTCGTGTTCGAAGGTGAGGACGTCTGCGCCCTCGACGAGTTCCATGACGGCGTCGGTGTTGTGCGGCAGACCCACCAGCGCGGGGACGACGACTTGCCCCGTGGAGCCGTCGGCTGCTTCGACGAGAGGGCGCAACTCGACGCCGAGGGCGATGGCGCTCTCCTGCATCATGCGGGCGAGTTGGCCCCCACCAATGACTGCGACGACTGGACGATCTGTGCGCATCCGATCCATGGCGCTAACCTATCTCGTCCGCCGCTCCTCGGTGCAACTGTCCGCCTAGAAGCGGCGGGACCGGCGCCCCATGGACACGACCGGCCCTTGGGGCATCACCCTATCGGGGTCGAGGGAGGCGGGGATTGCAGCGAGGGAGACCGTGAATACCGGCGGGTGGTTGTTCGTCAATTCGAGGCGCCCTCCCATGGCTCCGGTCAGGTCTTTGGCGAGGGCGAGGCCGATGCCCGTCGATCCGTGTCCGGACACGCCCTTGACGAAGACGTCGGAGGCGATGTCGTCATTAATGCCGGGCCCCTCATCGGAGACGTCGATGAGCACTCCCCGCCGGTTCGCAGCCTTGCGCGCCACGACTCTCGTGGTACCCGCCCCGTAGCGCAGGGAGTTCTCAATGAGGGTGGCAAGCACCTGGGATAGTTTCCCGGCCTCTGCCAGGACGGGGAGTTCGGCCTCGTCGGTGAAAACGAGTTCGCGTCCTTCGGCCTCGAAAGCGGCTTCCCATTCTTCGCGCTGCGTATTGAATGCTTCAAGGATGTGGATCGCCTCTGTGAGCCCCGTCGCCCGGGCGCTGGCGTCGAGAAGATCGGTGACGACTGCGGTGAGGCGCTCGACCTGTTCGAGGCACGAGCGCGCCTCTTCTTGGACTTCCGGCTCCGCGGAGATGAGTTCGATTTCCTCCAGTCGCATCGACAGCGCGGTGAGGGGCGTGCGCAGCTGGTGGGAGGCGTCGGCCGCGAATTGTCGCTCCGCTGCGAGGCGGCCCGCCATGCGCTCCCCCGTTCGCACGAGTTCTTCTTGAACGAGGTCGATCTCCTCGATTCCCGAGGGTCGGACCTGAGCCCGCACCTGCCCCGACCCGACCTGTTCGGCCTGGGCCGCGAGGTAGATGAGGGGGGCGGACAGGTTGCGCGATAGGCGCATCGCCAATGCGGTCCCCACGAACATGCAGACGAACATCCCCGTGATGAATGCCGCGCAGACGATGATGACTTTTCGAATCGTGGGAGTCGCGGACACCTCCATGCGGACGGTAGTGCCGCTCGCTGAGGACGCCAGGGAGACGAGCGATGGCCCCTCGATGGGGTGTCCGACGGTGATGAGCTCTTGGTGGGCGACTTTGACGCGGGTGTGGGCGGGCAGCTGCGCGTAGCCCACGGGATCCGTCCAGATCTGCACGGATGCGGCGGTCACCGTCTCGCCCGCCTGATAGCGCCGGTCGATGTTGCTCAGGAGTGTCGCCGTACGCGAATCAAGACGAACCTGGTCGTCATTCCACGCGACATAGGAGGCCGCGAGTGCTCCGGGGATCCCCATGAGGAGGGCGACGACTGTCACCGCTGTGAGAATCATGCGGATCGCGCGTTTACGCATGGGGCGTCTGCCTTCCGGTGTCGATGGCGGTGGTCGCTGAAGAACACACTACCCGCGCGGCGCGGGGCCGTGCGGGTAGTGGAGGAGTCTATTGCGTAGGCGTCAACGCACTTCGAATCTGAATCCCATTCCCCTGACAGTGGTGATGTAATGGGGATTCGTCGCATCGTCGCCGAGTTTGCGGCGCAGCCACGAGACATGCATGTCGAGGGTCTTCGTCGAGCCCGTCGGATCAGAGCCCCAGACTTCGCGCATGAGGGTCTCGCGCTCGACGACCGAGCCGGCCTCGCGCAGGAGGACGCGGAGGAGGTCGAATTCTTTCGCGGTGAGCTGCAACTCCTTGTCGCCGGAGAAGGCGCGGTGAGCAGTGACATCGACACGCACATCCTGTGCGACGAGGTCGCCCTCTGAAGGATCGGTTCCTGTTCTGCGGAGCAGCGCGCGGACCCTGGCGAGGAGTTCAGCCAGACGGAAAGGCTTGGTTACGTAGTCATCGGCACCTGTGTCGAGGCCGACGACCATGTCCACCTCATCGGTTCTCGCAGTGAGGATGAGGATGGGAACAGTCCACCCGGAGCTGCGGATCTCGCGGGCGACGTCGAGTCCATCGATGTCGGGGAGTCCGAGGTCGAGGACGACGAGGTCGGCTCCGTCAACCTCTGCGAGGGCCCCGCGTCCGGTCCCGTGAGCACGCACTTCGTAGCCTTCACGGCCGAGCGCCCGTGCGAGGGGCTCGGAGATCGCAGGATCGTCTTCAACGAGGAGAACAGTAGTCACCGGGCAATCATATCCATTCAAAAGCAATCCTTGCACTTTTCTTGACCATCATGGGAGACGGAGGAACGTCTTTCAGGACAAGCACCTGCAGGACAAGCACCTGAGGAAACCGGATCGTGCTGGTCAATCCCTGACCGAGAGCACATACGGCGAGACCAAGCCGAATCCGCGCAGCTCAGCAGAGGGGAACTCCTCGAGGGCGTACCCCTCCCCTCCCTTGCCCGCGGCGATCGCCGCGGCGGTGGCGGGGTCGGTGAGGATCTGCCCCACGGGAGCGATGTCGACGAGGCGGGACGCGAGATTCACAGTCGGCCCGAAGACGTCTCCCGAGCGGGAGAACACATCGCCGCGGACGAATGAGGCCCTCACCGGGAGTATCCGATCATCGGCGTTGAGACGCTCGATGAGCGTGGTCGCCACCTGCAGTCCGGTCGCAAGGTCATCTGCGATGTACAGGACTGCGTCGCCGATGGTTTTAACAACTCGGCCGCCCGCTTCGCTGATCGCCTGGCGCGACTCTTCCTCGAATCTTTCGATAAGGTCGACGACACCGCCCCCAAGAATCGCTGAGGAGGATGTGTAGGACACCATGTCGACAAATCCAAGCGACCGGTTGAGTGGGAATCGCGCCTTCGCATTCTCATGTCCTCGCAGCGACACCTCGCGATCAAGGCGGGACAGGAGGGCCTCCATTTGGCGCCGCCAGGAGTGGAGGAACATGTTCTCGAAGGCGCTGACGCGCTCCCTCATATGGTCGAGGACGTACATGCGGGCGGTCGTATCATCTAATCCGAGCCTGCGCACGGCGTCTTCGACGAGCGCCTCGAACTGCCACAGGCTCAGCCTGTCCGCCAAATGAGAGTTCGCGCGCAGCAGGGACCTGCTGGTCGCAAGGTCAATGGCGCCCGACTCGACGAGCTCATTCCAGTTGCGGTACACATCGAGGTCGCGCTGGGTGAAGGCCAGGGCATCCGGTTCGGGGCGCTGGAAACCCATTGACGTCCAATAGTCGTTGACACACTCGAGAGTCGTGCCCGACTGGTCGGCGACCTGCCTGGCACTCAGCATCATCGGTCCGCCGAGGAGCCGGGGGGTGTAGCTGGGGACCGTTTCGAGCGCCGCCTCATTGGATGCGGCAGGTTCAGGGGAGGAAGCGTCGAGAGGATCAAAAGATACCAACGTCACCTCATCCTTTCCCTTGTCGGCTCTCATGCGGACGCGAAGCGGTCCCCATCGGGCAGGCTGCACCCATTGCCCGGTAAGGGACCGAAGACAAGTATAGTAGCGCACATCACGTTTGACAGATGCTTGATCACGATACTCGGCGTGCTCGGGCACAATTGACTCATGCGTTTCCTCCTCGCTTCGAAGTCCCCCGCCCGGCGCCTGACCCTCATCAATGCGGGTATCACTCCCCTCGTCCTCGTGTCGCACGTCGACGAGGGCGCCATCGTCGAGGCGCTTCATGCTGCCGGTAACCCGACGCCCGCCCAAGAGGTCGGAGCACTGGCCGCCGCCAAGTGCCGTGCCGTGGGAGGGCTGCTCACCAGCGCCGAAGGCGCCGAATCCATCCCCGACGATGACGAGTTGCTCGTCGTCGGCTGCGATTCAATGCTCGAACTCGAGGGGAGGATGCTCGGCAAGCCCCACACCCCCGCCCTCGCGAGAGAGAGGATCCGCCAGATGCGCTCCAAAGAGGGCGTGCTGTGGACTGGTCACTATGCGATGCGCCTGCGCCCGCTTCCCCGCCGTGAAGGCGGGCCCGCCTTCACGGCCGTCTCCGAAGCGGGGGCGAGCGCATCGACGACGGTGCGCTTCGGGGATATGAGCGACGCTGAGATCGACGCCTACGTCGATTCGGGAGAGCCTTTGAAGGTCGCAGGATCTTTCACCGTCGATGGCCTGGGCGGGCCGTTCATCACCAGCATCGACGGCGACTTCCATTCGGTCGTCGGATTGTCTCTGCCGCTGACGCGCCTACTCGCCGCTGAGCTCGGAGTGTTCTGGCCAGACTTGTGGGATCACCGCCGAGTGGCGGAATCGCGCTGACTCATCCGCCCCCGCCCTCTACAGTGAGATGCATGGATACGACGAAGGCTTGGGGCATCGGCCTCGCGACAGTGACGATGGACGGCGAAACCCTCGACGTGTGGTACCCGCGCCCCCACCTGGGCGTCATGCGTCCAAAAGACGATGCCGACCTATTGGAGACGCTGACGAGCATGCAGCGCCAGGATGATGCGCGGGGCGTGCGCACCGCGGTCGTCACCTGCAAATCGGATCTCACAGACCAGCCGAATTCGACGGCTGAGACCTATCTGCGCCTCCACCTGCTTTCCCACCGTCTCGTCCTACCGAATTCGATCAACCTAGACGGCATCTTCTCCCGTCTCCCCAATGTCGTATGGACTTCGCAGGGCCCATGCGCTGTCGAGGGTTTCGAAGAGACCCGCCTGCGCCTGCGCGCCGCCCTCGGTCGGCCCGTCAATGTCATCGGGGTCGACAAGTTCCCTCCCATGGTGAACTATGTCGTCCCCAAGGGCGTGCGCATCGCGGACGGAGCGAAAGTCCGGCTCGGCGCCTACCTGGCGGAGGGGACGACCGTCATGCACGCCGCATTCGTGAACTTCAATGCGGGGACCCTGGGACGCTCAATGGTCGAGGGCCGCATCTCGCAGGGCGTCATCATCGGCGACGGCTCCGATGTAGGCGGCGGCGCCTCAACCATGGGCTCCCTGTCTGGAGGGATGCTCCAGCGCGTCCGTTTGGGCGAGCGCTGCCTCTTGGGGGCGAACTCTGGTCTGGGGATCCCTCTGGGGGACGACTGCGTCGTCGAAGCGGGCCTGTTCCTCACGGCGGGCGCGAAGGTCGCCGTCCTCGAGTCGGGCGGCGTCGTTCCCGGGGCGCATGGCTTGTTCCGCGAACCGCGGACTGTTCCGGCGCGCGAACTCGCCGGAGCGTCGAATGTGCTGTTCCGCCGCAATTCCCAGTCGGGCCGAATCGAGGCCCTCGCCAGGGGTGGAAAGACCATGCGGCTGCCGTCGGATTCTGGAGCGTGACCGACGGCGCCACCCGGGATGCGGTCAATCCTCCCGGTGCATCATGGGGATGTAGTCGCGCTCGACCTCGCCGACGTAGACCTGCCGGGGCCTGCCGATACGGGTTGCGGGGTCGCGCGTCATCTCCACGTATTGCGCGATCCACCCCGGGAGGCGGCCCAGCGCGAATAGTGGCGTGAACATCTTCGTCGGAAAGCCCATCGCGGAGTAGATGAGCCCGGTGTAGAAGTCGACATTCGGGTAGAGCTTGCGCTCCTTGAAGTAGTCGTCCGAGAGGGCGATGTCTTCAAGTTCCATCGCAATGTCAAGCAGCTCGTCGCGCTTGCCGAGTCGGGACAGGACGTCGTGCGCGGTCTCCTTGACGAGGGCGGCGCGCGGATCGTAGTTCTTGTAGACGCGGTGACCGAATCCCATGAGACGCACGCCCTCGGTCTTCGCCTTCACCTTGTCGACGAACGACTGAACAGATTCGCCGGTGTCGCGGATCTGGTAGAGCATGCGCAGCACCGCCTCATTCGCCCCTCCGTGCAGGGGGCCCGCCAGGGCACCAACGCCGGATGCGACTGAGGCGTAGAGATTCGCCTGGGAGGATCCGACGAGGCGCACCGTCGACGTCGAGCAGTTCTGCTCGTGGTCGGCGTGAAGGATGAGGAGCATGTCGAGTGCCTTCACCAGCGCCGGGTCGATGTCGTAGACCTGGTAGGGCATCCCGAAGGTCATGCGGATGAAGTCCTCGGTGTAGGAGCGCTGCGAATCCGGATACAGCAGCGGCAGTCCCGCGGCCCGCTTGGCGATGTAGGAGATCATCGTCGGGACCTTGCCGAGCAATCGCACGAGGGCCGCGTCGAGTTGTTCGGGATTGCGGGGGTCAAGAGTCGACTCGTAGTAGGTGGCCAGTCCGGCGACACCCGCCTGGAGGATGGCCATGGGGTGGCCCTTGTGGGGGAAGGCGGTGAAAAATGCTTTGAAGTCTTCGTGGAGGAGGCGGTGATCCATCACCTCGTTGACGAAATGCGTGAGCTCCGACTGGGAGGGCAACTCCCCGTAGATGAGGAGGTAGGCGACTTCGAGGAAGGTGGAGTTCTTCGCGAGTTGTTCGATCGGGTACCCACGATAGCGCAGGATTCCGGCGTTGCCGTCAATGTAGGTGACCGCCGATTCGCATGATGCGGTGTTCGTGAAACCGGGGTCGAGAGTGACAACGCCGCCCTCGCCAAGCAGACGGTTGATGGCGATGCCGCCGGTGCCGACTGAGGCGGCGCGGCGCTTCAGGGCGAGTCGACGGTCGCCGACTGTCAAGAGAGCATCGGTGGTGGCTTGGGTGTCCGTCATGGCATCTCCTTCGGGTCGATGGCGCATTCACTCCTAGCGGGAGCCTAGCGATCATGGACGCGTGGTGCTGCGCGAGCCCACGATTCATTCATCGGCGAACGATGCCCCGGCAGCTTCGAGGCGCCGTGCTGCGGCCTCGATGCGCTCATCGGTTGCGGTGAGGGCGACTCGGACGCGGCCCTTGGCCGCCTCCCCGTAGAAGTCACCGGGCGCGACGAGGATCCCCTGGGCGGCGAAAGCGTCAACGAGCTTCCACGAGTCGGAGACTCCGGGGGCTGCGACCCACAGGTAGAGACCTGCGGCAGAGTCCGGGTCGTTGACGAGCCCGGCGGCTTCGATCGCTGTGAGCAGGCGTTTCCTGCGGGTCTCGTAGATGCGGCGCTGATGGTCGACGTGAGCGGGGTCGACGAGAGCGGCGGTCATGGCGTGTTGAACGGGGCCGGGCATCATGAGACCAGTGTGCTTGCGGATCTCGACGATGGCGTTGACGAGGGCCGGGTCCCCGTAGACGAGGGCGGCCCGGTATCCGGCCAGGTTCGACTGCTTGGACAGGGAGTACAAGACGAGTAGTCCCGTCGGGTCCGAGTTGCAGACCCTCTCGTCGAGGAGCGAGGGGACGCCGGAGTCGGTCCACGGCTCGTGCCAGGCGAGTTCGGCATAGCATTCGTCGGAGATGACGACGGCGTTGTGGGCGCGCGCCCATGCGACGACGGCGCGCAGTTCGTCGATGCTCATGACGTGCCCGTCGGGGTTCCCGGGGCTGTTGAGGAAGACGAGAGAGGCGTCGGGCCAGGTGTCCGGCCTCGTCGGGTCGACGGGAACGGGGATTGCGCCTGCGAGTCTGGCCCCGATGTCGTAGGTCGGGTAGGCGACGTTCGGGACGAGGACGGTGTCTCCGGTTCCCACCCCGAGCATGAGGGGGATCCACGCGACTGCTTCTTTCGACCCGATCGTGGGGATGATGCCCGTGGGGCCGACATCCACCATGGAGCGGCGTGCACCCCATGCGAGGATCGCGTCGCGGACCTCGGCAGTACCCAGGACAGTCGGGTAGCCGGGGGCGTCGGATGCTTCAGCGAGGGCGGAGCGGATGAAGGCGGGCGTGGGATCAACGGGGGTGCCGACCGACAGGTCGCAGATGCCCCCGGGATGCGTCTGGGCCGCGGCCTTCGCCGGGGCGAGAAGGTTCCAGGGGAATTCGGGCAGGGCGAGGGGCTTGGGCAGGCGGGGCATTGCGATGTGCTTTCGCTCAGTCGGCGTTCTGCGGGGGCAGGGCCGCGATCATCTCATCGTCGAAGTCCTGCGGCCCGGTCTTCTGGGCTCCGCCCGGGGAGCCGAGGGAGGAGAAGAAGTCGGCATTCGCTCGGAAGTAGTCGGACCATTCTTCAGGCAGGTCGTCCTCGTAGAAGATCGCCTCGGTGGGGCACACGGGTTCGCATGCTCCGCAGTCCACGCACTCTTCGGGGTGGATGTAAAGGCTGCGGACGCCCTCGTAAATGCAGTCGACGGGGCATTCGTCGACGCAGGCTCGATCCTTCACGTCCACGCACGGCTGCGCGATGACGTAGGTCATGGCTACTCCTCCAAGAGACGGGATGCGATTGAACTACCTCTATTATCGCTCTCATGAATTCATTCGCTCACCGTGCCGCTCCGAATGCGCCAGACGACGCGCGCGCTCTCTCCTCGCCCGGCGAGGAGACCCAGGCAGTGAGCGCGGGAATATCCCAAGCCCAGTGCCACGCAAATGCGGGAGGGGCCCCCCTCCCACCGCTTCCGTGGTTGGAGTGGACGCCGGGCGATCGGGTCGTCGTGAGGTATCGCCTCGATGATGGGCTGCACGATGCACTGGGGTATCTCGTCGAAACGGATGTGGACCATGTCGTAGTCGATACGCGCCGCGGAAGGGTGCGCATCGAGGCAATCACGATGGTAACCGGAAAGCGGGTCCCTCCCCCGCCCGCGTTGCTGTGATCGTCTGCCCACGCCCCTTCCATCAGCTTGAATACACATGCATTCACCCTCGGGCGTTCTGCCGGCGCTTCCTCCTCATCCCGGCTCCGTCGCAGGGCGTCAAGGAGTCCACTAGCCGTCGGCCGTTCACTGGAACCGCATATGGCCTCAGACGGCGGACCGCATAGAGGATGAGGCTCATGGCGTGTCCGCGGCAAAGCGCACGTCGGGCACGGCTCAGGGGTCAGGTGCCTGCGACCTCGTTCACCCAGACGATGAAGCTGGCCGTCCCATCGCCGCTGACCTCGGCCATCGTATGCCCCTGACCCACACGGTCGCGAAGTCGGCATCCGTGCCATCAGCGGCCGCAACAGCCAGCGCCCCCATCGATCCCACTAGGCCGATGCCGATCCATGCCGTACTCCCCCGTCGGACTCCATTCCCCACGCGATGCCATTTCGCGTCTCCTGCCCAGTCGGGCGGCGGTTGGAAACAGACTGTAGCGGGCTGGAACGGGCCGAGCGGCGAATGCGCCTGTGAATCTGCTGTGACTGTGAGTCCAGCGGAACAGGGAGGGCGCGCTCTCGCCATCGGGATCGGTGGGGACCTGTCAGAGTTGTCCGCGAGCACCCTGCAGCGGCTCAGGATTTATTCGCCCGGCGCTCGCGCGCCGCGATCTTGAAGCGCTCCTGCGCATCGAGGACGACCTTGCGGACGCGGACCGCTTCGGGCGTCACCTCCACGCACTCGTCATTCGCCGCGAACTCGAGTGACTCTTCGAGTGTGAGCTTGCGGGAGGGTGTGAGCGACTCGTACACATCCGCCGTCGCCGAGCGGGTATTCGTCTGCTTCTTCTCGCGGCAGATATTGACATCCATGTCCTCGCCGCGTGGGTTCTCGCCCACGACCTGCCCCTCGTAGACCTCCGAGGAGGGCTCGATGATGAAGGATCCCCGCTCTTGCAGGTTCGTCATCGCATAGGGGGTGGCCTGTCCGGCGCGGTCTGCGACGAGCGAGCCGGTGAGGCGCTGCTCGATGGTGCCCTGCCACGGCGCGTACCCATCAGCGATGGATGAGGCGATGCCTGTGCCGCGCGTTTCGGTGAGGAAACGAGTGCGGAAGCCGATGAGGCCGCGAGCGGGGACGACGAATTCGAGTCGGATCCACCCCGAGCCGTGATTCGCCATTGTCTCCATCCGGCCCTTGCGTGCGGCCATGAGCTGGGTGACGGAGCCGAGGTACTCCTCGGGGACGTCGATTGTCATGCGCTCCATCGGCTCGCTGCGCACGCCCTCGATATCCTTCGTGACGACCTGCGGCTTGCCGACCGTCAGTTCGAAGCCCTCACGGCGCATCTGCTCGACGAGGATCGCCAGTGCGAGTTCGCCGCGGCCCTGCACCTCCCATGCATCGGGCCGATCGGTCGGCAAGACGCGAAGGGACACGTTTCCGACGAGTTCGCGATCCAGGCGGTCCTTCACCTGCCTGGCTGTCATTTTCGCGCCCTTGACGCGCCCGGCCATGGGCGACGTGTTGATGCCGATCGTCATGGAGATCGCCGGATCGTCGACGGTAATGAGGGGGAGCGGTCGAGGATCGTCAAGGTCGACGAGGGACTCGCCGATGGTGATGTCCTCGATACCGGCGACCGCGACAATGTCGCCGGGGGCGGCGGACTCGGCTGCGACGCGTTCAAGACCCTCGGTGCGCAACAACTCGGTGACCCGGACTGGCTTGATCGTCCCGTCGTATCGGGCGAGCCCCACTGTCGCACCCTTGGTCAGCGTGCCGTTATGGATGCGCAGGAGTGCGAGGCGCCCGAGGAACGGGGAGGCGTCGAGGTTCGTCACATGAGCCTGCAGCGGGGCGTCCTCATTGTAGGAGGGGCCGGGGATCCTGGAGAGGATCGTCTCGAAGAGCGGTTCGAGGTTCTTTGTGGGCAGGTTGCCGTCCCCGGGGTTGTCCAGGGAGGACGCACCGGCCTTCGCGGAGGCGTAAATGACAGGGACATCGAGAAGGGAGTCGACGTCGGTGTCGACACCGTCATTCATGAGGTCTTCGCCCAGTGACAGAAGCAGGTCGATGGTCTCGGAAACGACCTCATCGATGCGTGAATCGGGGCGATCCACCTTGTTGACGACGACGATGACGGGCAGTTGTGCCTGTAGAGCCTTGCGCAGCACGAAACGGGTCTGGGGCAACGGCCCTTCGGAAGCATCGACGAGGAGGACGACTCCGTCGACCATGGACAGGCCGCGTTCGACCTCGCCTCCGAAGTCCGCGTGTCCGGGGGTGTCGATGACGTTGATGGTGACGCCCTCGGCGAGACCGAGAGCCTTCGCCGCCGGACCGCGGTAGTGGACTGCGGTGTTCTTCGCGAGAATCGTGATGCCCTTCTCACGTTCGAGGTCGCCCGAATCCATGACCCGCTCCCCCGTCTTCTCAACAGTGTCACGGTCGGAGAAAGCGCCGGACTGCCACAGCATCGCGTCGACCAGTGTCGTCTTGCCGTGGTCGACATGGGCGACGATCGCGACATTACGCAGGTCAGAGCGGATTGGCATAGGGGTACTCCTCAATTAGGCATCGGCCCGGATCATGACGTTGTACAACACCCGCGGGTCGCCGGACGCATGTGTGTCCGCTATTTCAGCGGTTTCCAGAATATCCGCTCCCCGGAAGCCCTCTGGGGTCCGGTCCTGCGAAGTTCGCCACGTTGACACCTGAAAGCGCCTGATCAAAATGATCGAATCCACACGAGGGGGCCATGCACTCGTACGATGCCCACAGGTCCACATTCGATTCGCCGCCTTCGCGCGGCACTCACCCCGGGGAGCACCATGCGCATCCGTCGCCTCATCGCCCAGACCTACTTGCGGTTCTCACGATGGACCTTCGTCTCAGAGCCGCTCGCCGACAAAACGATGGTGATTGGAGCGCCCCACACCTCGAATTGGGATGGTGTCTTCATGGCGCTGTCCTTTTGGAGCATTGAGCGCCCTTTTACCTTCCTTGTGAAGGATTCCGTCATCAACGTCCCCGTTTTCGGCTCCTTCATCAAATGGGTAGGGGGATTCGGCGTCGACAGGACGAAGTCCAATGGGATCGTCGGTCAGGTCGTCGACGCGGTGAAGGACTCGGATTCCTTCACCATTGTGCTGACTCCCAAGGGGACGAGGTCGCCCCGCGAGTACTGGAAGTCGGGCTTCTACCGGATCGCCCTGGGCGCCGATCTGCCCGTTCAACTCGGTTTCGTCGACGCGAAGACGCGCACCTTCGGGTGGGGTCCATCGATTCGCCTAACGGACGATATTGCGGCGGATATGGACAAGATCCGCCAGTTCTACGCCGATAAGGAGGGAGTCAATGCCGAAAAGGCGTCCGTCCCCCGTCTGCGCGCAGAGGACGAGGCTGACGACGAAACCCTATGACGGGTTCGGCCGCGTGCGCATTGCCCGCTTCAAACGCGATCGTTTGGACAGCGGCAGGGGCCTGTGAGCCAAAGTCCACAGCCAACTCGAATGGCTGGGACTCAGGCTCTTCGCTCTGCTTCGGGTCATGGGCATTCGGCTCGTCATTCGAATAGCAGAATCGTATTGATCGTGTCCGCCCGATTCGGCGGGCGGGATGCACCGTTGCCGCGCCCTCCCGGCGGAGAGTGCGACAACGACGCATAGAGATTCATGTCGGCCACCGTATTAGTCCCTGCTGAACATCCGCTGGGAGATTCCTCAAGGATCTGTGGCCGTCGGTCAGTGCTCGTCGCATCACCTGGGGCGCGGTCCTCCGATTCCCCCGGGTCCTCCCATGCGGCTGGCGATCTGATCGGCTGAGGTGATGTCCATTCCATTCGCCGTCACAGTAGCGCCGTCGAGTGTAACCTGGGCGTTCGCGTCGACCGCGTCGCCCTCGCCTGCCTGACCCGACCAGATGGTGATGGTCCCGCCGGTCAGAGCAATGGAGCCGTTCGAGTCGAGGCCGTCAGAGCCCGCAGTGATCGTCACTGTGCCACCGCTGATCGTGATGAGAGACCCGTCATCGTCTTCGGAGAAGGTGTTGTCGATGAACTCGGTGGCGTTGAGACCGTCATCGGATGCGACGATGTCGATGGTCCCGCCGGAGATGGTGAGCTGATGGGATTCGATGCCCTCATCAGACTGCGTGATCGCCACCGTGCCGCCGCTGATCTCCATCGCCTGTTCAGCGTCGATGCCATCGGATCCTGCGGCGATGGTGATGTCTCCGCCTCCGATGAGGACCCAACCGCGTTCAGCGTCCTCGATGTTGTCGGACTTGAGCCCGTCTCCTCCGGAGGTGGCGGTGATGGTCGCTCCGTCGACGACGATGTAGTCCTTGCCCCGGATCGCGTCGTCGACCGCGGAGACGGTCAGGCTGGCGGACGTGATGACGAGGCCGTCGGAGGTGTTGATCCCGTCATTCGTGTTGCCCGTGACGTTCAGCGCGCCGTCTCCGGCAATCGTGAGGTCGGACGCCGAGGAGATCGCGGCGACGGGCGTCGATTCCTCGTCGACCGTGTAGCCGCTTGCATCCGCGACTGAGTTCTCGGTGCCCGACTCGGTGTAGATCGTCACCTCATCAGCGCTGGTCACGGCGACGGCGGGGCCGGTGGATGAGGAGATGGAGACGCGGTCGAAGATGAGTGTGACGGTGTTGTCGTCAGGTGCGGACACAATGAGTCGCCCATCGGACAGCGAGCCCGAGATGCGGTAGACGCCGCCCTCGGTGATGGTCACCGTATTCGATGCGACCGTCACGCCCTCGGCATCACTGCTCGTTGCATTGTCTGCGAGGGTGATGACCCGCTCCTCGTTGCTCATCCACGTCAGGTCGTCCGTATCGAAGTGGGTGTCGTAGCCGGCGAGGGGGCTCGTCGATCCGACGCTTCGCCCCGTTCCGGATGCTGTGCTCGCGGTGGTGGCCGACTCGGGCGTTCGGGTGATCGGATCGGAGGATTCGGTGTTCGTGCTGCAGGCAGCGAGGACGATGGCGGTCAGTGCGGCGGCTGTTGTCAGCCGTGCGCCAATCGTGGTCTTTCCGGTGCGGATACTCATGGGTCTCCTTCAGTTGAGCGAGGCGTCTCCTCGTCGTCGGCATCTAATTCGACTCTGCCATCTTATGAATGCGCTGTGGAGGATCTGAAGGAGGGATATGGGAGGAGCGGATCGGGTCAGAGCCAGTGGACACGAAGCTCTTCGCTGGTCTTCGCCGACAGGTCGGCGAGGGTCACGTCGAAGACGGTGCGTGCGCCGACCTCTCCCCTGGCGGCCATCGTCGCAGCGGCGCGCCCCATGGCGACGACCACGGAGCCCGTGAATTCGGGATTGGAGTCGAGGTTAAGCTCGAAGTTGATCGTCTCCGCGATGCCCTCGGAGGTGGTGCCACGACGGATGACGGTACCGCCGTGGGGGATGCCCGAATGTTGCGAGGCCATGTCCTCTTCAGTGATGAAGGTGACGGTGGTGTCGTAGTCGGCGAAGTAATTCGGCATGGCCATGATTTCGCGCGTGATGCGTTCGCGATCCGCATCGGGCGCTGTCACAACATAACAGTCGCGCTTGTGCATGGAACGAGTCGTCAACTCGACGTCATCGCCGGTCTTCACTGCGGCAATGGTCTCTTCGACGGGAAGGGTGTACTGCTTCGCGTTGAGGACTCCGTCGATGCGGCGGAGGGCATCCGAGTGCCCCTGGGAGACGCCGGGACCCCAGAAGGTGGTGGTGGCGCCATCGGGCAGGACGGCATCGCCGAGAACCCGGAGCATGGAGAAGAGTCCCGGATCCCAGCCGGTGGAGATGAGGGCGAGGTGTCCGGCGGCGCGGGCTGCCTCGTCAACGGAGTCGAAGTAAGTGGGGATCTTCGCGTGCGTATCGAAGGAATCGACGGTGTTGAACAGGCGCGCCGCCTGGGGCCCCTGGGTGACCAGGTCGGTTGCCGATCCTCCGCAGTTGAGGCACACGTCCACCGAGTCGGCCCATTCGAGCATGTCGTCGATATGGGCGACGGGGGCTCCGAGCGTGGTTACTGTCTCCGGGTCCCGCCTAGTGAAGACGACGACCAGTTCCATATCGGCGTTCTTGATGATGGCCTTTTCAGCGCCTCGCCCGAGGTTGCCGTATCCATTGACCGCTACCCTGATCATGATCCACCTTTACCTGTCTTTTACATCTTGCGTCCGTCGGAATTGTGCACCGGTGGCGACTGCGTCTCTCGCGCATCTCATCTGGTGACACGCCGGCATCATGCCCGAGCGAGCGCCCCGAAGATGCCGTGGGAGACGATCTCATGAGCATCTGGCGATTCGGCGCGGACGATTCCCCCTCAATTCATCAAGCGCTCCCTCACCTCAGCGGGGAGACCAGCAAGGCATTCATCAACGGATGTCATGGCGTCAGCGTATTCGCCCGGTGTCGCTCCCAGCACGGTGTCGGAGATGCTCCACATACGGCATCAAAGTGCCGGAAATCGCTTGCGCGGGTGCGGAGGAAGGGGGTATGCTCCCCACATCACGGAAACTCAATAGGGAGTTTTTGGTTTCCACGAGGGGGTGGAGATGTCTCAAAAATCATCCGTTACCGCGCTCCGCGAGCGCTGTCTCAATGCCGCGATCGACCTGTGGACCGAACGGGGCATCCAATTCACCATGAGCGACTTGGCGACCCGCCTCTCCATGTCGAAGAAAACGCTCTACGTGCACTTCGATTCTAAGGAGGATCTGCTCGCCAGCGCCGTCGACTACTGGTTCACCCAGGTCAAGCAGGCGGAGCTCGACATCCTCGAGGACGACTCGCTCACCACCATCGAAAAAGTCCAGCGCATCATCATCGTGCAGCCGCCCGCACGACCCTCCATCGCCCGAGCCGACTTCCAATCCACCGCCGAGAAGTACCCGCGTGTGTACCGGAAAGTCCTCGACCATCTCGAATCCGGTTGGGAGCCGACTCTCGCCCTCCTCCAGCAGGCGATCGACGAGGGCGAACTGCGCACACTCGACCTCACCCTGGCCAGAAGCGTCATCGAAGGCGCTTTCGAGCACCTCCTCACCCGCCCCGAGGCCGCCCGCGACTGGAGCAGAACCCTGGAATCGATGATGGACCTGCTCATCTGGGGAATGGCCCCGAGGAATGAGCGATGACCCGAATCCCGTTCAACGACGGGTGGGCGTTCACACCGACATGGGACGACGCCCTCGTCACCGCTGACGGCACCGATGAACAGGAACTCACTGCAGTGCGACTGCCCCACACGGTCGCCCAGCTTCCTCTCAACTGCCTCGACGACTCCGACTACCAACTCGTATCCGGATACGTCCGCCGCCTCAATGCACCCGCCTCTTGGGAGGGCAAGACCATTCGCCTCACCCTCGACGGCGCCGCGCATCAGGCAGATGTCTATTGCAATGGCGTCCTCGCGGGGTCGCATTATTGCGGATGGACCGCAGTAACTGTCGACCTCAGCAAGCACCTGCACATCGGTGGCGACAATGTCATTGCGATCAGACTCGATTCGCGTGAAACCCTCGACCAGCCGCCCTTTGGAGGAGTCATCGACTACCTCACTTACGGAGGCCTCTATCGCGAGGCTCACCTCGACGTGACCTGCCCCTCCTATATCCGCGATGTGTTCGCGAAAGCGAATCATCTGGGCGGACTCGACACCGAAGTTCAGGTCGAAAGCGCGGCCCCCGGCCTCGTTGTGTGTGCCCGCGTCATGAGCGCAGACGGCGTCGAATGCGCGACGGCGACGGCTCCCGCCGACCACCCCCTCGTGCACCTGCACATGGATGTGCCCAACGCCCGCCCGTGGTCGCCCGACGACCCGGCCCTTCACGCACTCGTCGTCGACCTCGTTGACCCGGCACACGCGGATGAGCCGCTCGACGAATCCGCGACTCGCTTCGGATTCCGCAGCATCGACTGGCGATCCGACGGCCTCTACATCAATGAGCGCCTCACTCCCGTGCGCGGCCTCAACCGCCACCAGTCCTGGCCCCACCTGGGCTACGCCGCACCCGCGCGCGCCCAGCGCTTCGACGCCGACATCCTGCGCGACGAACTCGGCTGTACGATCGTGCGCACGAGCCACTACCCCCAGTCCCACCACTTCATCGACCGCTGCGATGAGATCGGCTTGCTCGTCATCACCGAGATCCCCGGGTGGCAGTACATCGGCGAAGGCGTGTGGAAGGACCGCGCCGTCGAAAACGCGCGGGATATGGTCGCCCAGTGGCGCAACCACCCCTCCATCATCGCGTGGGGCGTGCGCATCAATGAGAGTCCCGACGACGAGTTCTACGCCCGGACTAATGCCGTTGCCCGGGCGCTGGACGATACGAGGCCGACGACCGGGGTGCGCAACTTCGCGAAGTCGACTCTCCTCGAGGACGTCTATGCTTACAACGACTTCGTGCACTCCGGTGCGAACCGGGGAATCGACCCCAAAGCAAAGATCACGCCGGATACGTCCAAGGGTTACGTCATCTCGGAGCACACCGGGCACATGTACCCCACGAAGTCCTGCGACGACGAACCCCACCGCCTCTCCCAGGCGCTGCGCCATGCGCGAGTCCACGATGACGCCCAGGGCGCCGACGGCGTTGCCGGGGCGATCGGCTGGTGCTTCGCCGACTACCAGACGCACCGCGATTTCGGGTCGGGGGATCAGGTGTGTCACCACGGCGTCCTCGACATGTTCCGCAACCCCAAGCTCGCCGCCGCCGTCTACGCGAGCCAGGCGGAGCGCGACGTCCTCGTGCCCAGTTCGTCCATGGACATCGGCGAGCACCCCGGCGGGTTCATTGGAGATATCGCGGTGTTCACGAACGCCGATGAGGTCCGCCTCTACCGCGGCCCCGACCTCGTGGGGACCTACTCCCCCGACCGTGCGGTCTACCCGCACCTCGCCCACCCTCCCATTATCATTTCCGACACCGTCGGCGACCTGCTCGAACGCCATGAGGGGATGGATCGGCTCACCTCGCAATGGGTGAAGCAGATTCTGCGCGATGCCGCGAAGCACGGGGCGGCGGGGATGCCGCTCGCCACTCGCATCAAAGCGGGACTGCTCGCGGCAGCCAATCGCTTCGACTTCGACGACGCGACGCGCCTGTACAACACATGGGTCGCATCCTGGGGAGGGCAGGCGGTCGTCTGGCGCTTCGACGCGGTGCGGGGCGGTCGCGTCGTGGCTTCCATCGAACGCGCCCCGGGCAGGCGCTCCATCCTGCACGCTGATGTGGACTCGACCTGTCTCATTGACGCCGACACCTGGGATATGGCGAGCGTGCGCATCCGCCTCACCGACGAATACGGGGCGCCGCGCACCTACGCGCACAGGGTCATCCGCCTCGTCCTCGACGGGGACGCAGAACTCGTCGGACCGGATGTCATTTCCCTGAGCGGCGGCGCCACCGGCACCTATATCCGCACTCTGGGGCGCGCGGGCCACGCCCGGCTCACCATCTCGTGCGAGGGTGCAGACCCCGTCATCATTGACTTCACCATTGAGCGCGAGGAGGCGCCGACATGCTGAACCGGGCGACCCGAAGAATCGGATACGGTATGGGAGCCGTCGGCAAGGACATGGTCTACGCCTTCGTCTCGGGCTTCATCCTCTACTTCTACAACAATGTGCTGGGCGTGTCGGGAACATTCATCGGCATCATGATGATGGCCGCCCGCATTTTCGACGCAGTCAACGACCCGATCATGGGAGTCGTCGTTGAGAAGACCCGCACCCGCTGGGGACGATTCCGACCGTGGATCGTCACCGGCACCCTCACGAACGCCCTCGTCCTCTATGCGATGTTCGCCGTTCCCGAGGGTATGCAGGGCACGGGACTGCTCATCTGGCTCTCCATCTCCTATGTCGCGTGGGGCGTCACCTATACGCTCATGGATATCCCCTTCTGGGCGATGATCCCCGCCATCACCCGGCCGGGAAGAGACCGGGAGAATATGGCGGTCGTCGGTCGCACCGCCGCTGCAGTGGGTTTCGCGATCCCGACGATCGCAACGATGCTCGTCGTGGTGAGAGTCGTCTCCGGCGAGCGCGACGGATTCGTCCTGCTCGCCGCTGCGATCGCCGTGTTCTTCATCGTCGCGGAACTCATCATGGTGACCCTCGTCCGAGAGGACGACGGCGGCGCAGTCGCCCCCGAGCGAGCTCCGCGCATTTCGGAGATGTTCCGAGCACTGCTGGGCAACGATCAGGCGATGGTCGTCGTCATTGGGATCGTCGTCTTCAATGCTTCGCTGTACCTGACGACCCAGTTGGCCGTGTACTTCTTCAAGTACGACATGGGAAACTCCGACTTGTACTCCCTCTTCGGCGCGGTCGGCGGCGCCGGTCAGATCCTGTCCATGGCCTGTCTGCCCCTGCTGCGCACCACATGGACCTCCCGGCAGATCCTCACCGGCGCAATCTCGACGACGATCGGCGGATACGCGCTGCTGCTGGCCCTGTCCCTTGCAGGAGTCCACGCCGTCCCGGCGCTCGCTGTGTGTGCATTCATCATCTATATCGGCTTCGGCCTCGCGACTGTGTTGACGACCGTATTCCTCGCCGACACGGTGGATTATGGGCAGTGGCGTACGGGCAAGCGCAACGAAGCAGTCATCTTCTCCATGCAAACGTTCGTCGTCAAACTCGCCTCCGCATTATCGGTACTCATCGCAGGCATCGGCATCGACATCATCGGCTTGGATCCGGATGCCGCTTCTCAGAGCCGCGCGACCCTCATGGGGTTGCGCGTCCTCATGATGGTGGTGCCGGTCATCGGCTTCGTCTTCGCCCTCGTATTCCTGCGCCGCCGCTATATCCTCGATGAGGAGAAACTGGTTGAGGTCTCTGCGGCGCTCGTCGCGCAGACATCGTCCGCCCCCCGCACCCCGAATACCGGCACTGGCGTCTGAGGAGCCCATGATGAGTCGCGAGGTCGATGGAGTCTGGTGTGTGGAAACGCTCCGCTCGGGCTACTACCTCGCAGCCAGGGGCCGCTCGTTGAACACCTGCACTACGGGGCGCGAGTCTCACCGACGCTGGAGGCCATGCGCGCCCGCGTGGATGTCGCCATGAGCACCGATGTCGTCTACGACGAGGACACAGACCCCGCGCTGTCACTGCTCCACCTCGGCCTGGAGATCTCGCCCCTGGACAAGAGGGACTTCCGCGCGCCCGCGCTGATCATGAGGGGAGCCGATGGTAGTGGAATGCACGACCTGCGCCTCAATTCGATCGATGTCCTCGACGCCGCGCCCGACGCTGCGGGACTGCCCCGCGTTCACGGTGTCGGTCACACGCTGCGCGTGCAGACCGTTGCGGCCTCGGGCGTCGTGGTGGAGCGCTTCTACACTCCCCTGGACGCCTGCGATGTCATCGTCACGAGGACGCGCGTCACCAATGGGGGCGACGGGCCGCTAATGCTGGAGCGCATCATGTCCCGGCAGCTCGACCTGCCCGCAAGGGACTGGGACGTCGTGTCCTTCACGGGAGCATGGGCGCGGGAGATGACTCCGACCCGTCGGCGCGGGGGCGGTGGCCCTCGGGTCGCGCAGCGGCGTCTCCTCCCACTATTGCAATCCCTTCGTCTTGGTCTGCAACTCCGATACGTGCAAGACGCACAGTTCCGTCTACGGCTTCAACCTACTCTGGTCGGGCTCTCATACGACCGTCGTGGAGGCGGGCCCCTACTCCTCGACCCGCATCGTCAGCGGCATCCAGCCGGAGGGTTTCTCCTGGACGCTTGCACCCGGTGAGTCCTTCGACACTCCCGAGGCCGTGCTCACCTGGTCCGACACCGGTTTCGATGGCCTGTCAGCGCAGATGCACGCCCTCGTCCGTTCGCATGTGGTGCCGCAGCGGTGGGCGCGGGCGCCGCGTCCCATCCTCGTCAATAACTGGGAGGCGACGTACTTCGACTTCACCGAAAAGAAGCTCGGTGCCCTGGCGGGTGCCGCAGCGGACGTCGGCGCGGAACTCTTCGTACTCGACGACGGCTGGTTCGGGCGACGCACCAACGATTCACGTGGACTCGGGGACTTCGACGTGAATCAGCAGCGCCTCCCCCACGGGTTGGACGGCCTCGCCCGGCGCTTGTCCGCCCGCGGGTTGTCTTTTGTCCTGTGGGTCGAACCGGAGATGGTGAGCGAGGACTCCGCGCTCTTCGAAGCGCATCCCGATTGGATCCTCGCCTCCCCGGGCGTTCCGCCCTCGAAAGGCAGGCATCAGTGGGTGCTCGATCTGTCCCGCACTGACGTTCAGGACCACCTCATCGGCGCATTGACCGAGCTGGTAGGCTCCGCGCCGATCGCGTATGTCAAGTGGGATACGAACCGCCACCACACGGACCGGTGGAGCGCGAGCCTCGTCGAACAGGGGCGGCTCGACACTGCGTGGACCCTGGGACTGTACCGGGTGATCGACGCCGTTGTCCGCGCTCATCCGGATGTGCTCTTCGAGTCGTGCGCCTCAGGGGGCAACCGGGTGGACCTGGGGATGCTCGCCCACACGCCGCAGGTGTGGTTGAGTGACGACACGGATGCGTGGGAACGGGCGCGGATTCAGACAGGGGCGAGCTTCGGATACCCACAGAGCGTGCGGGGCTCGCATGCATCCGCCGTACCGAACCATCAGACTCTGCACGTGAGCCCGCTGAAGGCTCGATTCGATGTTGTCGCTTTCGGGCTACTCGGCTACGAACTGGATCTGTCAGCACTGTCCCCCGCTGAGCGCAGGGCCGTCGCCGCACAGATCGCGTTCTACCGCGAGCATCGCGAACTGTTGCAATACGGCAGGTGGCGCCACATGCGCGCCCCCTTCGACGGCGAGGAATGCGCGGGGATGATCGTCTCGCAGGACCAGTCCGCCGCAGCGGTAATGGAAATGGTGGGGCGCGTGACACCGAACTCGCATGAGGAGCCCTTGGTGCTGCGGGGCCTCAACCCAGGGTGGCGCTACCGGGTGTCGACCCGCGTCGAGTCCCTAGATCCGCGGATCTTCGGGTCGTTGATGAACGAGGCCCTGCCCGTGAAAGTGAATCCCGATGGGGCGCTGATCCGCACGGTGACCAGGCACAGGCTCTTAGCAACTGAGGCTTTCTCGGTGGAGGTCGCGGGGGATCTCTTGATGAGCGCGGGCTGCGACTCCCGCAGCGCTTCACCGGTACCGGCTGGGCGGAGGGTATGCGCGCTATGCCGGACTATTCGGCCAGGATTCATCTGCTTGAGCGCGTGTAAGCGGAGTGCGGCTCAATGGTGGGTAGAGCAAGGTTCGTGGCGTCCTACTCGTCGGCGCCCGTTGCTGTCACTGTGTCTGTGCCCGCTGTTTCGCACACAGTTTCTTGGTGCTGGTGTCCCGCTGATCCCACTTCTCCTATGGTGACCTGCATAAACGCGTGCGAGTGGTTGGTGTGTAACCGTGTACGATGGTGGAAACTGTGTGCGTTTATGCGGGCGTGGGGGTTATCCACAAGGGGGGTGGAGGGGGTAGCCATAGGCGGNACAACGACACGCTCACGGGCCTGGGGATCAAGGCGTCGACGGGGACCGTGGGGGATTCCTACGACAATGCGCTCGCCGAGACCGTCAACGGCTTGTACAAGACCGAGCTCATCTACACCGGGCAGTGGGAGTCCCTGGCCGAGGTGGAATTTGCGACCTTGTCGTGGGTGCACTGGTGGAACACCGCTCGCCTCCATCAGGCACTGGGCTACCAGACGCCCGAAGAGGTCATCCACACCTACAATCAACGCCGGACACCAACACCGGTGACCACCCACTAAAAGAAGCGGAACAAAACCTGGGGCGCTTCAAAGGTTCCTGTCCACGTGCATGAGCCGGAGCTTCAGTCCAATGCGTATACGTATTCGGCTTTTGGTGCAGAACAAGCCGCGAAGCATTACCTGGCGCTCATGGACTACGCGTGGGAGACCGGCGACACCACCTCTTTGAGAGAGTTTGTCAATACTGATGCGTGCATGCCGTGTGTTGAGTTCATTGAACGCATTGAAGACCTGTATGCATCTGGTGGGTGGTCGCATGGCGGCAAATACCGGGTCGTTAAGACACACGAAACGCTCGACGTGTCAGAGGTCACAGGTGTTCCCGACTCATTCGCTGTTCGGTTCACGGTCCAGACTGACGCGTATCAGACGTACCGAGATGGAGAGCTCAGCGACCACCCTGAAGTATCGTTCCTTCTTGATCTGTTGATGCAGTGGGATGGGCACAACTGGCACGTCTACGAACAGGAAGCATCCGATGTCCCTCAAGAGTAAAGCACTAACCGCCGCTCTCGCTGCTGCCACTGTCATTATGACAAGCCACGGAGCATACGCGAGTTCCGATACTGACTATGATTTTCGAACGAATACGAGCGGGTCAAACATCAACATGGATGCGTCTCGTACGACTGTGCAGGATTCTGGGGCGTCTGTTGATTCGTCTGTGGTTGAGTCGGGTGAGGTGCGTGTGGGGGTGGCTCCTGCGGTGGAGCGGAGGTTGTCGTGTTGGCAGAAGCGGGATGCGGGGAATTTGGATCTGGAGGATCCTACGTGCAAGAACGTGACGTGGACTGCGGGGGCGAATGGGGTTCCTGACGATAACCACGATCAGAGGATTCGCTTGCCTGTGCCCACCACTGATGAGGAGCCTGTTGACAGTGTTCCTGACGCTCGCGTGCTGTTGGAGTATGCGGTCGCCCGCGTGCAGGCTAGTGGCGCTGGCTTGGTGAAGCAGCCCACGTGGGACACGCTCATCGATGTGCCCACCCTGGTGTATGTCACTGCCCCGACGCAGACGCTGACCACCACCTTGTTCGGCGCACAGGTGACCCTCACCTTGGAGGCGACACGGTTCTCCTATGACTTCGGGGACGGGACTGCGCCGGTGGTGACCACAGACCCGGGTGCCCCGTATCCGGCCACGCGCGTGTATCACGTGTATCAGCGTAAGCAGCCGGATGTGGTGATCACGCTGACAACGACATGGCGGGGTAGTGTGACCAGTCCTTTTGACGGATCGACAGCCTCTTTGAATGGTGTGGTGACGACGGTAGAGTCCACACAGCCATTTAAGGTGTGTAAGGCGCATATTTACACGGTTCCTCTCCCAGAAGAACGCACCCGCGAAGAACAAGCCCACCTCGATGAGTTCGAGCGCCGCTCCACACAAGAATGCCACCTCTGGAACACCACCCCCACCCACTAAACACACACAACACAACAACAACCACACAACACAGACAACGGCTGCACCTGCATAAACGCACACAGTTTCTCCGTGCCTATCCCCCAACGCTTTCATCCCACCCGCGTGATCTGCGCAAACGTTTCTCACGGTTGGCGTGTAACGACGCGCGACGGTGAAAACTGTGTGCGTATTTGCGGCTGTCGAGTATGTCGCTGTCGAGTATGTTCCTGACTCGCACGGGAGGGAGTACCCGGTTAAGCGGCGGACAGGACGAGGTCGCTGACGCGTCGGTATTAGCCCCGTGCAGCTTTGAGGCGATTGAGCCGCTCCGTCATCACCAGACCGAGGATGGCGAGGACGAACAGGTAGTACGGCAACAGCCCCAGGCCCGTCCAACCGGCCAGTACGCCGAACAGCGGCGGCATCACGGTCGTGCCCGTATAAGCGGCGGCCATTTGGATGCCCACGATCGCCTGAGAGTTCTCGCGCCCGAAGTTCATCGGCGTGGAGTGGATGATCGCCGGGTACACCGGCGCAGCTCCGACGCCTGCGATGACGAAGCCCGCGAATGACACCACCGCAATCGGCACCGCCACGAAGACGGCACCGACCGCGGCGAGCACGAGGCCTCCTCGGATGAGCATGCGATCGCCGACCCTGTCGGCGGAGAAGCCGGAGAGGAAGCGCCCAGCGGTGAGTCCCAGAACGAAGAGCGCTCCGAAAGAGGCAGCGGACGACGGGTCGAATCCCCGGTCCGTGACGAAGAAGGTGGCGCCCCACAGCATCGCCGTCTGTTCGACGGCGCAGTACGCGAAGAATGCCAGAAGGATGAAAGGGACTCCGGGGATGCGGACTGCGGTTGTCAGCGGCACGTGCCCCCCGGGTGCAACCTCGTCGCAGGCGGCGCCGTCCGAGTCTCGCGACGACATCGCTGATACCTTGCGCCACATCGGCAGACTCGCGACGAGTGCTGCAGCTAGGACGATCTGCAGGATACCGATGGTCCGGTAGGCTGCGGGCCAGTCCCCTCCCAGGGTGAGCGCATAGCTCATGACGAAAGGGCTGATCGATACGCCCACTCCCCAGAAAGAGTGCAGCCAATTCATGTGGCGGGCGCTGTAATGCAGAGCCACGTAATTGTTCAGTGCAGCGTCGACGGCGCCCGCGCCCAGCCCGTAGGGCAGCGTCCATACGAGCAGCATCCAGAACTGGGTCGACACGGAGAATCCGAGGAGAGCCACCGCAGTCATCGCGACGGATACCGCTGTGACGAGGCCGGCACCGAAGCGGCGCGTGAGCCGTTCTGAGAGCAGGGAGGACACAATGGTGCCGATCGCGATGACGACAGTGACAATGCCCGCGAACGAGGTCGGCACCCCGAGGTCGACGTGCATGACCGGCCATCCGGAACCGACGAGGGAATCGGGCAGGCCGAGGCTGATGAAAGCCAGATAGATCACCGCGAGCAGCAGCATGTACATGGAAGACCTCTTCTGCAACGCAACTGGGAAAACGACACGAATCGTTCGGATACGAGGACCCTAACAGGCGGCTGGAATCGTAATCACGCCCGTCCGCCGTGGCTCTACAGCGGATGAGAGCGAAGCACAACGAGCCGGGCGTGCAAATGGGAGTGGCATATACGCATGTGGAGGAGCATGATGAGGTCATCGTCCTGATGAAGTGCGAGTTCATACTGACTAGCGTGAAGCATGTGGAGGTGCGACATGCGTCCGTGGAATGGAGGAATCAACCTGTGGGAGCCGCCTCAGAAGTGGTTCCGCCGCCACAAGCAATCGAAGGTCTACGCGGTCCGCGTTGTCTCCCAGCGCCACGTCATACGCCCGTAAGGGTGCGATGGAAGGCAGGGAGTGCGCGATCTCAAACATCGGCGAGGACGCACCCGATTGCATTCGTCATAGTGCGCATATCGGCGGCACAGGGGTCGCGCATCCGAAGCGAGGCTCGTCCTCGTTGTCGATCGAGGGCGACGGCTGGAACAGGCGAAGAGCTGTCAGCTTTCCCGAAGGATTCTCCATCGAGCGCCCTTTGGCGATCTCGTCGACGAGCTTGTCTAATTGGCGCACGAGTTTCATATCCGGTTCGTCGATATCTTGAATGCGTACGCCGCAGATGGAGCCGGTGATGAGGTTCCGATTCAGATTGAGGGCGGGCGCCGCGTCGAGGAACTCGCCGAGCGCGCGACCAGCCGTGTCATCAACGGCAGGACAACTGGTCGTTGCAACACTGGTTTGCTTGGTTGATTGTAGATACTCGTTGAAGGCTTCGGCTGGGGTTTTCCAGCCGAGGGTCTTGCGGGGCCTGGTGTTGAGGGCGTGAGCGACGGCGTCGATGTCTTGTGCCGCCCAGCAGGACAGGGTCTGTGCCTTTGGGGAAGTATTAGCGCAGTGTCAAGCCCTGGGTTTGATACTGTTGCTTAGACGCTATGACACCGCCGGTGCGCTGCGGCACTTTTATTTCTTATACGTAAGCCCCGTGCGGAACTCCACTGGGCCTCCAATAGATCTAGTTCCTTGTCACCGCGCCAGACGCATGCCCGCCGACTGGCGTCCACAAGCGGTCGATGGGGATCACATGCAGACGATCCTGGTAAGTATAGGAGCGCTTGCCTGCGGTCATCATGATGCCGCCCAGGAAACGGTCGCCGAGCAAATCACGAAGTTTGGCCATGCCGCGAAACTCCGACCCCGGCGCTCGCTCGCTCGCTTTGACCTCTATAGCCAGCACGCGTCCGTCATCACGCTCGATGACGAGATCGACCTCGTCGCCGTCACTGGTACGCCAATGCCCGAGCGCAACCGGCTCCCCCAGCCACGAAGCCTGTTTGCGGATCTCCCCCACCACGAACGTCTCCAGAAGATGACCGAAATCGGTCAACGCCGCCGGGTCGAGGCCTCGCAGCCTGTTGGGGGTGAGGCGAAGCAGCCGTGCGGCAAGTCCGGAATCGACGACGTGGGCCTTCGGCTTGACACTCACCCGGGAGCGCAGCGTCTTGCCCCAGGCAGGAAGCCGCACGACCAGGAACAGATCCTCCAACAGGCGCAAGTGATTCTCGGCGGTTGCCCTATTGATCCCCAGTTCCTCCGCTCCGGCGGAGACATTCAACAACTGCCCGGTCCGCGAAGCCACGTGACCCAGCAGATCGGCAAGGGCCTGACGCTCCCGAATTCGACTGAGCTCGACGGCATCGCGTTCGACGGAAGCACGGACGAAGTCGTCGAACCATCGCGCGCGCGACGCCTCGGTACGGCGCAGCGCTAACGGCATTCCGCCTGAGCAAACCCGATCCACATACTCGTCCCTAGAGGTCGTTGATGTGGGGAGCGCCGCCACCGTGTCCGCGACATCTGCGAGCAAACGCTCGAGGAAGTCCTCGCGAACGCCGACGATCTCCCCTTGCGACAAGGGCCAGATCACTTGCGAATGCAGGCGACCCGTGAGTGCTTGGGCCGTGCGCGGCAAGGCGTCTTGCCGCGTGGATCCCGTGATGACCGCAGTACCCGGGTTGCTTCCCTCTCGGTTCAGGCGCGCCTTGATCGCGTCCAGGACGTCCGGGAGGCGCTGGTACTCATCGACGCACAGCGTCGTAGCCGTCGATACAGCAGACGTCAGATTCCCTTCCACGGCCTCACGGACCTCGATATCGTCGAGGTCGATGACGCTACTGCCCACCTGCGCCGCGAACGCGCGCAGAACCGTCGATTTGCCGACCGATCGGGGACCGTGAAGTGCCACCACCGGCTCCACACGCACCTGTTCCACGAGGACCTCGCTCACCCGGCGCGGAACGACACTCGTAAGCTTCATGAACCTAACCTAGCATTCGCGAGCCGCTCTAGTAAGCAAACATGAGCACCTTAACAGAGCAAATATGATCGCTTGCCGACGCAAACAAACGCAGACCCTTCTAGCACACGCGGAACTCGCAGCCGAGGGCGGGTCCGGTCCCCGGGAGCTCGGGGAATCAGGCGCTGAGTTTGAGCCCCACTCCGTTCAATCTCTGCGACCTGCCGTAGCGTCACGCTATCTCGGACAAGGACTGATCCAGCGACACCACGACAAACTGGCGGAACCTCGCGAACCTGTCGGCGACCTAAGCGCTCTCCAGTTCACGATCAAGAGTCCTGCGACGATAGCCCTTCATCGTTTTACACTGCTATTCCCCGCTTTTCTCGCTACCGTTTTCAGATGTTCTTCGCTACCGTTTTCAGCTCTTATTCAGCATGATTCTCGCTGACAGGGGATTAATCCTTCTCTGTAGCACACCGGATGCGGAGGGGCTCCGTCTATTTCAGCTTCCGCTCTGTTCGACGCGAACCACCGAGCCCAGTCTCAGATGTGGAAGCGGATGTCGTTGAGCCTCGCATCCGACGCGATCCCCGGGTAGAGGCTGCGAAGATCCGCCTGATTGCGCGGATCGACCTCGGAGAGGAGAATCGGGGTGACACTGTCGATCACGCCCGGTACCGTGTCAAAGCCTCGCCGCTCGGCATCTTCGAGGACAAGAGTCGTCGGCCCGCATGTCACCGGATCGTGAGGGCGGAGGAGGCGGGCCCCGCGCCCAGCCAGCGCCTCATCGAGCTGGCGCCGGTCGATGCGCAGGAAACGGCGGGCATCCTCATCGGGCTGCAGGTATGAGTAGGGCAGGAGGCTGCAGATCGGCACCGATTCGATACCTCCGTTCCCGGCGTCGCCCGGGACGAGGACGCGGCAGTCGGGATGCTGGTCGAGGAGCACCTGACGGCACCTGCCGCACGGCGGGATCACTCCCCTGCCGCCGTCTCCGACGGCCACCATGGTCGCGATGGGGCCGACGTGCGCGCTCGCCGCCATTCCCAGCACGACCAATTCGGCACAGGGACCGCCGTTGAAGTGATAGTTGTTCACACCGGCGTGGATGGTGCCGTGAAGATCCATGGCCGCCGCCGCGACCGTGTGATTGGGATCCTTACCGAGAGTAGCGGCGAGTTCGGTAGCGGCGGCGATGATCGCATCATTGTTTGCCCAACCGGTCGGAGACGCCATAACGCAATACTCCCCGACTGGGCGGCGGCGTACAAGGTCGGCCACGAGGGTCGGACTCAATCGTGCGAAGTGCCCTGCCCTCGATAATCGAGGGCGGGGCACTTTCAGCCTCGTCGGTCTCACACGTTGAACTTCAACTCGACCTTGCCCGCAGATGCGCGTCAGGGCCAATCGCTGGCTACCTACCCTCCAGGGCGAGCCGATCTGCGTACCCAATAAGACTGGTCACGAGCATGAGGACTTGGACGCAGTTGCGCTTGTTGAACTGTCGCGAAGAGACGCCATGAACGCTCGTGTGACGTGAATAGTAGTACGGCACTTTGTCACCGTTTTTCTTCCAGAACTGCTCGTGGGCGTTCCAGATCGGAAGCCAGACAAATGCTTCGCGAACATCCATCTCGTCAATCACCTGCGGAACATCGGAGTCCCTCTCGCGATTAGTGATCGCGCACCGCTTACTGACGTCGGGGTTGAGCTACAGAATGAGAGAGTCCAGAGTCACGGTGAAGAGCGCTTGGGCCGACCGATAGTTCTCAGCCCGCATCGCGCCGATTCCGTCTCGAACGAACTCCACCACGTGGAGTATCTGTTCAGAGGACACCATATCGAGCATCACGGCACAGTCTTCGATAATAGTCGAATAGCAATTGCCAAGAATGCGTCGACGTTCTGCACGGTCATCAGCTCTCAGCAGCCGCAAGGCGGTTCGCCCGCGTGGCACAAGGTAAAGTGGGATGCCCTCTTCCTCGAGAAAGGTCCGCACCGCGCTGACGTCGATCTCGTCGGCTTGGTCACGCAGATTAGGAGGTAGGATCGAACGGTCGCTCCGCCGCAACAGCTCGGGATCAATGCCCTCCTTAAGCGCGGGCCCGTATGATGGCGACAACGGCCTTGCTCTGTTCCTGCGCCGACGTGACGGCCGCCTTTGCGGCCGAGCTGACGGGACTCAACCGCAACACGGTCAACCGCTACTACATGATGCTCAGGGCGAGGATCGCCGAGCTCTGCGAGCGGGACTCGCCGTTCAACGGCGAGGTCGACGAGAGCTCCGTCGGACCCAGGCGCGTCAGAGGCAGGCACGACCACGGCGCCGGGCGCAAGACGATCGTATTTGGCCTGCTCAAGCGGGGTGGCAAGGTCTACACACAGATAGTCCCTGACATCTCCAGGAGGACGTTGATGCAGGGCATCGAGAAAAAGGCGGACAAGTCGTCGACCATGTACACCGACGGCTTCAACTCCTCCGACGGCCTGGTCGACTGGGGCCACCATCACCACTACCGCGTGCACCACGGCGCGGACGAGCTCGTGGAGACGAGAACCCCCCGCACTCACATCAACGGCATCGAGAGCTTCTGGGGATACGCTACGAACCGGCTGGTAAACACCAGGGGGCTGCCAAGGAGGGCTTCCACCTCCACCTCACGGAGCGCGAGTTCAGGTCCAACACGCGCGAGCAGGACATGTACAGGTTCACGCTGAAGGAGCCTCGCAAGAAGGCACTAAACTAGACCAGCCCCTTAAAAAATACATATATAGAAGATTAAATCAGGCGTACCCGCCGGAGGCTGAAAACGCACTTTTCGTTGGAATTGCAGGAAAAACCGGGTACGCTTTTGCTTTTGCCCTGTTTCAGCCAGGCGGTGGCGCGCAACTTTACGCTTTCAGCCCGGCGTGGCATCGAGGCGGAACGAGACGGCCTCCCACGTAGCCCGGCGGCCCGGCTGGCTAGTCTTCCGCGCCTTCAGCGGGGCCAGCCGGACCATTACGGCGACGCGCCGGGGCATCATCATCATCGAAAGTCGTAATCAAGCTCGAATTGGAAAGGGGCATAAGGGCCCGGTACATTAAGCCATCGAGGAAACGTGCGCTGTTTGTAACCGAACCGCCCAACGCTCATCGTGATGGCTAGCTCTATCTCCTCGATCCATAACGGGCAGGAAACCCAAAACTCCACAGGTTCATTGGGAGCAAGATACTGTGGTTTGAATACGAATTCCTCATCCCGGATCTTTCGCTTACTGAGCGATCTCATCTCAGGGGCAGCGATTTGAGTTCGCCAGCCTTCGCCACCTTCGGGAATTTCTCGGGAGGCACGGGAGAGGGTAAGCACTGTTCACAGCACACGTCATGTACATACGCTCTCGCACTCGCGCTCTTCATCCACGCCTTTACCCAGCGGACACCGTCAGAATCAACCCAGTACTCTTCCATGAAGTCAACAAACGGCTTCTCCGGCAGCGCGGCGCGTCGCCTTATGAACCAGACAACCACCCCCACGACAACCGGGCCAACAACGAAGGGGAACCCAACAATCGTGGCTATAGCCGCCCAGTCCTGGAGCATTACTTCACCCCCAACGTTAATGCAGAGCGAAATTCGACTGTAAGTCCAATAGCCCTAGCCCCTTGACCTTGCACCTAACGTATGATCACCGATCATTATCCTCAAACGGGCGATGGGATAACATACAGACGAATCCGGAAAATTCAGAAACACAACCTGAACAAGAGGCACCGCGCATCATCGCCGTTTCTTCTTCGCCGTTTTACTTGCATTATGCGCGTTGTATTCAGCAACTGCTGCATCGACATCCAGTCCTTCATCCAACGCCCTGCGTGCGAGTTCTAGGGCACGAATGCTCAGCCCCTGCCATACAATGCTCTTTTTGGGGGTCACCTTGCACCTGTAACACGCCGGATCTGATTTAAGATCGAGGTGTTGAACCACGGCATACCCCTGGTATTGCGTTAGTCCGAGCTTCTCCCCAAATTTACTCAGCTTGATGGAGTACCGGTCGAAAGTATCTACTTCACGATAAGCAACAGCATCCTCCCCTTCGCGCGCCAGGCGGACAGGAAGGTCACCCCGTTTAGGATCAATCTTGAGACTTATCTCTTGCACTAGATCCGATGATTCGGAACCATCGGCGACACGGAGTCCGACCACACCCGGGAAAACCACCTTCCATTCTTTCCGTGCTTTGAGATCGTCCATCACCGTCTTGATTTCAGTTTCCGAAGGAGAGCCCTCTATCCCGCGTGCTGCACGATCTAAGGCCATAATGGGAAGAAGTCGGGCTCGCGCTTCAGCTCCGCGTCGCTTACTTGGTGTCAGCAATTCCATGATCTGTTCAACTTCCTTACCCACTACGAGCGCTACATCTGTCGGCGGCGTTGCCGAGACTGGAAGGACTCGTCCAGGCATGAGTTCGCCAAGGTCCTGTCCCGTCAGGCCGAGTAGAATTTTCCGGAAGATTGTGACGGCGGAGCGTAGCTGCAACCAGAGTACGTCATCACTAATCGTAATGAAGTCGTGGGTTGCATCGTTGCGCTCCTCCCTCAAGGTCCGTAGGACCACACAGTCACCTGCATCGATCACACCCAACCCAGACATGGCGACATCAATGCACTTACCAAGGCCGAAAGATCGGTCACCGCTCTTGAAACCCACCTTCTTCCGTTCCTCATAGATCACGGCTTTCAGCAGCATCTCAAAAGCATGCGCAGCCATCATCACAGTCGCATGCTCGCGGCCGAGCGGGCTAGGACGATTGAAAAGTTCAATTGCGAGCGTCAATGACTCAACGGCAGCATTGACGTACTGTTTCGTTTTTCGCGAAGTCATCTCACTCCTTCAACGGGCGGACGTCGATCTGCCACAAACACCTGCTTATTTGATGCCACATGCCACAGTCACGCACGAACAACGCCGCACGTCACCCAATGCGGCCCCCGTTAGTCAACCCTAGAATCGCGGCCCCCGTTAGTCAACCTTAAAATCTACGTGGCTGCTGCGTGTTATGCGCAGTCATATGGGCCGAGGAATCGTTCACCGTCGAGATGGATCATGTGCGTTGGGTCTGAAGCGCACCACGCTTCGGTCTCCCATGCGAGGTCAGCAAGGAACTTCCGCATGGTTGCCCTATCAGGGAAGCACGACACATAGACGAGACCAGCAGTGGAGCCGGAAAATAGCACTTGGAGTTCCCCATGCCGCTTTGCATCTACAGGCCCGTGGGTCGAGGCCGCTTCCATGAGGAACAACCAGTTCGTGCTCTTCTGATAAACAACGAGGTCTGGAAGCTTGCCATGGGTGTCAACCGTGACCCCGAGGGCGGCTAGTTTCGCCTCGTCGAAGTGCATGAGTTTCTCGTCAGCGTCGCCAATATAGAGCACTTCGCCACCGGGGATGAAGTAGGCGCAGAAGTCGTCGATCACCTGCTTGATGAGCACATTCTGACCACCGCCTCCAAGCGTGAGTTCTTGCCCTCCGGGAATACGCACTGGGATGCGAGTCAAGTCGCGTGCCGCTTGGTATTTTTCAAGCAATCCGGGTGCAACGGCTAGATAGTCACTGAGCGCCGTGTCGAAGCTCGGCGTGCCGTAGAGCCGAACAACTTTGAGCGCCTCCGGATTGATGCGGTAGTTATTCGCGGACGAATTGGTCGGGCGGGCGGGATTGTCGTCGTTGTAAATGACGAATCCCGCGTCGCGGAACTGGTGGAGGGTCTGACGGCGGTAGGTCTCTCGCGTATTCTCAGCGACATCGACACCAAGACGCTCTCGAATCCAGTCAAGAATGGCGCGCACTCCAAGCATCGGATTCACCGCATCGGCCCACTGCGACTGTTCATCGAGTTGCGTCAGCGCCAGCAGAGTGCGAGCCGCTCTCACATTGGTCCTGGCTTTGTCGAAGCCGAAAGCTTCGAGAATCTGCCGAGCTTCATCAAGACGTGTCATGCGCACACCGCCTCGCGAGTGAGGACACGCTCAACCAAGACATCGATATCCCGTTGATCGTCCACAGGGTTCTGGCCCAGTTCGCGGAGCTGTTCGAGCGACGGGAATCGCATCATCCGTAGATCCGTTGCATTGACTTGGGTGTGCCCAGAAAACACTCGGAAGTACTCATCAACCCGAGTCGAGTTTAGGAACAGGGCTAACCCAGCCGCGATTTCCGGGTCCAAGCCGTGCCCGTCGTGGTGTATGTAGTTGAGCTTGTTGTCAAAGGCGACGCTTCCCTCGGAACGCGATACCGCACTGACGATGCGGCGTTTCTCTTCTTTCGCCGAGAAACGTTTGACAAGCACATAGACCCCACCGGGAACCACAAGTTTCGCCATGGATTCCGGGGCGGAGTAGAACCACTCGGGCTTCTTAGTCCCGATTGGGTGGTGAACGACACCCCCGCGCAGGTGAGAGGCATTGACCATGGGCACCGCCCCTGTGACAGGTTCAAAGTGAAGCATTTCGCGCGAGCGGAAGTCCACCACACGGCCAGTCGAAACGGTCAGTCCGAGGTCGGCCAGCGTCGAAGTGACATACGTTGTCATCCACGCCACGGCCTCAGCATCTTTCTCCGTGGCAGGGACATGTATGAAGTCAGGCGTCACGATCTCTGAGTAATCCACGTGTCGCGACGACGGCTCGGCATTGTGGTCATACGACGCTTGAACCAGCACTTTGTCCGGGAAGGTTCCGCGAGTTGCGGCGACGATGATGGACTCCTGTAGCACTCCCAGGTCACCGAACACCCGAGAGCGACTCTCAAAGGTGTAGATCGCATCGATTCCAGCTTCACGGACGAACGCGTGACGGAAGTCTGAGTAGTAGGTGCCGTTCATCCATGAGCGGGGCGTGATCGCCACTTGCTGTCCACCCGGAACGAGTAATCGCAGGCCGAGAGCAAGAAAAGCGGTGTAGACATTCGGCACTTGGATGCCGTTTTCGCGCAGGAGCCATTGCGCCTCACTACCTGATCGGAGCTTCGCGTATGGCGGGTTCTGGACAACGATGTCAAAGCGCTCATCAGTTGAGAGAGCCCAAGGCAGGAAGTCCGCATCGATAAGCTCGGTCGTGACTCCCTCCACAACTCCGAGCTCAGCGAGCATCTCTGACAATGCAGGGTACAGGTGAGGGTCGTTCTCGACGGCCACGATATGAACTTCAGCATCAGGACACTCGATACGGAGCCGATCTACGAGTGCCGCCGAAAGTATGCCACTCCCAGCTCCGGGATCGAGCACGCGGATGGACCGACTTTCAGGCACTCGGAAGAGGCCTGCGATAATGCGAGCTACCGAACGCGGGGTGAAATACTGTCCTCGTTGAGCCCGGCTCTCAGCGTCGATGCTTGCCAGAGCCGCTGTTCGGCGCTGGTCAGCGGAGTCCAGAAGATGCAGGCTCATGGTTGTTACTTCTTGCCCCCAGACGTTAGTCCAGAGCGGAACTCCACGACATCGCCGTCGCGCATGATGTAGTCCTTGCCCTCCATGCGAACCTTCCCCGCAGCGCGGGCCTCCTGCATGCCGCCGAGTTCGACGAGGTCGTCGTAGGAGACGATTTCCGCTTTGATGAACCCCCTCTGGAAGTCCGTGTGGATGACGCCAGCCGCCTGCGGCGCCGTGTCGCCCTGGTGGATCGTCCAGGCGCGAGACTCCTTGACCCCTGCGGTGAGGAAGGTCTGCAGCCCCAGCGTGTTGAAGCCGACTCGGGCGAGCTTGTCGAGGCCGGATTCGCTCTGGCCAGATTCCTCCAGCATCTCGCGGGCATCGTCCTCGTCGAGTTCAACGAGTTCGGCCTCGAATTGGGCGTCGAGGAAGATCGCTTCAGCGGGGGCGACGAGGTCGCGAAGCCGCGCCTGCATCTCCTCATCCTCCATGCCCGCGCTATCCATGTTGAACACGAAGATGAACGGCTTCGTCGTCATGAGCTGGAAGGACTTCAGCGCATCCTGATCGAGGTCGGCCCCGGCAGGTCCGGAGAGCAGCTCCCCGCGCTCGAGTACCTCCACTGCTGCCTTCGCCGTCTCCAACACGATCGCCTCGGTCTTCTTGCCGCGCACTTCCTTCTCCAGGCGCGGGATCTGCTTCTCCAGGGTCTGCAGGTCCGCGAGGATCAGTTCGGTCTGGATCGTCTCGATATCGGAGGAGGGATCGACTCTCCCATCGACGTGCACGACGTCGGGGTCTGCAAATGCCCTCGTCACCTGGCAGATCGCGTCGGCCTCTCGAATATTCGCGAGGAACTGGTTGCCCAGGCCCTCGCCCTCGGACGCGCCGCGCACGATGCCCGCGATGTCCACGAAGGACACCGTCGCGGGGATGGTCTTCTCCGACTGGAACATCTGCGTCAAGACTGTGAGACGCGGATCGGGAAGCGGGACCACACCGACATTCGGCTCAATCGTAGCGAAGGGATAGTTCGCGGCGAGCACAGTCGCGCGAGTCAGGGCATTGAACAGGGTCGACTTGCCGACATTGGGCAGTCCGGCGATTCCGATGGTAAGAGACACGCCTGTCATTCTACAGACGCCACACACAGCCCACGCGGCGCGCCCGCGCCCTCAGCTCGTGTGATCGGGTCCGGCTGTACGCGGCGCGTGGGGGCGTGCGTCGGCAAGGCCGCGCGCGGTCAGTTCGGTCCTCAGATTACGGGGCAGGGCGAAAGTGGTCGTCTCGGTCTGCGTGCGCACGACCTCCACATTTGGAAAGCCCCGCCCCCCCAGCCAGTCGATGACGTCTTTGACGAGGATCTCCGGCACCGATGCGCCAGAGGTCAGGCCGACGGTCGCCGCCCCCTTGAACCAGGATTCCTCCAACTCGTCCGCCATGTCGACGCGGTGCGCCGCTCCTGCGCCCGCCTCGAGCGCCACTTCGACTAGGCGCACGGAGTTCGACGAGTTCGCCGACCCGACGACCACCATGACGTCGACTGACGGCGCGATGGTCTTCACGGCGACCTGGCGGTTCTGCGTCGCATAACAGATGTCATCCGAGGGCGGGTCGATGAGATTGGGGAATCGCCTGCGCAGGCGGTCGACTGTTTCGCGGGTCTCATCGACGCTGAGAGTGGTTTGGGAGATCCACACGACCCGATCGGGGTCTCGCACGACGACGGAGTCGACCTCGTCAGGAGTGCCGACGACTTGGATATGCGCGGGCGCCTCGCCGAAAGTCCCCTCGACCTCTTCATGGCCCTGGTGCCCGACGAGGACGATGTCGTAGTCCTCCTTCGCGAAGCGCACGGCCTCGCGGTGGACCTTGGTGACGAGCGGGCAGGTCGCATCGATGGTGGCGAGACTGCGCGACTCGGCGGCGGCGCGCACCTGCGGGGACACGCCGTGGGCGGAGAAGACGACGCGCGCCCCCTCGGGGACTTCGTCGGTCTCTTGAACGAAGATCGCTCCGCGCTTGGTCAGGGACTCGACGACGAACTTATTGTGAACGATTTCTTTTCGCACATACACGGGGGCACCGTACAGGTCGAGGGCCTTTTCGACGACGTCCACCGCCCGGTCCACTCCGGCGCAGTATCCGCGCGGCGCAGCCAGGAGGATGCGACCGCCCTCTGCGGAAGTCATGGCCCCGGCGATGGCATCGGCCGTGCCGCCGCGAAGATCCGACTTGTGTTCGCTCATGCCTTCAGCGTAGTGGGATTCGAGGGCGAGGGCGCGCTGTGGCATCATGTCCAGGTGTCAGCATTTCAGCCCAGCTCCGCAGCCCGGCAGCCCTCAGGCCCCGCCATTGACGCCGCACGACCCGCGCAGGCCCCGGCGGCGAAGGCCGCGGACACCACTCGGGAGAATCCATGGCCGCTGCGACGGCTGACGGAGAACATCAAGATCTACGTCGACCGCATGTCGATGCTGTGGGTGGAGGGCCAGGTCGTCGAGTACAAGCCCCGCCCCGGCACGAAAATGGCGTTCTTCGTGCTGCGCGACGTCGAGACTGATACCTCGATGACGGTCACCGCTTGGCCGGGGATCCTCACCGGTGCCGGTCCCGGCTTCGAAGAGGGCGCCCGCGTGGTCATGCGCGTCAAACCGGTGTTCTGGGAGCGGCGCGGCACCCTCAACCTCAAAGCCGAGGAAGTACACGTCGCGGGCATCGGCGACCTCTTGACCCGCATCGAGCAGGTGCGCCAGCGTCTGAGCGCTGAAGGGCTCTTCGATGCCGAGCGCAAGCGGCCCCTGCCCTTCCTTCCCCGCCGGATCGGCCTCATCTGCGGGCGCAATGCGAAAGCGAAGGATGATGTGCTCGTCAACGCTACGACGCGCTGGCCGACTGCCGATTTCGAAGTCCGCGAGGTCGCAGTCCAGGGGGAGCGCTGCGTCGCTGAGGTGACGCGGGCGCTCGCCGAGTTGGACTCGATCGACGAGGTCGACGTCATCATCATCGCCCGCGGCGGCGGCTCCGTCGAAGACCTGCTGCCCTTCTCCGAGGAGACGATGGTGCGGGCCGCTGCGAATGCGCACACGCCGATCGTCTCTGCGATCGGGCACGAGGGCGATGCGCCGCTATTGGACCTGGTCGCCGATTATAGGGCGTCGACGCCGACGGATGCGGCGCGCCGCATCGCGCCCGACTACAACCAGGAGATGGACGGGATCACCCGAGCGGTCCGATCTATTCGCACCTCCCTCGCCGCGCGAATCACCCGCGAGGAGCAGACTCTGCAGATGCTGGTCTCCCGCCCGGTCTTCCAGAGCCCGAGCGCTGTTGTCGACTCCCACCGGATGGTGATCGACACTGAAGTAATGCAGATGCGCCGCCATATCGAGCGGCGGCTCGCCCACGAGGCGCAGATGCTGAGCGAAGCGCGTGCCTCCCTCACCGTACTGTCCCCGCAGGGGACGCTCGACCGGGGGTATGCGATGCTCAAACTCCCCGACGGCACGCTCGTGCGCGATGCTCAAGACGTGGCGAAGGGCTCCCTCATCGAGGGCATCCTCGCGCGCGGCAGACTCGTCGCCCAGGTGGTCGGCTCAACCGCTTCAGCCCCTTCCGCTTCGGGTCGCGCGGACCCGTCGCCCCGCTCATCCGACGCCGACTGAACCTTCGCCCTCATCCCCACCGAACCCGAAGAAGGACGCATGACCACCGATTCCGCATCCCCCGACGTGTCGACCCTCAACTATGAGGAGGCACGTGATGAGCTCATTGCGATTGTGAGGGAACTTGAAGGAGGACAGGCCCCCCTCGAAGACACCCTCGCCCTGTGGGAGCGCGGCGAGGCCCTCGCCTCCCGGTGCCATTCGATTCTCAACGCGGCGCAGACCCGTTTGGCGCGTGCAACCTCCCCAGAGGACACCGAGGCTGACTAACATGGTGAGTACTGTGACGCGCAGGAGCGTCGCCCCACAAAAGGATGCGCTATGAACGTTGCCACTGAGCCTCATATCCTCACCATTGGTGAGGCACTGATCGACATCGTCACTCCGATCGCCCACCCTGAGGACGCCCGGGAGATTCCCGGCGGCTCGCCCGCGAATGTCGCGATGACCCTGGGGCGCCTCGGACGACCCGTCGTCTTGCAGTCCTGGTTCGCTGACGACGCCAGAGGTGTAGTCATTCACGATCACTTCACCGCGTCGAATGTCATCATCACGCAGGCCTCGCACGGCGCGCATCACACGACCACCGCCAACGCGCTCATCGACGAGAAGGGCGCCGCCACCTACACTTTCGACTTCGATTGGAACCCGACCCCTCCCATTGAAGTGGGCGAGGCTGCGGCGATCGTCCACGCCGGTTCCATTTCCGCGGCGCAAAAACCCGGCGCGCTCACCGTGCTCGAAGCCCTCAAGGCTGCACGCCCGCACGCACTCATCACATTCGACCCGAATGCGCGCCCCGCGATCATGGGGTCGCCCGAGCAGGCGCTCCCCCTCGTCGAAGAGTTCGTCGCTGTTTCCGATGTCATCAAGGTGTCCGACGAGGATGCAGAATGGCTGACCAATGGAGCCGATATTGAGCAGACCGTTGCACGGTGGCTGGCGTTGGGCCCCAAGATGATCATCGTGACCCGCGGCAAGAAGGGCGGTCTGGCGATCACGGAGAATGGCCTGCGCGTTGAGGCGACTCCTGCTGATGTCACCGTCGTCGACACTGTCGGTGCGGGGGATTCCTTCATGGGCGGGGTCATTGACGGCATGTGGGCTCTGGGATTCCTCGGCGCCGAAGGGCGTGAGCGCCTCGCTTCGATCAGTGCCGACGAGGTCGAGGCGATCCTGACGAGGGCGTCGCGGGTCTCGGATGTGACGGTCTCGCGTGCGGGTGCGAATCCGCCGTGGGCGCACGAACTCGACTGAGCCCTCGGAATCATTGACGAGGCGGCCGTGTGGCTGTGTTGCGGCGCCTGCCACGTGGCAGGCGCCGCACTCATTTGCCGAGCCTGCGCTCACGCTGGGCGTAGGAGCGCAGTGCGCGCAGGAAGTCGACGCGGCGGAAGTCGGGCCAGTAGGCCTCGCAGAAGTAGTACTCGGAATGAACCGACTGCCAGATCATGAAGCCCGAGAGGCGCTGCTCACCGGAGGTTCGGATCACGAGGTCAGGGTCGGGCTGGTCCTTCGTGTACAGGTGGGCGGTAATATCGGCGTCGGTGAGCGTATCGGCAACCTCGGCGCAGGTGCACCCGGTTTCGGAAGCATCACGCAGGATTGAGCGGACGGCCTCGGTGATCTCGTGGCGGCCCCCGTATCCGACGGCGACATTGACCCTCATCCCCGCGACACCGGCGGTTGAGTCGACGGATGCGCGAATCCTCTCGGCGACGTCGGCGGGGAGCAGCCCGAGGTCACCGACAATGGAGAGCTTCCAGCGCCCGCGCGATGCCAGGGCATTGACGGCATCGACGATGATGCCGAGCAATTGGTCGAGCTCTTCACTGGTACGCGAGAGGTTCTCAGTCGACAGCATCCACAGGGTGACGATCCGCACCCCCAGTTCATCCGCCCATTCGAGGAATTCTGAGATCTTGTCGGCGCCCGCCCGGTGTCCCTGGGAGGCTGTGGTGCCGATGGCTTTCGCCCATCTGCGATTACCATCGAGGATGACACCGATGTGGCGGGGAATCGAGTCGGCGGGGATCTCGGAGCGCACTCGCTTCTCGTAGAGGTCGTAGAGCAGATTCCACCGCATTGCCGCGTCCTCCTGGGGGTCTTTTTTGACGTGTCGTCGTCCCGGATGGTGTACGGGTAAAAGGGTATCGTCACTGTAGCCCGCTGGTGTGGCGCACTGGGCATGTCGTCGATGAGAATTGAAGTTGTCGCATGCAGCGCCTTAACCTACGCTGGAGTAACCTACGGTAACGTAACTAACTTGGTTCGACACTCGGAGACATTGATGAAGATCGCATCGCTTCGCCCGACATCATGGGTCCCCAACCAGCTCGTCGCGATTAAACCCCACCTGCGCGGTTGGCTTCACCTCATTGCGGCCCCACTGTCCCTCGCAGCATCGATCGTCCTCGTCGTCCTCGCACCCACGACCACCAACAAGTGGGCATCCGTGGTCTACCTCGTCGCTTCCTTGTTCCTCTTCGGAATTTCGGCGCTGTACCACCGCTTCTATTGGGCGCCGAAGTGGGAGGTCATGTGGAGAAGACTCGACCACTCCAATATCTTCCTGCTCATCGCGGGCACGTATACGCCGCTGTCGATCGCGCTCCTCGAACGGCGCGATGCCACAATCCTGCTGTCCATCGTGTGGACGGGCGCCATTATCGGGATCCTCCTCAACCTGTTCTGGCCGACGGCCCCCCGCTGGCTTTCCACCCTCATCTACGTCGTTCTCGGCTGGGTGGCGATCGCCTATCTGCCGCAGTTGTGGTCGGCGGGCGGCCCCATCGTCGTGCTGCTCATCGTGGCGGGCGGGGTCCTCTACACGCTGGGGGCGGTCGTCTACGGGATGAAGCGCCCGAACCCCTCCCCCGCCTGGTTCGGCTTCCACGAGATCTTCCACGCCTTCACTGTCGCCGCGTGGGCATGCCAATGCGTCGCCGTCTACTTCGCAGTGCTCTAGCAGCCCCGCCGCCCGGTACACCGCGTCACGGCCGGGCGGCGCATCGGCTCGGGGTGTACCGCCGCCGCTGACTTTCGCGGTGCCGATAGGGACTCTCATTGCTACACTGGCCACAATTCGCGCGCCGGCACCCCGCGGTGCCGGCGCTTCTCATTGGAGGAACAATGGCTGATACCCAGTGGCTGACGCAGGCCCAATACGACCTGCTGACCGAAGAGCTCTTTGAGCGAATCAACGTCAAGCGCGTCGAGATCGCCAAGCTCATCGATGCGGCGCGCCAAGAGGGCGATCTTCGTGAGAACGGCGGCTACCACGCCGCCCGCAACGAGCAGTCGATGAACGAGACCCGCATCCAGGCCCTGCAGGAGATGCTGGAGCACGCCGAAGTCGGTGAGACCCCCGCTGATGACGGAATCGTGGAGCCCGGCATGGTCGTCACCGCAATCGTCGCGGGACGCGAACAGACGTTCCTTCTCGGCTCGCGAGACGCGGGCGGCGACCTCGGAGTTCAGGTTTTCTCTTCTCAAGCGCCGCTGGGAGCCGCAGTCGTCGGCCATAAGCCGGGAGACACCCTCACCTACGAAGCGCCCAATGGGCGAATGATCGAAGTCGAGATCGTCGCAGCGAAGCCCTTCTCCGGCTGAGCGGGCGGCTTACAGACGAGGACGGGAGCGCTGATGCGCTCCCGTCCTATCCATTATCTGCTGCCCGCGTCGTCTCCAGCAGAGCCGTCCTCGTCCTCGCCGGGTGATGCCGCCTCCGAGGGGACTTCAGGCGCATCGCCGGTCGTCGCCCCGTCCTCGCGCGTCCCCTCTCCCGCCGTTGTCATCGTGCCCGAGTAGGAGGCTCTCACAAGGTCATCGAGCATCCCCGGAGGACCGCCCGGGCGGTCCTCCTGTATGGCCAGCTCCGGCATCGGGTCGTAGCCGTGCAGGTAGAGGAACGTGGAGTTGAGGAACGCCGCGATCGGCACGCCGAAGACCGCTCCGGGAATACCCGCGACTGAACCCGCTGCTGCGACGACGAGGAGCACCGCCATGGGGTGGAGCGACACGGCGTGCGCCATGAGGAGCGGCTGAAGCAGATTCGATTCGATCTGCTGGACCACGAGGATAATGACGAGCATGATGATGCCCGCCGTCACGCCCTGGTCGACGAGGGCGACGAAAACGGCGATCGCCCCAGAGACGAGGGCTCCGACGATGGGTACGAAGGACGCGAAGAACACAACGACAACGATTGGCAGCACGAGAGGAAGACCGAGGAAGAAGGCGCCTAAACCGATACCGACGGCGTCGATTGCAGCGACTTGGATCTGAGTGCGCACGTAGGAGCCGAGGGTCACCCAGCCGCGGATCGCGGACTCGTGGAGCGGGGTGCGAGCGGGAGCGGGGAAGAGCCTGACGACCCACAGCCAGATCTGACGCCCGTCTTTGAGGAAGAAGAACAGACAGAATAAGGAGACGAGCACACCCGACACGATGGTTGCCAGTGAGGACGTGACCGACAGAGCGGTTGTCGCCAGAGTTGAGGAGTTCGTTGTCAGCCAGTTGGGGAGCTTGTCTCGAAGCGTCGTCGTGGCCTGATCGAGGAATGTCGTGTCAAAGGCGATGGGGCTGTCGGTTTTAAGCCATTGAAGAAGGGTGTCGACGCCGTCAGTGACCTTCCTGAACAGGTCCGGCAGCTGGGAGAAAATGCTACTGCCCGCTTGCGATAGGGATACGACGACGAGACCGAGGAGGAATAACAGGCCGAAGACGGCGGCGAGTGTCTGAGGGAGGTGGAGGCGGCGCACTAACCAGCCGACGATCGGTTCGATCAGCACAGCGAGAAGGAGTGCAACCGCAACGGGCATGACGACGATGTAGAGCCGGATCGCGACCCACGCGATGCCGGCGGCGGCGATGGCAATGACGATGAGCCGCCATGACACCGCGGCGCCGACGCGCAAAACCCACGGGACTGCCCGCACTGCATCCCGATCAGCATCAAGGGTATCGCCGCGTCTGAACTCCATCGACTCGCCGCCCGTGTCGGTGGGTCTGTCGCTCATCTGCGCGGTAATGCGGTCGAAGAGCTCAGCGAACGGCCACTTCGCGTCCGAGTTCATGACATACCTCCGTCGTGGTTCACTGGGTTCAGGCTACCCGAACAGCTCTCGTGGCACTGCAAACGCCGTGGCGCCACCGGAATGACAATGTGGGCGGATGTGCACTCCCCCAACCCGATCCCGTCACACGAATCCACTCCTGGTCTGCGCAATCGCGCCGCGCCCCCATTGGTGGTCCAATGGAGTCATGAAGTCTGTTTTCGGATCCTTGCGCGCCAAGAACTCCTTCCTGCCCACTCCTGCAGCGCTCAGCGCACCGATCGACACCGCCCCCGGCGAGGGCGAAGAAGTCATGTACTTAGCGGCCGGGTGTTTCTGGGGAGTGGACAAGGCCTTCTGGAATGCTCCGGGGGTCGTTGCGACGGCGACCGGCTACATGGGCGGCACCCTGTTGAATCCGACGTACGAACAGGTCTGCACGAAGACGACCGGGCACGCCGAAACCGTTCGCGTCGTCTTCGACACGTCCCTCACCTCGGCCGCCGAACTCATCGCCCGTTTCTTCGAAATTCACGACCCCACTCAGGCCGACGGGCAGGGCAATGATCTGGGCCCCCAGTACCGCAGCGCGATCTGGACGACGACCCCCGAGCAATTCGATGTCGCACTGCGCGCCCGCTCTGCCTACCAAGGGGCTTTGTCGGTGCGCGGCTTCCCCACGATCACGACATCTGTGGAATCCGCTGACGAGGCCGATCGCTTCTGGTATGCCGAGGAGTACCACCAGAAGTACCTGTGGAAGAACCCGAATGGCTACGAGTGCCACGCCCGCACAGGCATTCCCTGTCCGATCGTGTGAGGTATGTTCAACGCATGCGCTCAGGCAACGCCGAGAATGTCAGTGACGAAGACGAGGGTGTCCCCACCGCCGATTCCGGCCTGGGGGACTCCGCGTGAGCCATAACCGTATTCGGAGGGAATGGACAGCAGGACGCGTGATCCCACGCGCTGACCGACGAGGCCGTCATCCCAGCCGCGGATCACCATGCCGACTCCGATCTGGAAGGACAGGGCCTGGCCGCGGTCGTAGGAATTGTCGAAGACCTGGCCGTCGAAGACCTGACCCAGGTAGTGGCAGTGGATGGTGTCCCCCGCTTCGACGACCTGGCCGTCGCCCTCTTTCAGAACTTCGACGAGCAGTTCATCCGAAGGGGTGTTGTCGAATGCGAGAGCGGGCTTTCGGCCGAATTCACCGGTGACGGTAATGTTCTCCATCAATGATTCTCCTGAAGCGGATCGACGCTCAGTGACACGAGCACGGGGGCATCAACTGTTGCGGAATGCGGCGATGATGCGCAGGATCTCGAGGTACATCCATACGACGGTCACGAGAATGCCGAAGGCGCACGCCCATGCGTATACTGCGGGAACGCCGCGGGCGACGCCGGTCTTGGCCTGGTCGAAGTCCTGAATGAGGCATGCGGCCCCGACGAAGACGGCGACGACTCCGACGACGAGTCCGAGCGGGAAGCCCATGATGGTGATCGAGTCGAAGCCGCCCGCGGTCAACACCCCGGTGAGGGTGAGGATCCAGGACGCCAGCCTGTAGATGATGATGCCGACGAGTGCGATGAGGGTGAAGCGCATGAGCTTCGACGAATTGCGGATCTTGCCCGATGCGAAGAGGGCGAGGGTCACGCCGAAGACGGCCGCCGTCGCGAGGACCGCCTGAATGACGATGCCCGGGTAGATGAACTCGAAGGTCGCGGAGATCGCGCCGAGGGCGAGGCCCTCGAAACCGGCGTAGGCGAGGATCAGGGCAGGACGGATGGTCTTTGAGAACGAGTTCACCATGGCGAGGATGAATCCGCCGATGATGCCGACCACGGACAGCATCATGCCGAGCGTCGGCGCGGCCGCAACGGCGGTCCACGAGACGACGCCGCCGATGAGGAGGACGCCGAGGGAGATTCCGGTCTTCATGATGACGTCGTCGTATGTCATGACACCACGGTCGACCGCATCAGCCGCAGGAGCCGCATAGGCGGCCTCCATCTGCTGGTAGTAGGCCTGGTCAGCGGCTTGCGCCCCCGTTGCCGCCTGGGATGCGGCGCCATAGGGGTTGCGCGGATCGTAGGAGCCGCCCGCATACGGCGAATTCTGGCCCGCAGTGCCGACCTGGTAGCCGGGCATGGTCGGGTAGCCGTTGGGGGTGCGTTGTTGTGTCCACTCCGTTTCGAGTTTGTTGAATACGGGGTTCGACATCGGTGCCTCCTCGGGTCGTAGTGTCTTCCGTTTGCACCATTGTCCCACGGGGTGGCCGCCTTGTCCGTGTGAGGCCCGCCTCCGGCGTCCAGCACCAGTTGTGCTCAGCGGGACTTGAAGTAGTCGAAGAGCTTCTCCTCCCTCACGATGAGAGCAGTCGCCAAAGAGGCTGTGATGAGGCAACCGAGCCCCACCCCCAATTCGATCGCCGCAAGTCGCCACAGGGACACGTGGTCGGGGCCGGGAGCGCGAACAATGATCGCAGCGACGACGGGTGCACTCAGGACGAGCGCGATCCCTGCGACGCTCGCCGCCTGTATCGCGACCTTCGCCGCGAGATCCACGCGCCATACACCCGCATGCAGGTCGGACGCTATTTCGAGTCGCCTGCGCCAGACGGCGCCGATACCGATGAGCGCCCCGAGAGCAGCGAGGATCCACACGATCGGCGCGGTGAGCCGATCGCGGTAGAGCGCGGCCCCGCTGAAGGTCGTGCCGAGTGTCGAATTGAGGGACGACATGTCGACGCGCTGTTGGCCGTTGCCGTCCGGAATGACAGCGAGCCGCATGTACGCGTCGATATCGGCGTTCATCGGCCACATCCTCACCCAACATTCGTCGAAGACGCCGGACGGAGGAACGGGGGCGAGGATGGTGTAGGCGAATCCGGATCTGCGCCCGTCGTTCTCATCCCAGGAGTACACGTGCGCGAATGGCACCTCGTCATCGTCGATGAGGACCTCCGCGGCATCGGCGGCCCCTACAGACTCGGCGAGTCCCTGCGAGACGACGATCCCGCTGGCGGAGTCCCCCGCGCGCCCGGGGATGACGTCGCGGATGCCGGGTGTCGTCTCATACACGTCGAGGCTCGTCGACGGCAGGACATTCACTCTCACCCGGCTGGTGGTGGAGCGCACGGCGGCCGCTCCCCTGACGCCGGGCAGACGCGACAGCGCATGACACGATGCTCCATCGATCGCCCGATTCGTCTGAATGACGCGGATGTTGGATGCCGATTCCTGGTAGGCGCTGGCCGAGTCGAGTGCCCGTGAAATCACCGCGAGGTCGAGACAGACGGAGCCGCCGATGAGGAGGACGGTGACGATGACCCAGATGCCGGTCCATGCCGTCCCCGTCATCATGTCGCGCCACGTTTCGCGTGCCAGCGCTGAGACCGTCATCGCTGCGCGGACAGGTCGTCGGCGGGCGTCGCGTCGCCCTCGCTTCTTAAACATCTGCGTCCATTCCCGTGTGGTCGGCGAGGTCGATGACGCGCGTGCACTGGTCGCGCACATGGGGGTCGTGGGTCGCGATGATGACGACGATGCCTCGGTCCTTCAACGCGGTGAGGGCGTCCGCCACGCGGCGCGCGGTGCGCTGGTCGAGCTGCGCTGTCGGTTCGTCAACGAGGAGGACCGCGGGATCCGAGGCGAGACCACGGGCGAGGAGCATCCTCTGGGCCTCTCCTCCGGAGAGGGTGTGGAAGGGACGGTGGGGCAATGCGTCGAGGCCGAAGTCCGTGAGCAGCCGCAATGCGCGCGCATCAGCATCGGCGGGCGCGAGTCCTTGCGCAAGCAGTGGAAGGGCGACGTGGTCGATAACGCTGCGGTGCGCATTGCCATGCGGGTTCTGGAAAACCCACGCGACATCGGCGGCGTGGGAATCCGCCTCGGCGAGGGCGACCGAACCCGCAGCGGGGGCGAGCCAGCCGGCAATGATCGCGAGGAGCGTCGACTTGCCCGAACCGGATGGGCCGACGAGGGCGACCACTTCTCCGGGGTTGATCGTCTGGGTGACGCCGGTAAACAGCCACGGCCCGTGCGCGTACCGGTGGCCGACCGAGTCGAGCTTCACGGACATGACAGTCCTTCGACGACGAGGTCGACCTGGGTGAAATCGTCCTCGGATATCACCATAGTCTGTCCGAGTTGCGATGCGACGATCTGCACCGCATGCACCTGTCCCTCGTCGGCGATGCACGCCGTCGACCCGTCGACTCCGAAGAGCGCGGCGGGCGGGATGACGCGCACGTCAATGGGGTCGGCGAGCGCCCAGGGGACGGTGAGGAGGCGCCCGGAGTCTCCCCCGCCTCCCGAGGTCGTCGCGAGGTACTCCTGATACTGGGTGGATTCCTTGATCCGCGCGATGGTCTGCGCGTCGGTGAGGATCCCGTCCTCGGGCACATCGAAGACCCCTGTGCTCACCGTGATGCGCCTTGCTCCTCCGATCGCCTCTTCGGGGAGGGTGAGGCGGGCGATGGCATGGTCCGCACCCGCGGTGAACAGCGTCTGAGTGCCGTCGATCGTGTCGCCGACGTGAAGGGGGACGTCGGTGACGGTCACCGTTGCCGCCGGGATCCACAAGAAGAGCCCGGTGGGGATCTCCAATGGGACTCCCCCGTGTCCGTCGTCAATGCCGATGAGGTCGGCGGCTGCCCATCGGGTCGCCCAGTTCATGGTCCCGGTTGTAGTGATGTCGTAGCCGAGGCGGGCGAGTTCGTTCTGCAATGCGGTGACATCGGCTCCTGTCGCCCCGTCGGCGAGGGGCCTCCACAGGGGCGTCGCCGTGGCGAGGGCGACCATGCGCGTGTCGTCCACGTCGACAGCGGCCTCACCGGAGGACAGTTGTGCACCCGGGCTGACGCGGATCGCCGTCACGCGGCCAGACACGGAGGAGGCGATGCCCGTGGATGAGGGTTCGACGATGGCGAGGGGGATATTGCGCGAGTCGTCGACTGTGCGGACTCCGACGGGAACAGAGGTGATGGGCGCGGCGGACTCGAGGGATGCCGGAACGGGCGGGGCAACGACGTAGACGCCGATGAGGATGCCAACAGAGCATGCGGCGAGCGCGCCGACCGTTGCGAGTCCCGCCACTCGCATCGATTTCCTCATCCCCGTCTCCTTCGGCTCGGCGTCATAGCCCGTCCCTACCGCTGGGCGGCTTGTTTACTCGTTCCCCCTGATCCGCACGCGCGTATCGGGGGTCGATGCCGCATTCTTTGAGGATCTCGACCCCTTCGTCGGGGTCGATGGCATAGGAGAAGGTGGAGCCGGGCAGCTCGCCCGGTGTCTGCCCCTTCACCGACAGCCACTCCTCGAATTCGCGCTTGTACTGCTCGACGGAGTAGGTCGGGTCCACTGCCCCATTCCTCACCATGCAGTCGACGGTCAGTTCCAGCTCATCGACCTTGTTCGGGTTCTGTGCCGTGGCTCGATAGAGGGCGACGATGTCATGAAATCCGGTGTCGTTGCCACAGCGCTTGAAATCAGCGTCATACTGCGTCCGCTCTTTGCCGTCATCGCGCACGCCGAAGGATCCCCACATGTCGTCGAAGGTGACGTCGGAGTACCCCGCATCGGTGAGACAGGCGGCGAATACCTTCTGCAGTTCCAGAATCTCGGCCTCGGTTAATCGGTCGTCTTCCAGCATCGTCGACATCGGCTCGCGCCCCTCGAATTGCGTTTTCAGCGCATGGAAGTCCTCGGCGTAGAGTTCGGCCGTCGTGGGGGTTGAGGGTTGCGAGCAGCCCGCAACAACAAGGAGAGAGCAGAACAGAGTCGAGAGGACACGGCCTCTCACGCGCATATTCATCGATAAATCACATGCAACCATGGACCGTCTGACACATAACCCTGTGAGGAGTAATCGTAACTGTTACTCCATTGAAGTAGGCCTCTGCGCGGCGAACTTTTCACCGAAGAATAGTCGGAATAGAAATAAACTCGAGCAGTTGCCCAATGCCAGCGGACAGGGCTCATGGCGTAACACATCGACCAGAACTGACCACCACTCGCGCCCACCCCGCATCCAGGAGTAGCGAGCGCAGCGGCTTGCAGATTCGAATTCAATGCCGGCGCGGCTGTAAAACCAGCAGCACCAAGGGCGACAGTGGCGAGCAGCGCTGCAATCTTCTTCATGACCACTCCTTTGAGTCGCTATGACAGGAAGCAGGGATGTCGGCCGATAATTCGAAGGTAGGCGGTCTGCGTTCGCTTGTCTATCGAGGAATATCAACTATTCAGCCAGCGCAGTCGGTCGCGTTGCTCGCCCGTCCGCACGTACAATGCCCCGATCGGTCAAGTCCTTTTGAGTGGTGTAAGGGTCTTTTGGGTTGTTTGTGGGGTTAGGTGGTGAGTGTTGGGAGGGGCTCGGGGATGGTTTCGGTGTTGTTGGTGGGGACGAGGTGGAGGCGGCAGGGGGTCAGGACGTCGAGGCTGAGGTAGCGGCGTCCTTTGGTCTATTCGTCGGTTTGTTCGGCTAGGACGGCTGCGACGAGGCGGGTGATGGCGTCTGGGTTGGGGAAGATTCCCACTGAGTCAGTACGGCGGTGGATCTTCTTGTTGAGGCGCTCGTTGGGGTTGTTGGACCAGATCTAGTGCCACACGTCTTTGGGGAAGGTGGTGAGCCGGTAAAGCGCATGAATAGCGGGGGCTGTTACTTCTTCCGGGCGGCCGCTCCGCGTACTCGCACGCGCAGGCGCATCCGCAGCGCGAGGGCGCCAAGGACCGCCGAGGCGAAAGTACCGATGATGACGCCGAAACGGGCGTGGAAGACCCCGGCCTCGTCGGTGAAGGCAAGCCCGCCGATGAGCATCGCAACGGTGAAGCCAATGCCGGCCAGCAGAGCCATTGCCGCGACATCCGGCAGGTCGACGCCGTGCCCCAGGCGTAGCTTCGTCCAGCGTGTGAGCGCCGCCACGGACCCCCAGATGCCGAGGAACTTGCCCAGTGGGAGCCCGATCGCGACCCCGATCGTCACCGGATCCTTCAAAGCGCCGACGACCCCGCCCTCGGCACCCAGGACGGGCACGCCCGCGGCGAAGAAGGCGAACAGCGGCAGTGCGAGTCCCGCCGACCAGGGGCTGAGGACGCGGACGAAGTCATGGGTCATCTGCCCCTCGCGGGTGCGCGTCGCGGGGACGACGAGGCCGAGTGCCACGCCTGCGATCGTCGCATGCACCCCGGAGTTCGCCATGAACGCCCACGCGACGAGGCCGATCGGGATGAGCAGCCGGGGCGAGCGGATTCCGTGGTTCACGAGCAGCGCAAAGAGCCCGATCGCGACGAGGGAGGCGGCGAGGGCGATGACGTTCAGCCCCGAGGAGAAGAACACGGCGATAACGATGATCGCGAGGAGGTCGTCAACCACAGCCAGCGTCAGCAGGAATGTTCGGGCTGCGGGCGGTAGGCCGTGGCCGAAGATCGACAAGATGGCAACGGCGAATGCGATATCCGTTGCGGTGGGGACCGCCCACCCGATCCATGCGTCAGACCCGACGACGATCTGGATGAGCGTGTAGACGAGCGCAGGGCCGATCATGCCGAAAGCGGCTGCGATCATCGGCAGTGCCGCCTCTTTCATATCCCGCAATGCGCCGGTGACGAACTCGGTTTTCAGTTCCAGTCCGACGACGAAGAAGAAGATGGTGAGCAGGCCGTCTGCCGCCCACTCGTGAACGCTCAGGTGCAGTCCGAGCACAGAGGGACCGAATTCGAGATGGGAGAGGTACTCGTAGGCCTGTTGTAGCGGCGAGTTCGACACGAGGATCGCGACTAGTGCGATTGAAATGACAAGGAGCCCGGACTTCATGTCGTCGTCGAGGAACTCTCGCATGTCGTCAACCAGTCGTCGCGCCCGTCCGCGATCGGGGCGGTGGTGTCTCTTCTTCTGTGTCCCGTGGTCGGGCGCGGGGCTCATAGGAGCGTCCTTCCGTCAGGAGTATCCCCACAGGGAGAACAATATGGATACGATGTCATCCGGTGGCCGGTTCCCGGCCCCGCCCCCATAGCCCAATTGGCAGAGGCAACCGACTTAAAATCGGTGTGGTGTCGGTTCGAGTCCGACTGGGGGTACGGTGTGCACGACGCGCTCGCGCGTCATGAGCGCGGCGGTCGTGTGGTGGCGCGCGGAAGATTCTCAATGGTGATTTCCAAGTTGGCGTCCGGCGCGGCGGTCGCCGCCGAATGACCCTCGTCATCGTCGGTTTCTTGTTCTTCCGGCATCTGTTGGATGTAGGCATCACTGCCGTACCCGTAGGCACCGAATGGGGTCTTCGCCGTTGGTACGCGGTTGAGGACGATGCCCAGTGTCTTCCCCCCGGCCTGCGCAACGGCATCGAGGGCGAGCGCCATCTCATCGGTCTTCGTCTTACCGGAACTGACGACGAGCAGCATCCCATCGGCGATCCTCGACAGGATCGCTGCATCGGTGACCGGCAGGAGGGGCGGCGCATCGAAGATGACGATGGACTCGCGCGACAGCGCCTGCGTGAGGGCTTCCATGCGCTTCGAGCTGAGCAACTCCGACGGGTTCGGCGGCACATGACCCGCAGGAAGCACGAACAGTCCAGGCTCCTCGGTCGTCACGACCGCCTGTTCAACGGGAATGGTCCCCGCGAGGACCTGGGACAGGCCGATCGGCGACTTGATGTGCAAACAGGAGTCGACCGTGGGCCTGCGCAGATCCGCATCGACGAGGACGACATTCTCCCCGGAGGCGGCGAGGACCTTGGCGAGTTGGATCGCCACGGAGGTCTTCCCCTCGTTCGAATTAGGAGAGGAGACGACGCAGATCTTCAACTCATGGTCGACATTCGCGTACATAAGGTTCGTTCGCAGTTTCCTCAGCGCCTCTTCGGCACGGAAGTCACCATCCCCAGCGTCGAGCAGCTCGCGCCCGATCATGTCCGACTGCGGGAGCACTGCGACCAAGGGGACGGGCGAGTGGGCTTCGACGTCCTCAGGTGTGCGGATCCTACGGTCGAGGAGCGCCAAGAGGATGGTGATGAGATAGCCAATGAACAGGCCGCCCGTCGTTCCCAGCGCGAGGGTACGCATGCGAGAGGGGGTGACGATCACGGCGGAGAGTTCGGCAGACGACAGAAGACGCAGCTGGACCGGCGATTCGCCCCCCTCGAGCTCGTTGAGCTGTTCGGCTGCGACGTCGATGACGGCGTCGGCGATCGCCTTCGCCGTGGTCTCCGTGTCGAAGGTCGCCGTCACATTGATGGTGGACGAGTTCTGAACGGGAGTGGCTTTCACCTTCGATGCGACCTCAGAGGCGGAGGCGGACAGGTGCAGCCTGGTGACGACGCTATCTGCGACCGCCGTTGAGGTGATGACGGAAGAGAACGCCTGGGCCTTCTGATTGGCGAGCTGGGACGCCGTGTAGAAGCTGCCCGTGTTCGCCGAGTTGTCCTCCGCCACCCGGACCGACACATACGCACTCGATGACGCGGTGTACGACTTCGGCGTGAACTGAAGGACACCGATGGCGACGCCGAGTCCGAGTACGGTGCACAGGAGGATCAGGCCTATGCGCCGTCTCGTCAGCTGTATCAGATCCTGAATAGTCACAGTGCTCCCATTCGATTCGAGACTCTCCTCCACCGGAAAGTATTCACCATATGGCGATTTGTTGACATAGAACCGGTACGTGATGATTCACACTGTCGACGGGTCGGTCCTCACCGACGGGCGCCCTCGAGCATGTCCCGTGTGATGACGGTATCGGCGGGGATAGCACATGCGGCGCGCTGACCGATCACCAGATTGATGTCCTTCGGGGAGATGCCCACGCCCGGGCGTTTGTAGGTCAGCATCTGCTCACTGAGCTCCTCCCCCGCCGCGATGTCCACGGCGGAGACGATCGAGCGTCTCGCATTCATCCGCGCTGCGGACTCCGACTCGGTAAAGCGCAGGCCTCCCGAACCCAAGAGGGTATCGACGAATGCGACGCCGTCGAGGATCGTGCGCGCATCATCGGGATCCATCGCGTGATAGTGGTCATTTCCCGTGAGTGTCTTGTCCAGGGTGAAGTGTTTTTCCACGACGCGGGCGCCGAGGATGTACGCCGTCTTGATGACATCCGCCGAAGCGTCGGGCTTGCAGTGATCGGAGTATCCGAGGATGACATCGGGGAATTCCTCTCCCAGCGACGTGATCCTGCGCAGGTTCGCATCCTTATAGGGAGTCGGGTACTCGAGGACGCAGTGGCACAGCACAAGCGGCTGGGTGTTCACCTCGCGGACGGCGCGGACGGCTTCCCGCATCTCGCCGAGATCTCCCGCGCCGACGGACATGATGATCGGTTTGCCCTTGGCCGCTTGATAGCGGATGAAGGGGGTATTCGTCAGGTCCGAGGAGGAGATCTTGTAGACGCTCATCAACGGTTCGAGGTAGTCGGCGGACTCGAAGTCGAAGGCGGTGGAGGAGAATTCGATACCGAGGCTGTCGCAGTACTGTGCGAGTTCCGTGTACTCGGCCTCGCCGAATGAGTCGAATTTCTTGAAGAGTTCACGCTGGCTCGTCGTCGGCTCCTCTGAGGTGTCCCAATACGAGGGCGAGTCCTTCGCCGCCAGAGTCTCGGCCTTATAGGACTGGAACTTCACGGCGTGGATGCCTACGGCGGCCGCCTCGGCGCACATGAGCTTCGCGGCCTCCATAGTGGAGATGCCCTGCGATGCGGCGATGTCGTAGTAGTTGACGCCGATTTCCGCGATGAGGGTGAAGGCCCCCGATTCGATGCGTTCGATGAGGTTCGTCATCAGTTCTCTCCCAATACGATTCGTTTGACCCGTTGAATGCCCGATGTCAGGTCGATGGAAAGCATGAGGCTCCTCATCTCCCGTCGGATGGACTCGGCGCCGATCAGCCACGCCAGGGTGGCTTCGATGTCATCGTCGCTGACTCTCGACCCGAGGCCGAGATTGATGAAACCATTGTTCATCTGTGCGAACTCATGGAGCTGTTCGCGTTCGTTCTGTGCGAGGACGATGGTCGGCACGCCCATGGAGGCGAGTTCGAATGTCGTCCTGCCCTGTGAGGAGAAGGCCGCGTCGGCGACGCTCATATAGTCGCTCACCCGCACGACATCGCGCAGAACATCGATATCGAGGTCGGGAATGGGGACGAGGTCGTCGTGGGCGTAGCCGGGGCCGAGGATGAAGTCGAAATGCACCGGGGACGGGCCCTCGTTGAAGCGGACGGCGAGGTCGTAGATGCGCTTCGACAAGTTGAGCGGATCAGTGCCCCCGAACATTACGAGGATCCTCTCGACGCGGGGCGAGAACCCCCTGTCGCCCCGGACCGTCATGAATTCGTCCCGCAGGGTCTCATAGGCCTTCCCCGTGTAAACATTCGGATAGGGGGAGGCGCCCTCGTAGAGCGCGTTGATCACCGCGTCGGCCTCCCGCGCACCGTCGCCGAGGTCCTCGAAGGTGACGACGCGCCCACACAGGGGCTTCACCGTTCGGATGAAGTCGAGGCTCGTGTCGAGGCAGTCGTGCACGTACACGTCGGGGCGGTTGCCGTCCAGCCATCGGAAGAGTTCGTCGTCGTCTGCGATTTCGACGACCTTCATATTCGAGTCCTTGAGTTTGGCGATCCCCTCGCGCCTCGAGGCGTTCGAGAGGAACACGACCTCGTGCTCCGTCATGGCGTAGGCGAGAGTCAGCGCCCGATACACGTGCCCCATTCCCAACTCCCCGTACCCGTCGACGCGGAACGCGATCCTCTTCTTCGACAGGAGGGCCTCGCAGGCCACCCAGTCCGTCGAGGAGTCGATGTCGATAGCCTCATCGTGGGGGACCTCGAAGACGGAGACATTATCGCCCAGGCGCGACTTCTCAGTGACGCAGGAGCGACGGGTGATGAGGAACGCCCCGGTCTCGAGGTAGTTCGCGGGGAGCTGTTGTCGGTTGAGGCGCTCGGTGTAGGAGGGGACGATCCGCCCACCGTCCGAATGCCAGCTCAAGTGCGGGGCGTTGACGACGGAGATGAGGGAGTCGTAGCCGTCGGCGTGGAAGCTCGCAAGGGCGGCGCTCAGCGTCGCTGGGGTGAGCAACGGCGATGTCGCTTGAAGCGTGATGACGGTGTCGACGCTCGTCCCGCTGCTCTCCTCGGTGCGACGTACGGCGTCGTAGATCACCGGGTCCAAGGTGACGGCGTCCCCAGCGAGGGACGGGTCGCGTTCGAGGCCGATGACCCGCTCGTACTGGCCGACGAAGGACAGGATCTCAGCGGAGTCCGTTGATACGACGACCATGTCGATGCCATCGACCGCCAGGGCGTTCTCAATCGCATAGGAGATGAGTGGGAGGCCCTTCATAAGCCGCATGTTCTTCCTGGGGATCCCCTTCGAGCCTTCGCGCGCCGGGATTACCGCGATTGTCGTCATGTCATTCTCCTGTCGCGCAGATGTCAATGGTGATTGATTCATAATGTCTCCTGTTGCGGCCGCATACTCAGAAGATCGAGCGTCGGGCGATGACGCGACCGGCGACGAATACGACGATGAGGATCCCGACCGCCCACCTCACCAGTGCTGCGGCCGCGAGCGGGTAGTACGACAGGCAGGCCACCACCACGACGATCAATCCCGTCAGGTAGATTCTCGCCGGGTAGTTCCGATCCTCGAGGCGATAGCGGGCCACGAGGAAGTGGAAGACGAAGAGGCCCATATACGCAACCGTTGATGCGACGGCGGCGCCCATTTGCCCGAGGCGGGGAATGAGAAGGGCGTTGAGGGCGATGGTGAGGGCAGCCGCCCCGAGAGTCCCCGCCGCGATCGATCTGGTTTTCATGCGGAAGAATTCGTAGTTCACGGGGAAGGAGTACAAGAAGATGAAGTACTGGGAGATGACGAGGACGGGCAGCAGGGAGAGGGCCGACCAGTACTTCTCGGGGGCCATGAGAGTGAGCACTTCCGGGGCCATCATCACGAATGCACAGGTGATGAGGGTGAAGAGCCAGAAGTAGCGGGAGAAGCGGCGCGCCTTCACCACGGGAGTCGTCTTGCCCGCGAGGTCGTCGTACATGAAGGGGACGAAGGCATTGTTGAGGGCGTTGTACACGGAGTTGAGGACGGAGACGATGACGATGGCGATCGAGTAGACGCCCGCCGCCGCATCGCCCTCGGCGTGCTGGATTCCGATCTTGCCGGCTTGGGACAAGACGAGCTGGGACAGTCCGTGGAAGATGAGCGGGATCGTCAGGGCGAGGCAGAAGCGCCAGTAGCGCAGGCGCACCTTCGTCAGTGTCCTCCTCATGAGGCTCCCCGCGAGGATCGAGCCGATGAGGAGGTTGGGCAGGCACAGGCCGAGGATCCTGCCCATATGGGGGTCGTGGTCGCTGAAGGGCCCCAGGATCAGGATGATCGAGGCGAGTGTGGTCGCGACGCTCACCCCGATGGAGAGGATGAGGTTCTTGAGCGGTTCTTTGAAGAAGATGAAGCGCATGGAGAACAGGGAGATGATGAAGGACCCGATGGACTGCAAGAGCATGCAGATGACAAGGGTCGCACTCATGGAGAGCCAGCGGCTCACCTGTCCCATGAAGATGACGGACGCCAGGGAGATCGCCAGGAAGGAGACGAGTGCGAGGACCAGGATGGACACGTGGTAGGCGTCCTGCTCGTCCTCGTCGAGATTCGCCTTCGCGCTGCCGATCGACCCGTCTGCCTTGAATCCCACGAGGATGCTCGTGATTTGGACCCACGAGGCGTAGACATTGACGATGCCGTAGCCGGATGTGTCGAGCAGACGGGTGAAGAGGGGGATCGTGAAGAAGTTGATCCCCGTGATGACGATCGTCGACACGATGTTGTAGAAGACCGTCTTGTTCTCGGAGTACTTGGTCACGCCGCCCCCATGAGCGAGTACGCCGCCGGGACTCCCCTGCGGGCGCTCCGACCGGTGCTGCCCTTCTCGTTTCTCTGGCCGCTCCATATGGGCGGGAAGGAGGCTTCGGAGGGCTGGGCGAGGACGAATGCGAGCATGAGGAGGCTCTGGGTGATGAACATTTCGTGGAGGAAGACGCTGCCGAGCATGTATCCGCCGACCATTGCGAGGTCTTCAAATGACCGGGCGAATCGGGACAGGAGGACGGCGAGCGCTATGAAGTAGACGATTGTGAACGCGGCTCCCTCCTTCACGAGCATGTTGAGGACTTCCTGGTGGGGCTGTACGAGCCGGTAGATGCCATCGACGTAGAAGGTCGAACCCGCCCGCGTGTCGCCGATATTGATGCCGAGGACTTCGAAGATTCGCGCATCGTAGCCGTAGAACAGGAAATGCGGGTTGTCCGCCACATGTGTCGCGATGAAGTCGATCGACACCGTCCGCAGCGCATTGGAATGGTCGTTGAGGCCGGTCTTGTATTCCACGAGCCCCGTCGGAATGACCTCGCGGATCCAGTAGCGGCTGAACGCCACCATGAGAACCATTACCACGGCGAAGAAGGAGAAGAACCAGATCGGGCTGATTCTAATGGAACGCTTGTCTGCGGGGACGCCGAGTATCTTCGCGAGGACGAGGAGGACGACCACGACCGCCATCATCATGAGGTATTGGCGGCCCGCATAGACCGCCGGGTAGAGGAGGGATAACCCGATTCCGAGAAGCTTCTTCTTCTTGAGGGAGAAGCAGAAGTAGAGGAAGACGAAGAGCGCCGTCCGGTTCTTATCCGCCGCGCCGTACAGCAGTGGAGACAGATCGTCCGCTGTTCGCTGGACGCCGGAGAAATCCGCGAAGAAGTCCGGGTTCGCGACATAGACGAGGAATGTCGCTGCGAGAACGACGGAGGACACCGCGTAGAACACTGCTGCGCCGACTGAGGAGTCGTCGGGGTCGCACACGGTGAGGAGGACAGCGACGGCGCACAGCACCAGTGCCAGCTTGGTGGCGTTCGTCGCGCCGTAGGGGCTGTACAGGCGGATGAGGACCGCCATGACCGGGACGAGGAGGATCATCCCGATCTGCCCCAGGGTCAAGTCGATGGCTCGTCCGCCGACGATGAAGGCGAGTGCGGCGACGATGAGGATCGACGAGAAGGCGAGGATCGATGAGGACCCGAAGCCGATCGGCGTCAAGAAACCGAGGCACAGGTACACCGACGTGAGGAACCACGCGACCTGGCTCATTGTGGCCGCGGGTAATAAGCGAGTCGGCGGCATGCGATTCACAGCCATCGGGACACGAACTCCCGCGTCTCGTCCGCACTGGTGGCGACATGCACCCTGGACGGGTCGTCGTACAGGGTTCGAGCCATATCGACGGCGCTTTCCAAGGTGGCCCTCCTCCCCTCGTCGAGGTCATCGATGAGGGGGAAGAGGAAGAGGATGTGCGGCTCGTAGCTGTAGATGAGTTTCGGCGTGATGAGCGCGGAGGAGGCGACGGCGACTAGGAGTGCGTCTTCGTATCCTCTCGCGCAGTTGACCTCCCAGAGCCCGGACCCGCGAGTGCCGAGCGCGCGAAGCACGTCGGAGTGCTGCGTGGAGCGAGGGTGCTCGTAGACCGCGCATCTGCCGCCGACGGGTTCGAGCCCCGCGAAGACGGCGTCGACGGTCTCCGCCCCGGCGTCCTTCTCGCTCGCGGTCCTCACGGCGTCGAAGACGACGAGGCGGGGCTGACGGTCCCCTGTCGCTGCGGGCGCGTCGAAGACCTGTGATGCGATATCAATGGACTCGTCGTCCGCTTCTATGCGCTGCACGTCGAATCGGGGAGAGATGGTGAGCAGGCGTGGTTGGAACAGGTGGAAGGACGTGGGCCGATACGCGCTCCTGCCCCTGTTGAGCAGGCGGAACAACGCCCTCTCGGCGTCGACCGCGCGGATATTGGGGGGCGTTCCCTCGGGCGGGTCGTCGAGGTAGCAGGCGCTGCGGAACACGTTGCCGTTGTACGAGCCGTTACCGTCCTCGTAGAAGCGGGTGCGCACATGCAGGTTGCGTCTGCGCAGCACATTGAGGGTCTGCGTGGACATGATGGTCGGACACGATAAGTAGAAGTCCGAGTAGGCGATATCGCCCCGGAGCGCTCGTGCGATGGTTCCGCGATCGCCCAGGTGGGAGGCGAGGAGTTTGAATCTGCGATAGTGGGCTCCGTCGAGCGGCATGGGATCGACGACGACGACCTCGTTGAAGACGCCGGAGCGGCGCAGGCGCTCAATAAGCCGGTCGCAGTCGAATTGTGCGACGACGAGGCAGTCCGCATGTGCGTCAGGGGCGAGCATCTGGCGTCTGAGCAGGATCGCATTGAGCAGCTGCAGGGGCGTGTCGACGAAGAAGAGAGCGGGACCCGTCGTCATGGCGTCACCCCCTGTGAGCGCGCGGCGATGAGGTCGATGAAGCGCTGCGCCTGCACATCGAGATCGTAGTCCTTCGACAGGTGCGGATGGCGTCGATCGTGCGTCTGAGCATGGGTGATGGCGTCGAGCCACGCGCCCCTATCCTCTAGGTCGAAGAACTCACAGTTCCCGGAGATGTCGGAATCTGTGGAGATCCGCGAGGAGAGCAGGCAGCGCAGTCCGGCGCTCTGCGCCTCGATGATGGAGACGGGAAGGCCTTCGAAGAGGCTCGGCATGACGAAGAGGTCGAAGGCGGAGTAGCACGCGGGCATGTCCGTCGATCGGCCGACGAGGAGGGCACTGTCCTGGCAGCCGAGGCGGGTGATCATCCGCTGGAGGTGGTCGTGCAACTCCCCCGCTCCGACGATCACGAGCCTGTAGCGCTCATCTGCGGCCGCGAGCTCGGTGAAGGTCTCGAGGAGCCATTGGTGGTTCTTCTGCACATCGAGGCGCCCGACGGCTCCCAGGAGGATCTCATCCTCCTCGATCCCCCAGGCTGCGCGTTGCGCGAGGCGCGCCTCCTCGTCGTAGGCGTAGTCGCGATAGGCGATGGCGTTGTTGAGAACGGTTGTGTCGAGACCGTTGAAGAAGCCGTTACCGGATTGGGCGGAGCACGCCCACAGTTGTGTTGGGAGCGTGTGCACCTGCGGCCGGTTGAATCGGCTGAAGAGTTTGTGCCAGGGCTTGCCCGCGATCGTATCCATATGGGCGTGGAGGATCCGCTGGGGGATCTTATGCTTCTTCGCGAGGGCGAGCGCATCGAGGTTCGCCAGGTGGCAGACGTTGTCCCAGATGGCGTCGTATTCGTGAGCGTGGTCGGCGAAGAGAGCCCGCAGTCCCCTCTCGTAACGCAGAGGGTCGCGGGTCTTCTTTGGGATGATGAAGACCCGGTTATTCGCGCTCGCGCCCTCGACGAGGTCGGAGTAGTTCGTCAGCTCCTCGTGCACGAGGAAGTCGAAGTTGATTCTGTCCGCGACTGCGCGCGCATAGTTCGCGATCACCGACTCCACCCCTGCGCGGGCGTTGGAGAATCCAATGACGAGCACGCGCGGAACGCTCGTGGGCGACTGTGCGGATCCGCTGCAGCCGGGTCGCCCTTCAGTAGTGCCGACCACTTCAAGCCAGCCCCTTCTTGTTCTTCTCGTAGGCGCGCATGAGCCGGATGTAGAGCTTGGGGGAACGGCACATGATCGCGAAACGGATCTTCTGGATCGCCGAAACCCGCCGATCTGCGAGGACGGTGTTCAGAACGCGTCTCGACTCGAGGAGTATCGCCTTCCTGATGTCCTTGACCTCCTGATCATCACCGGACACCTTTTCGAGGAGTTGGATGAGACGGGCGTTTTCAAGGAGGAGGCGGTAGGCGGTGCCGTCGATCGAGCCGAAAGTGTCTTTGACGGGTTGGAGCATCTGCCGGATCGCCCATTGGAAGTCCCGGGCCTGCGCAATCGACGACTGTTTGCGGTGGGAGATCGATCCCGAGTGGAGGATGTACCCGTAGACCTCCCGATCCACAGCCGCAACGGACTCGAGGTTCGTCAGCCATTCCCCTGCGATGGCGACGTCCTCGTAGTAGCGCCCCTCGGGGCAGGGATGTTCGAGGAGGAAGGAGCGCCGCAGGAGTTTCGCGAAGGGGCCCTCGCTGATCTCGTCATACATGAGCCGGGTCGTCGCCTCTTCGGTGGTCAGCATGGTGATCGCACCGTCCCCCTCCCATACGATGGGCTGAGTCGATGCCGCTTCGGTGAGGATCTTCTGCCCGCCGAATGCCGCTTCGGCTCCGGTGCGCACCAGCGTCGAAATGAGGGTGTGCGCCAGGTGGGGCGCGAGGATGTCATCCCCGTCGGAGAAGATGATGTAGTCGCCCGTCGCCAATTGCACCCCGGCATTGCGCGCGGAGGCGGGTCCCCCGTTCTCCTTCGAATGCACTGTGACCCGGTCGATCCGGGAGAACTCGGCGAGGAGGGAGCCGGTATCGTCGGTGGAGCCGTCATCGACGAGGATGATCTCGTCGAAGGGACGGGTCTGGTTCAGGAAGGATGCGACGCCCGCTTCAACGAAGGGAGCGCAGTTGTAGAAGATCGCGACGAGTGAGACGCGCGGTTCAAGGCGAGGGAGTCCCATGATGGAGTAGGTGTCCTATTCGGTTCGACTATCGGTGCTCATCGTGACCCGAGCGGTCACGTGACGCCGATCTTTCGTTTCAGGAAGGTGAGGATCTTCCTCCCCCAGTGCTGGTTCTCGAGGTTGACCACGGGCATCTGCGTGTAGGCGATGCCATTCGTTTCGATCCACGGGTCGAGGAGGCGCTCAGAAATGAAGCCGAATACCCGCTGGTCGTAGGCGGAGTACTCGGAGATGTCGAGACGCCGCTCCAATTCGAAGAGGATGTCGAAGAGCCACTGGCAGTACTGATCGAAGTAGTCGCGGCGCATGACGAACATGTTGAAGCGGTGCCCGTGGGTGCGCGCCATGGACGCGTCATATGCCTCGAGGTAGTCCGGGTACTTCTCCTCGATGATCCGACGGGTCATGTCGAGATCGATCTCGTGATGGGCGTGCACGTATTGGGAGCGGTTGGTCTCGATGTAGTAGTTGCGCTCCGTGGGCAGGACGATCGGCGCTTTCGCCAGGGCCGCCCGCAGGTCGTCGCCCGTGGCGATCCGCCCCTTCTTGTGGCCGTGAACACGCACCGCGAAGTAGCGGCGGTAGTGGACCAAGCCGATGAAGTCCGCCTGCAGATTCTTCCACGCCCAGTACACTCCGGTCAGCTCACAGAAGTGGGGATTGAGTCGGGAGATGTTCTCCCCCTCGTCGTCGCGCTGGAAACCATCGATGACGTCCTCGCCCTCGGCGCCGACGTGCAGCGGGAGGTAGGCGGGATCTGCGGGCATCCAATAGGGCTTATGGGTGGCAACGAGTAGCGTCGGACTGGTGGTCATTCGGTTGGCTCTTACTTCCCCGTCTTCGAGACGAGTGCGGAGAAGGTCTGGAAGAAGATGCGGGCGTCCAATGCGGCGCTGGATTCGCGCACATACTTCAATTCGAGCGCCTGACGACCGCCGCTCTTGAAGTCGACCGAGTTGCGGGGGCCTGCCTGCCACAGTCCGGTAATGCCGGGACGGACGGCGAGCAGCTCCGCCTGCTGCTCCCCGAACCAGAACAGTTCACCGTACGACATGGCGCGGGGGCCCACCAGCGACATTTTCCCAGTGAAGACGTCGAGGAAATTGGCGAATTCGTCGAGGGATGTGGCCCTGAGGATGCGCCCCAGTCGAGTGATCCTCGGATCGTCGTCGACCTTCTTCTCACGCTGCCAGGCTTTGAGCTGCTCCGGGGTGAAGTACTTCTCGACGTTCTCGGCGTCCACGACCATGGTGCGGAACTTGTGGATCTTGAAGGGCTCGCCGTAACGCCCGACGCGCAGCTGCGTGTAGATCGCAGAGCCGCCTGTATCGAGGCGGATGAGGAGGGCGAGGATGAGCCCGGGGATAAATCCGAAGAGTATGATGGCTCCGGAGATGAGGATGTCGATCGTCCGCTTGGCGAAGCGGAACGCAAGGGAACGGCGGTCCGATCCGATCGACTTCTCGATGAACTCCGGTGCCCCGGGCTCATATTCGTAGAAGGGGAACACCGCGTTATCGCGTAGTTCCATCTCAAGTCGAATCCACGCGCTGAGCTCTGCTTGCTCCGATGTGTTGAGGGTATCGTTCATCGGCCTGCCCTTCTCTCTCGGTTGGTGACGTGATGGGTGTTCAGCGTATCGGGAACCGGGGCGGACCAGCGAATTTCACAGTCTGCCAATCGTTCACATTCCCTTCAACTATTGAACCCATCGGCCGCAAGCAACCCTAGTTGGGGCCTCAGTGGAGATTCAAGGCATCCGCGGGATGACCCCGACCACATATGACGATTGACAATAATTACTCAGTAATGCTATACTACCCGTTTACTCGTCACTGAACCGACCCTCACCCGGTGGGACCAGCCCGTGTCCCCCTGTCGAACAATGCGCGCAGTTGTCACCGCACCGCCCGCCCCGGTGAATCCCACATCATCAAGGTCTCACGATACGGACCGATTCTCTCTTCTTCTGCCCGGCCTCTCAGGCTCCCCCTCAGCGAATGCATCACATTCACCGGTAACCGCCTTGAAGGGATCCTCTGCGCCTTCATAGCCTGACAGCAACGAACCTGGCGCGCACAACACACCGACACCCAGGAGGATTCCCAGATGTACAACTGGACGAGCGACCCGCCGCCCGCTTCCTCAGGCTGCACCATCCTCTACGTCTGCACCGGCAATATCTGCCGATCCGCATTCGCCTCGGAGTATTCGCAACTCATCCGGCCCGACTCGCAGTACACATTCGCCTCCGCCGGAGTCGCGGCGCTTCGCGGGGCCCCCATGGACCCCGCCATCCTCAGCGCCGCCCGCACCGTCGGTCTCGACCACTCCGCCCACCGCGCCAGGCAATTGACGGGGCGACTCATGAAAGACGCCCGCACCGTCCTCATCTTCGACCGCGAGCAGCTCCAATGGATCGCGACCTACCTGCCCGAGCACATCTCCAAGACCTTCGCCCTCGGCCATGTTGCCCGCATCCTGAGCACGCTCCCCGATGACGCACGGGTCGACGCGGAGGATCTCCTCCCCCTCCTCGGCGCCACCCCACTCGATCCCACCATTGACTGGATCGAGGATCCCTATGGCCGCGGAGAGGAGGCGGCGCGACGGGCCGTGGACGATATCAGCCGGGCGGTCCGCATCGTCACCGCCAGACTCGCATGAACCCGACGGCGTCAGGCGATCGATAGGGCAATCCCGTCGAGGATGTCGTGCTCCGAGGTGATGACCTCGTCGAGGCCCCTGCCCTGTGCTGCGGCCTCGTCATCGATTCGGCGCACGATGCGACTCCAGATGAGGGCGCCCGCCGCGATGACGTCCTCGCGCCCCTCCGGCATGAATCCGAGAGCCGCTTTGACTGGGACCGGCTGATCCACCATGAAGCGGACAGCCCGGTCGATCTGCTCCGGGGAGAGTCGGGCGGCGTGGATGAGTTCCGGCTGGTAGCTCGTCAATTCGAGGGCCTGAGCAGTCACAGTGGTCACCGTTCCCGCAACGCCGACGAGTGTTGCGACGCGGTCGAAGTCCACGCTCGTACGTGCATGCTCGAGTTGCTCATCGATCCACTTCGCAGCGCGGTCCTGGGCGTCGGCGGGAATACCCGCCGCCGGGTCGCAGTCGGAGAAGAACTTCTCAGTGACGCGAACCGCCCCCATGTCAATGGAAATGGCTTGGCGGACACGGGTATCGCCGAGGACCAGTTCCGTCGAACCGCCGCCGATGTCGACGACCAGCATCGGCGCGGGCGTATCGGCATCGAGTCCGCACACCGCTCCCATGAAGGAAAGCGCTGCCTCTTCGGTTCCCTCGACGACTTCGGGATCGACTCCGAGGACGGTGCGCACGGCGTCGACGAATTCCAGCCGGTTACTCGCATCGCGCATCGCCGAGGTGCCGACGAAGCGCAGCGCTGTCGCCCCCAGGCGGTGGATCATCCGCTCATATTCGACGACGGCATCAATGGTGCGGTCGATCGCAGCGGGGTCGAGACGGCCCGTACGATCGACTCCCTGCCCGAGTCGAACGATCCGCATCTGCCGCGTAATATCGATGAGCGTCGTCGCGCCGTTCCCGTCGGTATGCGCATCTGCTACGAGGAGACGGATGGAGTTTGTTCCACAATCGATTGCTGCTACTCGAGTCACCCGTCTATTTTCCCACAGGCGCCCGTCGTCTTCGCCGATGCCCGGCCCATTGATGGGCGATTCTCCCCGTCGCCACGCTTCAGCAGGAGCAGCGGTCGACGCTCCACATACCGCGCTCGGCCATCACCGCAAGCGCGAGATCCCCGATGGGATTGACGCCGGGGCCCGCCGCGAGGGCGTGGCCGACGAGGGCGTGAAGGCATTTGACGCGCGTCGGCATGCCCCCGGCTGACACCCCCGCGATCTCGGGGACGTCTCCGAGTCGTTGGCGTCGGGCGATGTAGTCGCGGTGCGCGGACTCGTAGGCGGCGGCAAGGCGCTCATCGTTGAGAAGAAGCGCATTATACTCCTCCATGAGGTGCTCGGCCTCCAGGGTGGAGCAGGCGCGCACAATGGGCGGGCACGTGAGGTAGAAGGTTGTGGGGAACGGGGAACCGTCTTCAAGCCTGGGCGCAGTCGTCACCACTGTCGGACGCCCGCACACGCAGCGGGCGCCGATCGCCACGACTCCTCGGGGCACGCGGTCGAGCTGCTCGTGCAGCACCTCGATATCGGAGGCGGTGGGGGCAGCGGGGTCGCGGGGCACGGATGTCACGGGGTCTCCTCGGGGGTCAGTGTCCGGATTATTCACCCGATTGGGCCGCCGAGTCGACGCCGGACTGCACGCCCGACTGAGAGTCGGCGACGGCGAGCGGCGCCTCATCGGCTTCGCGCAACAGGATACCGACTACCTGCACCCACGGTCGTGCGGGTCCCCGCACTTCGGCGGCGCTCACCTGCGCCTGATCGAGGTAGTCGTCTCCCGGGTCGACAACCGTGTACTGGGTTTCGCCGGGCTTGACGTATCCCAGGCGGGCCCTCGCCTGGGAGGCGATGTACTCGGGGTCCTCCCACAGTTCGAGTTGCTCGCGCATATTCGCATTGCGCTGCTCGGCCGCCGCCACGCGCGCCCGGATATCGCGGTAGTCCTGTTCCTGGCGCCACCAGTCGTACAGGTTCGGCACGAGGAGGAAGGCGAGGACCCCCGCCAGGAGCACGGTGGTGAATAGCCTCGTAGAGATCTCCAGGCCGCCGATCGTGAAACTCTTCGAATCGTTGATGCGCTTGGCGCGAGCCTCGTCACGACCCGCATCGTGACCGAGACGCGAGGTCGAGGTTCTCGGCCGCGATGCCGAGCGCCCGCGGTCGCGTTTGGCGCCGGATGCGGATGACGCCGCGGTGCGCGTCTCGCGGCTGGTCCTGTGGCTCTTGGCCTTCGCATCTCCTCCGCCTTTGCCCGCAGCGGATGCGGAGCGACAAGCGGACGACCCCGTGGTGCGCGAGGGTCGTCGGGGCGCATGGGGGCGTCCTGGGCGCTCGTTGGAAGACATGCGTCAATCGTGCCCCAGTCGACTGTCCGCCGCTCGCCGATGCGGCGGCATGTCGAACCGAGCCCCTGTGATCTTGTCGTAGACGCGCCTCGGAATACGCGGGTGCCCCGGGCCAATCGGCCCGGGGCACCCAGTGGTTCACGCGTTGGGACGCGCTGTCCTCAGCGCGTCAGAAGGAGGCGCGAGGGAAAGACGAGCGGCCTGCGTAAACCGCTGCATCGCCGAGTTCCTCCTCGATGCGGAGGAGCTGGTTGTACTTGGCGACGCGCTCGGAGCGGGCGGGGGCGCCGGTCTTGATCTGACCGGAGTTGGTCGCAACCGCGAGATCGGCGATCGTGGTGTCCTCGGTCTCGCCGGAGCGGTGCGAGGTCATCGAGCGGAAGCCGCTTCGGTGTGCGAGCTCAACCGCGTCGAGGGTCTCGGTGAGGGAGCCGATCTGGTTGACCTTGACGAGGAGGGCGTTCGCGGCACCAAGCTCGATGCCCTTGCTCAGACGCTGCGGGTTGGTGACGAACAGGTCGTCGCCGACGAGCTGGACGCTCGAGCCGATCTGCGTGGTGAGAGCCTTCCAGGCATCCCATTCGTCCTCGGAGAGCGGGTCTTCGATGGAGACGAGCGGGTAGTCCGAAATGAGCTTCTCGTAGTAGGAGACCATATAGTCGGTCGAACGGCCTTCGCCCTCGAAACGATAGAGGCCGTCCTTGAAGAACTCGGAGGAGGCGACGTCGAGGGCCAGCGCGACATCCTGGCCGGGCTTGAATCCCGCCCTCTCGATGGCCTCGATGATGAGGTCGAGAGCCGCAGCGTTCGAGTCGAGGTTCGGGGCGAAGCCGCCCTCGTCGCCCAGACCGGTAGACAGACCGCGATCCTTGATGACCGCCTTGAGGACGTGGTAAACCTCTGCGCCCCAGCGCAGCGCCTCGCGGAAGGTGGGAGCGCCGAGGGGAGCGATCATGAACTCCTGGATGTCAACGTTGGTGTCCGCGTGGGAACCGCCGTTGAGGATGTTCATCATCGGGACGGGCAGAACATGGGCGTTCGGGCCGCCGAGGTACTGGTAGAGGGACAGGCCCGCGGAGTCGGCGGCTGCACGCGCGACGGCGAGGGAGACGCCGAGGATCGCGTTCGCGCCGAGGCGGCCCTTGTTGTCGGTGCCGTCGAGGTCGAGCATGGCCTCGTCAATGTGACGCTGGTCAGCAGCGTCCTCGTCAATAAGTTCGGGTGCGATAATGTCGGTGACAGCGTCGACAGCGTCCTGAACGCCCTTGCCGAGGTAACGGTCCTTATCGCCGTCACGTCGCTCAACGGCTTCGAATGCGCCGGTCGATGCGCCCGACGGCACGGATGCACGCGACAGGGTGCCATCCTCGAGAAGGACCTCAACCTCAACGGTGGGGTTGCCGCGCGAGTCGAGAATCTCGCGAGCTCCAATTGCCTCAATCCTTGCCACGTCATTCTCCAATCGATCAATTTCGTGGACCATGGGTCAAGTCTAACGGTAGTACCTCAACGGCCTTGAGGCCTAGCCTAGCCGTAAGCGTGAGTCATTTGACCGACTTTGAGTCCGCCGATGACACATTTCCCGCGCAGTAGACATTGGTCCCGGGCGCGTCACCACTGCTCGAGTCGTCGGTCACTTCCAGCGGGAGAGGGCATGCGGCGGTTCATCCGCGCTCCGCCGAGCGCTCACTCGCCCTCGGCGGCGCTGAGCGACGCGGAGTCGACGACATCTGCGAAGAGTGGGAGCAGATTCGCCCCGGTGGTGGGGTCGACGGTGCCGTAGCGCGGATTGATGACGACGCTCTGATTCGCCAGGATCTGCTCATACGCCTCCGAAATGGCGGGCGCGGCGGAGGCGCCGAGTTCATTGAACTGACTGACGGCGATGGTCTGACGGAAGATGTCGCGCATGACGGTGCCGAGTTCTTCTTCGGGCGCCACAATGCGGCCCGCATCGACCAGTGTCTGGACATAGGCGTCAACAGCCTCGTCGGAGATGTCGAGACCGAGTTCGCGCGCGAGGTCGATCTGACTCACAGCACCGGGGATCGCATTGGCGAAGGTGGGACGTTCGAGACGATTACCGGTGAGCTCCGCGTACTGCTCCACGCCTTCGGTGATATCGGCCTCCGAGTAGGCGACGCCGTTGACGATGACGGCCGCGCCGGGATGGGCTGAGCACGCTCCCAAACCGCAGACTACCGTTACGACTGCGGCGGCCACTGCCGCTTTCTTCACACTGAACACGTGGTTCCTCCCTCATGGCGGCCACAACCGGCCGCGTCCAGTCTAGTCCCCGATCCCGCTGCCGTGGTGGAGTGATCATCGGGGCGCCCACACGGGTGATGCATTCGGCGGGCTACTCGCCGAAGGGGACGAGGACCTTCGTCACGAGGGTCTCCACCCATTCGAGGAGAGCCTCATCGGTGAGGGGGGCGCCCCCGATCCGCGCAGTAGTCGGAACGGGTACGAGGACTTGGCGCACCGCAGCCTTGATGACGCTGCCCGGGTGGAGGCGCTTGAGCCTCATCACCTGGGAATCGCGCAACTCCACCGGGTTGATGCGCACATACTTACCCTGCGTGACGACCTCCTCGAGGCCTGACGCCCGAAGCGTGCGCCTCAGCCGGGCAACGGCGAAAAGCAACTCGACCTCGCGCGGCGGTGTGCCGTAGCGGTCGACGAGTTCCTCGCGTACATCGGCCTCCTGCTCAGGTGATGAGACGGCGGCGATCTTCGCATACACCTCCAGACGCAGTCTCTCCCCCGGCACATAGGACTCCGGAATATGGGCGTCGACCGTCAGATCGAGGCGCACATCCTTCTTCTCCTCGGGGGCCTCCCCCCTGAAAGCGGCGACAGCCTCAGCGACCATGCGCACATACAGGTCGAAACCGACGCCCTCGACATGGCCCGATTGGGCCCCGCCCAGGAGATTGCCCGCTCCCCGAATCTCCAGATCTTTCTGCGCGACTGCGAGACCCGCCCCCAGATCCGTATTCGATGCAATCGTGGTGAGGCGCTCATGAGCGGTCTGCGTCAACGTCTTGTCGCCCGGGTAGAAGAAGTAGGCGTAAGCGCGCTCGCGACCGCGGCCCACCCGTCCACGCAGCTGGTGGAGTTGGGAGAGCCCGAAGACATCCGCGCGATCCACGATGAGGGTATTCGCATTCGAAATGTCGAGCCCCGTCTCCACGATCGTCGTGCACACGAGGACGTCGAACTCGTGATTCCAAAAATCAATGATCACCTGCTCCAACTGGTGCTCTGACAACTTGCCGTGGGCGACGCGGACCCTCGCCTCGGGAACGAGGGACTGGACGTGAGCGGCCACCGAATTGATAGAGTCGACACGGTTGTGGACGTAGAACACCTGCCCGTCGCGCAGCAGCTCCCTGCGGATCGCAGCGCTCACCTGGGCGTCGGTGAAGGCTCCGACGAAGGTGAGGACCGGCTGGCGTTCCTCGGGCGGAGTCTGCAGGATTGACATCTCCCGGATCCCGGAGACCGCCATCTCCAACGTCCTGGGGATCGGCGTCGCCGACATCGACAAAACGTCGACATCGGTGCGCAACGCCTTGAGGGTCTCTTTGTGCTCGACACCGAAGCGCTGCTCCTCATCAATGACCACGAGGCCGAGGTCCTTGAAGGACACCGCACCCGTCAGAAGCGAATGAGTGCCGATGACGAGGTCGATGGCGCCCGAGGCGAGACCCGCCTTCACTTCCTCCGCTTCCTTAACGGTGGAGAAACGCGACAGGGAGCCGATCGTCACGGGGAATCCCGCGTAGCGCTCCGTGAAGGTCTCGACGTGCTGGGTGACGAGCAGCGTCGTCGGGACGAGGACCGCGACTTGCTTGCCATCCTGGATCGCCTTGAATGCGGCGCGCACTGCGATCTCCGTCTTCCCATAGCCGACGTCGCCGGTGAGGAGGCGATCCATCGGCGTGGGCTTCTCCATATCCGCCTTCACCTCGTCGATCGTCACCAGCTGATCGGGAGTCTCCACGTAGGGGAAGGCGTCTTCGAGCTCGTGCTGCCACGGCGTATCCGGACAGAAGGCGTGCCCCTTGGTCGCCTGACGCGCTGCGTACAGGCGGATAAGTTCCTTCGCGATCTCATTGACCGCTTTCTTCGCGCGGGCCTTCGTCTTCGCCCACTCTGCGCCGCCCATCTTCGTCAGAGTCGGCTGATCGGAACCCGTGTAGCGAGAGATCTGATCGAGGCTGTCAGTCGGCACGTACAGCCGATCGCCGGGCTGTCCCCTCTTCGAGGGCGCGTATTCGAGGACCAGGTAGTCGCGCGTCACCGCGGCATCGCCCCGCCCCATGGTCCGCGACGCGAGTTCGATGAATCGTCCAATACCGTGCTGATCGTGAACGATGTAGTCGCCCGGGTGCAGGGACAGCGGGTCGATCCCCTTGCGCCGCCTCGATGGCATGCGCCGCATATCGCGGGTCGACGCGCCTGAGCGCCCCGTCAGGTCGCCCTCTGTGAGGATCGCGAACCTGAGAGCGGGGGCGATGAAGCCGCTTCCCGACTGCGCGGTCGTCACGGTGACGACCCCCGGATCGGGCGCGGAGTCGATGTCGTCGACAAGGGACGTTGCGACGCCGACGTCGGTGAGGATGGAAGCGATGCGCCTGCCCGGACCGGGCCCCTCTGTTGTGACGACGAGGCGCCATCCATCGCGCGCAAGAGAGGCGAGGTCACGGCACGCGGCCTCGAAGTCCCCCCGATAGGGGCGCACGTCGCGGGCGCCTGCCTTCATGAGCGTGGAGGATACGACGATCGGTGCGGCGTCGGCGCCCGCATCCTCGTCGGTGTTGGACAGGGCGTCCGCCAATTCTGCGGGCGGCAGAGCCGTGACCTGCCACCACGGCCTCGAATCGGACTCCCACAGCTCGGCGAAGTCGAGGAAGGAGGCGTCGCCCGCCTCAATGGGGACATCCGCTCCCCCGGCGGCGGCCGACCATGCGGCTGTGAGGAACTCCTGCGTCGTCGCGACGAGGTCGTCGGCGCGAGCCCGGATCCTCTCCGGTTCGATGGCGATGATGGGCGATTCGGCAGGGATGAGATCGATGAGGCGCTCCATGCCGCGCGACAGCACCGGTGCGAGGGATTCGATGCCCGGGGCGGCGATCCCCTCCGACGCGAGCGACAGCATCTGCGCAGCGCCCGGGAGGGTGTCGACGAGTTCTCGCGCCCGGATCCTTACCGCCCTCGTCAAGAGGAGCTCGCGACAGGCGGTCGCCCACACCCCCTGGCGCACATCGCCCAGGGTGCGCTGATCCTGGATGGAGAATGCACGGATCTCGTCGACCTCGTCGCCCCACAGTTCGATGCGCAGGGGGTGGGCCTCCTGCGGGGGGAAGACGTCGAAGATCCCGCCGCGCACGCTGAACTGTCCACGTCCCTCCACCATGTCGGTGCGCGTATAGCCGAGGTCGGCGAGTCTTGCCGCGAGGTCGGGCAGATCCACACGATCCCCGACTCGCACCCGCACTGGTTCGAGGTCGCCCAACCCCGCGATGACGGGTTGGAGGAATGCGCGGATGGGCACGACGAGGATGCGGATCGGCCCCGCATGGGCATCCCCGGCGACCGGGTGGGCAAGTCTGCGCAGCACCGCGATACGGCGCGCCATCGTGTCGACCTGCGGGGAGAGGCGCTCATGCGGGAGGGTCTCCCATGAGGGCAACATGTCGACGCCTTCGCTCCACGACCGCAGGGCCGCCGTCAGCTGGTCCGCCTCGCGGCCGGTCGCCGTCACCACGACGAGGGGGGTGCATCCCGCATGCGCGGCGAGCGCGCTGATCGCAGCCGCCCGCAGGCCGACGGGGGCGACGAGGACGCCGGAGCGGCCCGAGGCGATGGATCCGCTCGCCCGGTCGATCGCAACATCGGATGAGATGAGTGCTGAGAGTCCTGTCAGTCTCACGGCTTATCGCCCCGCGTTCGCACTGTGGAGGGTCTGTTGGGCGGTGGTGAATCCGCCGGTCACGATGTCTTCAACGACATCCGCCGCCTTCTCGAATGTCACATCCCACTCAGCGCGGTCCTTCAGTCCGATCGTGGCGAGCACGAAGTCGGCAGGATCCTGCCTGCCCGGCGGGCGTCCGATACCGATACGCAGGCGGTGGTAGTCCTTCGTGCCGAGGACGTGTGAGAGGGACTTGAGACCGTTGTGTCCGCCTTCGCCGCCCCCCCTCTTGAGACGCAGTTCATGGGCGGGAAGATCAAGGTCGTCGTGGATGACGAGGAGGCGGTCGGGGGTGATCGATAAGAAGCGCATGAGTCGGCCGATCGGGCCGCCCGAAGTATTCATATAGGAGTCCGACACCGCGATGACCGCCTTAGGTCCGGGTACTCCGCCCGCTCCGACCCCCAGGCGGATGTCTGCGGTGTGCGTACCCGAGCCGTGCGCCCGCAGCGACGCGCTTCCTCTGCGCGCGAGGACGTCCACCGTCAGGCGTCCGACATTATGCCGGGTGATGGCGTAGTGGGCGCCGGGGTTCCCGAGTCCGACGACGAGCCAGGGAGACGATGCACTCATGGCGTCGATTCTGTCACGACTGCCGCCCCGAGTACCCCATCGGAGCAGGACACAGGGAGGAAGTGTGGGGCATGGCATCATCGGGCGCCGATCCGCACCTGTGTGCCGCTACGATGAACGGACGACGTCCCAGATGTGAAGGTGCCCGATGTTCCTCCCGCAGCGCATGCCCGGCCACGATTGGCTGGGAGTCGTCGTCGCCATCCCGGAGCCGTGGGTCACCGAGCTCACCGACTTGCGCCTGCGCCTGGGCGACCTGCAGGGGGCCATGGTGCCCGCTCATATCACGATCCTCCCGCCGACCTCGCTGCCCACCGATCAGCGCCCCGATATCATCCGCCACCTGCGTGAAGTCGCCAAGCATCATCGTCCGTTCCGCATCACCCTCAAGGGGGCGGACTCCTTTCGCCCCGTCTCGCAGGTCGCCTTCCTCGAGTTGTCCGAAGGAGCGGCGCAGTGCACGCAGCTCGCCGACGATGTGCGCACCCCTCCCCTCGACGACGTTCGGCGATTCCCGTACCACCCGCATGTCACCCTCGCCCAGGATGTCGACGACCCCGCCCTCGACCTCGCCGTCGATGTGGGCGAGCAATTCGAGGCGTCATGGATGGTCCCGGGGTTCAGGCTCGACCGCGTCGACGAGAACGGCATGTATCAGACGATGGCGCTCTTCGACTTCGAAGCTACGACGCCCTGAGCCGCTGTTACACTCCGACCATGCGAGCACGCGACGCCTCCATCGACATCGTCAGGGGTGTCGCCATCATCCTCATCGTCGTCGGCCATGTCCTGCGCGGCCTCGCCAATGCCTCGGTCTTCCCCTCTGACGCGCCCCTCTTCCTGACTGCGGACCGGGGGCTGTACATGGTTCACCTCGCCCTCTTCGCTTTCGCCGCGGGACTCATGGTTCCCGGGAGCCTGTCGTCGCGCACGCCGGGAGCGTATCTTCGTCGTCGTCTCGTCGAATTCGCGTGGATTTACGTACTCTGGTCCCTGATCCAGGGGCTCATGCAATATGCGCTCGCCGGGTCGGTGAACACGGAACGCTCCCTCGCCTCGGTGTTCATGCTGTGGAAGCCCGCGAATCAGATGTGGTTCATCCCCTGGATCGCGCTCATGAGCGTGGGAGCGGCGCTCATCCAGCCGTGGCGCACTCGAGGGCGAACGGCGGCGACCCTCGTCGCTGCGATCGCGGTCAGCCTAGCAATGTGGGGGGTCTTCGGGCCGTTCATCTTCGCCCAGGGGCTGGGGCTGACGATCTTCTATTCGGTCGGCGCCTGCACGGGACTCGCCGGATATGCGAAGGCCCGCAGGCGCATCGGCGTCGTCGGCATGCTCGTACTCTCAGCTATCGCGCTCACCGCATACATCGCGATCATCGTCGTGACGGTGCCGAGTGCGCCCACGACCTCGCACATCGATCGGACGCCGCAGTCAGTCATCCTCGGATTCGTCGCCGCATGGCTGGCAGTCATCGGAATCGTCGCAGCCTCGATCCTTATCGAGCCATTCGTGCCGCTCGCCCGTCCGCTCGCGTATTGCGGGCGCCAATCAATGGTGATCTTCCTGGCACACACGATGACGCTCGCCGCGACGCGGATAGTCCTCCTCCGCCTTCACATCGACTCCGCCGCCGCCCATATCGTCCTCGGCATTGCGGGAGGAGTTATCGGCGCAGTCGTGCTCCACTGGGCGACGAGACGGTGGCTCCCCTGGCTGTGGGCCGCGCCAAGGGCTCTCCACCGGACGCTGGATCGTTCAACGCGTTCTCAGAGTCGGTAGTCGACGATGACGGGTGCGTGGTCGGAGAAGCGCCTGTCGTACGAGTCGGCACGTCCGATGGAGTAGTCAAGCGCAGCGTCAGCGAGTCGGGGCGTCGCATAGTGGTAGTCGATCCGCCAGCCCGTGTCATTGTCAAAGGCCTTGCCGCGCCATGACCACCACGAATACGGCCCCTGCACATCGCCCGCGAGATCGCGGACCACATCGCGCCAGCCCGCATCCACCCAATCGTTGAGGAACACGATCTCTTCGTCGAGCACGCCCGCCCTCTTATTGTGGTTCGGCGTCCAATTCTTGATGTCAGCCCGCGAGCGCACAATATTGAAATCGCCGCAGACCAAGGATTGCACACCCGATTCGGCGTCCGTGTACAGTTCGCTCATGCGCGCCCCGATGCGCGGCAGGTGCGCCATTTTCGCGTCCTGTTTCGCACTGTCCTTCTCGCCGGAGTGGAAGTAGGCGGAGACGAGGCGAATGGTCTCGCCCTCGCCCATGCGGGCATGGGCCTCCGCCCAGCGCCCCGAATCGGCGTCGGTCTCCGCGTCATCGAGGCCGAGGCGAATCGAGGCGATCTCGACGGCACCCGAGCGCACTGCAATGGCGACGCCCGCTCGCCCCTTGATGCGGCTCGGTTCGGCGACGAGGTCCCACGCGCCGCCGAGGATATCCGCCGTGATCGACGGCTCGGCGCGCACCTCCTGCATGAGGAGGACATCGGGGGAGGCCTGGTCGATCCAGTCGAGGAAGCCGCGCCTATGAGCGGCGCGGATGCCATTGAGGTTGATGCTCGCGACTCGCATGATCACTCCTGAAGGTTCGCGTCGGCTGCGGGCGCATCCCGGGGGTCGGGGATCACCATCGTGCCGGTGCCCTCGTCGGTCATCACCTCGATGAGGACGGAGTGCAACTGGCGGCCGTCAACGACGTGAACGGCTCCCACTCCCCCGCGGATGGCTTCGGTGCACGCCTGGACCTTGGGGATCATGCCCGAGGAGATGAGATCTCCCAGCGCCTCCAATTCGCCCACAGTCGTGTGGTGGATGAGTGAATCGCGCTCCGGGTAGTTCGAGTAGATACCCTCAACGTCGGTGAGCATGAGGAGCTTCGACGCCTTGAGGGCGACGGCGAGAGCGGTTGCTGCGGCGTCGGCGTTAATGTTGAGGACGCCGTGGGGATCGTCCTCGTTAAGGGCGATCGACGAGATGACGGGGATGCGCCCGGCTGCCAAGAGGTCGATGACTGCCCCCGGATCGACACCGCTAATATCGCCGACGAGGCCGAAGTCGACCGCGTTCCCCTCCTCGTCGGAGCCGCAGCGCCTCTTCGCCCGGAAGAGGGCGCCGTCCTCTCCCGAGATGCCGACGGCGAGATTGTCGCGCTGATTGAGCAGCGAGATGAGGCGGCGCTGGACCTGCCCGGTGAGGACCATGCGGACGATCTCCATGGCCTCGACAGTCGTGACGCGCACGCCGTCCCTGAACGGCGTCTCAATGCCGAGTCTGGCCAGCATCGCACTGACCTGCGGGCCGCCGCCGTGGACAACGACGGGATACATTCCGACGTGCTGGAGGAATTGCACGTCGGATGCGAACGCCTGCTGAGCGAGCCCATCGCTCATGGCGTGTCCGCCGTACTTGATGACGATGATCTGACCGCGGAATTCGCGCATCCACGTCAGCGCCTCCCCCAATACGTGTGCGCGCTGTTCATCTGTGAGGTCGAGGGGGCGATCCGGGTTCATCTCGAAGTGTCTTTCCTGAGCGGTCAGTCGCCGAGGGTGGCGACCATGACGGCCTTGATCGTGTGCATGCGGTTCTCCGCCTGGTCGAAGACGATAGAGGCGGGGCTCTCGAAGACGTCATCGGTCACTTCGATGCCGTTCATCCCCGTCGCCTCGTAAAGCTGCTCGCCGATCGCGGTGTTGCGGTCGTGGTAGGCGGGCAGACAGTGCATGAGCTTCGCCTGGGGACCGGCCTTCGCCATGAGTTCGGCATTAACCTGGTAGGCGCGGAGCATGTCGATCCGCTCATTCCACACCTCGCGCGGTTCCCCCATCGACACCCAGATGTCGGTGTGGATGAAGTCGACTCCCCTGACGCCGGAGTCGATATCTGCGGTCAACGTGATGCGCGCCCCCGTCTGCTCGCCGATGCTGTGGGCCTGCGCGATGCACTCCTCATCTGGCCACAGTTCTTTCGGTGCGACGATGCGGACATCCGCGCCAATGAGGGCGCCGTTGACGAGGAGTGACCTGCCCATGTTGAAGCGGGCGTCGCCGATATAGGCATACGACACGTCGCCCAGCGGCTTGCCAGCCTGCTCGAGCATGGTGAGAGAGTCGCACAGCATCTGCGTCGGATGCCAGTCGTCGGTCAGCCCATTCCACACGGGGACTCCGGACAGCTCCGCAAGGATCTCCACCTTGTCCTGGTCGTCACCGCGGTACTCAATACCGTCAAACATGCGCCCAAGGACGCGCGCAGTGTCGGCGACGGACTCCTTGTGCCCCATCTGAGAGCCCGACGGATCAAGGTAGGTGGTGTGCGCGCCCTGGTCATGGGCGGCGACCTCGAAGGAGCATCGGGTGCGCGTCGACGTCTTCTCGAAGAGCAGTGCAATGTTCTTGCCTGACAGGTGGCGGACCTCGGTGCCGTTCTTCTTCGCCGCTTTCAATTCGGCGGCGAGGTCGATGAGCGACAACCATTCTGCGGGGGTGAAGTCGATTTCACGCAGGAGGTGGCGTCCGTGCAGGGGGTGGGTCATTGCAGTCCTTCCGTCTGGTTCTCGCCTCATGCTACAGGGCGACGCCTCTTCGGCACCCGGAGTGCCAACGCCGTGTGACGTGATCTATGGCGGGAGGCGAGTCAGCGGTCGGAAACGCATTGATCCCGGAGTTGCCTCAACAAACCCCGGGCGGACTCGCGAACATCGCGGCCTTCCGACAGGGCGGACACCGCTGCGCCGTCGACAACGGCAATCACCAGTTCGGGGGCGACCGCAATGCCCAGGTGGGCAAGCACGCGCCCTACTGCGGCGTTGAGACGGTCACGGCCGGTGCGGTATGCCCGCGACACCGAGGAGGAGTCCCCGACGCCGATCAATTGTCCGTAGTGGCCCGCCAGGGAGACATCGGCCGGGAGGGTCGCTGCGAGGATGTAGTCGATCGAGTCATCAGAGCCGACCGATTCCTCTCGCAACTCGACCTCTTCGGCGACCCGTTCCGCGCGCGACGCCCAACGGGAGATGTTGAGTTTGCCCGCCTGGAAGAGCAGATCGTCGAGACCCGAGAAATAGTACGTCGTCGCCGACAGGGAGCATCCTGCGCGTGCGGCAACGCTGCGATGACTGACCGCGGCGGGACCCTCCTCACAGATCAGTGCAGCAGCGGCCTCGATGATCTGGCGACGGCGCTCCTCACCACGCGCCGTCGTCGCAGTCGAGTCCGGAACGGCAACGATGTTCATCGTTCCTCCTGGCAATCATCGGATGTCTAGATTCTACGCATCAGCATCCCTCTGACAACGCATTTCATATCATGGTCGCTGCTCTTCTATTTGGCGCTCTAATGAATGCCGACAGTTCACCTCCGCTTTCACTCATGCGATCCGCAACTGTTGTCATCCACTGATATCGTTCATATCCTTCCCCGCGTTATCGCGTGCGCACAGCATGGCCCCGAGCGCCCCGATCGCAACGACCGTGAGATACACGGCGGGCGCGAGGCGCGAGCCCGTCACCTGGATGAGCCATGTGGCGACAACCGGAGCCGTCCCGCCGAGCAGCGCATTCGCGCCATTGAACGAGAGGGCGAAACCGGAGTATCGGACCTCCGTGGGGAATGATTCGGCGAGGAATGTGGCAAGGGTGCCGTCATTGAGCGTCAAGATGCACGCGAACACTATTTCGCACAGAAGAATGACAATGATGTACTTGCTATTCATGAATACGAAAACGGGAATCGTCAAGACGATGAATGCGACCGATGCCGCGACCAGCATCGTCCTGCGCCCGAGTTGATCCGAGAAATGCCCCATCATTCCGATTGCGATGATATAGACGACGAGAGTCGCCGAGGAGATCGCCGTCGAGACGGTCTCCCCGATTCCCAACTCCTCATGGACATAGGTCGGCATGTAGCTCAACAGCAGGTAGAACGCTACCGCGTTGAGCGATGCGACTCCGAAGGCGATGGCCACACTCTTGGAGTGGTGCTTCATGAGGTTCGTCAACGGCGCCCGACGCTGGTCTGAACGCGAACTGGACTTGAGCTCCTGGAAGACCGGAGAGTCCTCCAAGTGCACTCGAATATAGCGTCCAATGAAGCCCAGCGGCAGGGCGAGGAGGAAGGGGATTCGCCACCCCCACCCGTGCATCGCCTCAGCGTCGAGGAGGGCATGCAGCATGGTCACCATAACAGATCCGCCGAGCAGGCCTGCAGCCGTGGAGGCGGGAACGAGGGCCGTGTAGCGCCCTCTGTGGCTGCAAGGTGCGAACTCAGCGAGGAATGTGGCGGCTCCCGCGTACTCCCCCGATGCGGAGAAGCCCTGAATGATGCGCAGCAGCAGTAGGAGCAGGGGCGCCGCCGCTCCGATCGTCCGGTACCCGGGGAGCAGGCCGACGAGGAACGTTGACCCGGACATGATGAGGATCGACCACGACAGTGCCCAGCGCCGTCCGAAGCGATCCCCCCACATCCCCCAGATGACGCCTCCAATGGGGCGCAGGATGAATGACATTGCAAAGATTGCGAATGCCGATATCAGCCTGACTGAGGGGTCGGAGTCGGGAAAGAAGACGACTCCGATCACTGTGGCAAGATAACCGTAGGAGGCGTAGTCGAACCACTCGATGAAATTGCCGATGAAGCTCGCACCCGCCGCCTTCTTCAGGACAGGCGCTTGTTCAGGGCGTGTGTCGTCATCCGACGGGGTGGTAGTCGCGCTCACTGTGGGCACCTCTTTCCTCGTTCATCGCATCGGCATCGAGATCAGAGCGCACCATTATGCCCTCTTGTGGCGACGGAACGAATATCGGAGCGAGTCCGCCGACAATGATGAGGAGTCCCCCGATGCCCGAGACGACGTCAAGCGACTCGTTGAAGATCACGATTCCGCAGATGATTGCGACGACGCACTCCCAGTAGGAGATGGTCGACATTTCAACGGCGGGAAGGTTGCGCCCGGCGACCACCAGCCAGCCCAGGGCGAAGAGGCCGCACACGAGGAACAGGCCTACTGCCCACACCCAGTTCCCCGGTGTGAAGGTTGAGATCCCCTCCCAGGGGCGCAGAACGATCGACATCGTCAGTGCCGCGATCGCGGCCCACAGGAAGTTCCAGACTCCGCGCACCACTGAATCCATATCCTTGCGGTATCCGTAGAAGAACAGGGCGAGGCCGTAGAAAACGCCGGACAGGAGTCCGAGGAGGTCGCCGACGGGCTTCATCGGGTACTCGGCGGAAGTTGCGGACAAGTCCAGTCCGAAACTGAGCGACCCGTCCTTCCACCCGATGACGCCGATCGTCATGAGCATTCCGATGAACACGAGGAACAGGAAGAACGCCGCAATCGGGGAGACTCTCTCCTTGCGGAAGATGCGCGCCAGCAGCGTGCAGAACAGCGGGCCCGTGTAGATGAGGAATACCGCGTTGGCGATTGATGTGAGCAGCGTGGAGGAGATATAGCAGCCGAGAGACAGGCCGATGGAGACACCGCCGAGGATGACAGCGGGGGTGATCTTCGCGCGGAACACATCCGCGAGCTTCTTCGTCGCGAAAGCAATAAGCAGGAATCCGATGAGTCCCGCGCTCATGCGGCCGAATGCGAGGAATGAGCCGATGACGGCCTTATGTTCGGGGGTGAGGCCTGCGGTCGCACCGCGCGAGAAGGTGCCAACCAGACCCATGCCCGTGGCGGACAGGATCATGGCGATAGCGCCGAGCCTCTTGTTCATCGAGTAGGTGGTGGCAGAAGAGTCGGACATCATTGTCCCCTGTCTGATGCTAAGGAGGAGATGTGGGCGCGGGGCCGCGCCGAGTCGCTCGGCGCGGCCCCGGATTCATGGTCGAAGCGTCGCTGCTCAGACCAGCGTCGGATCGTCGACCTGGTTCGGGAAGTAGTCCTCGCAGCCTCCCTCGCGGTACACGTCCGCGGTCGCACAGTGCAGGGCACCGCCGAACGGGTAGGCGTCGCGGAACGGCACCGGGATGACATTCATCCCGAGCTTATCCATCTGCTCCATCTGATGGACTTCCGATGCCTCGCAGATCACCGTCTTGTGATCGAGAACGAGACAGTTCATCGACAACCACACCGACGAGTAGCACAGCGGCGGCGGCGTATCGTGCGCGGGCTGAGCGGCGTCGACGATCTGCCAGTCATTCGCCTCGAAGATCGCGCGCTGCTCTTCGGGCAGGCGGCGCTGCGGATTGTTGATGATGAGTCCGGGCCGTAGCGGCACGAAGGTCGCGTCGATGTGGATCGGGTAGGGGTCGCCGGGGAAGTTGACGGCGTGGACGCGCAGATCGGGGTAGTAGCGCTTGAACCACTCCATGGCGGTGCGGTTCGTCGTGAGCCCGTGCTGGATGAAGAGGTCCTTGCCCAGGCGTAAAACGTCGGCGGCGTCCCACATGGGCTCGACCTCGGTCGTCACGAAGTCCTTCGCGGCGGTGCGCTCGAGCCTCTCCTCCAAGGAGATGCGCTCGTCGTAGTAGTTGTGCTTGTAGGACTTGTCCGTCAGGCGCGGGCGTGGGGCCTGCGTCCACTTGAACTCGGGGTCCTCATCGAAGTACTGCTTCATCAGCGGCCAATAGGCGAGGTACTCGAAGTAACGGCAGCGGAACGAATTCGCCGACGCCATGATCTCATTGCCGATGGTGAGCAGGATGTCGCGGGGCGGCATGCAGGTCATCATCGAATCGGTACGGAAGTCGGGTGTGATGACCGGCTGATTCCACTGCAACGGGGTCGGCCGGTCGACCCTGACGCCGTGCTCCTCGAGGGTCTTGACGAGGAAGTCGAGCTGTGCTGCAGCCTTCTCGACCGTTTCAAGGGGACGCGGTCCCCACATGCCGCGCATCTCGGAATCGACCGGGACCTTCTCCGAGGTGGCCGGTTCTTCCGGGGGGATGACCGAGTTCTCGACACGTCCGACGATGACGTGCTTGAGCGGATCGAAATCATTCCATGAGTTGACGATCTTCGCCATTGTTCTCACTCCTTCGTGATGTTGTGCGTGTGGTGTCAGTAGTGATGGGGTGTCATGGGAGGGGCTGGAGCGGCATCATCTCCTTCTCGTCGTTTCTGTCCGCACCATCGCTATGCGTGACGGATGCGTGAATCGTGGGATTCGGGCAGCGGGGGGCGGATGTCGTCCGGTCCGCCGTAGTCGCCTCCGGCGGTGACGACTGTTCCGGCGGTGCCCGCGATGATGTCGACTGCGTCTTCGAGTCGACCGATCGCCGCCGTTCCCCCGGTGAGTTCGACGAAGCGGCAGACAGCCTCGACCTTCGGTCCCATCGACCCGGCGGGCAGGTTCATGCCCCGCAGGGAGGCCGGTGTCGCACGGCGGACGGCGCGCGCCTCGGGTGTTCCGAAGCCCTCATGAACCCCGTCAACGTCGGTCAGGATGAGCAGTGCGTCCGCGTCGAGGGATTCGGCGAGGACGGACGCGGTGAGATCCTTGTCGATGACCGCCTCAATGCCCTGCAGTTTGCCCTGCTCGTTGCGGATGACGGGAATGCCCCCGCCGCCCGCGCAGATGACCACCGCTCCGGCGTTGACGAGGACCCTGAGCATCCGGGTCTCGATGATTCGCTGCGGTTGGGGCGAGGCGATGACGCGCCGGTAGTGCTCGCCGTCGGCCTTGATCGCCCAGCCTTTCTCCTGGGCGAGTGCTTCAGCCTGCTCCTTCGAGTAGACCTCGCCGATGAACTTCGTCGGGCGGTCGAATGCCGGGTCTCCCGCCAGGACCAGCGTTTGGTTGATGAGGGATGCGACATGGCGTCCGGGGAGAGCGTTCTGGAGGGCCTGGAGGAGCCAGTAGCCGATCATGCCCTGCGTCTCCGCTCCCAGTGTGTCGAAGGGATAGCACTCCGTCAGTCTGGTGTCTTGGGCGCTTTCGAGGGCGAGCACCCCCACCTGCGGCCCATTGCCGTGGGTGATGATGAGCTCGTGCTCCTCTGCCAGTCGCGCGAGGTCTTGGGCGGCGCGCTGAACATGTGCGATCTGCGTCGACGCGTCGGGGATGTCCCCGCGCCTCAAGAGGGCGTTCCCCCCGAGTGCCACAACGATGCGCATATCAGCTCCCCAGGGTGGCGACCATGACGGCCTTGATCGTGTGCATGCGGTTCTCCGCCTGATCGAAGACGATGGAGGCTTCGGATTCGAAGACGTCATCGGTCACTTCGAGCCCGTCGAGGCCGGTGCGCTGGAAGATGTCCTCCCCGACCGTGGTGAGCCGGTCGTGGAATGAGGGCAGGCAGTGGAGGAACTTCGCCTGCGGCCCCGCCTTTGCCATGAGCACCGCATTGACCTGGTAGTCGCGCAGCAGCGCGATCCTCTCATCCCACTTCTCCTTGGGCTCGCCCATGGACAGCCAGATGTCGGTGTAGATGAAGTCGACGCCGGCGACGCCGGTATCGATGTCATCGGTGACGAGGACCCTGCCGCCGTTCGCCGCGGCGAGTTCGCTCGCCCTGACGACGATCCCGGGGTCATTGTGCAATTCGGGAGGGGCGACCATGCGCACATCCATCCCCATCATCGCGCATGACACGAGCAGCGAGTTGGCGACGTTATTGCGGGCATCGCCGACGTAGGCGATGGAGATGTCGGCGATGTCCTTACCCGATGCTTCGATCATCGTCATCTGATCGGCGAGCATCTGAGTGGGGTGCCAGTCATCCGTCAAGCCATTCCATACGGGGACTCCGGACAGTTTCGCGAGCAATTCGACGTGCTCCTGTTTGGCTCCGCGGAATTCAATGGCGTCGAACATCCGCCCGAGTACGCGCGCCGTGTCAGCGACCGACTCCTTGTGCCCCATCTGCGATCCCGAGGGATCAAGGTAGGTGACATGGGCTCCCTGGTCATGGGCTGCGACTTCGAATGAACACCTAGTGCGAGTGGAGGTCTTCTCGAAGAGAAGGGCGATGTTCTTCCCCTTGAGGTGTTGCGCTTCGTGCCCTTCGCGCTTCGCCGCCTTGAGGTAAGCGGCGAGGTCGAGAAGCGAGCGCCACTCCCGGGGAGTGAAGTCCACTTCCTTGAGGAAGTGCCGTCCTTGTAGGGCATGCGCCATGGTGGATCCTTTCAATAGTGCGGTTGGGTGTCAGTTGACTGGGTCGCGGACGATCGGGCAACTCATGCAGCGCGGGCCACCGCGCCCTCGTCCCAATTCATTGCCCGGAATGGCGACGACTTCGATGCCGTTCTCCTCGAGGAAGGAGTTGGTCGCCGTATTGCGCTCGTAGGTGACGACGACGCCGGGCGAGATCGCCAAGACATTCGACCCGTCATTCCACTGCTCGCGTTCGTTGGTCAGCGAGTCGAATGGCGGTTCGAGCACCCTCAGGGAGTCCAGGCCGAGGGCTTTGGCGATGACGACGTGCATCTCTTCGGGGTCGTTGATCGTCACGTCCAATTCTTTCGGAGTATCGCCGGGTCGGATCGTGTGCGAGCGCAGCATTCCCAGGCCGGGATATTTGACGAAGGTGTCTGCGTCCGCCATGGTCATCACCGTGTCGAGGTGCATCTGCGCCCTCGTCTTGGGCATTTCGACGGCGATGACCTGGTTGACGCGATTGGAGGAGAAGAGGCGCGCAGCCAGCCGCTCGACGCCCTGGGGGCAGGTCCGCTCACTCATGCCGACGAGTACCGCACCGTTACCGATGACGAGGACATCGCCGCCCTCCACGGTGGGCGTTCCCGCTTCGGAGCCGTTGGAGTGGATCCTCGGGCCGTATTGCGAGAATCGGGGGTGATGGCGGTAGAGGATCTCCCCATTGATGGTCTCCCGGCGCCTGGCGCTCTTTCGCATCGCCGAAATGGAGACGCCGTCGTAGATCCAGCAGGACGTGTCCCGGGTGAAGAGATGGTTGGGAAGGGGCGCGAGCACAAAGTCGTCGTCCGCGATGGTCTCCAGCGAGACGGAGCGGGTGTAGGGGACCCGTTCGAAGAGCTCCTTCTTCGTCATGCCCGCGATGAGCAGTTCTGCAAGGTCGTGCGCCTCGAGCTTCTCCGCGTAGGACACGATGGCGTCGATGGCGCCCAGGCCGCACAGCTCCTCGGTGAAGACTTCTGACAGCGCCTGGAAGCGGGCTCTCGGACTCTCCAGCGCCTCCCCCAGCATCTGTTTGAAGTCGAGGACCTCGACCCCGCGCTGCAACAGACTCTCAGCGAAAGCGTCATGCTCTTCCTGAGCGCGTTCCAGCCACAGCACATCATCGAAGAGGAGTTCATCCTTATTCGAAGGAGTGAGGCGCAGCATTTCATTGCCGGGGCGGTGAAGCATCACCTGCTTCAAGGCTCCGACCTCTGAAGAAACACATGGTTTCATCAAAGACCCTCCTGTATTACATCGTTGCGAACATCACATGTTCGAGATGCGTACGAGCGTACCAATAGCACGTTCGTACCAAAAGAGGTTTCGTGAATTTCCAGACATTTTTCAGCTAGTACACATGTACCTTAACAACTTCTTCCAGTAAGAGGTACTTCCCTAGCGCCTCACTGGCCGTCATCGAGCGGAGCAGGAGCGCGCACAATCGGGCACGTCATGCAGTGGGCGCCGCCGCGCCCGCGCCCCAGCTCGTTGCCGGGGATGGTCACGACATCGAATCCGAGGGAGGAGAAGTACTCATTCGACACATGGTTGCGCTCATAGGCCATGACGACGCCCGGTTCGAGGGCCAGCAGATTCGACCCGTCGTTCCACTGCTCGCGCTCGGCGGTCAAAGAATCCGTCGGCACCGTGATCACGCGGATAGCATCGACGCCCAGGGCGCGGGCGATGACGTCGTGCATCATCTCCGCATCGAAGACGCTGATGTCAAGATCGCCATCGTCCCCGGGGCGAATCACCTGGGTTCGGACCTGCCCGAGTCCGTGGTAGACGGTGAAAGTGCGCTCGTCGAGCATGGTGAAGATCGTGTCGAGGTGCATCTGCGCGCGCTTCTTCTCGATCTGCAACACGATGACCACCTTCGCCGCATCACCCGCGAAGAGGCGCGTGGCGAGGCGCTCGATGCCCTGCGCCGTCGTGCGCTCAGATGCGCCGATGATGAGGGCGCCGTTACCCGCATTGATGATGTCCCCGCCCTCGATCGTCGCGGATCCGTCGAGGGTCCCGTGCTTCCAGAAGGGGATGTCTTCGGAGGCGAAGCGCGGGTGGAGGCGGTAGACGATCTCCTGATTGATGGTCTCGCGCCTGCGCGCGGGCTTGCGCATCGAGGAGACGGCGACGCCCGAGGAGATCCACGAGGATGTATCCCGGGTGAACAGATGGTTCGGCAAGGGGGCGAGAATGAACTCGTCGAGACCCATGCCGGAGATCCACGCGGATCTCGGCTCACTCACCTGGTTGAGCAACTCCCGCTTCGTCAACCCCCCGATGAGCATATCCGCCAATTCGCGCGCACCCAGAGCCGCACCGAATGCCCGCAGCGCATCAAGGGCAGCAGGACCGACGGTGCGCTCCGTGAAGACCAGTTCGAGGGCCTCATCGCGGCCGCCGGGCACTTCGAGGGCCTCGGTGAGCAGCTCATCGAAATAGAGCACCTCGATCCCGCGGGCACGCATTTGATCCGTCATCGCGTCGTGTTCTTCTTGAGCGCGTTCCAGCCAGATGAGGTCGTCGAAGAGCAATTCTCCCATATTGGAGGGAGTGAGCCTGGACATCTCACTGCCAGGGCGGTGGACCAGAACGGTTTTCAGCGGCTCGACTTCGCTGACGACATGGGGCTGCATTGAATCCTCCTCACAAGTGGGGCGGGGCATCGCCACCGCCCCGCAGTGTCACTGCGCCGCGCGCTCAGCGGCTTCGACGACATTGGTGACGAGGAGCGCCCTCGTCATTGGGCCGACGCCTCCGGGGTTGGGGGACAGCCACGAGGCGACTTCGTCAACCCCATCGGCGATGTCGCCCATGAGGCGGGAGCGCCCGCCCTCCCCCACGACCCGACTGACGCCCACATCGAGGACCACCGCCCCGAGTTTGACCATGTCGGCGGTGATGAGGCCCGCCGTACCCGCCGCACCCACCACGACATCCGCGCGGCGCACGTGATCGGCCAGGTCGCGGGTCCCTGTGTGACACACGGTGACCGTCGCATTGACCTCTTTTCGCATGAGCAGCAGACCGATGGAGCGCCCCACCGTCACGCCTCGGCCCACGACGCAGACCTCCGCGCCTGCCAAGTCGATGCCGTGGCGCTCGACGAGTTCGATGACGGCGCGCGGCGTGCACGGGAGCGGAGATTCGATGGGCCCTGAGCCGCGCAGCACGAGCCGCCCGAGATTCGTCGGATGCAGCCCATCCGCATCCTTGGCGGGATCGATCCCCTCGAGGACCTCATTCTGATCGATGCCCGTGGGCAGGGGAAGCTGCACGATGTAGCCGGTGCACGCGGGATCCGCGTTGAGGCGATGCACTGCGGCCTCGACTTCTTCCTGCGAGGCGGTCTCGGGCAGGTCGATGCGGATCGACTCGATGCCGACCTCGGCGCAGTCACGGTGCTTGCCCGCGACGTAGGTCACCGAACCGGGGTCTTCGCCGACGAGGATCGTGCCAAGACCCGGGATGATGCCGCGCTCACGCAGGGCGGCGACCCGATCAGCGAGTTCGGCCTTGATGCGTGCGGCGGTCGCCGTGCCGTCGAGGACCTTCGCGGGTCCGTTCCAGGGGGCCCTCATTCGCCGAGTCCTGCGTAGAGCGGGTGCGCATTGGTGAGAGCGGCAACGCGACGGCGCAGCCGCTCGACGTCGACCGATCCGCCGGAGGCACCCTGAACAAGGGTCGTGCCGATGATGTCCGCGACCTCGGCGAAGTCAGCGGCGTCGAAACCGCGGGTCGCCAGAGCGGGGGTGCCGATGCGCAGTCCGGAGGTGCGCATCGGGGGGCGCGGGTCGAAGGGAACGGCATTGCGGTTGACGGTGATACCGACCTCGTGGAGGAGGTCTTCTGCCTGCTTGCCGTCGAGGACGGAGTCGACGAGGTCCACGAGGACGAGGTGCACATCCGTGCCGCCGGTGACGAGTTTGACGCCCGCCGCTTTCGCATCATCGGCGCCCAGGCGCTCCGCGAGGAGCTGTGCGCCCTCAATGGTGCGGCGCTGGCGGTCCTTGAACTCTTCAGTCTGCGCGACCTTCATCGCAATGGCCTTCGCCGCGATCGCATGCATGAGCGGGCCCCCTTGCTGTCCGGGGAACACCGCGGAGTTGATCCTCTTGCCCCACTGCTCGCCGCGCGACGACAGGATCATGCCCGAGCGCGGACCACCGAGGGTCTTGTGGACGGTCGTCGTGACAACGTCCGCATAAGGGAGCGGGTTGGGGTGGAGGTCGGCGGCGACAAGGCCGGCGAAGTGGGCCATGTCGACCCACAGGGCGGCGCCCACCTCATCGGCGATATCGCGGAATGCCTGGAAGTCAAGATGGCGCGGATAGGCGGACCAGCCTGCGATGATGACCTTCGGGCGTTCACGCAGAGCAGCTTCGCGCACCGCGTCGGGTTCGATACGCATGGTATCGCGGTCAACCTCGTAGGCGACGGCGCGGTAGTTCTTGCCGGAGAAATTGATGCGCATACCGTGGGTGAGGTGGCCTCCGTGGGCGAGGGACAGCCCGAGGATCGTGTCGCCGACCTCTGCCATCGCCATGAGGGCCGCGACATTCGCCTGTGCACCCGCGTGGGGCTGAACATTGACGAAGTCTGCGCCGAAGACCTGCTTGGCGCGCTCGATCGCAAGAGACTCCGCAACGTCGACCGCTTCGCAACCGCCGTAGTAGCGACGTCCGGGATAGCCCTCTGCATACTTGTTCGTCAGCACCGAGCCCTGCGCTTCGAGTACGGCGCGGGGCACAAAGTTCTCCGACGCGATCATCTCGAGGGTGGTGCGCTGGCGCTCCAGCTCTTGATCGAGGATGGCTCGGATCTCGGGATCCAATTGAGCCAGGGGCATGTTGTTAAGGGAATCCATCGGGTTCTCCTGTTTCTTCGAACTCACCGAGTCATCGGTCGGCACCACGGCCCAGGCGGGCGGCCGTCATGCCAGTTCATCGCTCCCCGGTGGTCGCCCACCTATTCGCCAGTCACGACGCAGCCACTGTATCGCGTCGCACCGGCATGTGCATCACCCGATCACGCGCCGGAGGACCCGCTCGTGATGCGGACCCCCAGAGGGGTTGGGCTTCCCATGGACTCGAGACGCGCGACCAGCGCAGAACCCTCGACGACGAAACGAAGAGCGTCCACCGTGTATCTTCCGATGAGTCGGCGCGGCTCGTGAGCGATCCGCCACGCCCACCCCAGGCGGAAACGATGGATCCACGCCGGGAAGTACTGCTCAGCGGCTGCGAATTGATCAATCCATCCGCCTGCCGTCATGACAGAGGCCCTGGGGAGCCATGCGCGGACGCCGACGGCAATCCGATCCTGCAGTCCCGCGCCCAGGCCGACGATAACGAGCCGGGGATCGAATGCGATGAGCTGACCGGGGTCGGCGCGAAGCTGCGCGAGCCCCTCATATCCGTCGATACACATCGTCTCGAAGTCGCCGAGGCGTTCAGCCGCCTTGAGCGCGACCCCCGGCCCAGCGCCGATAAGCGCGATTTTCGCGCCCTTGTCAAGCAGGCGGAAGACGTGCGGGGCGACGAGATCCGCCGAGGAGCGCTCAATGGAGTGGCCCGCGCGCGCGAGCGCCATCTGCAAGAGCGTTCCGTCGATCCCAACGAGGTCGACCCTTGCGAGCTGTTCCCAGTCGGCGTTCAGCAGCGAATAGTGGTTGAGCCAGGTGACGACCCGTCCGGGTTGCATCACCTGCCGGGCGCATTCTTCGAGGGGATCTTCATGAGCGGGGGCCGTCATGCGTTCACCATGTCACAAATCATGACCGTAGATTCGATCACTCGCGCGTGATGCTCACGGTCGCGTCGAATGTCATCGACGGCGTGGACCTGTAATTGAGGTGCTCCTCAACACTGATCCGGTTACTCCCCTCGCGAAGGACGGAGGCGGGGATCTTGATGACCAGAGGATCTGCAATCGCCTTCGCCGTCGAAATCGCCGCATTCGCGAAGGTCGAGTGCGTGACCGGCCCCTCGCTCATGCGTTGACGCCCGACTTCGACGCCATTGACATAGACCACTGCACCATCGTCGGCCCTCACGCTCAACGTCATGACCGTCGATTCCGTCAGATTCATCACTTCGACATCCCGGCTGAAGTAGTACGCGGCAGCACGGTCTGCGGATGGGATCGACAGCGGCGTCGCCAACTCCGCACTCCCCCACCCGATCGGAGTCTTCCCCCGCTCCCAGGAAGCGAGGTCGAACTCGGTCATCCAATCGGCGCTCGGAGCCTCCTTATTCGTCCAGTACGACCACACGTCTCCCGTCGAAATGATGTCCTCAGCGGGTTCTAGGGGCTCCTCGGGCGTCGGTTCCTCGGGCGTCGGCTCTTCAGGGTCGGCACCGATCGCATCATCAGGAACTTCGGTGATGCCGACGGTCGTCACCGTTGCCTGCATCGTCATCGAAGGGCTCGATCGATAGTTAACGTGGGTCTCCACCGCAATGGTGTTAGCGCCAGGGGTCAACAGGGAGGAGGCGACGACCACGGATGAGCGTTGAGCGCGGGCACGGGCGGTATTGACGGGCGCGTCGGCGTAGAAGCCGTGGTGGAGCTGCGCCCCCTCGGTCAGTCGCGTGCGCTGGACTTCTCGCCCGTTGATGTAGACGGCGGCGCCGTCGTCTGCGGTGTAGGAGATCTCCACACCACCAATCGATGATGGGTCGTCAACCGTGAAAGTCGTACGGAAGTACGTCGTCACCGGACGAGGCGCAATCGAGGAGGCGTCGATGAGCGTGTGGATCTGGGAAGCCCCGTAGCCGATCGGCGCTTTGCCCTGCTCCCATTGCGAATCGTCGTAGTCCGGGGTTGCCCATGACGCGTCAGGAGCCTCAGCAGACCACCGGAACTTCCAGGTTGCGGTGTCGGTGAGGAGTTCTTGGCTTTCGATGACCGGTCCGGGCATGTACACGGCCGTCGACGCGGACCTATTGCCCGCGGAGTCGACTGCTCGCACGAAGAAACGATTCGCCCCGCCCAGCGGCACCTCGACGGTGGTCGTTGCCGTCGATGCGATCACGCGGTCATCGCGGAGGATCTCGTACGATGCGGTATCCTCGGCGCCGCGCCATGTGAGTGTGACCGTGGTGTCGTCGACGCCGGTGGCGCGCAGTCCTGACGGCGCGGCGGGGGGTGTCGCATCCTGAGCGGGGTAGATCGCGAATCCGCCGTTCCACTGCGACGAGTACTTCGAGGTGAAGGACCTCGTGAAGTCACCGCCGACCCACAGGGCTCCGTTCGAGGAGAGTTTGAGGGCCCACGCGCCAGTCGAGCGCCGCGAGGACAGCCGGTAGGGTGTCCAGCCAAGATGCTCTCCGGTCACGGCATCCCATCCCCCCACCCAGAGGATCTCGTCGGCTCTGGTCCACCCCTCGCCGATGTAATCGAAGTTGTCGGCATCCTGGTAGGAATAATCCGAGCAGTGACACGACGCGTACAGAACTCCGTTGTCGGAGTGGGTGATCGCCTGGAGGTCGCCCCCATTGTTCAGCGTGATCGACGCGGAGGTCCGTCGATGCGAGGAGGTGTCGTATCCGAAGAGGTTGTGCTCGGATCCTCCGAAGTACACGCGGTCGCCCGCAACGTCCACCGCCTGTTGATACGTGCGCTTGACCGAGGATCCGACGAACTGGAATGAGGGGTCGAGCGCGGCGGTTTCGGTGGAGATGGCCGCCGCATTGTCGGCCCGACCGGTCGCCGTCCTGGCGAAGTGGCCGCCCGCATAGTAGTGCGAGGTCGCTGTGTCGACGGTGGAGGCGACGACGGTGCCGAAGAACTCGGGGTTCCACGAGCGGTCGGGTTTTCCGGTCATTGACACTCGGGCAGCGGCACGACCGTAGACCCTCATCGCGCCCTGCCCGGACAGGTGGGTGAATCTGCCCCCGAAGTAGATGAAATTACCATCCGTAGAGACGCTGGTGACCGAAACCCTCCCGTTCGACAGTCCGTTCTCGATGAGGAGGTCCCACGATTGGTCGATCGAACCGTCTGCAGGGTTGATGACGACTGTTCCGCTGTGTCGTTCGCCCCCCACCCGGGTGAAGTCCCCGACGACGAGGAGGCGCCCATCGGGAAGGGCGAGGAGATCCTTCACTTGGTTGTTGAAATCGAAGGTGAGGGAGGAGATCCATTCCCCCGAGGTCGCGTTGAACGCCGCGAGACCGGCACTCGGTTGAACGGCCCCGTTTGTGCCTCTCTTGACGCCGGTGAAGTTGCCGCCGACGAACATGGTGTCCCCCACCTGTTCAATGGCCTGGACTTGGATATTGCCCTCTGCCACCGAGCCGTTGAGGTTTCCCTCGACCCCCCAGCCCGTGCGCTGGGCGTAGGGGGAGACGGTGCGGGCGCCGACGGGCTCAACGGTTCCGGAGTCGGGGATGGGTGAGAATCCCGCGTCGGTCGATGTGATACGCGGGCGGACGTAGACCTCCGAATAGGGCATGTATCCGCGCCCGGAGTCGATGATGAACGAGGACGAGTGGAGACTGCCGGACACGTGGGCCTTGGAGCTGTAGGCGAAGCCCATCGCGTAGTTCTTCGACGCACTCGTGTGCATGTTGACATATTCGAGCCCACCCGGGCCAAAACCCGAGCGGATAATGCTGGTTCCCTGCCAGCTCCCATTGTTGAAACGGTAGGACACGGGTATCAACGACTTGAAGGGCCACGTCCAGTGCGGCATGATGTGCGGCTTGATGTCGACGCTCTGCCAGCTGGTGCCGTGCCTGTCGTAGGCTCGCACGACCCTGAATCCCTCGTCGAGCGCGGAAGGGGCGCCCCCGTTGAGGAGGGCGTCGATCGTTTCATTCGACAGCTGGACGGGATTGAAATCGTCGGGCGTGCGGTTGCGCGTGACGAGGGCGGAGGCCTCGCCTTTCCCGACGGACCATGTCTCCCACCCCTCGCGTCCGCGACCGATGAGGACCCAACCTCCCCCGTCCATTGTCTGATCGCAGAAGAACTGCTGCGGAGTCTCCATCTGGGGGGTGAGCAGCCAGTAGGCACCGTCTTCGGCAGCAGGGTTCTGCTCCTTGACGTCCCAGCATGAGGCGGCGGCTCTCGCCGCGGAGGACCCGTCGCGGACGCTCGAAACATCGGGGTCATCGGCCGTGGCGTCAGGCGCCCAGGGGAATCCGATCACAAGGGCCACAGCCAGCGACAGGGCACAGAGGGAGCGCAGTTTCATCGTCATTCTTTCACTGACCCGACGGGATGAGGGATAAATCGAAACAACCTAAACAATTCATTTAATCACACCGGTAGCGACTATCAAAAACTATTACCGCAGGACCTCGAGCCCCCTTCCCCGAATCGCACGGCGAACGAGGACCCGTCGTGAACGGCCGACGCGTAACGATAATGCTGCCGTCGATGACTGAGCGCACAGCAGTGGAGCTGGACAGTGCCTCCGCAGCCCCCGGACGCGTCAGCCCGGGTATTCGCTATCGCGTGATGCTCACGGTCGCGTCGAATGTCATCGACGGCGTGGACCTGTAATTGAGGTGCTCCTCAACACTGATCCGGTTACTCCCCTCGCGAAGGACGGAGGCGGGAACCTCAATGAGCAGAGGATTCTCACTCGCCTTTTGGGTCGATATCGGAGCAGTCGCATATGTCGAGTGGGTAACCGGCCCCTCGTTCATGCGTTGACGCCCGACTTCGACGCCATTGACATAGACCACTGCACCATCGTCGGCCCTCACGCTCAACGTCATGACCGTCGATTCCGTCAGATTCATCACTTCGACATCCCGGCTGAAGTAGTACGCGGCAGCACGGTCTGCGGATGGGATCGACAGCGGCGTCGCCAACTCCGCACTCCCCCACCCGATCGGAGTCTTCCCCCGCTCCCAGGAAGCGAGGTCGAACTCGGTCATCCAATCGGCGCTCGGAACCTCCTTAACCGCCCAATACGACCACTCGTCACCTGAGGAGACGAGGTTCTGAGCTCTCGGGTTCGGCGGTTCTATCGGTTCAGGTCGTCCGGAGTCGTCGGGTTGCACAGTACCGGGATCCGATGGCGTCTCGTCTACGGCAGCAGGAATCGCGTTGCCTGGCAGGGCGGCAGCGTCGATTGTCGTCACCGTTGCCTGCATCGTCATCGAAGGGCTCGATCGATAGTTGACATGGGTCTCCACCGCAATGGTGTTAGCGCCAGGGGTCAACAGGGAGGAGGCGACGACCACGGATGCGCGTTGCGTCCGCGCTTGAGCAGTCGTAACCGCCTTATTCGCGTAGAAGCCGTGATGAAGCGGAGCCCCCTCGGTCAGGCGCGTACGTTGAACCTCTTTGCCGTTGACATAGACGGCGGCACCATCGTCTGCGGTGTAGGAAATCTCAACACCACCGATCGCAGTGGGATCATCAACGGTGAATGTCGTGCGGAAGTAGGTTGCCACCGGACGGGGAGACAATGCAGAGGCGTTGATAACAGTACCCAACTGCGAATCCCCATAGCCGATCGGCGCCGCGCCCCGGTCCCACTGAGAATCGTCATAGCCGGGCGTCGCCCATGACGCGTCAGGAGCCTCAGCAGACCACCGGAACTTCCACGTCGCAGAGTCGGCCAGAAGCTGTGTGTCCGATGCGATCCCACCGGGAGTGAAGACCGGTGTCGACGCGGAGCGATTGCCCGCGGAGTCGACTGCTCGCACGAAGAAACGATTCGCCCCACCCAGCGGCACGCGAAGAGTCGTCGTATCCGCAGTGGCGATCGGACGATCATCGCGCAGGATCTCATATGCGACAGCATCCTCGACACCGCGCCAGTTCAACGTCACCCCCGCTGCGTCGATCGCGGTGGCTTTGAGCCCAGACGGGGCGATGGGGGGAGTCGTATCCCTGGCGGGGTAGATCGCGAATCCGCCGTTCCACTGCGACGCGTGCGTCGAGGTGAAGGACCTCGTGAAGTCCCCGCCCGCCCATAAGGCGCCATCTGCAGCGATCTTCAGGGCCCACGCGCCAGTCGAGCGGAGCGAGGACAGACGGTAGGGCGTCCATTCGAGGCGGTCCCCCGTTGCGGAGTCCCATCCGCCGACCCACTGGATCTCGTTGGCCCTGGTCCAGTTCTCGCCGATGCGATCGAAGTTATCGGCATCCTGATAGGAGTAGTCCGAACAATGGCATGATGCGTAGAGCACGCCGTTGTCGGAGTGGGTGATCGCCTGCATGTCGCCTCCATTCGTCATGGTGATGGAGCTCGAGATCCGTCGATTCGACGACGAGTCGTATCCGAAGAGGCTGTGTTGAGCACCCCCGAAGAAGAATCGGTTTCCAACGACATCAACGGCCTGCTGGTACTGACCTCTGTGCGAGGAGGGGACGAACTCGAACGATTGGTCGAGTCGCGCTGTTCGAGTCGAGAGGATTGCAGCATGATTCGCATAGCCCGACTTGGTTCTCTTAAAGTGCCCGCCCGCGTAATAACGCTCCGAATCGACGTCAACGTCGGCGGCCAGAACACTCCCGAAGACCTCCGGATTCCACGAGCGATCCGGTTTTCCTGCGAGCGAGACCCTTCCCGCACTCCTCGCATAGACGCGGTTGGCGCCCTGACCGCTCAAATGGGTGAAGCGCCCGCCGAGATAGACGAAATCCCCACCGAGGACAGCAGTCGTCACCGACATCGGCGAAGAGGCGATCCCCGACTCGACGTGCAGGTCCCAGTTCGGGTCGATCGATCCGTCCCGGGGGTCGATGACGACGGTGCCCGCATGGCGTTCGCCGCGCACTCGGGTGAAATCCCCGACGACGAGGAGACGCCCATCGGGAAGCGCGAGAAGATCCTTCACCTGGTCGTTGAAGTCGAAGGTGAGGGAGGACTTCCATGCGCCGCTCGACGCATCGAAGGCAGCGAGTCCAGCGGTGCGCTGAATAGCGCCATAGGCACCGTTCTGAACGCCGGTAAAATTGCCGCCGACGAACATGGTGTCACCCACCTGCTCAAACGCTTGTACTTGAATGTTGCCCTCTTTGATGGAGCCGTTGAGGTTCCCGGCGACGCCCCATGCGGTGCGTCTGGCGAATTCGGACACTGCGGTAAGTCCCGTCGAAGCCTGCGTCCCGGCATCGGCAATCATTGCGAATCCGGAATCGGAGGATATCCTCGGACGGATATAAGCCTCTGCGTAGGGCATGTAGACCCTGCCGGATCTGATGATGTATGAGGACGGTGAAGAACCGTGGAACGAGTTGCCCTTGCCATAACCGAATCCCAGTTTGTACCCCGTCAGATGGGACGACATCATGTTGATGCTGGTCCACGTGCCCGAGCCCAACCCATCGTCGATTATGCCCTCGCGCCGCCAGGAGCCGCCGTCGATGCGATACATCGCCGGCGTCAGCGATTTAAACAACCACGTCCAGGACGGCATGATCGACGGTTTGATATCGACGCTCTGCCACCTCGACCCGGAGGTGTCGTAGGCGCGGACCACGCGCAAGCCCTCCGCCAGCGATGCGGGAGCGGTATTGTTGAGCAGTCCGTCAATGGCGGAGTTCGAGAGTTGAACCGGATCGAAGTCGGCGGGCGTGCGGGTGCGGGTGGTGAGCTTCGCCGCGTCACCTTTCCCCTGCGACCATGTCTCCCAACCTTCGCGCCCCCGGCCGATGAGCACCCAGCCCCCGCCATCCATCGTCTGGTCGCAGAAGAACCGCTGAGGCGCATTCATTGCGGGGGTCTGCAACCAGTAGACGCCATCCTTCGACGAGGGGTTCTGCTGTTTGATGTCCCAGCACGACGCAGCCGCAGTCGCCGCACTCGAGCCGTTGTGAGCGCTCGGAGTCGCCGCGGGCTGCGCATTCGCAGCCGCCGGGATGACACACGCACCCAGAACGACGGCCAGAGCGACAACACCTGAACAGAGCGATCGAGGATTCATCTGCATTCTTTCACTGCTCGAGCGGGTCGCCCCGCAAATAGACATCGTCAAATTGAATCACAGCGACACCGGAAAGAAGAAATTCGCGCGATGTCTCATTAACGAGATCGGAAGAGTTCGCGCAGTCCTGACAAGTGGAGTGAACGCGCCATCAGTCGGCACATGAGGAGGAAGCCCACAACACCGAGTCCGATCCCCAGCCCCATGGCGACGAAAGAATCCCGGTTCAACCCCCAGGCGACGCCCCCCGCTGGAATGCCGACGAAGAGGAGCACGGACATCAATGGTCGGGCAACGTCTCCGATCCGTGGGGACAGACCGATGAACACCCTGACCTGGATGAGCGCCATGCCTGCATCAATCACCATGCAGCCCGCCCAAACGGCGGCGGCTGCGAGAATCCCCCAGCGGGGCACCAGGACGAGGTTCCCAATGGCGTTCAGCACGACGACGACGGTCTTGTTGAGGGCCGCCCACGTCGATCTGCCGCTCATGATGAGCAGTGAATGAATATTGCCGGCGCAGAACGTCACCGTTGCGCCTCCGCACAGGATGACGAGAACCCCTGCGCCGGACGCGAAGTCCTCTCCGAGGATCCTCATGAGTGCAGGAGCGAAGATCGCCATGAGTAGATGAATCGGTGTAGCGAAGAGCACGAGCCAGATGGTCGCCGTCGAATACAACGATGACAGCCGTTCGTGCTCTCCGAGGTGGAGCAGGCGTGAGAACTGTGGTGAGACGACGATCCTCAATGCGGTGTCGACGATCATGCCCGCTTGAATGAAGCGGATTGCACCCCCGTACACGCCCGCGGCGGCATTGCCGACGAGCATCCCCACGAGAAGCACATCGAGCCAGGTGAGCATCTGCTCCAAACCTGCTGACAGCGTCCTTGGAAGGGCGAAGGCAATGATGGAGCGCCGACGGTCTCGATCCGGCAGGAGTCCCGCCTGTTCATCAGCCTCGGGCAGTCGGGGAATGAGGAGGATGACGGCGGCGACGAAGGCGAGGAGGAAGGGCAGCGCCCAGGCGACTGCAGCGGCTGTGTATGACGTCGTGACGCCGATGATGCCCGCGACCAGGAGGAGACGGGACGTCGGCAGGAGAATGTTCTGCACGAATACGTAGTGGCGCATCTGCCCGACAGATCGCAGTGCCGCGGACACAATGAGGGACCCGGCGCCGATGGGCACAAACCACAAGACGATATTCGCCGCCTCGAGAACAAGGCGATTCGTCTCACCCCACACGAAACCGAGCGTTCCACGCACGACGAGCACGGCTGCCAGAGAGACACTCGCCGACAGCAGAATCATATATCTGAGAGAGGGGCGGATCGCCCGGGGAGCATCGATGCGCAGCCTCGGGAAGAGATAGATCGCGGTGGAATCGAGACCGAGTTTCGTCAATGCCATGACGAGAGCGAAGACGCCGGTCGCCTGGGTGACGACGCCCGCCCCCTCAGAACCGAGCAACCGCGCCAGCATGATCGAAAAAGCGAAGCCGAGAAGGGCGCTCGTCGCAGCACCCGCGAATCCGACGATGCCGCCTCGTGCGAGGCTCTTTCGCGGGAAGTCACCACTGGTCACTGCGTCTCTCCTGGAGTATTGTCGACAACTGCCCATGAATCCGTTGACAACCGTGTGAGGGTCGTATGGACACACACATCTTGCCCCGCCGCATCCAGCTGGCGATCGTTTCCGCGGGCGCACTCGTGCTCGTCGTCGGCGCTTCAGTGGCCGTGTGGGCGCTCTCGTCCGCACCCGCACAAGACGCCGCTGCACAGTCGGGCATGTCGTCGAGCGCCCAATCCGCAGTCGTCGCCGCACAGTCCGCTTCCCGATCCTCCGACCCGTCGAACGCGGTCGACGGGGGCGCCGCCGATGCGAGCGCACGGGTTGAAGCGGTATTGACAGCAATATCGGAACTGCTCGCCGATCCTGCCGCCGCCCGGAAGGCGGATGTTTCCACGATCTTGTCGGGATACGCCCTGGATGAGTTCAACGCCCAAGTCGACGAGTGGGAGAAAGAGGGGGTGCACCAGGAGGGCGTCGCCACTGTCGAGTCGGCAAAGATCGTCGAGTCGGCGGATGACGGCTCGTCCTTCGTCCTCGAGGCGTGCGTCGACTCCGCCGACGTGAGAGTCCTCAACGAGGCGGGGATGGATCTGCGCCACGACCAGACGACCCGATGGCTCACGGATTTCACCTTTGTCCGCGCCGACGGCGCATGGAAGCTTGACAAACAGTCCTTCCCCGACGATCCGACCTGCTGATCCTGCCCCATCGCCGCCTCACGCGCCCCGAGGGGGAGTCGCCGGTCGGCGGCGCGCGGCGCGCACGGCGCGCGCGTAGAGCAGCGGCCCTTCGAGGAAGCCCTTCACCTCGTTGCGCGTCAGCGACGCGGGGACGTCCTCGTCCGCACCTGCTGTTCGCTGCGATCCGGGCCGGATGCGCATGAGGACGCGCGGCACCCTCCCTGCGAGACTGAGCAGATTCGCCGGCCTGGTGATAACGGATTTCGTGAGCAATGCCGCCATTCCGGACCCATTGCCGCGGATCTGAGTCTCAAGCCCCGCCAGATCCACGCGGTGGCGGTGGAACACCACAGCATCGGGAGTGTGGATGATCGCGTAGCCCGCAGCAAGCATGCGGGCAAAGAGGTCGAGATCCTCGCCCCCGCGCGTTGGGGTACCCGCGCCGAGCGCATCATCGAAAGGGCCGATCTCGTCGAGGGCGGAGCGTCGGAAGGCCATACACACTCCGGCGCCGACGCGCGCCGTCGTCATCGGATACAGAGGGCCGCCCTCGACGCGCGATCCCAGTTCCGCGAGCGCCGACTCGGGCTCACCGGTGTACCACAGCTGCACGGACGTGCTCTTGGGGAATCCTCCTCGCGACTCGAACCAGCGTTGCGGTGCGAAGGACAGCTGGGAGGGCAGTGCGATACCTGTGGCGCCTCCAACGAGGCGGTGCGCGAGGATCGGGTCGATGAGGGCGGTGAGCCAGTGGGAGTCGACGCGCGCATCATCGTCGGTGAATGCGATGATCTCGCCGCGGGCCGCGCTGACGCCGCGGTTGCGGGCGCGCGACAGCCCCGGCTCCGGCTCGTCAACGATGGTGAGCCTCTGGTCATCAATGCCGTTCAGCGCCGTGCGGGTCAGGCCCGTTGCGGGGGCGTTGTCGACGACAACGACATCGAAATCGGCGTGATCCTGAGCGAGAACCGCTCTCACCGCGTCTGCGAGCAGTTCGCAGCGTCCAGTTGTGCATATGACGACAGTGGCGCTCGTACGAACTCCACCGCCCTCGACCCATGGGCGCGCCGGGGCCTCGGGGAGGGTCATCACCTGCGGTGCGCAGAGGGGAGCCGGAGTCGGGGCCGTCGTCACGATCCCGGCACTCCTCCCCCCGTCGGCGACGAGAACGAGTGCGCTCACATAGTCGGCGGGGCCGGAAATCAGGATTTCCTCGCCGCTCATGCGGTCGACGCGCCAGATGGCGCTCGCTCTAGGGTCGAGTCCAGATGCTCCTTCGTGTACGAGTGTTCCGGTGGTCATCGGATGCCCTCGTGGTGGGCGCGCACCCAGTCGATGCGCTGTCGAAGCCGGTTCTTGAGCAATGCCGTGGAGACTCCGCCGAGGGAGTCGATCCCGGGGGTGACGGCTGTGAGGAAGCGCTCAATGGCCTCCTCCTGGTAGGTGCGGGGCAATCCGGCGAGGCTGACCAGTCGATTGAGCCTCACCCCTGTGAGCGACTCGGCCAGATCCGCATAGGCCACGGCCTGATCCCCATCCGTCCATGAACGCGAGCGCCACAGCGGCGACGCGGAGACTTGAGTCGGATGGAGCCGGTAGACTAGCCCCCAGCGCCGAAGACGCCGCAACGCGACCCCACGAGTCGCGGCGCGGATCCACAGGTCGTAGTCCTCCGCGGGAACGGCCCTGTATCCGCCCAGGTCGTTCAGGACTTCACGGGTGGCGACCATGGTCGGGTGACACACCGGATTGGTGAGCAGAAGGTGCCACGGCATCTCCTGCGGCGTGATCGAGTAGGGCACGCGCGGCATCACACCGGCACCGACGAGTTCAATGATCTGCGTGAATACGATATCGTCGCCGCGATTGATGGAGCGCAGGGCGGCGGAGAATCGACCGGGCATCGAGACATCGTCGGCGTCCATTCTGCCGACGTAGCGCGAGTCAGATGCTTCGAGGAGCTGATTGAGGACTCGGCTCACTCCCCCCTCCCCCGGCTTCGCCTTCAACACCCTCAGGCGCGGGTCGAGCGCCCCATTGCGGGTCGCGCCCTCGAGCGCGCGTTCGGCGGTGTCGTCGGTGGAGCCGTCGTCGGCGACGATGAGTTCAGCGTCGGCGGACATGGCGGCCAATGTGGAGGATACGGCGCGCGCAATCGTGTCCTCGGCATTGCGCGCGGGGAGAATGACTGACAGCTCAGGCATGCGGAGTCTTCCGTGAAGCGGCATCCAGCGCCTTCAGGTCGCGGTATCGGCGCGTCAGCGACACTGAGGAGTGAAGAACGGCCACGACGGCGAGGAGGGTGTAGACGCCCGCGAAGACGGGGGCGAAGCCCCACAGGGCGAAGGACCAGCACAGGACGCCAGGGTCGGTGGGGAGCAGGATGAAGGACCTGAGCGTCCCCCCGCGGGTCTGGGCGCGCCCCGCTGCGCGGACGAATTGTTCGGCGAGGATCTGGGAGAGGAATTGGGCGGAGGTCACCCAGGCGTAAACGAGGGCGACGAGGGCGAGCCACGTCATGTCCGGGCGGTGCCACCACAGTGCTACGGCGGTGACGAGGTGGATGGCCGGGGAGCGGAAGGCGTCGGCGACGTGGTCCACCCATTCTCCGGTCTTCGAGGAGGCGTGGGTGACGCGAGACACCTGGCCGTCGGCGGAATCGAAAAGGAAGCCGAGGGCTAGGAGCAGCCCGACGCACAGTCCTCCGATCACTGACGGGGGCGCCGAGGCGAGGATGACGAGGCCCATGGCCGACAGGCAGACGGACAGGGTGGTCACCATATTCGGCGTCCAGCCGACGGCTGCGGCGAAAGCGGCAACGACGCGGGCCCCTCCCCTATTCACCCAGCGCATATATGCGGGGACGCCGCCGCCGGGCTTCTGCGCGGCATTGAGGCGCCGCAGATAGGTGGCGTAGCGCTGAGTCCATGTCCCCTCAATCTGGGGGGGAGTCGCTCCCCGTGTCACTGTGCCTCCTCGACATCGCAGAAGTCCTGGGGGGAGATGAAGCGCCGCAGCGCCGTCGACGAGGTCGACGGGGTGTAGGGAAGGTAGACGACTTGCGCGCCGACTTCAGCCATTTCGGCCTCGAGTCTGGCGCCCTTGTCCGTGCCCTTCCAGTCGTCCCCCTTGAAGAGGATGTCGAAGGGCTGAAGGCGCCACGCCAGGCGCTTGTCCTGGTCGAGGTCCACGACGACCGCGTCGACGAATCGCAGCGAGGAAATGAGGTCGCAGCGCTCTTTAAGGGGGATGACTGGCGGGCGACCCTTCATTCGGGTCAGTGCCTCATCGGTGACGACGCCGACGACGAGCCTGTCGCAGCGCTCGCGCGCTGCGCGCAGGATATTGAGATGCCCCTGGTGGAACATATCGAAACCGCCGGGAACGTATCCCGTCATCCGCTTACTGCAATCGCTGCTCATCTCCACCGCTCCAGTGTGCCAGACGGGATGCGGGAATCGAAAAACGCGTGACCGGTCAATCATCCGGAGAGGACCGGGATTTTCGTCAACGGTACTAGCGGGAGAAGACGACCGTCCTCGTCCCGTCCATGAGGACGCGGCGCTCGGCATGCCAGCGGACCGCCTGGGCGAGGACCCGGCGCTCCACGTCCTGTCCAAGCGCGACCATGTCCGGCGTCGAGTCGGCGTGGGTGACGCGGGTGACGTCCTGCTCGATGATCGGACCCTCATCCAGATCGGGTGTCACATAGTGGGCAGTCGCGCCGATGAGTTTGACGCCCCGGTCGTGTGCCTGGGCGTAGGGGCGGGCCCCCTTGAAGGACGGGAGGAACGAGTGGTGGATATTGATGACGCGCCCGGCCATCTCCTGGCAGACCTGTTCGGACAGGATCTGCATATAGCGGGCGAGGACGATCAATTCGACATTCTCGGAGCGCACGAGGTCGAGCAGTTCGGCCTCCGCCTTGTCTTTCGTGTCCTTCGTGACGGGGATGAGAAGGAAGGGGATCCCGTAGAACTGGGCGACGGGCGCCAGATCGGGGTGATTGCCGACGACGGCGACGACTTCGATGGGCAGCCCCTGGCTGCGCTGGCGGTACAAGAGGTCGGTGAGGCAGTGTCCCTCGCGCGACACCATGATGACGGTCCTCAGCGGGCGCCCCAGAGCATCGATGGCCCACGTCGCTCCGAAGCGCTCGCCCACCTTCGACAGGCCCTCCTCGACGGGGCCCCGCCCCACGGGGGAATCCACCTCGACCCTCATGAAGAACAGCCCCGAATCGGGGTCGCCGAACTGCTGGGATTGAATGATGTTGCCGCCGACAGAGCCGATCACACCGGACACGGCGTGAACGATTCCCGGCTGGTCCGGGCAGGACAGTGTGAGGACGAGTTTCGTCGTGGTGGCAGCTGCTTCAGTCATGGGGACAGGGTAGCCGAGTCCGGGCCGTCAGCGGTCCTCGGACCGTTTTCCGTGCTCGGCGAGGATCACGAGCGCCGCCTCCTCATCGATGATGAGTCCTTTCGCAATCCGACCCCGCAGCGACGCGTAGAGGGGGAGGGCCTTCGCCCCGCCCCAGCCGATCGCCACGCAGCGCTTCGCCGCGCGTATCGCATCGAGCGGGACTGCGATCGTCCTCGCCTCGAGCTCGGCCGACACCGGCTCCCCATTGATGTCGACGAAGTGCGAGAAGACGTCGGTGACCGCCCCCATCGAGCGGAGCCTCTTCAAACCGTTCTCAGTGAGGTACCCCGAACGGACCAGGACGGAGTTCGGCTCGAGGATGCCCGGGGAGAAGAGGAGGAGATCCGATCTGGGGCCCGCCGCGAGCGACCGGGCCACCGAGGGCTCGTGGCGCAGGCGTCGTCCCAATTCCGAATCCGTGACGATCGCAGGGGCGGGGAGCGTGTGTCCGATGCCCCTGCCCTTCCGGGCCATCAGGCCGATGGAATCGGCGACCTCATCATCATTCGAGCGGACCAGTCCGCCGTACATCTGGTAGATGTCAAGACTCAGCGTCCACCGGTCCGGCATCGCCCTGGCGATGGCTGTAAGGGTCCGCCCCCACGCGATGCCCATCGAGGAGGGGCGCGGGCGCAGCGACGTGATGTAATCCGCGGCGGATGCCGCGACGAGTGCCCCGGTGGCGGCATCCGACTCCTGCGAACTCATGACGATGATGGTGTCGATGCCGAACGCCGCTGCGAGCTGCTTCTCGAGCGGGCGGACGCGGGCCTGGGGATGGGTGATCGTGATCCGCACGATCCCCGACTTGCGCGCCTCCTCCAGGAGGCGCCCCACCGTCCAGCGCGTACACCCCATACGATCCGCGATCGCCCCTTGCGTGAGGTTCTCGTAGTAGTAGAGTTGTGCCGCGCGCAGGACCTGCGATTCGCGAGCGCCTTCCATGGAAATCCCCCGTGCTTCCTGTTGCGAGTCCGATTGAATCGGGCACCTCAGCGGCGGGCCAGCGCGTTCGCGCGGATCCTTTTGAGACGGTGCATGACGGCATCCTCATGACCGAAGTGCTCGTAGAGACGCGTGTACTCAGCGTAGAGTTCGTCGTATTCCGCGCTCGCCTCCGCCCGCGGTTCGTACACGGTCTGGGAGACTCCCGCCATCGCCCCAACCGCCGTTTCGACATCCGCGTAGACCCCCGCGGCGACGGCCGCGAAAATCGCCGATCCGTGGGCGCCCGCCTGCATGGTGCGGGCGGTGCGCAGCGGGCGGCGCGTGATGTCGGCGTACATCTGCATGAGGAACTCGTCCTTGAGGAGGCCGCCGGCGATGCGGATCTCCGTGACGGGGACGCCGTGCGCCTCGAAGTTCTCAATGATCCGACGCGCCCCGAAGGCCGTCGACTCGAGGTGGGCGCGGTACTGGTCCTCGGGTGTCGAGGCGAGAGTCTGCCCGATGATCATTCCCGTTGCCTTCGGATCCATGAGGATCGATCGATTGCCGTTCCACCAGTCGAGGGCGACGAGGCCGTGCTCGCCGATCCGCTGATCGGCGGCTTTGGCGCCGAGGATCCGGTGGACCGACACGTCCTGCGACCGCGCCTGTTCGAAGTAGTCGGCGGGGACGCAGTTGTCGATGAACCAGGCGAAGATATCGCCGACGGCGGACTGGCCCGCCTCGTAGGCCCATGCGCCGGCGCTGACGCCCCCGTCGACGACTCCGAAGACCCCGGGGACGTCCTCGAGAGTCGCCGACGGGAGGATCCAGCAGCTCGATGTGCCCAGGATGCCGGTGAGCTGGCCGGGTTCGACCGCTCCGACGGACACGCACTGCACGTGGGCGTCGATGTTACCGGTGGCGATCGCCACTCCGGCGGGAATACCGAAGACTGCGGCGTAGTCATCGGTGAGTCCGCCGATCCGATCCCCCAGCCGGGCGATCGGGTGGCTCATCTTCTCGACGAAGACGGAGCCGAATCCCGGGGCGAGCGCTTCGAGGAAGTCGGCGCTCGGATAGGCCCCGTCCTGATACATGCGCTTGTAGCCGGAGTCGGACGCCGAGTACGCGAGGGTGCCGGACAGTTCCCACGTGATCCAGTCGACGAGGTCGACGAACTCACCAGTCGCCGCATAGAGCCCTGGAGCCTTCTCGAAGGTCTCGAGGACTTTCGGGAGGAGCATTTCGGGTGAGAGGACGCCGCCGTATCTCGACAACCACCCCTCGCCCCGCTCACGGGCGAGGGAGACAATGCGGTCGGCCTGCTCAACGGCCCCGTGGTGCTTCCACAGCTTAAGGTAGGCATGGGGCTCATTGACGAACTCGGGGTATTCGCACATCGCAGTGCCCTGGTCATCGGTAGCGATCACGGTCGCCGAGGTCGCGTCGATGCCGATGCCGACGATGGAGGCGCCGCGCACGCCCGCCCTCTCGATGGCCGTCGGCACGGCCTCGCACATGGCGGCGAGATAGTCCCGGGGGACTTGGAGGGCGAAGTCGGGGGGCAGTGCCCGGCCGTCGCCGACAGTCAGGGAGCGATCCATGATGGGGGTCGCGTATTCGCTCACCGCATCGGCGATGACGCAGCCGTCGCTCACGCGGACGACGGCGGCGCGCACGGAGAGGGTGCCGAAGTCGAGGCCGAGGGTGTATGTCTGAGTGCGATCGTCATTGACCATGAGTCTTCCTTCATCAATGCCCCGGAGGGGCTCTTCCTGCATGCGCAGGCGGAGGGTGCGCTGTTGTGCGCCGTTGAGCGGGGCCCGTGGGCTCCGCTCGTATCAGGACTGTTCCGGGTGCGGGTGGGCGCCCCAGTAGCCGTCCGGGGCGAAGAGGCCGTCAACGACCTCCTCGAACATGCCCAGGTCGGTGAGGAGGTCGATGATCGTGTAGCGGGGGCGGATCATCTGAGCCTTGAAATGGGTCTGGCGGAAACGGTCCATATCGATCCCGATCATCTCGGGGTGATAGGGGGCTCCGACCGCTTTGAGGCGCGCCGCCGCCTCATCAGCGGTGATGAGCTGCGGGCGGACTCGTTCGACGATGCGCGGCCATGACTCACGGATCGCCCGCACGCGCTCACGCAGCTCATCGCCCGTGAGGTTCTTGAACACGGAGTGAGTGACCGCCTCCTGTGCGATCCGAGGGATGAGGAGGGCCCGCACGCGCGCCTCGATCTGCTCATCGGACTTCGCGGCGGCGACGATCGCCTCCGCGTCGACGGCGTCCATGTCGATGGCGAGTGCCCTCTCCCAGATCGCACATGATGCGACGGTGCCGATGCCGACCTTCATGCCGTGCGACAGGGGCGGCTCCCAGTCGAGGCCGTGACCCTCCATCTCCCACACGTGCGAGAACTGATGCCCCGCGCCCGAGGCGGGGCGCGACGATTGAGCCGCCTGCATTGCCAGGCCTGACATGATGTTGCCCTCGGCGAGGCCCCGGATCGCTTCGGGATCTCCCTCGCCGATCCTGCCCGGTTCTTTGAGCGCATCGGCGAGCGGGCCTTGCACGAGTCCCCACACGTAGTCGTCAATCGGTTCGATGCCCAGTTCATCGGCGATGATCCAGTCGGCGCCTGCGGGGATCTTCTCGATGAGATCGCCGTATCCGGTGGCGATGAGCCGTTTCGGGCAGGCTGCGATGACCCCCAGATCGGCGACGAGGGCGGCCGGGGCCGGGCAGTCACGCGTGATCTTGAAGCCGTCCTTGGAAATGGAGGCGCCGAAGGAGGCGTAGCCGTCGACCGAGGGCGCGGTGCACACATTCATATACGGGCGCCCCAACTCGCCCGAGGCGAGCTTCGCGATATCGTTGAGCGTGCCGGCCGCGATGGAGCAGACGACGGTGTTGTCCAGGGGGCGGATGTGCTCGCGCAGGATCTCGACATTGTCGTAGTCGGCGTACAGCGTCGGCGTCCCCGGGAAGATGTACGGCTCCTGCACCGACTCGACTCCCGCAGCCGCGAGCGAGGCGACGACTGCCCGGCCGGCGGCCGCGAATGTGTTGTCATCGGCAACGACCAGCGCCCTCGCTCCGGGGAACACCCGGGCGAACAGGTCGCCGGTCCGTTCGAGCACATTCATGCCGAAGATGATGTCCCTCGTGTCGGTCGCCGTCTCGAGGGCCCGTGTGATCAATGTACTTGACATGCGTCTTCGCCCCCCGTCACGCGACGTGATCGACCATCTCGTGGGAGAGGTCCCGCATCTGCGGGTACGTCTCCATGTACTTCTCGAAGTAGAACCGGTACTCCTCGTGGACATCCGCGCGTGGCTCGATGCGGTCCGTTTCACGCACCATGTACGCCGCCGCCTCCTGGATGCTGGAGTAGTGTCCCGCGCCGACCGCGGCGAGCATGCAGGATCCGAGGACCACTGCGTCGCCGACCTCGGTGAGTGTCACGGGCAGCCCAGTCACGTCGGAGTGCATCTGCATCCAGTCGCGGGACTTGGTGGCGCCGCCGCAGGCGACCAGTTCGGTCGATGTGAAGCCGGCGTCTTCGAAGGTCTTGAGCACGTGCGCGGTTCCGAAGCAGACTGCCTCCTCGATCGCGTGGTAGACCTGCTCCGGCGTGGTCCCCAGCGTAAGGCCCCACATGATGCCTCGGGCCTTGGAGTCGGTGTACGGCGTGCGGTTGCCCTGGAAGTACTCGTTGATGATGAGACCGTTCGATCCGGGGGGCATGTCGGCGACGCGTTCGTCCAAGATCTTGTAGGGGTTCATGCCGAGGCGCTCGGCTGCGCCGGTGAGATCGCGGCAGAAGTTGTCCTTGAACCATTTGAGCGTGGAGCCGGAGGATACGAGGCCGCCCTCGCAGGTGTACTGCCCGGGCAGGACGCCGTCGGTGTAGCCGCCGAAGAATCCCTCGCCGTGGAGGGGATGCGCGCTCTGACCGGTGATGACGTGGGAGGAACCGGTGATGATAGCGGTCTTGCCGGGCGAGACCACGCCGAGCCCGATCTGCCCCGCCCAGGCATCGGCGCACCCCTGTGCGACGGGTGTGCCGGGCAGAAGGCCGAGGTCGTGTGCGGCGGAGGGCGACAGCCCTCCGATCGGCGCGCCGAGGTCGACGACGCGTTCGGGGATCTTGTCGAAGACGTCGCCGCACCCGATGTGCTCGTAGAACTCGATCGGCCAGCCGCCCTCATCGCGGTTGTAGTACATGCGCAGCGCGGCGGAGTTGATATTGGCGGTCCACTCGCCGGTGAGCTTGTAGGTCAGCCAGTCCGGGGCGTCGACGAGGCGGTGGGCCCTCCTGTAGGTCTCGGGGTCGTTCTCGCGCAGCCATGCGGCCTTGAAGGGGTACCATTCCGCGGTGGCGGGCATCGTTCCGCCGCCGTTGTACAAGCGCGCCCAGTGGTCGATGGTCTCAGCGCGGGCGACCTGCTCAGTCGCCCGCACATCCATCCACATGATGGCAGGGCGCAACTCGTGTCCGCTCTCATCCATGGCCACGACGGTCATGGTCGTGGCGTCGTAGGAGATGCCCGCGATCTCGTGCGGCGCGATGCCTGTGTCCTCGAGGACCTTGCGGCTGGAGGCGATGATGGCGTCCCACCAGTCGGTCGGACTCTGTTCGGCCCATCCCGGGCGCGGGTGGTGCGTCGTGTACGGGGTCGCCGCGAATGCGATGGGGTGTCCTGCGAGGTCGAAGAGCGCGGCTCGGCACGACTCGGTGCCGTAGTCGAATCCCATCAGATACGGGCCTTCGTAGCCGGGAACAACCATGAGTGATCTCTTTTCGTCGGGCCACTGCGTCGTGGCGAATCGAAGTGTTTCATCGGGAGGATCAGATGAGGGGGTCGTTGTCCTCGGTCCAGCCGAGCTCATCCCAGATCCTCTTCGGGATGAGTCGGTCGACGCGGTCGAGGACGTGTGTGGGTCGCTGGCCTTCGGGCAGCGCGAGTGCCTCCTCGAGGGTCGATTCACCGGTGAGGGGCATGGCGGAGAACATCCCTGTGTTCACGGCCATCCGGATGTCGGTCATGATCCGGTCGCCGATCATGATGCAGTTGCGCGGGTCGACGCCGGCAGTGCCGAGGGCGGCTTCGGCCATCACGGGATTCGGCTTGCCCGCGACCATCTCGCAGGTGGTTCCCGTGCACGCTTCGATCGCTGCGACGATGGACGCGCAGTCGGGCTCTCCGCGTCCGCCCGGGAAGGGGCAGAAGCGATCGGGATTCGTCGCCACGAGGATGGCCCGCTTGTGGAACCAGATGGCGTCGAAGGCGATCTGGAGCTTGCGATAGTCGAAGGTCCGGTCATAGGACGCGACGACGATGTCGATCGTCTCAGGGTCGTCGCTCATCGGAATGCCCGCCTCGGTGAACGCGCGGATGAGCGGCTCTTCGGCGATCGGGAAGACGACCTGCCCGGGTTTGTTCTCGGTGAGCCAGCGGGTCATCGTGACAACGGTGTTGACGATCTCCCCGATCGGCGTGGGCATGCCCAGTCTCGCCAGTTTCTCGACGTACTGGGCGGGGTCCCTGGTCGGGTTGTTGGACAGGAAGCGTACGGGGATCGACCGGCGCCGCAGCTCCTCCACCAGGCGCTTCGCGCCCGGAAGGATATGGTCTCCGAGGTAGACGGTCCCATCCATGTCGAAGACGTATCCGTCGTAGAGGCGTTCGGGCCATGCGGTGAGGGCGACTGCGGCGGTCATGTCGTTGCCTTTCAGCGGGAGTGCGGGTCAGGCGATGAGGATCGCGCAGGAGACGACGAGAGTGTTCATCAACCAGATGACCGCGGCGGGCGGATCAATGTGAGTATCGCCGTGGGCGTAGGCGAGTCGGGCTGCGTACTCGCCGGCGAACCCTGCGATGACGCCGAAGAGGGCTCCGACGAGGACGGCGATGAACCCGGAGCCGGTCGCATTGAAAAATAGGACGGCCGCCAGGCCCGCGGTAATGGTCATGTGGTGAGTGACCGGGAACTTCATGCCCATTGCTACGAAGAAGATGCACACTGCGGAGATCGCGAACGGAATGACCTGCGCATTGGCGACGATGGCGGCCGGATTGGCGGAGTTGGGCGCGACGTAGCCGACGAGCATTGTGGCGATTCCTGCTGCGAGGAGCCCCGAAAAGCCAGAGACTGCGAGCAGCTGGCCGGGCCTCTCCTGCCAGTCGAGCCAACGAGTCGTGCCCTCGGGCTCGGTGATCGAGTGGAAGACGCCCGTCTTGCCGAACATGATGCGCACGAGGATGCCGGAGCAGACGACGGTGAAGGCGACGGAATCGGTGTGAGACCCGAACCAGGGGATGAGCGCGACGAGCTTCTGGAAGATGTAGCCGCCTGCGCCGAAGGCAGCGCCGACGAGGAGGACATCCGGGCGTCCGAGGCCGGCAAGGGGGCTGTTGACGTCCTTGCCGCCCGCTGTGAGGTAGCCCTTCTTCGCGGCGTAGGCCGCTGCTGCAACGCCGCCGGCGAAGGCGATATGAGGGCCGAACACCGGTCCGAAGGACACGTAGTCGAGGGCCGCGGTGGATCCTGTCGCCGCTGCGACGCCGAATCCGAGGAGGATGGTGACGCCGGTGAAGGAGAATGCGAAATTCGCGCCGATCATAGCGCCGAAAGCGCCTCCGGCCAAGGCGAGCAGGAGCCAGAAGGCGTCCATATTCGCGAAGGTGATCAATGCATCAGGTGTCATGTCTTCGTCCTTGAAGATCGGGGCTGGGGATCGGTCCCATCAGCTCATTGGGATGGTGCGAGCCGTCCTCCCGCGGGAGGGGTCGGGCGCCGTCCGTGCTCGCATTACGAACGGCACCCATGATCAGGGTCCGTCAGCGGTCGACGGGCGAGGAAGGCGCGCGACCGGAGTCGTACGCATCGAGGGCGGCCACCTTCGGAGCGGACGGGGACGACGGATCGAACTCGTATCCGAGCCATTCCTTGGTGAGGCGCCGAGCGAGTTCGATGCCGATGACGCGCTGGCCGAAGGTGAGGACCTGCGCGTCATTCGACAAGACAAGTCGTTCGACGGAGAAGGAATCGTGGGCGACGGACGCGCGAATCCCGGGCACCGTGTTGGCGGCCATGGCCACGCCCATTCCCGTTCCGCAGACGAACAGGCCGCGATCGGCCGCCCCGTCGGCGATCATCCGGGCGGCCTTGACGGCGACGTGCGGGTAATCGATATCCTCGCCGGGGGCGACGCCCGCATCGATGACCTCATCGACACGGGGATCGGCCTCAAGGTCCTTCTTGAGTATGTCTTTGTAGTCCACTCCCGCAGAATCGGCTGCGACAACGATCCTGAATCCCATGGCGCCTCCTTGTCGGCTCGTGTCGCGAGCCGTTGGAATCCGGCTCGTCGTCACGCGATGACGTCCAGTCTTCCAAAGGAATCGGCGCCGACGAGTGCCGTGCACCCAGGTGCGGAGCGCACTCCCGCGCACTTTTGTTGCACGGTCGTACCGGGAGCGGAATGAGGCTACGCTGTGCACCCCGTGCGATCCCCTTCGCGTCCCCGCGGATCGCCGCTGCGGGCAACCGGGGCGCGGCGCCCTGCAGGCCGACGACCCCGGTCACGTAAATCAGTGAATGCGCAGGGGCCCCGCGGGTGAGTTCCCGCGGGGCCCCTGCGCCTCAATGCCGCCGCAGCGACTCAGGCCCGATTCACTTGATGAAGCCGAGCTCCTTGACAGCGTCGTACTCTTCCCGGAGGGCCTTGATGTTGTGGTCAATGCCGCCGCGGGTCGCCTCGGAGATCTCCAGTCCGTCGACGATCTGCCACTCGCCGCCGTCAGAGGTGACGGGGAAGCCGTAGCACAAGCCTGCGGGGACACCGTAGTGCGTACCATCGGACATGACGCCGGCGGTCACCCACTCGCCTTCGGACGTACCGTGAATCCACGAGTACATGTGGTCGATCGCAGCATTCGCAGCGGAGGCCGCCGAGGAGGCGCCTCGCGCCTCGATGATGGCGGCGCCGCGCTTAGCGACGACCGGACGATAGGTCTCGGTGAGCCACGCCTCGTCGACGAGCTCGGCGGCGGGTGTGCCGGCGACGGTCGCGTAGGACACATCCGGGTACTGGTCGGCGGAGTGGTTGCCCCACACGACGACGTTCTTGATGTCAGCGACGGCGGCGCCGGTCTTGTGGGCGAGCTGCGCGACGGCGCGGTTGTGGTCGAGGCGCATCATCGCGGTGAAGCGGCCTGCCGGGACATCCGGGGCCGCATTCTGGGCGATGGTGGCGTTGGTGTTGGCAGGATTGCCGACGACGAGGACGCGCACGTCATCCGCAGCGCCATCATTGATCGCCTTGCCCTGTGGGCCGAAGATGCCCGCATTGGCTTCGAGCAGGTCAGCGCGCTCCATTCCCTGGCGGCGCGGCATCGCACCCACGAGGTAGGCGACGTTGCTTCCCTCGAATGCCTTGGTGGCGTCGTCGAAGATCTCCACGCCTGCAAGGGTTGGGAATGCGCAGTCGTCGAGCTCCATTGCGGTGCCCTCTGCAGCCTTGACCGCCTGGGGGATTTCAAGGAGGTGGAGTTTGACGGGTACATCAGGACCGAAGAGCTGTCCGGATGCGATACGGAACAGCAGGGCGTAGCCGATATTGCCGGCCGCGCCGGTGACGGTGACGATGCGGGGTTCTGCCATGATGCGGCACTCCATTCATAGTGATCAACGGCGCCGGGCATCGGCGCCGACTAGTGGCGGTATCGACCGCTCACTGTTGTTCTAAGCCTAAAGCCGAGGGTGCCCGGGATGCACGGCTAGCAGTCCCAATGGCCATTAGTGCTGCGCGTGATCTGGGCCATGGTTAAAGTTGATCCATCTGCTCATATCATTCGCCGGGTTCTTTGAAGGGGCTGTCACATGGGCGCGAAGAAGGATCGTAAGAGGGCGAAGGCCGAAGAGAGGGCTCGTGCGAAAGCAATCGCCCGCTCGAAGAGGATCAGCGAGGATGCGCGGTCGTCCTCGAAGAAGCCGGGCGGCTGGATCCAAGATCCGCGCGAGGTGCTGTCCATCGGCCCCGACTTCACTCTCACCGGTTTCACGCGGGATGCGACACCAGGATGGTCCGGGTCTGAGAAGAAGAGCCTGAAGGTTCTCGCGGCGCGGGGAGCCGAGTTCTCCGAGCTTCAAGAGCGCCTCTACGCCGCATCCAAAGAGGGCGCATCCGATTCCGTCCTGCTCATTCTGCAGGGACTCGATACTGCCGGAAAGGGCGGTATCGTCCGCCACGTCATCGGGCAGGTTGATCCGCAGGGCATCGCCCTCGCCGCTTTCAAGGCTCCCAGCGAGGAGGAGCGGGCCCACGACTTCTTGTGGCGTATCCGCCCCCGCCTGCCCCGCGCGGGGTACATCGGCGTCTTCGACCGCTCGCACTATGAGGACCTCCTCGTGCCGACTGCGCTCGCCCTCACCGGCGAGGAGTCCGCGTTCATCGCCTCCGAGGACGAACTCAACCGCCGATACCACGATATCTACGAGATGGAGGCAGAGGCGACCCGTACGGGCATGAGGATCGTCAAAGTCTGTCTCGTCGTCTCCTACAGGGAACAGGGGAAACGCCTTGCCGAGCGCCTCGAGAGGGCGGATAAGCAGTGGAAGTTCTCAATGGGCGATCTCGATACGCGCACGCACTGGGATTCCTACCAGGAGGCGTATTCGGAGGTGTTGCGCCGCACATCGACCCGTGTGGCGCCATGGTATGTTGTCCCCGCGGATCACAAGTGGTACGCGCGCCTTGCAGTGCAAGAACTCCTCGTTCGCACGTTGGAGGACGTCGACCCGCAGTGGCCCGCAGCAGATTTCGATGTGGACGAGGCGAAGCGCCGCCTTGCGACCACGACCTCTCCCGAGGCGCTGCGCCTCCATTCCGATGAGCACCTCGCCGCAGCGCGGGTCGCTGCGAAAGGAGAGCGCGGCACGGACGATCACATCGCCGTCGAGGCGATGAGTCCCCTCACCGACTTCGTCCCCTGACGGGGCCGCGCGATCGCGGGCCCCGTCAGTTGATGAGTCAGGCGCGGTTGGCGCGGTAGAACTCGATGAGACTGCGCGTCGAAGAGTCCTGAGCGTCCAGCGCGTCTCCATTGCCCTCGATCGCAGGGAGGATCTGCTTGGCGAGGACCTTGCCGAGCTCGACGCCCCACTGGTCGAAGGAGTCGATGCCCCACACGGCGCCCTGGACGAAGGTGATGTGCTCATACAGGGCGATGAGTTGGCCGAGCACCGACGGCGTCAGACGGGCGGCCATGAGTGACGTGGTCGGGCGATTGCCGTCGAAGACGCGTGCCGCGACGATGTGCTCGGGCGTGCCTTCGGCGCGAACCTCGTCGGAGGTCTTGCCGAAGGCGAGGGCCTTCGTCTGCGCGAAGAAGTTCGACAAGAACAGCTCATGCATATCCGCGCCCCCATCCGACAAAGGCCACGTCGGATTCGCGAAGGCGATGAAATCGCAGGGGATCATCTTCGTGCCCTGGTGGATGAGCTGGTAGAAGGCGTGCTGACCATTCGTGCCGGGCTCGCCCCAGAAGACCTCGCCGGTGTCGTAGGTGACGGGGGCCCCGTCCCTGCGCACCGACTTGCCATTGGACTCCATGGTGAGCTGCTGGAGGTAGGCGGGGAAACGGTGGAGGTACTGCGAATACGGCAGGACCGCGTGGGTGTCCGCGCCGAGGAAGTTCGAGTACCACACGTTGATCAGGCCCATGAGGAGGGGAACATTGTCCCGGGCAGAGGCCTGGGCGAAGTGGCGGTCCATCGTGTGGAAGCCGTCGAGGAACTCGGCGAAGCGATCGGGTCCGATCGCCACGGCCAGCGATGCGCCGACCGCGGAGTCGACGGAGTAGCGGCCCCCGACCCAGTTCCAGAATCCGAAAGCGTTATCGGGGTCAATGCCGAACTCCGCGACCTTGTCGAGGGCGGTCGACACGGCGACGAAGTGCTTGGCGATCGCCTCCTTTACGCCCGCCTCATCGGCGATGATGCCACGGTCGCGCAGGACGGAGAGGAACCAGTCGCGCACAACCTTCGCGTTGGTAATGGTCTCCAGGGTCGTGAAGGTCTTGGAGGCGACGATGACGAGCGTGGTCTCGGGATCCAGGTCCTTCGTGGTCTCCCCGGCATCCGTCGGGTCGATATTGGAGATGAAGCGGCATTCGAGGCCGGAGCGCACATAGGGCTTGAGGGCCTCATACGCCATGACGGGGCCCAAGTCGGAGCCGCCGATTCCGACGTTGACGATCGTTGCCACCGGCTTGCCGGTGATGCCCGTCCACTCCCCCGAGCGGACGCGCTCGGCGAAGTCGTAGACCTTCGCGAGGACGTCGTGGACGTCCTCGATGGCGTCGTGTCCGTCAACGACGAGAGTGTCGTCGCTGGGGCGGCGCAGCGCCGTGTGCAGGACCGCCCGATCCTCGGTGACGTTGATGTGGGCGCCTGCGAGCATCTGGTCGCGCAATTCGAGCACCCGGGTCTGTTCGGCAAGGGCGAGCAGGTCTTCGAGGACATCCTCGGTGATGAGGTTCTTCGACAGGTCGACGTGCAGGTCGCCCGCAGTCCTTGTCCACTTCGCCGCGCGCTCGGGGTCGGCGTCGAACCATGCGCGCAGGTCGGGGTCGAATTCGTCGGCGTGTGTGTCCAGTGCCTCCCAGGCTGGGGTCATTGTCGGGTCGATCGCGGGGAATTCACTCATTATGCGTGTCTCCTTGTCAGTCAGCGTCTGTCACGCATCGGCGTCGGCGATAGAGATCGGTAGGGCCATTGTCCCACTATTGCGCATGGAGACAATCCGCTGGATCGGAGTGAGCTCGCGCCACCACTGGTCGAAGGGCCTGCGGTTGGAGATATCGAGGTCGTCGAACATGTTCTTCACCAGCCTGGCCTCGATCTTGTTGCGGACCTGTCCGATGTACACCCCCTCGGCCTCGCCGCGTGTGAACTGGTTCTGAAGGTGGTCGAGTGCCCGGTTGGCCAGCCGTGTGGCCAACAGGCGATCGAAGGGGCTCGGTGCGCCGCCCTGCTGGAGGTGCCCGAGGGCGGAGTTGCGCACGTCGTACTTGCCGTCGGCCTCGGCCTCGTACACGGAGGCGAGGAACTCCCTGTTGTAGAACTTCGACATTGCCTCGTTGACGAGGACGAGGAACAGCCTGCGGCCCTCATCGAAGCTGTCGACCATGCGGGAGGTGTCTTCCGCAATCTGCTCAAGGGTGACGTCGTCCTCGTTGAGGTACATGTACTCAGCGCCGGAAGCGAGGGCGGACATGAGGGTGAGGTAGCCGCAGCGGCGCCCCATGAGTTCGGCCACGAAACAGCGCTTAGTCGCAGCCGCGGATTCCTTGATCCTGTCGAGGGCCCACACCGCGTTGTTGAGAGCGGTGTCGGCGCCGATGGACAACTCCGATCCGGGCAGGTTGTTGTCGATTGACGCCGGGACGAGGACCATGGGGATGCGGAACGCGGGGTACCGGTCCCTTTCGGAGGTCATCGCATGAACCGCGAGGTAGGCGTTGAGACCTCCGATGACGATGAGCGCATTGATGTCGTTGCGCTCAATAGCGCGCCCGAGGGCGTAGAACTGCTCAATCTCGGGGACCTCCCTCTTGGTGCCGAGTTCCGCACCGCCCTTGAACGCCCATCCCTCGACGTCGCCCCAGGTGAGTTCCCGGACGCGGTTATCGGCGAGGCCCTTCCAGGACCCGTCGATTCCGAGCATCGTCCAGCCGCGGGCGATGCCCAGGCGCACGGCCGCCCGTGCGGCCGTATTCATACCCGGTGCGAGGCCGCCCGCGTGCAGGATCGCGATGCGCTGCGGGGTGCCCGAGGGTTCGGGAGTGAGTTGAGGAGGGGTGGAGAGGATGTCGTTGACTCCGACCATCGCGGAGAAGGAGGGGCCTCGGGATGCCTGAGCAGCGGAGAAGTCCCCGGCGGCGATGAAGTCCTTGACGGCGCGGGTATCGGCGACCGCCTTCATCAGTGGAATGCGGGTGACGCGGTTGTGGCGCACTCCGAGGATGAAGGGCACATCGTCGGCTGTACGGGTGAGGATCTCCTGGACGGCCGCATAGCCGAGCAGCGAGGACATCCACCGGTCGTAGGCAGAGGGCGAGCCGCCGCGCTGTACATGGCCGAGGATGGTGACGCGCGCATCTTCACCGGTCTTCTCAGTGATGGCGTCGGCGATGTGCTGAGTCGTGAGAAGGTTGCCGTCGCGGTCGGTAGCACCCTCAGCGACGAGGACGATCGACTCGCGGCGCCCCGCCTCGCGTCCGAGGCGCAGATGTTCGGCGAGGTCGTCCTCCCAGCCGGGTCCCGCGGGATTCTCGGGGGTGAAGACGTAGTCGGCTCCGCCCGCCACGGCCGCCATGAGCGGCAGGTATCCGCAGTGGCGCCCCATCACTTCAACGACGAATGTGCGCTGGTGGGATGCGGCGGTGGATGTGAGTTGGTCGAGGGCGTCGACGATGCGGTGAAGGGCGGTATCCGCGCCGATTGTCATATCGGTACCGACCATGTCGTTGTCGATGGAGCCGACGAGGCCGACGACAATGAGCGCGGGGTGTGCTGCTGCCTCTTCTTCGCTGATGACGCCCTCGTCGACGAGCTCACGCACGTGCTGGGGCCATTCCGTGCGGAACTCGTTGGTGCCGGAGAGGGAGCCGTCGCCGCCGATGACGACGAGCCGGTCTATTCCGTGTTCGAGCAGGTGCTTCGCCGCCGCGTGCCGCCCCTCGTATTCGCGGAATTCCGGGCAGCGGGCCGTGCCGATGACCGTTCCCCCTTCGGAGAGGATCGATGAGACGTCGGACCATCCGAGCTTCTTGACCGAGTCCCCGCCCTTAACGGCCCCTGCCCATCCTTCGAGGACGGCGTAGGGCTGGGCCCCGACGGCGAGCGCGGTGCGGACGACTGCGCGCACCGCTGCGTTCATGCCCTGTGCATCGCCGCCGGATGTGAGGACGCCGATCCGAAAGTCGCTGGTCGCGGTGAGTGTCGCTGGTATCGTCATGGGAAGTCGCTCCATTCTGCGAGTGCGCGCCCCCATGCGCGCACTATGCCCCTAGTCTATTGCGCTACGCTCACAGGTCCAGTGCCATATGCGGGTGCCCGGCTGCGATTGCAGCCGGGCACCCGGGAGTCTCACGGCATCGGGCACGACGTACCCGCTGTCCGCTGCCCTCTCATCGAAGGGGGATATCGACGAATTGACCCGTTTCATCGCCCACTCGCAATGCCGTGAATGTCTCATCGCGGGGCACCTCGTAGACGATGTTCCCGGTCACGCTCTGCCCGGGTGATATGACGGTGTCGCGCGCGAAGATGTCGTCGGGGCCCAAGACACTCGCGCTGCCTTCGAACCAGCCGCGGGTTGTACCGGATTCGGATACGAGGTCGAGGTCCATGGAGAGGTAGTTCCCGTTAGCCCCGCTGGTTCCCCGGTATGTCACTGTCAGGTGAACCATCGTGTAGACATTGCCGGTCCCCGCAGGCTCGTTCCCGACATAGGCGGCGGCCACGTCGGCGGTGGCGTCCGGCGTGTAACCGTCGACGTGCACCTCCCAATCTCCGACGCTGGCCGTCTGATCCAGAGAGATCTTCTCGCTGATCGAGGGCAATGCAGTCGAGGGATCAGTCGTCGACGGCGAGGTGGTCGGGGGGTTGGATGTGAAGGGATCAGTCGTGGTCTCGACTGCCTTCATGATCGAATTGACGACGAAGCCGAGCGCCACGAACCCGCCGATCAAGACCACTGCGACGGCGATCAGGATCCCGACAATCAGGCCCGTATTGCTCTTCTTCGCAGGAGCGGCTCCCACCGGCGGAACGACGCCCATCGGTCGCCCCTGCGCATGGGGCTGCTGGCCCTGAGCGTAGGGCTGTTGGCCGGGGAGCGGCACCTGCTGGGCGGAACCCGGGACGGGCGCCTGCTGAGCCGATGCGGACGACACCTGGGAGGGCTGTGCCCAACCGGGTTGCGGCACAGCATAGGGATTCGTTGGAACTGCGGGCTGCGATGACGGCTGCCCCGTCGGGGGTTGCATCGGTTGTTCGGGGGATGACACGGGTTGCGACCACTGCATCCCCTCTGGTCCTTGAGCGCCAGACTGGGAGCCGTAGCGCGGATCATTCGTCGACATTGTTTTCCTCATCTCGATCACAATTGACGCATCCCTACGATTATCCCTTGTCAAGGGGCTTTCCGGCTGCGATTCGGAACGCGCGATGTCCGGGTAGCACTCTCGGATGCGCCGACCGCCCCCGTTGCGCCTTCAACGGCGCCGAGGGCGGCGTGTGAAGCGGTCAGTCCGTCTGGTTCGCTGCCGCGGAGGCGGAGAGTTCCTCCTGGGAGACGACGCCCTCAACGGAGACCTTGTCGAGGTAGGCCATGCCGTCGAAGGAGAGCTCGCGGGTGTTCTCAGGATCTGCCTCTGCACCGATCTTGCCGCCGGCGAGACGATCGACGACGATTGCAATTGCTCCGTCGCCCGTGACATTGGTGGCTGTGCCGAAGGAGTCGAGAGCGATGTAGGTGGCGATCATGAGCGCGACCTGCGCATCGGAGAAGCCGAGCATGGAGGACAACAGGCCCGTTGCCGCCATAATCGCACCGCCGGGGACGCCGGGCGCGGCGACCATGGTGATACCGAGCATGAAGATGAAGCCGACCCACTGGACGAGGGAGACGTTGATCCCCTGGGTGAAGGCGATCGCGAAGGCGAAGGCGAAGATCTTCGAGGTCGAGCCCGCGAGGTGGATGGTGGCGCACAACGGAACCGTGAAGGATGCGACGGCGTCAGACACGCCGTTCTTCTTCGCCTGGCGCAGGGTGACGGGGATCGTCGCCGCCGAGGAGGATGTGCCCAGAGCCGTCAGGTAGGCGGGCATCATCGTCACGAGTGCCGTGAAGGGATTCTTCCTGCCGATCGCACCGGCCGTGAGGTACTGGCTGAGGAGGATGACAACCTCGAGAAGGAGGACGACCACGACGACACGGACCAGGGTCTTCATGATCTCCCACGCCTCACCGGTATAGGTGAGGTTGAGGAAGATGCCAAAGATGTGCAGCGGCAGGAGTGGGATGATGATGCGCTCAATGAGCTTCGTGATGATGGCGCGGAACTCGATGAAGCCCTTGCGCAGCACGCCGCGGGGCACCATGGCAAGCCCGATGCCGACAACGAAGGAGAGCAGCAGCGCCGTCATTACGGGAACCGCGGCCGGCATCTCCACCGTGAAGTAGGTGTCGAGAGCGGATCCGGGTTCTGCGACATCATCGAGAGTCGAGCCCGTCAACAGAACAGGAAAGACGGATGCGCACGCCAGGTAGGTGATGAAACCGGAAAAGAGGGTCGATCCGTAGGCGATCGCCGCGGTGACCCCCAGCCACTTGCCAGCGCCGCGACCGAGGTCGGCAATGGCGGGGGTGACGAGGCCGATGATGATGAGCGGGATCGAGAAGGAGAGGAACTGGCTGAACAGCGTCGAGAAGGTCGCGAAGACGCGCCCGACGGACTGCGGAACCAGATGGGTGTCCCCAATGGTGATCGAGCCGAGTACAAGGGCGAGGATGATCGCGGTCAGCACCCAGAAGAGAATGCCGGTCTTTTCGATAAACGTGCGCATGTGAAGTCCTTGCGTCAAAACGACGGATGGGTACGGTCAAGAATGCCTAATGTCCAAATTATGGCGCTAACGAGCCCACATCGCGGGCACTGGGCGCCCGTTCAACAGATGATGCGGGGTGCGGTGGGAGCCCACGGCACCCCGCATCACGCGGGCTCAGGCAAGTGCCGCCGCGAGGTTCTCGTCGAGAACGGTGAGGAACTGCTCGGTGGTGAGCCACTCGGTGTCGGGGCCGATAAGGATGGCAAGGTCCTTCGTCATCTGTCCGCCCTCGACGGTCGAAATGACGACATTCTCAAGGCTCTGGGCGAAAGCAGCGACCTCGGGGGTGTTGTCGAGCATCCCCCTGTGGGCGAGCCCGCGCGTCCACGCGAAGATCGACGCGATCGGGTTCGTCGACGTCGGGTTGCCCGCCTGGTGCTGACGGTAGTGGCGGGTCACCGTACCGTGGGCGGCCTCGGCCTCCATGGTGCGCCCGTCCGGCGTCACGAGGACGGAGGTCATGAGCCCGAGAGAGCCGAAACCCTGGGCGATGGTGTCGGACTGCACGTCGCCGTCGTAGTTCTTGCACGCCCACACGTAACCGCCCTCCCACTTGAGGGCGGAGGCGACCATGTCGTCAATGAGGCGATGCTCGTAGGTGAGGCCCGCCGCGTCGAAGCGCTCCTTGTATTCGCGTTCGAAGACGTCGGCGAAAATGTCCTTGAATGCGCCGTCGTAGGCCTTGAGGATCGTGTTCTTCGTCGACAGGTACACGGGGTATCCGCGTTTGAGGCCGTAGGCGAAGGAGGCGCGGGCGAAGTCGGCGATCGACTCGTTGAAGTTGTACATGCCCATGGTAACGCCCCCGCCCTCGGGAATGCGCACGACCTCGTGCTCGATCGGCTCGGACCCGTCATCGGGCGTGAAGGTGAGGGTGACGGTCCCTGCGCCCGGGACCTTGAAGTCGGTCGCCTTGTACTGGTCGCCGAATGCGTGGCGGCCCACCACGATGGGTTTCGTCCAGCCGGGGACCAGGCGGGGTACATTGCGCATGATGATCGGCTCGCGGAAAACCACGCCGCCGAGGATATTGCGGATAGTGCCATTGGGGCTTGTCCACATGCTCTTGAGGCCGAACTCTTCGACGCGCGCCTCATCGGGGGTGATGGTCGCGCATTTGATGCCGACGCCGTGCTCCTTGATGGCATTCGCGGCGTCGATCGTCACCTGATCGTCGGTGGCGTCGCGGTTCTGAATCGACAGGTCGTAATAGCGCAGGTCGATATCGAGATAGGGGTGGATGAGTCGCTCTTTGATGAACTGCCAGATGATCCGCGTCATTTCATCGCCGTCGAGTTCGACGACCGGGCCTTCAACCTTGATCTTCGACATGAGTCCTCCGCTGTGATCCGGGCGAGGGTCCGCCCGGGGCATTATTCGTCACTCGCAGAGTACTGGAAAGAGGCGCCGGAGGCTGGGCTCATCCATGATGCCGGGGCGACGATCAGGTGAGCCCCATCGTTGCCGTGTATTCGGCGAAGTACCAGATGAGCAGGGAGAGGGCCGTGTAGACGGCTGCGTCGAGGAGGCGATTGCGGGAGGCGAACCAGGGGCGGCCTGGGATTGCGAGGCGCGCGACGGCCAACACGATGAGAGTCCCCGAAATGACGAGGACCGCCCGGTGCGGGTGGTTAAGCGCCGCACTGATCGCAGCCACCGCGACTGAGACGACGGCGAGGACGAGCGTCGCCCAGTGCCACCACGGCGTCGGCGCTTCGACTGTGTTGTTGTCGCTCACGCATTCAAGGGTAGTTGTTGGGAACATTCATCACATCTCTGGCTGGCACCCGCGAGTCCCAGCAGCGTTACGATGTTCATGCGGCGAGACGAGCCGCGAACGTTTTCATCAAAAAGGAGCCTCCGTGACTTCCCGCTACATCGTTGTAGGGCCCGGTTCAGCTGATGCCGCACGCGCCTTCGCAGATGACCTCACTGAACTACTCGCACAGTCCGGCACTGTCGCCCGTCTGGGAGCCCTCGAGTCGCAGAGCGCCTCCGCAGTAGCGGCCTCTCCTCTCACTGCTCTTCCCGCGGTCCTCGAAGCCGTCCGCGCGGTCGATGCCGATGCAGTCGTCATTGACGGAGTGGACGAGATCGACGCTCGCACCTTCGACGCCATCGGCTGGGATCTCGATCTCGCAGCGAGCGCGCAGACGGGCGTGATCCTCGTCCTTGACGCCGAAGGCGTCTCCGCTGATCTCCTCTCCCACGAGATCAGCGTTTTTGCATCCCGCGCACGCGCACACGAGGCGACACTCAGCGCCGTCGCGCTCCCCCGCGCCATCGCCGGCCTCGTCGAGTCTGAGGTCCCGGTCATCGCATTGCCCGCCGACGACGCCCCCGCGATCCTCGCCGATGCTCCCAAGGCGCGCGCCGTCACTCCCCTCGCCTTCCAGGCGGACCTTATCGACCGCGCACGGGCCGACCGCAAGCGCATCGTCCTGCCCGAGCCCGAGGACGACCGGGTGCTCCTCGCCGCAGCCGAGGTGCTCGCCCGCGGCATCGCCGATGTCATCCTCGTCGGCGACGCCGATCAGGTGGCCGACCGCGCCGGGGAACTCGGCATCGATCTGAGCGCCGCGCGCATCGTCTCCGTCGACGACCCCGAGCTTCGCGTCAAGTACGCCGAAGAGTTCGCGCGCCTGCGCGCCAAGAAGGGCGTCACCCTGGAGCAGGCGCACGCCAAAGTCGCCGATGTCTCGTACTTCGGCACGATGATGGTGCATATGGGCGACGCCGATGGCATGGTCTCGGGTGCCGCGCACACGACAGCGCACACGATCGTCCCCTCCTTCCAGATCATCAAGACCGCTCCGGGCGTGTCGATCGTCTCCTCGATCTTCCTCATGCTCATGAAGGATCGTGTCTGGGCTTTCGGCGATTGCGCCGTCAACCCGAACCCGACGCCCGAGCAGCTCGCCGATATTGCGATCTCCTCGGCGAAGACCGCCGCCCAATTCGGCGTCGCCCCGAAGGTCGCGATGCTGTCCTATTCGACCGGCGACTCGGGTTCCGGCCCGGACGTCGACGCCGTCATCGAGGCGACCCGCCTCGCCCGGGAGAAGGCCCCCGAGCTCGCGATCGAAGGGCCGATCCAGTTCGACGCAGCCGTCGACGCAGCCGTTGCCGCGAAGAAGCTGCCCGACTCCGCGGTTGCCGGACGGGCCACCGTATTCGTGTTCCCTTCGCTCGAAGCTGGCAATATCGGCTACAAAGCGGTACAGCGCTCGTCCGGCGCAGTCGCAGTCGGCCCCGTCCTCCAGGGCCTCAACAAACCGGTCAACGACCTGTCGCGCGGCGCCCTCGTCGACGACATCGTCAACACCGTTGCCCTCACCGCCGTCCAGGCGCAGGGCTGACCGCCCGGCGGGGGCCTGGGCAGGCCCCCGCTCTTCCATCCCCTCGCTCACTCGTCCCGCTCTGAAAGGCCTCAGCGTGTCCCAGACCGTCCTCGTCATCAACTCCGGCTCCTCCTCCATCAAGTACCAGCTCGTCGACCCCGCGACCGGCGACGCCCTCGCCAAGGGTCTCGTTGAGCGCATCGGCGACCCGATGGGGGCTATCAAGCACGCCAATGGTGCATCTGTCACCGAAGAGGACCTGCCCGTTCCGGACCACACCGTCGGCATGCGAGAGGTCCTGCGCTGTTTCGACGAGCAGGGCCCCGCCCTCGATGAGGCGGGCATCGTGGCCGTCGGCCACCGCATCGTTCAGGGCGGCAAGTACTTCGACGGCCCCGCCCTCATCACCGATGAGATCCGCGACCGCATCGAGCAGCTCTGCCCGCTCGCCCCCCTGCACAATCCCGCCCACCTCAAGGGCATCGACGTCGCACGCGCACTCATGCCCGACATCCCCCACGTCGCCGTCTTCGACACCGCCTTCTTCCAATCCCTCCCGGACAGGGCCGCGACCTACGCGATCAATACCGAAGTCGCCGAGAAGTACTCGGTTCGCCGCTACGGCGCGCATGGAACGTCTCACCAGTTCGTGTCGAAGGAGATCTCGGCGATGCTGGGCCGCGGTGATCTCAAGCAGATCGTCCTCCACCTCGGCAACGGCGCCTCGGCCTCCGCGATCAAGAACGGCAAGGCCATTGACACGTCGATGGGCCTCACTCCCCTGGAGGGGCTCGTCATGGGCACCCGCACCGGGGATATCGACCCGGCGACGGTGTTCCACCTGGCGCGCCAGGCCGATATGTCCATTGATGAGATCGACACCCTGTTCAACAAGAAGTCCGGCATGAAGGGCATGACCGGTGAGTCCGATATGCGCTCCGTGTGGGCAATGATCGCCGACTCGTCGGATCCTCAGCGCCAGCACCGCGCCCGCGTCGCCATGGATGTGTACATCAACCGTCTCCTCAAGTACGTGGGCGCCTACACCGCTGAACTCGGGGGTCTCGACGTCATCACATTCACCGCCGGGATCGGCGAGAACGACTGGAGAGTCCGTCGTGAGCTCGCCGAAGCGCTCGCACCCTTCGGCGTGAAGATCGACGTGGAAAAGAACGAGGGGCGCATCGGCGAGCCCCGCATCGTGTCGGCATCGGATTCGACGGTGACGCTCGTCGTCTTCCCGACGAATGAGGAACTCGCGATCGCCCGCCAGGCCCTCACCCTCGTGTGAGCGCCCCTCGACGCGCTATTGCCCCGCCGCCCCCGCTGAGCGTCCCGCTTGTCGCGCAGTTCAGCGGGGGCGGTGGGCGATAGGGGCGAATCCTTCGCACACTGCCGCGTGCCTTTGTCGGCGATAATGGCACCGACCCCATGAGGAGGAACCGTGAACTTCCATTCGCTCTACGACCAGGGCTTCGCGCGCGTCGCCACCGCAACTATTCCCGTTCACCCTGCCCAGCCCGATCTCAACGCCCGCGAGGTGATTTCGGTGGCGCGCGAGGCCGATGAGTGCGGCACGGCCCTCGTCGTCTTCCCCGAACTGTGCCTGTCCGGGTATGCGATCGACGATCTCCTCCTCCAAGACGTCCTCCTCGACGAGGTCGACGCCGCGATCGGGCGGATCGCGGCCGCGAGCGCCGAGTTCGCGCCGATCCTCATCGTCGGCGCGCCGATCCGCCATGGCGGCGCCCTGTACAACTGCGCGGTGTCGATCCACCGCGGCCGGGTCCTCGCACTGAGCCCCAAGCTCCATCTGCCGAACTACCGGGAGTTCTACGAGAAGCGCCACTTCACCACCCCCGGCCCCTCCACCCCCGCCAGCATCGACGCCTCCGCGTGGAATCGCGCATCGCACGGCGCCGACGCTCCCATCCCCTTCGGCCCGGTTCTCATCGAGGCCGGGGACGTGCCCGGCCTCGTCATCTCCCCCGAGATCTGCGAGGACATGTGGGTGCCGGTGGCCCCCTCATCGATCGCGGCCCTGAGCGGTGCGACCGTGATCGCGAATCTGTCGGCCTCGCCCATCACGGTGGGAAGAGCGGAGGATCGCCGTCTCATGGTCCGCTCGGCTTCTTCGCGTCTTCACGCCGCCTACCTGTACTGCGCGGCTGGCGAGGGCGAGTCGACGACGGACCTGGCGTGGGACGGCCAGACGATGATCTACGAGTGCGGGGATCTGCTCGCCGAGGGAGAGCGCTTCGTCGCGGGGGCCCGCCAGATCACGATCGCGGATATCGACCTCGACAGGCTCGTATCCGAGCGGATGCGCCAGGGCTCTTTCTCAGACAATGCAGACCGCTTCGCATCTCGCACGACGGATGTTCCGGCGACGGTCCGCGTGCGGCTCGACCCGCCGCGGGGCGATCTGGGGCTCATGCGCCCCGTCGATCGTTTCCCCTTCGTCCCCGACGATCCCGAGCGCCTCGCTCAGGACTGCTTCGAGGCCTACAGCATCCAGGTTGCGGGCCTCATCCAGCGCCTGCGTGCGATCGGGAATCCGAAGGTGGTCATCGGCGTGTCCGGAGGCCTCGATTCGACCCATGCACTCATCGTCGCAGCCCGCGCCATGGACCTACTCGGCCGCCCTCGTACCGACGTCCTCGCGTACACGATGCCCGGATTCGCGACCTCGGACCATACGAAGTCCAATGCGCTCGCCCTATGCGAGTCCCTCGGCATCCCCTGCGAAACCATCGACATCCGCCCGGCAGCCCGCCAGCTCCTCGCCGATATGGGCCACCCCTATGCTGAGGGCGCCGATGTCTACGACGTGACCTTCGAGAATGTGCAGGCGGGCCTGCGCACCGACTACCTCTTCCGCATCGCGAATCATCGTGGCGGCATCGTCGTGGGAACGGGTGACCTGTCGGAGCTGGCGCTGGGCTGGTGCACCTACGGGGTCGGCGACCAGATGAGCCACTACGCGGTGAACACCGGTGTCCCGAAGACGATGATCCAGCACCTCATCCGATGGGTCGTCTCGTCGGGTCAGTTCTCCGCTCAGGCGGGCGAGGTCCTGAACCGGATCCTCGACCAGGAGATCTCCCCCGAGCTGGTCCCCGTCAAGCCCGGCGAGAAGATGCAGTCGACACAGGACATGATCGGCCCCTACAACCTTCAAGACTTCACGCTTTTCCACGTGCTGCGCCGCGGCGCGCGCCCCTCGAAGATCGCCTTCCTCGCCGAGAAGGCGTGGGCGGATGCAAGCAGGGGCGAATGGCCTCAGGGTTTCCCCGAGGCCGAACGGGTCTCCTACAGCCTGGAAGAGATTGTGAAGTGGGAGAAGCTGTTCCTCAGGCGCTTTTTCTCCCAGCAGTTCAAACGCTCCGCGTTGCCGAACGGCCCGAAGGTTATAGCGGGTGGCTCGCTGTCGCCGCGCGGGGACTGGAGGATGCCTTCGGATGCGTCGGCGAGCCGCTGGATTGCAGAATTGGAGGCGTCGCTCACGGGCGTGCCATCTTCTGGGATCGACGCACGCGATGAGGGGGCGGGCGCATGAGTCTGCTCGGAGTGCTCGGCGCCGTTGTTTTCACCGTCCTGGCACTTCTCAACGCCTATGCGGCGGTGGCGGGGCGCAATAGGAGGATGCCTCCGGGCTCGGTACTGGGGATGCGCTCCCCACGATTTCAGACCTCGCGTGAAGCGTGGGATCTCGCGCATGAGGCGGCGTGGCCGATTCATGCGATGGCGGCGGCCGTCGCCGCGTTCCATGCCCTGGGCTGCGTCATTGCGGGGGTCCTTATGGGCGCCGATGGCATCGCGTTCGTGAGGATCCTCGTCGTCATGGGGGCGCTTGTCATGATCCTCTTGCGCATTGTGGCGACGAGGGCGGCCACGGCTCAGGTGGCGCGTCTCGACGACGAGGACGAGTCCGCAGACGAGGAGGAGTTCTCAGGCTGATGCGCTGCATCGGAGGGGTACTGAGACTCCCACAAAGAGGCGTTCACACTGGTCACGCTCTATTTTGATAAACTTATCAGCACTTCGCCAACTTGATAAGTTTATCAAGGTTGCGTCATTTTGATAAACTTATCACCATGCGGCTTCCAATCGACTCGCCTTTCAGCCCCGGCTCCGACACCGTGCCCCTGGTCTGGGCGGGGCGCACCTCCCACCTCAGCGACTGGAGCGACATCCTGCGCCCCAGGCGACTGGCAGGAATCCACGAGAGGGGGCGCACCATCCTCGGCGAAGCAGGCTCGGGGAAATCCTCCCTCGTCCGCCGCATCGCCCGCGACGCGGCATCCCGCGGCGACTGGGTAACCCCTCAATTGCGCATCCCCACTGGAACCGATCCTCTCAAAGCGGTTGCGCGGGCGCTCCTCGATCTCGCCGATCGAGCCGGTCTCGCCTCGGCGAGGGAGGCCCGCATCGCGGAACTCCTCAACCGCGTGGAATCCGTCGCCGTATCGGGAGTCTCCATCGCCATGCGCGCCAGGAGCGAGGCAGAACCCTATGCGGCGCTTCGCGATGTGCTCATCGAAATCGGTCGGGTTGCGATGCACACCCCGGCGATGATGGTGCTCATCCACATCGACGAGGTTCAAAACATCACCGACTCATCGGCCCTGTCACAGCTGCTCATCGCATTGGGGGACGCCCTCGTCCACGAGGAGCCGGTCGAGGCGCCGGGCGGCATGCGGATCATCCGCGCCCTCCCCCTCGCCGTGTACCTCACCGGACTGCCGGAGTTCGCCGACATGGCGGGAGCGCGCAGCGGCGCGACCTTCGCCCGCAGATTCCAGGTGACGACGCTGCGCTCGATTGACGACGATGCTTTCCTCACCGCACTGCAGCCCTTTGTCACACAGGGTTGGCCGATCACCACTGACACCGGCGAGACCGAGCACATCGTGATGACCCCGGACGCGCAGCGGATGATCGTCGAGTTGGCGTGCGGCGAGCCCTTCCTCTTCCAACTCGCCGGGCAGAACGCCTGGTATGCGGGAACCGATAACACCATCACCGCCGAGCAGGTGAGAAAGGGCTGGCGACTCGCAGCGGGCGAGGCGGAGACGCACGTCCAGCGCATCCTCGACAGGCTGCCGACACGGGAGCGGCAATTCCTCGATGCGATGGCCGCCCTCGCCCCGAATGAGAGGACGCTGTCGACGATCTCCTCCGCAATGGGCTACCACAGCCCCACCGCCGCAGGAACGACTGCGCAGCGACTCGAACTCGCGCGCGGCATCATCGACAGGGGGCGGCTCTACTCCTTCACGAACCGCGCGGTCGAAGCGATGCTCACATCGGCGTGGCCGCACGTGGAGGGCTAGGCGCGTTCCCTGGGCGCCGTCAGTTCATCGGCGCGGACACAACCCCCGCATCGCCCAACGACGCCGTTTGCACGGGGACGATGGGCACCTGGGGCAGGACCTGGGGAGTCGCGGAGCGCGCGACAGCCCGGCGCAGGAGCACTTCGAAGGGGCCGCGCACATGGCCGCGCTTCTCCAACACCCAGCACACGACGACCGTTGCGCCCCAAACTCCGACGCCGATGAGCAGCCCCGCGACCGCTCCGACCTGTCGGACGCCCGCAAGCCCCGCCAGAGCGAAGATCGCGATGAACAGGATTGTCTGAGTGAGGTAGGCGGTCATCGACCGCTTCCCCACTGAGGACAAGAGGTGGCGTATGCCGGTGATCGACTCGCGCGGCGGACCCGCGAAAAGGACGAGGAGGGCGAGCCATCCTGCTGCGCCGAAGAGCCCGCCGAACTCGTGAAGGGCATGGGAGCCCAGGAAGTTCCAATCCGCGAGGCCCACGTCGGCGAGTGCCTTCGGTGCGCCCATTGCGGCCCCGAGGCCGAGGCCCGCAACGGCGACGATCGTCAAAGCGCCGCGGTGCAGATCGGGCCGCGACACGATGTCCGTTGCAGTGAGGCGCGCTCCGATGAAGGACGCGGGAAGAACCGTTGCGAGCAGGATCGTCATCACGGTAGAGGGGATCCATGAGAAGAAGGAGGCCAGTGGGTAGTACCAGCGGACGAGGCTGTTCAGACCGTAGGATATTGACGAGGAGCCGACCATGTGTTCGATGCTGTACTGCTGCCAGATCATCATGAGAATCATGACGACCGTCTGAATAACTCCGACGACGGCCATGAGTCTCCAGCGCCTCTTGGCGATGATTCCGGCGAAGATGATGCCGACGAGGGCGTAGGCGCCGATGATGTCGCCGAAGAAGAACAGGGCGTGCACCGCCCCGAAGAGCAGCATCCAATAGCCCCGACGGCGCACGAGTGTGCGGCCCGCCGCATATGCTTCCTCCTCGAAGCCCGCGAGCCACCCCTGGCGCGCTTGGGGGACGAGCCCGGGCGCCTTCGCATCCAATTCCGCGGTCCGCGTCGCGACATGCGAGTCGTGGCGCCGCATCACCATCGTCATGAGGCCGAAGCCAAAGAGCATGGAGAACAACGGATAGGCGCGGTGGTCGACGAAGAGGCTGCGGATGAGGATCCACACTCGGTCGGCCGTACTGGTATCGGCCGTGTCCGGGAACAGTTGGATCCAGATCGGCGCATTCGCCACTGCGATGAGCACGAGCATGAAACCCCGTGCGACATCGGGTGCGGGATAGCGCACCAAGTTCGAGCCTGTGAAGGATGCTGATGTCGACATGGGCTCATCCTAGTGCCGCCTTTCCCGACTCCTCCATGGCGGAACCACTGGGTGAAATCCGACTGCACTGGCATTCCACGGCCGTGTCAGGCTGTCTATATGTCACACAGGTGAGCCTTGTTGAAATGCGTGACACCATCGCGCGGTATTCCCCTCGTCTCGTCAACATCCGCTCGCCGCTGAGACCGCGAACTTCCCCACTCCCCCGCTCTTCAAGACCCGAGCAGCCCCCGTTCTTCCGCAGGATTTCAACGCAGCGCGGCGCCCATCGGGCTGAGAGCTAACGGGGTCGACGAGTGCGGGACCCCGGTCCCCGCGCACGGCCGACAAGGACTCTAACGTGACCGTGAATCAACCGATAGGCGAAGGAGCCCCACCGTGACCGAGTTCTTCTACGAGGACATGCTGCCTCTAGGCGACGACACCACCGAGTACCGTCTGCTCACCACCGAAGGCGTTGAGACCGTCGAAGGACCCGACGGCTCCACTTATCTCAAAGTAGCGCCGCAGGCCCTCGAACTTCTCGCCAAGACCGCCTACCACGACATCTCCTATTACCTGCGCACCGCCCACCTCGAGCAACTCGCATCAATCCTCGACGATCCCGAGGCATCCGCAAACGACAAGTTCGTCGCCCTCGATCTGCTCAAGAACGCCACTGTTGCCTCTGCGGGAGTCCTTCCCATGTGCCAGGACACCGGCACCGCCATCATCAAGGGCGAGCGCGGTCAGCGCATCATCACCGAGGGAGTCGACGAGCGTCCCCTGTCGCAGGGCGTGTACGAGGCCTACACGGAACTCAACCTGCGCTACTCGCAGAACACCCCCCTGTCGATGTATGAGGAGGCGAACACGGGGTGCAACCTCCCCGCACAGATCGAGCTCTACGCCGACACCCATGTCGGCCATGAGACCGACTACCGTTTCCTCTTCATGGCCAAGGGCGGCGGCAGCGCGAACAAGTCCTACCTGTATCAGATGACGAAGGCGATCCTCGATCCCGAGCACATGATGCAGTTCCTCGAGGAGAAGATCCGCTCGCTCGGCACCGCTGCCTGCCCGCCCTATCACCTCGCCATCGTCATCGGCGGGACCAGCGCGGAGTTCGCGCTCAAGACCGCGAAGTACGCATCCGCTCATTATCTCGATTCAATGCCGACCTCGGGTTCGCCGCTCGCCCACGGCTTCCGCGACGTCAAGATGGAAGGGGAAGTCCTCGACCTCACCCGCCGGATGGGCATCGGCGCCCAATTCGGCGGCAAGTACTTCTGCCACGACGTTCGCGTCATCCGCCTGCCCCGCCACGGCGCATCCCTACCGGTTGCCATCGCGGTGTCCTGCTCGGCGGATCGCCAGGCGAAGGCGAAGATCACTCCTGAGGGCGTCTTCTTGGAGAAGCTCGACACGAACCCGGGCCGTTTCCTGCCGGCCACCGATCCGGCGGAGCTCGGCGAAGACACGGGCGCCGTGTCGATCGACCTCAACCGTCCCATGAGCGAAGTCCTCGCCGAACTGTCCAAGTACCCGGTGAAGACCCGCCTGTCCCTCAATGGCACGATGATCGTCGCCCGCGACATCGCCCACGCGAAAATCCGCGAGCGCATCGAAGCGGGCGAGCCGATGCCCGAGTACATGCTCAAGCACCCCGTCTACTACGCGGGTCCGGCGAAGACCCCCGAGGGCATGCCGTCGGGCTCCTTCGGGCCGACAACGGCGGGGCGCATGGACGCCTACGTCGATCAGTTCCAAGCGCTCGGCGGCTCGATGATCATGGTCGCCAAGGGCAACCGCTCCCAGGCGGTCACCGATGCCTGCGCGAAGCACGGGGGCTTCTATCTCGGCTCTATCGGCGGTCCGGCCGCCGAACTTGCGGCGAATTGCATCAAGAAGGTGGAGTTGCTCGAGTATCCCGAGCTCGGTATGGAGGCCGTGTGGAGGATCGAGATCGAGGACTTCCCGGCATTCATCGTCGTCGACGACAAGGGCAATGACTTTTTCGCCGGCACGCAGGAGGTCACTTTGACGATCGGCAAGCGCCCCGGCCTGTGAGCCCGGTGCCATCGCGGCTCCGTTCGGTGGATGGATTCCGCTAGGCGGAGCCGCGTCATTCGCCGAGCCGTCCAGAGTCCATGACGAGGACGCGGTCCGCGAATCCGCGCGCCTCGTCGTCGTGGCTGACGACGAGGACGGCGGCACCCTCGTCGGCCGTGCGCCGCAGCAGCGACAGCACTGCGACCGCATTGTCGTCGTCGAGGCCGGAGGTCGGTTCATCGGCGAGGACGATGTCGGGGCTCATGATGAGTGCGCGGGCGACCGCCATGCGCCGCAGCTCGCCTCCCGACAGTTCCTGGGGCTTGGCCTGCGCTAGCTTCCCGATCCCGACCTCGTCGAGCAGTACTCCTGCCCGCTGTTCATCCGCCTCGTGGTAGAGGATCGAGGGCAGAAGGACGTTCTCGACGACACTGAGGCTGCGCAAAGCGGTGTGGCCCTGGGGGACAAGGCCGATGCGCTCGTTGCGCAGCCGCGAGAGGCGGGGCTCGTCGAGGAGTGCGAGATCGACGCCGTCGAGGAGGATGCTTCCGCGCGTGGGGGCGAGCAGCCCGGCGAACATGTTGAGCAGGGTGGACTTGCCCGAGCCGGATCTCCCGGTGATGACGGTGAGGCTCGAGGGCTCGAGCCGCAGGTCCACCGGTTCGACAGCCGTGAACACCGGGGTGGTCTTCGAGCGCTGGAAGTCCTTCGATGCGCCTGCCGACTCGATGGTCATGTCATTCCCCTTCCGTGAGGATCGCTGCCGCATCCGCCCGACGGATCCGCCCGATTGTGATCCATGATGATGCGGCGGCCACTGCAGCGGCACCGATCGCGGAGGCGACTGCGATGATGAGCGTCGTATACCAGGGCGGTATGATGAGGCCAACGCCCAGGCCCTGCCCGATCGCCGTTGCGAAGCCGAAGAGCAGTGCTCCCGAGGCGAGGATCCCCGCGCCCGCACCTACCCCGTTGACGAGGAGCGCCTCGTTCCCGACGATTCGCAGGATCTGTCGGTCGGCGGCGCCGATCGCCCGCAGCGATGCGAACTCCCACCTGCGCTCGTTCATCATAAGTGTGAAGATCAAGAGGATCATCGCCGCTCCGACCACCCACACGAGAGCGATGAAGAGGCCGATGGTTCGCGACGCCGAGTCGATGGTCGATGCGATCGACGAGACCATCGTCTTCGAGGTCGCGGCATTCACCCCGGCGACGCTGTTCTCGATGCGGGCCGCGACCTCGTCGACATCGGCACCGGGGCTCGTCTTGACCATCACGGAGGAGATGACCCCTCCCGTGTCGAACTCCCGGTACTGATTGAGGTTCTTCTTGAAAGAGGAGCGCAGCAGGGTCTTCGCCGTATCGAAGTCCATGTACACGGCATTGTCGAGGGTGGAGCCCGTCGAGTCGAATTGGCCGACGACCCGCAGTTCCTCGCCGAAGAGTTGGAAACGCTCGGTGTTGAACACTGTGACATTGGAGCCGACGATGACCCCCATGGATCCCAGGTCGACGGGTCCGACGGAGTCGGCGATCCACGGCTGGATCACGAAATCCGTCGCGGGGTCGAAGGCGATGATCTGGAAGCGGCCCGAGCAGCAGCTCGCCCTCGCCGATGCGAGGAAAATCTGCGGTGATGCGGTCTCAACCCCCTCGATCCCGGCGACCCGGTCGAGGATGCTCGACTCCATGTAGAAGTAGCTGGGCTCTGCTTCGATGAGGAATGTCTGGGCGTTGAATTCGTCAGCGGCTTCGATCGGGGTGACCATGATGTCGGCGCCGAGGCGGGCCTTGACGGTGTGCAGCCCGTGGCGCAAGCCCATGATGGTCATGGTGCCGCCGAAGGTCGCCACCGTCATGAGCGCTGCGACGAGCGCCAGCGCGATGGTCCGGCCCGGATACCCCTTCAGGTTCTTGAATGCGAGCGCATTGAGCGTCATTGGTTCCTCCTACACCATTGTCGGCGCGCGCCGCCGTGATCGTCCGTTGATCCTGTGTGCGGCGAGAGCCGCCGACGCACATCCGATGCCCACCGATACGAACCATGTCAGTCCCATGAGGAGCGCGGTCTCGGCGGTGTCGAGCCGCCCGAGGGAGCGGGGGGCTCCGAGTGCGAGGCCCCCCGTCCCGATGGCAATGCCAATGGCGGCGCCTGCTGCGGCAAGGATGAGCGCCTCGATGAGGACGAGCCGGGTGATGATGCGCCGCGACGCCCCGATCGCGCGCCAGATCTCGAACTCGTGGCGCCGTTCGTTCATGAGCAGCGTGTGGGCGGCCCCCAGCGCGATGAGCATGATGAGCCAGGTTCCCACTGCGATCGCGCCCACCGCCGTCGCATTAGACCCGATGGCCGATGCGGTTGAGGAGAGGGTGTCGGAACTGGTGACGGCGCTGACTCTGCGCACGTAGAGGTTGATCCAGTTCGCGACCGACACCGCCTTCGCGGGGTCTGCGACTCGGATGAGTGCTGCGGAGTAGTCACGATTCGGGTCGATCGAGGCGTAGTCGTTGACGCCGTGGGCGATGGAATCCTCGATGACGTCTGAGAGGGCGTCGATGGGGACGAAGACGGCGCGGTCGAGTTCGGAGCCGGTCTCCTCCAGGCGGGCCCCGACCCCGTGCTCCACTCCGAAGAGGACGACGCCGCCCGTATTCGATGTGTCGACTGCGCTTCCCGCGATGATCTGCCCATCGTTGAGGTCGAGGCTATCGCCTGCGCGCAGCCACGGGGTGATGGCGAAGTCGGTCGCCGGGTCGATGCCGATGATCCACTGCTCCGCGCCGCTCGGATGGGTCTCCTTGATGTAGATCTGGTAGCTCAGCGCCGCGATGTCCTCATTCGATTCCATGCGCGACGTGGTGGAACGCTGCCGATGGTGGTCGACGGGCGTGCCCTGCATGAGCAGGCGATCCTTATGGAGTTGGTTGAACCCCGCCGTGGGGTAGACGAGGATGTCGGCGCCGAGGCGCAGGCGCGCCTGGGCGAGTTCGCGGTTCATGGAGTCGACGATGATGATGCCGACGATGACGCTCGCGGCGTGCGCGATCATCACGATGACGAGGATGAGGGAGCGCACCGGGTGCGCCCGTATCGTCATCTGCGGGATGCGTCCGAGTGTGGGAGGACGCATCATCGGCCCCGCTCCGGCGCATCAAGTGAGATCCACAGCGCCGGGCGCACCCCGTATTCGGCGTCGACATTCGCGCCCGTGGTGAATCGATCGCCCTCGGCGGTCATGAATTGTGCGGTGAACTCGTACGTTCCGGGGCTGCGCAGCCACCAGTCGACCTTTTCTGAGTCGTCGACGCGCAGTGCGCCCGCGGCTCCAACAGCGCTCACCCCTGCTTTCGCGATGAGTTCACGGTCGATGGCGTCTCGGATGTACACGGTCGTCTCCGTTTCGGACAGGGCGAAGACCCGGTCACGGGTTGCGGGACCCGCGGGCGTGGCCGCGATCGACTGTTCGGCGTTCTCATTGGTGACGATGGGGATGATGCCCCGCTGGGCGGGTGTGAAAGCCTCGTTGAGGAACTCGGTGTTCATCCATGCGCGCAGGTCGGAGCGCTCCCAGGTGATCGGTTCGAACGGCTGGGCGTGGTAGGGGCGCGAGGCGAGGCAGTCGACGGCGAGGAGCAGTAGTTCGTCGTCGATCCTGTCGAGGACGATCCAGCGGATGTCCTCGGAGCCGTTGGAGGGGTCCCCGTCCTGCTCGAAGGCCCCGAAGACGACGACATCGCCCTTGTGTGCACCCCGGTAGGGCAGCGCGGGGTCCGCATTGACGAGGGCGTCCGCCCGGGAGGCGGCGTCGGCGTAGCTGCCGGACGCTTGGAAGCGCTCGTAGGCGCCGTAGGAGTCTCCCGACTGTTCCAGCCGGATCGCTTCGTCGTAGGCCGCCTTCGCCCTCGCATGGGTGAGCGCGGTGACGGTCGCGACTGCAATGCCGATGAGGAAAAGTGCGACAGCAACGATGCGAAGTACTCGATGACGGTGGATGTCGCCCATTGCTCAGGCGTCGACCGGCTTCTTCTTCACGGAGGCGACGATGGCGCCGATGCCCCCTGCGGCAATGAGCGGGGTCATGATTCTCACGAATGGCTGGAAGACGGTGTAGCAGCGCATGGTCCGCATCATGCACATGGGACAGAGCCCGCCGGGGATGAAGAAAACGATGATGGAGGCGAGGACTGCGAGGACCTGGAGTGCAATCCGCGTCGGGCGATTCGTGATGAATGCGGAGGCGGCGAGGGCGGCGGCGATGCCGACCCCACTGGCGACGACGGTGTTCTGGCACTGGTGGCAGTGCATCCAGGTTCCGTCGGGCCGCTGGTCGCAGGCGGAGAATGCGGTCGCCGCGCCGACGACGAGCAGTGCGCTGAGAGCCGCTGGAACGAGTGGCACGATGATGGTGCTCTTCGACATGTAAGTGTCCTCACTGAACCTACTGAGTAATGATGACCGCAAATAGTTAAGTCTAACCTTACTTAATAGTCAAGCGGTGAAAACGCCGATCGTGGAGTGATGATAAGGGGTTCAGCCCTGCGTCTCGGTTCACGCCCCCCGCAACGAAGAACCGCCCGCGGGGACACGGCGTTCCCCGCGGGCGGGATTACCTACGGACGGGCCCCGGTCGATCATGTGTGTGAGCACTCGATCAGCCGGGGTCCGCCTCGTCAGATGCCGATCGCGGCGGCGAACTCCGCTTTGATCCGCTCGAGGCGCTTCCGGGCCGCATCCCACGGCACGGGCTCGCCCTCATCGACCCCGAGGATCACCTCGAGGTAGCACTTGAGTTTCGGCTCGGTGCCCGACGGCCGGGCGATGACCCGGTCATTCGCCTCGGTCGTCACCATGATGGCGTTGGTTCCGGGCAGCCCGTCGTACCCATCCGACAGATCGACGACGGAGGCGACCGGTGAGCCCGCGAGTTCGGCAGGGGGCGCCGAGCGCAATCGCTCCATCCCCTGCCCGATGAGTTCAAGATTCTCGACGCGGAATGTCAGCGGCATGGTCTTGTACAGGCCATAGGCGCGCGCGAGGCGATCGAGTTCGTCGAGGCCGGTGCGCCCCTGAGTCTTGAGGGCGGCGAAGAGGGATGCGGCGAACACCGCCGTCGAGATCCCGTCCTTGTCGAGGACGTGGGCGGGGTCGGGGCAGTAGCCGATCGCTTCTTCGTAGCCGAAGCACAGGTCCGGCGCGCGGGAGATCCACTTGAAGCCCGTCAGGGTGTGGTGGTAGTCGAGGCCGTGCTTTGCAGCGATCGCCTTGAGCAGTCTGCTCGACACGATCGAGTTGGCGAGAGCCGTCCCCTCGGGCGCACGAGAGGCCGCGTACTCGCCAAGGATCGACCCCGTCTCGTCTCCCGACAATTGGCGCCAGCCCGTCTCAGATGACGCATCGGGGACCGCGAGCGCACACCGGTCAGCATCCGGATCGACAGCGATGATGAGATCCGAACCGTTCTGCCTCGCATGACGCATCGCGAGGTCAAGCGCGCCGGGCTCTTCCGGGTTCGGGAACGACACCGTCGGGAAGTCCGGGTTCGGCTCCGCCTGCTCGGCGACAAGTCCGGTGTTGACGAATCCCGCCTCGGTGAGGACTCTCCTGGTGAGAGCCCCCCCGACACCGTGCATCGCCGTGAGGGTGATGCGCAGATCGCCCTTCACCGCCTCAGTACCGCTGGCGAGGGCGACGGCGGTAGCGACGTAGTCGTCGCGAGGATCCACGTCGTCAATGCGCTCGCCGTCCTGGGGGATCTCATCGGCGGGCGGCATTGCCGCGATCGCCGCCGCGATCTCAGCGTCATACGGGGGCACGATCTGCGCGCCACAGCCGATGCCCGAGACGACGGTGCCACCGAGGTAGACCTTGTAGCCATTGTCCCGGGCGGGGTTGTGCGATGCGGTGATCATGATGCCCGCATCCGCGTCGAGGCTGCGCACCGAGAAGGACGTCAGCGGCGTCGGGTTCTTCACAGGCAAGGCGAGTGCACGGCACCCGGCCGCTGAAACGACGCGCGCGGCAGCTCGGGCGAAATCGACGGAGCCGTGCCTGGCGTCGCATCCGATGACGACGCGGGGGACGCGGGTCGCCCTCTCTTTGAGGAACGCAGCCAGTCCCGCAGTGGCGCGGATGACGACAGCGAGATTCATCCTCGATTCACCCGGTCCGATCTGTCCGCGCAGCCCCGCAGTGCCGAATTCGAGGGGACCGGACATAGCGGCCCTCACCTCGGACAGGGCTTGCCCGTCGCCATCCTCGGCCGCTGCGACCGCGTCGAGGAGGGCAGTGCGGGTGTGTTCATCAGGGTCGTGCTCGGCCCAGTGTCGAGCCTGTGAGAAGAGTTCGTCCCTCATCGGTCGAACCCGTCGAGGATGGCGAGGGTCGCCGAGACGCCGAGGCGGCTGGCACCGGCCTCGATCATGGCACGTGCGGTCTGCGCATCACGAATCCCTCCCGAAGCCTTGACTCCGAGGGCATCGCCGACGGTGGCGCGCATGAGTTCGACGGCGTGGACGGATGCTCCGCCTGCGGGGTGGAAGCCGGTGGAGGTCTTGACGAAGTCGGCTCCCGCGGCCATTGACGCCTTGCACGCCATGACGATCTCTTCGTCGGTGAGGGCTGCGGATTCGATGATGACTTTGAGGATCTTCGGCGCGGGGACCTCATTGCGCACGGCCCGAATCTCCGCCTCGAGATCATCGGCTCGACCCTCTTTGGCGAGCGAGATGTCAATGACCATGTCGATCTCGTCGGCTCCGTCCGCAATGGCGCGGGCGGCCTCGAAGGCCTTCACCTCGGGCTTGACCGCGCCGGAGGGGAAGCCGACGACGCACGCGACTTTGAGGCCCTCGGGGACGGTGAGCGGGAGCTGGGAGGGGGACACGCACACCGAGTAGGTGCCGAGCCTTGCCCCCTGCTCAACGAGGGCGGCGACGTCGGCGCGAGTGGCCTCCGGCTTGAGGAGGGTGTGGTCGATCATCTGGGCGACTGCTGCTGCATTCATCGAAATGTCCTTATCAGATCTGTGCGAGGGAGAGGGCGAGTTCCATCATCTGCGTGAAGGCCGTCTGGCGCTCCTCAGCGGTGGTCACTTCGCCGGAGACGAGGGAGTCGGAGACTGTGAAGATGCCGAGCGCTTCGACGCCCGCTTCAGCGGCGGTGGCGTACAGGCCCGCGGACTCCATTTCGATCGCGAGGATGCCCATCTTCTGCCAACGCTCATTGAACGTCGGATCGGCGTTGTAGAAGGTATCGGAGGAGAGGATATTGCCGACGTGGGTGGTGATGCCGTTCTCCTTGGCGCGCTCGCGGACCGCTTCGATGAGGCGATAAGAGCCGATTGGCGCGTATGTGCCGGGCAGGTTGTACTGGTCCATGAAGGAGGAGTTCGAGCAGGCGGCCTGCGCGATGACAACGTCGTAGAGGTTGATACCGGGCTGTAGGGCGCCGCACGTGCCGACGCGGATGAGCTTCTTGCATCCGAATACGTGGATGAGTTCCCAGGCGTACAAGGAGATGGATGGGATGCCCATGCCCGAGCCCATGACGGAGACTTCGGTCCCCTGGTAGGTGCCGGTGAATCCGAGCATATTGCGCACGGAGTTGAATTGGCGCGCGTCATCGAGGTAGTTTTCGGCGATGAATTTGGCTCGCAGGGGGTCTCCTGGCAGAAGGATGGTTTCCGCGATGGGAGCCTGGGGATCAATGTGCGGTGTCGATGTCATGTCTACTCCACTGGTAGCGGACGCGATGAAGTGTGGGGCGCCGTCGCCCCGTGAGGCAGAGTCTAGTCAAAACATAACCAATTGTCAATGCTTGAATTGACAATTGTTCATCTGGCTTGTGCTTCGCGTCGTCGGATATGAGGGATGAGGAGCGGAGCGTCAGCGCGGCGATTCCTCGGCGAGCAGCGCGCGCGCCGCCCGGTTATCAGTAACGAGATGGGTGGCCAGACCCATCTTCAATGCGGTGCTCAGGGCGGCCGTCTTGTGCTGGCCCCCTGCGACGAGGACGCGGATCGACCTCGACGCGAGTTCGTCGAGTGCGATCCCCGCTGTGCGCTCGTCGATATCCGGCACAGCGATGGCCCCCCGGGCTGTGAAGAAGCGTGAACACGCATCCCCCACGGATTCGGCGAGCAGTCGCTCGATATCGGATTCGCTGAGGTGGCCGAGATTGAGCAGCAGACTCTCGCGGGCCACGGAACCGACGGTGAAGATCACCATGTCGGTCCGCCTGCCCCGCTCGAGGATGTCGGCGATATGGGGATCGCGCTCCACGATCCTCAGGGTCCGCACATCCTGGAAGATGACGGGCAGGGGCAGGTAGCAGGCGCGGGCGTTGAAGGCCTCGCAAAAGGCCCGCATGACCTCGAAGTCGTTCGTCGCCAGTTCCGAGTAGGAACTTCCGCCCTTGAGCTGGACGATCTCGACGTCGCGGCGCACCGTATGCGGCAGGTGGGTCGCCAGTGCCCTCATGGTGCGCCCCCAGGACACGCCGACGCTCATGCCGTCGCGCACCTGCGAAGTGACGAGGTCGGCGCCTGCGCGTCCCAATTCGTCGAGCAATTCCTGCTCGTTCGACACCATCATGTGAACGACTCGCGCCTCCGTGAGGCCGAAGCGCTCTTGAAGGCGATTGGCGAGTTCGGACGACGTCTCCCTCGGATCGTGGATCTCAACCGTGACATAACCGGCGTCCTTGCCCCGCTGGATGAGCTTGGCGACAGTCGGTCGGGACAGCCCCATCTCGGAGGCGACCTCGGTTTGACTCAGACCGCGTTCGAAGTACAGCTTGACGGCGGTGATCGCCTGTTCATCACGCTTGTCCATCACAGTCCTCTTCCATAAGAAAGATTGCTCTCCGCCGAGGGAGGAGCCCGCCGGTCACTCTACGGCACCGGTGCCGAACGACGACGAGCCCCTCCGTCTATGAGATCAGTCGACGCAGTCGAGGATGACAGTCGAGGAGGCGACGGGCCCATCTCCGATCACGATGCCACCATCGAGGGATTCCAGTGCTCGCGGGATGCGCCACTCGTCATCCGTGTGCAGGGTGAGCAGCGGCTGACCCTTGCGGACCGTTGCTCCGGGCTTGGCGTGGATCTCAATGCCCGCGCCCGCCTGCACCGGATCGTCTTTGACGGCGCGACCGGCCCCCAATCGCCACGAGGCGACGCCCACCGACAAAGCGTCGAGGGTCGTCAGGACGCCATCGGCCTCGGCGGTCACTGTGTGAGTAACCGCCGCTGTCGGAAGCCGGGCATCCGGGTCGCCGCCCTGCTCGCGGATCATGGAGCGCCATGTGTCCATCGCACGTCCGTCCTTGAGCGCGGCCTCGACATCGGCGTCGGGCTGTCCCGCCATTTCGAGCATCTTGCGCGCGAGGGCGACCGTCAATTCGACGACGTCGTCGGGTCCGCCCCCTGCGAGGACCTTGATCGACTCTTCGACTTCAAGGGCGTTTCCGACTGTCAATCCGAGCGGAGTCGACATGTCCGTGAGGAAGGCGATAGTCTTCACCCCGGCGTCCGCGCCGAGATCAACCATGGCGCGCGCCAGTTCACGGGCAGTGTCTAGGTCCTTCATGAAGGCGCCGGATCCGACTTTGACGTCGAGGACGAGGGAGTCCGTGCCCTCGGCGATCTTCTTCGACATGATCGACGATGCGATGAGGGGGATGCACTCGACGGTGGAGGTGATGTCCCGCAGCGCGTAGAGCTTCTTATCCGCAGGGGCCAGTCCCGCGCCCGCCGCACAGATGACGGCACCGCAGCCCTCGCGGAGCTGATGCATGATCTCGTCATTCGTCAGATTCGCCCGCCATCCGAGGATGGATTCGAGCTTGTCGAGGGTGCCGCCCGTGTGCCCGAGACCGCGGCCCGACAGCTGCGGGACGGCGACCCCGAAGGAGGCGACGAGGGGTGCGAGCGGCAGGGTGATCTTGTCACCCACTCCGCCGGTGGAGTGCTTGTCCGCGGTGAGGCGGCCGATGCCGGAGAAGTCCATGCGCTCGCCCGAGGCGATCATGGCGTTCGTCCACCGGGAGATCTCATCGCGATTCATGCCGCGCAGGAAGATCGCCATGGCGAGGGCGGCCATTTGTTCGTCGCCCATCGCGCCATTGGTGTAGGCGTTGATCGTCCACTTGATGGCATCGTCGGACAGCACTCCCCCGTCGCGCTTGGTCCGAATGACGTCGACTGCGTCGAAGATTTTCATGTCACTGTCCTTCCGGGGGCTCGTAAGCTCCCCGATCTGAAGATGGTGCGAGGGCTGTGGGGACCTCGCCGAGGTTGAGCGGCCCGAAGGCTCCGGGCAGGACGTCCCTCATGGCCATGACCCCGTGAGGCATCTTCACGAGGCAATCGTCGCCGCCGTGCTCGTAAATCAGCTGACGGCATCTGCCGCAGGGGGCGACCGACTCGCGGTTGCCGTTCACGCAGGCGACGGCGATGAGTCTGCCGCCGCCCGATGCGATGAGGGCGGACACCATTGAGCATTCGGCGCACAGGCCGCATCCGTAGGACGCGTTCTCCACATTGCTCCCCGACACCGCGCGCCCATCCGCCGTCAACCCGGCTGCTCCCACGGGGAATCCCGAGTAGGGGCAGTAGGCGCGGGTCATGGCGTCGATAGCGAGGGACGAGAGCTCCTCCCAATCGATTGTCTGATCCATGGCGACTATCACTTCACGTAGGGGATGTTCTCGGCCGCAGGAGCCTTCGACTTGCCGACGAATCCGGCGACGGCGACGATCGTCACCGCGTAGGGGATCATCGACACGAGGTCGGAGGGGATCGCCGGTGCGATATTCGGCAGGAGCCGAGCCACAGCCTGGGCGAAGCCGAACATCACGGCTGCAGCGGTTGCACCGAGGGGGTGCCACTTGCCGAGGATCATCGCCGCGAGGGCGATGTAACCATTGCCCGCGGAGATGTTATCGGTGAAGGCCAGGCCCGATCCGATGGTGAAGAATGCGCCTCCCAGGCCCGCCAGCGCCGATCCGAGGATCGTATTGCGGCTGCGCGTGCGGTTGACGTTGATGCCGACGGTGTCGGCTGCGCGCGGGTGCTCGCCGCATGCCCTCAGACGCAGTCCCCATCGCGAGCGATACAGGAAGATCGTCAACACGACGACGACCGCGTACATGGCGTAGACGAGGATGGTCTGGTTGAAGAACACGGGGCCGATGATCGGGATCTCCGCGAGTCCGGGGATCTTGATCGGTGTGAGCGAGAACTTGTTCGTATTGAGAGAGGCAGGATCGACCTTCATGAGGGTTCCGTAGAAGAAGGTCGTCAGCCCCAGGGCGAGGACATTGAGGACGACGCCGACGATGATCTGATCCACGCCATAACGAACCGAGAACAGTGCGAGCAGGCTCCCCAGCAATGCGCCCGCGATGGGGGCGACAATGAGCCCCGCATAAGGCGTATTGAAGAAGGAGGCCGCCATGACGCCCGCGAAGGCGCCGACGAGGAGGTCGCCCTCGATTGCGATATTGACGACGCCGACGTGCTCGGAGACGACACCTGACAAGGCTCCGAAAATGAGCGGCGTCGAGATGGCGACAGTGGAGACGAGGGTCGAGGTGAGGGTGACGACGCCCGTGGATCCTGAGCCCGCGTAGAAGAGGAACGCGAGGACCGTGGAGATGCCCGCGATCGCCATCATGATGATGTCGATGATCCGGTTGGGCGTCGAATTCTTGGCAGTCATCGCAATCGACCAGGCGGCCGCAATGGCGACGAGGATGAAGAGAACCCACAGAACACCCGATCCTGCGAAGACGAGGTCGGGGATGGACATCGCCTGAGCCTTGTCATTGAGCCTCAGGGTGACATCGCCCTTCGCTGTCGCCGCGAAGAATGCGAGGAGAAGAGTGGCCAGGCCGTAGACGATCGGCATCTTCCATGATCGTTTACGCTGCACGTCATCGAGAGTGGAAACTGTACTCATCGTGCTGCTCCTTTCGACTCGTCGGCCGCTTCATCGCCGGACGCTGTGGTATGAGGCTCCGACACTGCCCCTGTGCCCGCCGCAGCGGGAGTGGTGCCGCCAATGGCGGCGAATTGTGCGCGCAGGGACTTCCCCGTCGGTTTGGGCAAGTGGAAGAGCCAGCGCACAAGTGCGGGTGCCGCGATGAGCAGGACGATGACGGACTGAAGGATGAGGATCATATCGATCGGCACGCCCTTCGATTGCATGATGTAGCCGCCCGCTTTGAAGGCTCCGAAGAGCAGGCCCGCGAAGAAGGTCCCCAGGGGCTTGTTCCGTCCCAGCAGCGCCACGGTGATGGCGTCGAAGCCGATCGATCCGGCGACGTTGCGCGAGACGTAGCCGATCGTTCCAAGCGCCTCATTGGCGCCCGCCAGGCCCATGAAACCGCCGGAGATGATCATGGTGAGGGCGGTGATCCTCGCGACGGAGATCCCCCCGGTGCGCGCCGCATCCGGGTTGGCGCCCACCGCTCGCACCTCGTATCCGAGAGTCGAGCGGTCGAGAAGCCACCAGTACACAAGGACCGCGAGAACGACCACAAGGATGCCCGCGTGGAGTTTGAAGGGTGCGGGGAGCAGGCGGATCAGTTCCGCCGTGTCTGCGACCTCGGGAGTCTGCGGCTGGTTTGATCCGGGGACCTGCCAGGACTTCTTCGTGAGGATGTATCCCAGTGCGAGGCCTGCGATCGAGTTGAGCATGATCGTGACGATCACTTCATTGGCTCCGGTCTTCGCCTTGAGGACGCCGGCGATTCCCGCGTAGAACGCCCCGGCGAAGATCGCCGCGCTGATGGCGACGAGGGTGTGGATCACCGGGGGCATTTCGAGGGCGAATCCCACCCAGACGGCGGCGAGTGCGCCGAAGATGACCTGGCCCTGTCCGCCGATGTTGAACAGGCCTGCGCGGAATCCGAAGCCCAGTCCGAGTCCGCCAATGATGAGCGGGATCGCATAGAAGAAGGAGTCGGTGAGCGGCTTGATCTGGCGCTGGAAAGTCGTCGCCTCCGGATCGAAGATCGCTCCGCGGAACATGGCGTAGTAGGCATCGGTGATAGATGCGCCTGCCATGACGATGAGGATCGCTCCGAGTGCGAAGGCGATGAGGACTGCGAGGATCGAGACGAACCACGACGAACTCAGAGCCTGGCGAAGGACGATCATCGCTTTCGAGGGCTGTTTCTCGGTACTCATCGTGTCACCTCCTTGGGTGTATCGGAATCGGGTGCGGTCGATTGCTGGGCCATGGCCTCCTCCATCGGGACGCCCGCCATCATGAGGCCGAGGACCTCGCGGGAGGTGTCCGCAGGGACGATTCCCATGATGCGTCCCCGGTACATGACGGCGATCCTGTCGGCGAGTGCAACCACCTCGTCCAATTCGGAGGAGATGAGCAGTACCGGGGTCCCGTTGTCGCGCACGTCGACGATGCGCTTGTGAATGAATTCAATGGAGCCGACGTCGACGCCTCGGGTCGGCTGGTTGGCGACGAGGAGGCGGACATCGCGTGAGATCTCGCGGGCGACGACGACCTTTTGCTGGTTACCGCCCGACAGCGTCGAGATCGGATCGGAGATACGGGTGAGGCGAATGTCGTACTCGTCCCTCTTGTCGTTGGCGTTCTTGTCGATGACTCCGAGGCGGAGCATCGGGCCCGCGGAGAAGGGGGCCTGGTTGTACTGGTCGAGGATGAGGTTCTCCGCGATGGAGAAGGATGCGATGATGCCGTCGCGCGAGCGGTCCTCGGGGATGAATCCGACTCCCGCGTCGAGCGACTTGCGCGGATTCGAATGGGTGATGTCGGACCCCTCGAGGGTGATGGTGCCCGAGTCGGGGGTTTTCAGGCCGAGGATCACTTCGGCGAGTTCGGTCTGGCCATTGCCCTGGACGCCGGCGATGGCGACGACTTCGCCGCGCTCAACCGTCAATGTGATGTGATCGAGGAGGGGGGTGCCCGAGTCGGACAGCAGTGAGACTGCGTCGAAGGAGAGTCCGCCGCCGCTGGGGTTGGCGGGGCCCTTCTCGACTTTCATCATGACGGGGCGGCCGACCATCTTCGTGGCGAGTTCGGCCTCGCTGGCCTGCGGAGAGGCGGTGCCGACGACGGCTCCGCGGCGGATGACCGTGATGTCGTCGGCTACGGCGCGGACCTCGCGGAGTTTGTGGGTGATGAAGACGATGGAGGTCCCGGCGTCTGCGAGCTGGCGCATGATCACCATGAGTTCGTCGGTCTCCTGCGGGGTGAGGACCGCGGTCGGCTCGTCGAGGATGAGGACCTTCGCGTCTCGAGACAGGGCCTTGACGATTTCGACTCGCTGCTGGGCGCCGACCGGCAGGTCTTCGATCTTCGCATCGGGGTCGAGGTCGAATCCGAAGCGCGCAGAGACTTCCTTGACGAGCGCTCTGGTTTTGGCGACGTTGATGAGCCCGGCCTTGCCTGTGGGCTCGTAGCCCAGGGCGATGGACTCGGCGACGGTGAACACGGGGATCAGCATGAAGTGCTGGTGGACCATGCCGATGCCTGCGGCCACCGCGTCGCCGGGGCCCTTGAACGAGACGGGCGCGCCGTCGATGAGGATCTCGCCCTCATCGGGGTCGTAGAGCCCGTAGATGACGTTCATGAGGGTCGACTTGCCGGCGCCGTTTTCTCCGAGGAGGGCGTGGATGCGGCCCTCTTCGATCGTCAAATCGATCTTGTTATTCGCGACGAGAGGGCCAAAGCGTTTGGTGATCCCTCTGAGTTCCAATTTCACTGCAAACCGTCCTTAGGCTCACGTAATTGATGGCGGGCGGGGTATCGGGTGACACTGAGGGCGTGGCGAAGTAGCCTCCACCACGCCCTCAGAGCAACTGAATCACGGAGCGTTCGGGGTTTCGACCTTCAGTTTGCCGGACTTGATCTGTTCGGTGAGCTTGTCGACCTCGCCCTTGAGCTCGTCGGAGACCTTCGAGTCGAAGTCATGGAATGGGGCGATGGACACGCCGTCATTCGCCAGGGAGCCGATGTAAGGATCCGAGGAGAACTTGCCTGCAACCGAATCGGAGATGGCCTGCGTAACGGAGTGGCCGATTTCCTTTTTCACCGAAGTGAGGATGATCGACGCATAGTCGGGGTTGGCCTCGTACCAGTCGGAGTCGACGCCGATGATCAGGGTGTTGCCGTCGGCGAGGGCGGCTGCGGCGGCTCCAAGGCCGACCGGGCCTGCAACCGGCATGATGATGTCTGCGCCCTGGTCGATGAACTGCTGCGCCTGCTGCTTGCCGAGCGACTGATCATCGAAGGAATTGGTGAAGGAGCCGTTTTGGGTCTCCTTGTTCCAGCCGAGCAGCTGGACATCGGTGCCCTTCGCCTTGTTGTAGGCGTCGACGCCGTCGGCGAAGCCGTCCATGAAGATGGAGACTGAGGGGATCTGCATGCCGCCGAAGGTGGCGACCTTGCCCGTCTGGGTCATGCCCGCGGCGACGTAGCCGGCGAGGAATGCCGCTTCAGCGGTGTTGAAGAGCAACGGACGACCGTTGGCGACGGTGACGACATTGGAGCTCGAGTCGGAGAAGGACGAGTCGACGAGGGCGAAGTGAAGATCCGGGTTCTCTTCCGCGGCCGAGTGGATGGCCTTTTCGAGGTTGAAGCCCACGCCGATGGTGAGATTGCAGCCATCGGCGATCATGGCTTCGACATTCGGCTTGAAGTCGGCGTCGGAGGAGGACTCCGCGGTGTTGACTTTGACGCCGAGTTCGTTCTTCGCGGCGGTCAGGCCCTCATATGCGGATTCGTTGAAGGACTTGTCGTCCCAGCCGCCGGCGTCGGAGACGGCGCAGGCCTTGAATGATGCGCTGTCGGTAGCGCCAGCGCCGCCGGATCCCGCATTGTCGGTCTTGGCGCCGCAGGCGCCCAGTGCGAGCGCAGCGACACCCGCCACTGCAATGCACTTCGTCAGGGTGTTCATGGTTTTCCTCCAGATCAGTCGTTCACCGTTGAACTGCGCATGCGCGCACCCTATGTGTTGATGATCGTCATCCGCGGCCGCCCATCACCAGTGATGAACTTTTGTAAAACCGCAAATTGACGCTTGATCAAATTGTGGTGCGCCGTTCGCAGAATGTCAAGCCTCTATTTCGCGCGTATCCCGAACGAGCCTCTCGTTGATGAGCGAGAACCCCTGGCTGACGAAATAAGAGGGGTCAGAAGTGGCATCGGCGGCGATGACCAGCCGTTCCACCCCTTCGGTAACGATTGTCGAATCAGCGTAGAGCGTTTTCCCGGGTTTGAGGTCACGGAAGCGATCTGTTACGAAGTCGAGACGAATCAGCCCCTCTCCCCCGTCAACACTGTAGGCGAAGAGACCGATGATCTCGTCCTCGTGCAGGGTGACGAAGGCGCGCGACCCCTCCAATTGCCCACTCTCGAAGCCCGGATACGCCTGCGAGATCGACTGCCCGTGACGGGTGACGAAGTCCGCGACGAGCGCGGACGCAGAGTCGACCGGGGTGACCCGGTAGTGGCGCGAGTCCTCGGTGCGCAGCTTGTACAGCCAGTAGGAGTCGATGACGGTGATGATGGCATTCATCGCCGCATACGGCCAGATCCCGAAGACGATGTTGTACACGGTCGCGATCAGGCTCCCTGCGAGGTTCATCCGCCTGAATCTGCGGACCGAGGGGACGATGAGTGAGATGACGACGAGGGCGGATCCGATCCACCCGATGATTTCCCACCACGGCATGGCGGCCTCCTGACTGTATTCTCGACTCGCGCACCGCCGACGGGGATCGTCGGCAATGCACCGATGCTCCCCGAATCCTGCGATCCGTGGCGACGATGGCGATGTCTCACCACAGACAACTTCTTGACATTTCGTCAGCTTCGGGATTTGCAAGTGTAAAGTGTAATGAGAACGGGAGACGAATACCAGAGCCTTTAGCAAATCGTGACCCGACGGTTCCACGGCGCGACGCCCGATCCGCAGGCAAGTCCGGCATAACGGCGCCACCGTAGGGGGCGCGTTCGTCGCCCCTCGATCTGGTTGTTCATCGCCGGCATCTCCTGCTCACAGGCGGGGCCGGGTTTCGACCCGGCCCCGCCTGTGAGCGGTGTCCTTCACTCAGAGGAGAAGGAACGAGGATGCGCCGACGCTCACGGCGCCACTCCCCTTCTCAGGCCCGCTTTCGGGAAAGCAATCCCGCCCCTGCGAGTGCGAGGAGGATCGCCGCGCCCGCGGCCAGATCGGCAGAGGAGCCGGTCTTGGCGAGTTTCGCCTCCGGGGCATTCCCGGGCTGCGCCTGCGGCTGGGGCGCCTCGGGGGCCGGAGCAGCCGCCGGGCAGATCACCGGGACGCTCAGCCCCTGGGTCGCGGTGACGACCTCGGCGAAGTCCGTGGACACGGAAACGGGGACCTTGACGGTCTCACCTGCGGGGAGTCCCTCGCAGCGCTTCCCGGCCGTGACCGCGACCTCGACGCTCGCCCGTCCGGCGCCGTCGGTGGTGATGATCGCGGCTTCGTCGGAGGCGTGCTCGTCGACGAGGTCGTTGTTCACCGGCGCGCTCGCCTTCGCTCCGTCGAGGGAGAGGGTGACGTTCTGCGTGATCGAGGGGCCCTCGGAGAAGGAGAGGCCGCGCAGGGGGATCGTCACGGTCGTGCCGTCGGCGACGGGCTCGGCGGGCAGGCTCAGGCCGATCGCGGACTTGGCCGCGCGAGGCGCCGCGCCCGAGTGGGCGGCGAGGAACTCGTTGAACTTGTCGCGATCGAGGTTGCCGTTCGTCTTCGCCGGGCCGCCCGCGGTGAGGGCGTCGAAGGAGTCTCCGCCGTCGAGGAGGAAGGTCACCGAGCCGACGGTGTAGGTCTTCGCCGGATCGAGGGGCTCGTCGTTGACCATGACGGAGGTGATGCGCTCGCCGTAGGGCTTGGCCGGGTCGTAGGTGTAGCGCACGTTCGAGGAGATCCCGAGCTTGAGCAACGGCCGGGAGTTCTGGGAGTTGAGGTCGGTCTTCCACTGCTGTTCGAGCGCCCGCTTGAAGTCGGCGCCGGTGATGGACACGTAGCCGAGCTCGTTGGAGAAGGGCATGACTGAGTAGGACTGGGCGTAGGTGATGCTCCCGTCCTCGTTCGGGATGAGGTCGTCGCGCAGTCCCCCGGCGTTGATGATGCCGATATCGACGGGGGTGTTGCCCTCAACGAGGATGGTCTCCCTCATGGCGTCGGCGACGAAGTCCCCGAGACTCGATTCAATGCCGCGGTTGGACCCGGGGTCGGTGGCCCCGGAGGGGGTCGTGAAGACGCCGCGCTTGAAGGACTGCGTGTAGCCGGTTCCGACGACTGCCTTGCCCGCCTCCTGCGAGTCGGCGACCGCCTGGTCGACGACCGCCTGGGTGGCGGGGTCGGTGCCGCATTGCGCGACCGTGGATGCGGGGATGAGCTGTGTATCGGCGGAGACAACCGTGTTCGTCGCGGTGTCGTAGGAGATGCGGATCAGGCCGAGGTTGTCGGTGTAGGAGCCGGAGGCGACGCCCGCGAGGAGCGGGTTCTTCGAGTCGAGCCTCTCGGCGGAGTCAACCTTGTCGAACTCGTAGGGCACGTGGGTGTCGCCGCCCATGATGCCGTCCACGTGCTCGCTGACCTTCGGATAGTTGTTCTTCACGTCGTCGTCGAGCATTGCGATGACGATCTGGGCCTCGCCCTTCTCCTTGATGCTCTTGGCGAGGGCGTCGATCTTCGCGAGGGGATCGGTGAAGGTGAGTCCCGAGGTCGTGCCGGGGCTGAGCTTGTAGGGCACATCCTCGGCGATCGCGCCGATGAAGGCGACCTTCACACCCGCAGGCGACTCCCAGACCTCGTAGTCGCCGAGGTAGGGGGTTTGCACCCCTCCCTTCGACCAGGAGCCCATGCCCTCGATGTTCGCGCCGAGGTAAGGGAAGCCCACCTGCACGAATTCACCGGGGTTGGATCCGTCGACTCGCTGCTTGAAGACGGCCTGCCCCATGTCGAGCTCGTGGTTGCCGATGGTCGAGGCGAGCGGGTTGAGTGTGTTGAGCGCCGCGATCGTCGGATTGTCCTTCAGGGAGCCCGAGGTGTAGGGGGAGGCCCCGATGTTGTCGCCGAGGAGCGTGAAGGAGGAGTTCGGGTTCGCGGCCCTGGCCTGCTTGAGGTAGCAGTTCATCGCAGGCAGGCCCGCCTCGCGGACGACGCCCTTCTTCACGACTTGTTCAATGTGCCCGTGGACGTCCGTGAGATTGTACAGGTCGAGGGTGACGACCGATGAACGCGTCTGCCCGGTCGCAGGCGCGAGGGCGGCATCCGCCCCATCAGCGCCGGGGGCCGGCGGTGCCGCTTCCCCGGCCTCGTCGGCGCCGCCCGCGTCAGATGGGGCGGGCGTTTCATCGACTGCCTCCACTGCGGGTTCCCGCTCTGCACCGCCTCCGCCGTCGCCCGCGGGCTGTGCGAGCGCTGCGCTCGGGGCGGCCATGAGGATGCTCGCGGTGGCGATTCCCACCGCTAGTCGGCTCTTTCGCGTGGTCATGTGCTGTGTCATGTGTTCCTCTCGAATCACTCGGCCGCATCGTCTCCGACCCGGCCGACCGTCGGCGCCGCGGATGATCCGATCGGCGCCGACGGCGTTCACCGTGTGCGGGGGCCCGTCGCCCCCACGAGTGTTGATGGGGTGTCTGTTTGAGTGGGGGTGGTTCGGTCAGCCGCGCGATTTTTTGCGCGCGCGCACTGCGACCAGGCCACTGCCTAGGAGCACGATACCGATGAGGGCAACGGCGTCCGTATTCGCGCCGGTCGCTGCAAGCGTCGGCGTTGCAGTGGGCGTCGCCCCGCCATCCGTCCCGCCGGGCGTCGGCTCCGGGGAGGGTTGGGGCGCGGGCGCGACCTCGCTGATGAGCGCGAGTCCGACGATCTCCGGGTTGTGGTCCGAGGATCGGTAGGGGTTGTCCGACTCGAACTTCAGATGAGCGTTATAGTTCGCGCGCGAATACTCGAAGGACACGGATTCTTGGGCGTTGAGCGCCCAGGATGCGACCTCGACGACTCGACCATCGCCCGCAGCGTTCGCGAAGACATGGTCGAGGGAGCCCGAGCGTCCGCCATAGACATATGAGGCGTCGGCGCCGCCCGACTTGTGCACCCATCCCTTCTCGCGCAGAACAGTGAGGGGGTCCTCCATGGTGTAGGCGTTGAAGTCCCCGACGAGCAGTGTTGGCGTCTGTTCGAACTGCGTGGCGAAGTCGGCGAGGGCGCGCGCCTGCGCGACGCGGATCGCATTCGAGTTGCCCTGACCATCGCCGGTGTCCGTGTTGCCCTCTTCCATTCCCTTGGGCACCGAGCCCTTGGACTTGAAGTGATTCGCAATGACGACGATGTTCGTCCCCGTGTGCTGATCATCAACGACCGGCGCGAACTCCTGGGCGAGGGGCTGGCGGGCCAGACCCGTGAACGCCGGATCGTCGAGGATGATCGACTCTCCGACGGCCGTGATCCGTGCAGGCTGGTAGATGAAGGCGGTGCGGATGGCATCCTCCTTATCGGGGACTGCGGCAGGGCTCGGCACGAACGCCCACTTGGCATCGCCGTGCGAGTTCGCATTGAGGGCGTCGACCAGTTTTTTCAGGGCCGCATCCCGGTCGTCTCCGACGCCCGCGCCCACAGGGTTCTCGATCTCTTCGAGGGCGACGACATCCGCGTTGATGGTGTTGATGGCCTGGACGATCTTCGCCTGCTGATTGGCGAATGCCTGCGCGGAGTATGCGCCGCGAACCGGGCACTTCCACGAGACATTCTTATCCTGTTTGACTGTGACCTTATTCTTCTCGCGATCCTCGTAGGCCTTCGGGCAGTCATCAGGAAAATCCTCGCCGAGGTCGGTGAAGTAGTTGAGGACGTTGAAGGTGGCGATAGTGACGTCTCCCCCCACGCTCGGCGCCCCGGGGCGCTCACCGCTGATGGAGACGGGAGACAGGTTGCGGTGCCCGGCGACCATCGTCGTCGGTTGGAACACGAACGCCTGGTTGCGCGAATCGAGGAGGACGGGGCTGGTGAAGCTCAGGCGGTATCCGACGCGGGCGGGCGACCCATTGGCGAGGTAGGCGAGTTCCGCATTCGTCGCGGCCCCGCTGTGCAGGTAGGTGTTAGTCCCGTCGTCGAGGACGATCTGCTTGGCGGCGTTCTCCTCCTCCATTGTCTTCGCAGCATCTCCGGGGGCGACGACATCCGTTGCCGAGCGCAGGGGCGCATCCCCGGGAGTGATGCTAAGGGTTCCCGATTGGCCCGCAGCGTAGTTGTCGGTAATGGTCCACGTCCCCCCGGGTGCGACGAGCATACCTTCGAGCGCCTCCATCTGCTCCGCGGTCGGCACGCCGGGCAGGGGAACCGGGGCAACGTCGAGGCATTCGCCGTCGAACGCCTCGATCGAGGGCGAGGCGATCTGCGTGAGGCTGAGGATCCCGGGCGAGTCCTCGTCCTTCTTCTTACCCGAGTACTCGTTGACATAACCCGTGACTTGCACGCACTGTCCGACCTCAGGGAATGAGAGGTCCTTCTTCCCCGCGTACACGAAGACGGCGTCGGAGGACTCGCGCGTGGGATCCCACGCGCCGCCAGTGCCCGGGGTCTGGATGTAGAAGCCGTCGAAGGTGCCGGACAGACCGTCCTGCTTCGTCGGGAATACGGCGGTCACCCGCCCCATCGTTGTGACCTTCGTCTTGAGCATCGCGGAGTCATCGTCGGTGCCGTTGGTCTTTTGGATCTCGGCGATCGGGGTGATCAGTGAGGACGGCGCACGCTGGGCCTGCGGAGCGGTCGGCGCTACCTCCCCACCGCTCATCGCTGCGTCGCTCACAGCCGAGGCGTCCTCGGATTCGGGCGCTGCAGCGCTCTGAGCGCCGCCATCGGGCTGTTCGTGGGCGGCGGGCGCAGGAGCGTCTGTGTCATCGGTCGCGGCGCCCGAGTCGGCTCCCGCTGCGATTTCGCCGGGAAGGGCACCGGTGCCGTTGGTCGGCGCGTCGCCCTCCGGTGCGGCATATGCCGTCAGGGGCATGCCAACGAGCGCGCATATCGCGAGTGCACCGAGAGCTGTCCGCATTGTCACTGCGTGCAATGGAATGTCCTCTCATCAAGGGTCACCACTTCACCGTGGTGATGGGAAAGTCGAATCATTTTCAACAACCTTGTCTTATTGCAAATTCGACTTTTACAAATGTATCAAGTTGAGAGGAGGATTACCAGACCTTCGTCGAAACACTTCCCATATCCGCCCATCGGGGCGCGTCAGTACACGACGACGCGGGCGCCCGAGGGGACGTTCGTGTTAATTCACCGGGCATCCTCGATCCGCATGCGGATGCAGTCGTGTGACACATGGCCGCCGAGAGTCCCGTCCTTCACCGAGAGGCTGCCCTGGTGGTACAGGATCGAATGGAAGAGGTAGTCGTCGGAGAACTGCGTCCAGTAGTAGGCGGTATACCCGGAGCCGAAGGAGTACCCGCGCGATCCGATGGAGAAGGAGCCCCTCACCGTCGGAATCGATGCCTTGCCGACGGAGCACGGCCACTCGTGATGCAGTTGCCATCGCCCAGCGTCCACGAGCCGGAATCCGCATGCAACGACTCTTGCCGGGCAGCCCCGGCTCAGCTCGGACGATAGGGGTTGACGACGACGCCCACCTTCTGCAGGTCCTTCACCTCGGAGTACCCGGTCGACGCCATGGTCCGTTTGAGCGCCCCCACGAAATTGAGGGACCCATCGGCCCGTGTCGACGGGCCGTAGAGGATCTGCTCGAGGGTTCCCGTCGTTCCGACGCGGACCCGCTGTCCGCGCGGCATATCGGGGTGCGTCGCCTCCGAGCCCCAGTGCCATCCCCTGCCCGGCGCCTCCTCGGCGCGGGCGAGGGCGGCGCCCAGCATGACGGCATCCGCACCGCAGGCGATCGCCCTCGACAGGTCGCCGGAACGGCCGATGCCGCCATCGGCGATGACGTGCACGTATCGCCCGCCCGACTCATCCATGTAGTCACGCCTGGCCGCCGCGACATCCGCGATCGCCGTCGCCATGGGCGCATGGACCCCGAGGGACTGGCGCGTCGAATGCGCTGCTCCCCCGCCGAAACCCACGAGGACGCCGGCCGCGCCGGTCCTCATGAGGTGCAGGGCAGCGGTATCCGTGCACACCCCTCCGACGACGACGGGAACGTCGAGCTCGTAGATGAAGCGCTTGAGGTTGAGGGGCTCGCGGCGACTCGACACGTGCTCGGCGGACACGGTGGAACCGCGGATCACGAAGAGGTCGACCCCGGCGTCGACGACTGCCCGCCAGTACTGCTGAGTGCGCTGGGGCGAGAGTTTGCCCGCGACGACGACCCCCGCGTCTCTGAGCTGCTTGAGGCGCGCCGTGATGAGGGAGGGTTTGATCGGTTCGGAATAGATGCGCTGGAGCCTCGCGATCGACTCCTCCTCGCCGAGACGGGAGATCTCGTCGAGGATCGGCTCGGGATCCTCGTAGCGGGTCCACAGCCCGTCCAGGTCGAGGACGCCGATCCCGCCGAGCCTGCCGAAGGCGATCGCCGTTTCGGGGCTCATCACCGAATCCATGGGGGCCGCCATGACTGGGATGTCGACGTGATAGGCATCGATCTGCCAGCCGACGTTGACGTCTTTGGGATCACGGGTGCGCCGCGAGGGCACCAGCGCGATGTCATCGAGCGTATAGGCGCGCCTGGCGCGTTTACCCCGGCCGATTTCGACTTCGTCACTCATGGGCCGATCCTACCGGTGATCCGTGGGGACGATGGCGGCTCCGGCTCCGTTTCGCCTCGCGCCGACAGTCGCATCGGGTGATCGCGCGTACGCACATGCCCGCGCGATGGTGGACACTGGTCCTATGACTTCTCCAACGCCGTGGCATGAGCTCCCGTGGATGGGTTTCGATACGGAGACGACGGGAACCGATCCAGCGCGCGACCGTCTCGTGACGGCTGCGCTCGTCCTGCGCCTTGATGGCGCCTCCCCCTCGCGCCCCGATCAGGTCCGCACCTGGCTGGCAGACCCGGGCGTTGAGATCCCCGAGGCCGCGGCCCAGGTCCACGGCATCACCACCGACTATGCGCGCGCCCACGGCGCACCCGTCGAAGGGGTCCTCGATGAATTCGCCTCCGCCCTGGTGGAGCACTGGCGCCGGGGATATCCGGTCGTTGCCTTCAACGCGTCCTACGACCTGACTCTGACGAATGCGGAGCTTCGCCGACACTGCCTCCCCTCCTTCGAGGATCGGCTCGCGGATGCTCCGATGCTCGTCATCGACCCCCTCGTCCTCGACAGGAGATTCGACCGCTTCCGCAAGGGGAAGAAGACGCTGACGCTTATGGCGCCCGTCTACGGAGTCGACGCCTCACCCGATGCTCACACCGCGGAAGTCGACGTGCAGATGACTCTCGACGTCCTAGCCGCCATGTCCTCGCTCTTCACGGATCTGCGCTCGATGTCCGCGCTCGACCTGCACCGATTCCAAATCGACGCGCACCGCGAGTGGGCCGTCGACTTCGAGTCGTATCTGCGCAGGGCCGGACGCGACGCCCATATCGACCCGTCGTGGCCGCAATCCGCCATCGGCTGACGGGACCGCGCGTCATGAGGATGACGCAGGTGCGCGTGCGCCATCCAGTCGTCACTGGACGAGCGCTGTGAATCGACTGCCGTCAGCGGTTGGCGCCCGACGAGTGGTAGTTCGGCGCCTCCGACGTCATCCGCACGTCGTGGGGATGTGATTCGCGCAGGCCCGCCGAGGTGATGCGCACGAAACGGCCCTTCGCCTTGACCTGTTCGATGGTCGAGGCGCCCAGATAGAACATCGTCTGGTGCAGGCCTCCGACGAGCTGGTAGATGACCTGGGCGAGAGAACCCGTGTAAGGCACTTGGCCCTCGATGCCCTCGGGGACGATCTTGTCGTCGCTGGAGACATCGGCCTGAAAGTAGCGGTCCTTCGAGTAGGAGGTGCGCCCGCGCGAACTCATCGCCCCGAGTGAGCCCATGCCGCGGTAGCGCTTGTACTGCTTGCCATTGGTGAAGACGACTTCACCCGGGGATTCCTCGCAGCCCGCCAGGAGCGAGCCCAGCATGACGGTGTCCGCGCCTGCGACGAGGGCCTTTCCGATATCGCCGGAGTACTGCAGGCCGCCATCTGCGATGAGGGGGACGCCGGCCGACCCGCAGGCCTTCGCGGCGAGATGGATCGCGGTGATCTGGGGGACTCCGACGCCCGCGACGACACGGGTCGTGCAGATGGAACCGGGGCCGACGCCGACCTTGACGGCGTCGACTCCCGCGTCGATGAGCGCCCGGGCGCCCTCAGTGGTGGCGACATTGCCGCCGATGACCTCGATGCCGTCGAAAGCGGAATCGGACTTGATGCGGCGGATCATGTCGAGGGCGAGGTGGGCTCCCCCATTCGCGGTGTCGACGACGAGGACGTCGACACCCGCCTCCGCGAGCGCCGTGGCGCGCTCCCACGTGTCCCCCCAGTAACCGACTGCCGCGCCGACGACGAGGCGGCCGCGGTCATCCTTCGTCGCATTGGGGTACTGCTCGGTCTTGACGAAGTCCTTGACGGTGATGAGCCCGGTGAGGTGGTCGTCCTCGTCGACGATGGGCAGCTTTTCGACGCGGTGCTCCGCCAGGAGGGCCTTGGCGTCCTCGCGGGAGATGCCGACGTCGCCGGTGACGAGGCGCTCGCGGGGCGTCATACAGTCGCGGACGGTAAGGGTCGCCCACTCCTTCTCGGGGACGAAACGCAGGTCGCGATTCGTGATGATGCCGAGGAGGGTCCGCTTCTCATCAACGACGGGCAGGCCGGAGACCCGATAGTGACCGCACAGGGCGTCGAGCTGTTCGATCGTGGCATCGGGGCCGACGGTGACGGGGTCTTCCACCATGCCCGATTCGGAGCGCTTGACACGGCGCACCTGCTGGGCCTGCTCCTCGATGGGGAGGTTGCGGTGGAGGATGCCGATGCCGCCCTGGCGCGCCATGGCGATCGCCATGCGGGCTTCGGTGACGGTGTCCATTGCGGCCGACAGGAGCGGCACGCGCAAGGAGATCCTCTTGGTGAGTCGGGACGTGGTATCCACTGTGGAGGGGACGACATCGGTGAGCTCGGGGAGCAGCAGGACGTCGTCGTAGGTCAGTCCGAGGAGGCCGAAGGCATCGGTCGCAGAAAAGTCACCCATGGGGGAAGTGTAGGCGCCGGAGTCCCCCGATTCGGACCGGGCTGCGGTTTTTGAACGGCTTTGGTGGGGTGTCTCACGGGCCCGTTAGAGCAGGTGCGCCGCGGTCCCGATTCTGCTCGCGGTCCTCATCGCGGCGAGTGCCGCAGCGAACCCCGGGGCGAGTCCGATCGACGGCAGGAGCAGCATCTGTGCGACGTGGTAGGCATCGGGCTTACCGTTCCACACGGTATGGGACACCCGCCCCTCGGCGTTGAGTTCGTGGAACCATCGTCCAGGCGCTTCGTGGAGGTATTGGTCCGCCCAGGCGACGTAGCGGGCGAATCTCTCCGACTGGGTCCGCACCCCCTCCTTATCATCGAGTTCTTTGCAGACCCTGCCCAGGGCGAGCACCGCGTTGACCGCTTCACAGGCAACCCAGTGCATGCGCGTGGGCACGACGGTGCGCCCGTCGAAGTCCGTCGTATAGACGAAGCCGCCGCAGCCGTCATCGTCCCAGGCGTCCGCATCCGCGCGATCGACGAGGGCGCGCGCCACATCGACCATCCAGGGCCCTGGCGTGTCGCCAATGGCTACGAGGGCGGCTCGGCCGTGGAGGATGAGCCTTGCCCATTCGAAGCCGTGGCCGGGGGTCGCACCGTAGGGGCGGAACGGGTCGGTGGGGTTGTCGGCGAACATGTCCGGCTGCGCGGTCCAGTCCGGCGCGTAATGCTCAGGCAGGCGCCAGCCGAAAGCGGCCCCCGTTTCGGCGACGAAGCGCATCATTTCGCGAGCGCGATCGAGCCACATGCGTTTCCCGGTCGCATCCCATGCGGCCAGGTACGCCTCCACGGTATGCATGGTGGCGTTGAGGCCGCGATAGGGCTCGCATTCGCTCCAGTCGCGATTCCAGGAGTTCTTAACGCGCCCGACCCCGGGCTCCCACCAGTGCAGGTCCTGATCTTCAAGGGCGATATTGAGCAGGTGCGTACCGCGCTCGTGTCCGGCGAGCGAGGCCGCCGCCGCCGCAAGAATGACGAAGGCGTGCGAATAGGCCTCTTTGCGGGCATTGTCCGCCGGTTGGGCGTGTTCGTCGCGGGTGGCGAGGGCGGAGTGCCATCCGCCGCATTCGTCGTCGAAGAAGGGGCCGGACAGGGAGTCGAGTCCATGCTCGACGAGGTCAAAGACGGAGTCGATGCCGCGCAATTGTGCGAGTGCGAAGACGTAGGTCATACGGCAGGCGATCCACAATTCGACGGGTTTGGACTCGTCGATGACTCCATCCGCGTCAAGTGAGGCGAAACCCGCGGGGCACTTCGACGCCTTTGCGAAGTCGACGAGTGCGCGGAAGTCTTCATCGAATGCGTCATGCAGTGCGGGATCATTCCAGGGCGTTTGCATATCGACTCCCAAGTGCGTCTTCGCGTTCGGTGGTGGCTGGTTCACGTTAGCACTGTTCGCCCTGTGAGTGCGACGAGGCAGTGCGCCGTCGGGGCGGGTATCCGTCCCGATTCAGCGCGCTCCGGCCTCAGCGACGAGGGCGGCGGGGGCGAGGAGGGCGAGGGTCTCTTCAACGCAGGCGGCGGGGGTGCGCACACGGGTCACATGTCCGTCGATGACGATCGGGGTATCCGCCCCGACGAGCATGACCTCACGGTCGAATTCACGGGTGATGACAGAGGTGAAGCGCTCGCAGGAGGCACCGATCCCCATGATGATCGCGAGGTCGACCTCGTTGTCTGCAATATGTCTCTCGAATCGATCCGCCCCGGCGTCCGAGTCGATGCAGTCAGTCATGAGGATCCGCACGTCCAGGCCGTACCACCTGAGGGCGACTCCGATGACGTGGGCGACGAGTTCATGAGCGACATCGGTGAGGACGAGGACCGATGGGGATTGGGAGTCGGCGTCGGGACAGCGGGCGGCAAGAGATTCGAGGATTTCGAGGACCGCCGCGGTGAGCTTGGTCGCCGGGGAGCGGCCGGGCAGATGGCCCGCGTTCGCGCCGTGGAGAGAGTCGAGCGCGGGACTGATGATGCGGCTCCACGAATAGATGAGCCCATGAGCGGAGATCGCCGCATTGAGTGCGTCGACGAGTCGGGGTATCGCGCAAGTCGATGCCGCTTCGATAAGATCCTTGGAGCAGCGGGGCACGGACTGTTCGGCGGTGATCGTAGGGGCTGTGGCAATGATGGAGGCCGCCGCATCGGCAGGACTGACGCCCTGGCGGACGAGGGCGACCATCCTGGAGAGCCTGGCGATGTCTCCCGGCCGGTAGCGCCGGTGAGATCCGGCTTGACGCTCCTGAGGGCCCAGGCCGTATCGGCGTTCCCACGTGCGGATAGTCGAGGGCGAGACCCCGAGCCTCATGGAGACTGCGGTGACGGTGAGCGGGGCCTCGACGGATGATGCACTCAGTGGCGCCCGCGGCATATCGGCTCCTCTCCTACATCTATCGCCATAGCGTTGAACGGCTCCCCGCATTGATTCTCACCCGGTTACGCGCTCGGCGCCACCGGAACGGACAGGATCGTCCATGCACGAGCCGCACACCAACCCACACGAATCTATTCATTAGTTATTCATATGCGTGCACGTAGTTGTTCACATGCGTGCACGCTCAGCTCTCAGGATTTTCACAGCAAAGAGACCTTAGCTGGCACTTTCCTGAGAAGGAGTGAACGGATCTTGAATAAGTAACGCGTAATCTTCTACACTAGTCGAGGTGTCACGGGGACGGACCCCGCCGATCACCGCCGAATGTGAGGAACACATGACTGATGTCTCTCGTCTGCCCGGCCCCGTCTCCGACGCCTGGGAATGGCAGTACGACGGCGCATGCCGCGACTTCGACACCGAGCTGTTCTTCCACCCCGAGGGCGAGCGCGGCTCGACCCGTCGTCGTCGCGCAGCGAATGCAAAGGCGATCTGCGCCACCTGCCCTGTCCTCGCTCAGTGCCGCGAATACGCCCTCGCCGCGCAAGAACCCTACGGGATCTGGGGCGGTATGACGGAAGAAGAGCGCCGCGAGGAGATCCGCTCCTCGACCAGAATCCGTCGAGCATCCTGACGACTTCCACCGGGCGCCGTACTCACGTGCGGCGCCCTTTCCATATCCGTGCCACACTGTGTGCGAACCATTCACACGCCAGAGAGCCCAGACGTGACCACCTCTACTACTTCCACATCCAAGCGCAGCGCCCGTTCGCCGCTCATCGCCGTCCTCTTCGTCATCATCGCCGCGCTACTGCTCACCGTCGGGGTGCTCGTCGCCGACCGGAATCGCCTCCTCGCGCAGATCAACACCCCCGCCCCGGCGCAGGCACAATCCGCTCAGACCGCCGATTCAGCGGAGTTCGCGCCCTCGGAGACCAATGCCGACCTCCTCGCACTGATCCGCGATCAGCCCCGACGCGATGCGAATGATCCGCAGGCGAAGGGCAACGTCGACGCGACCGTGGTCCTCACGCTGTACTCGGACTTCGCCTGCCCCTACTGCACGCTGTTCGCGCAGAGCGTCGAACCCGGACTCGAGGACCTCGTCAAGGAGGGGACGCTGCGCATCGAGTGGCGCGACCTCGCCCAGATCACCGAGACCTCGCCGCTCGCCGCGCAAGCCGGCATCGCCGCCGGCGAACAGGGTAAATTCTGGGAGTTCCACGACGCCCTCTACCATGCGACCGACCCGCAGTCGCACCCCGAGTACTCGCAAGAGTCCCTCATCTCCTTCGCCCGCCAGATCGGCATCACCGACATCGACAGGTTCACTGCGACGATGAACTCCGAGGAGACCGCCGCGACGATTGCGAATGCGAAGACCAGCGCCTATCGCATCGGCATCACGGGCACCCCTTTCATGTTCATCGGCGACTCCTACATCTCCGGCTACCGCGACCTCGACTACGTGCGCGCCACCATCCTCAAACAAGCCGAGTCGGCCCAATGACCCTCGCCCCGCTCGCAGCACTGCTCGGCGGTGCGCTCACACTCTTCGCGCCCTGTTCGGTGATGCTGCTCCCCGCATTCTTCGCATACGCCTTCGCGTCGCGCACGACGCTCGCGGCGCGCACCCTCCTCTTCTGGGCAGGTCTCGTCACCGCCCTCGTCCCCCTGGGCGTACTCGCGGGGACGGCGGGCGCCGTCCTGTCCTCGCACACGGATCTGCTGACGAGGGCCGCCGCAGCGCTCATCATGATCCTCGGCATCGTCCAGGTCTTCGCCGTCGAATTGCCGCGCCCCCGTCTCGTCCGGCGCCCCGCCCCTTCAACGCGCGGCGATGAGCGCGACAGCGCCCACCCCCTGTCGGTCTTCCTGCTCGGCACCACCTACGGTTTCGCAGGCGCGGGATGCGCCGGCCCGATCCTGGGTGCCGTTCTCGTGACGGCCGGGCTCGGCGGCTCCCCGGTGACTGCGGGCGGTCTCATGGTGCTCTACGCGACCGGCATGGCCCTCCCCCTGGGGCTCCTCGCCCTCGTATGGCGGGGCCTGTCGATCTCGGAGCGGTCATGGTTGCGCCCGCGCCCGCTCCGCCTGCTCGGGCGCGACACGACGTGGACGAATGTCCTCTCCGGGAGCCTGTTCGTGATCCTCGGCATGCTCCTCCTCGTCGCAGGGGCGTCGAATCCCCTCGGCTCTCTCATCGGCGCCGAGAGACTCGCCTCGTGGGAGGAATCGATTATGAGGGTGTCGAGCATCGTCCCGTGGTGGGCGCTGCTGGCAGCCGTCGTCTGCATCGGCGTCGCCGTCTTCTTCATCCTCCCCCGCTCCGGGCGCCGCTGATCGGCGCCCCACCACCTGCACCTGGCAGCACCAATCCGAACGCTGCGCACGCCATCGGAACAATCCGCACATGATCCGAACGTCGCACCGTTCGAAAACAGGCCCCAATGCATGGAACGAGGCCGTATCGTTCGGATGCGCGCAACGCGTCCGGGAGACGACAGTGGCTGACACCCGAGGGTGTCGGCCACTGATGCGTCAGTTGAAGCGACTGAGTGTTCAGCGCTCCACGACTGCGAGGACGTCGCGCGCGGACAGGATCTGGAATTCCTGGCCGTCGTACTTCACCTCGGTGCCGCCGTAACGGCTGTAGATGACCACGTCGCCGACCTTCACGTCGACGGGCACGCGATTACCGTTGTCATCGATGCGGCCGGGTCCGACTGCAATGACTTCACCCTCTTGCGGCTTCTCCTTGGCGGTGTCGGGGATGACCAGCCCGGAGGCGGTGGTCTTCTCAGCCTCGACCTGTCGGATGACGACGCGGTCCTCGAGGGGCTTGATGGAGATCGACATTGTCGCTCCCTTTCTTCTCTCAGAAGTTGATCGTCCCTTCCCTGCCGTCGCGGGGGTCAGGTGTGGGACCTGACCGCGGCCATGGCCGCGCTCCACAAAGAAGGATATTCCCCCTTTGGCACTCGAGCAAGCCGAGTGCCAAAGGGGGATCCTTCCCGGCGCACGCCACGACCCCGCCGTTCACAAGGGGGAGCGCACCGGCACCAACCGCACCCGCCCCCCGGGGTGAAGGACCCGATGAACGACACATCATGGCACAATGGCGAAGTGCCGTCATCACTCGCCCCGATCCTCGACTCCCCCGGCTGGGAACTCCTCGAAACCCTTCAGGCCAGAGTCGACGCCGGCGGAGTCGACCTCGCCCTGCTCAATGCGGCGCTGCGCACACAGGGGGCGGCGCCCGAACTGGCAGCGGCGCTGCTGACTCAATTGGACTTGCGCATGCACGCGGCGTCGAAGTTCGGAGACTTCGCCCGCCATATGGTGCTCACGCGCGACGGACTCGAACAGGCGACGCGGCTCATCGTCGCCGCCCGCCACGCGAAGCGCTTCCGCGACGGCGGCGCCACATTCGTCGCGGATCTGGGCTGCGGCATCGGCTCGGATTCCATGGCGATCGCAGGGCTGGGAATGCGGGTCCTCGCCATCGACCGCGACGAGGACGCCGCTGCGGCGGCCGCCGTCAATCTGCGGGCCTTCCCCGATTGCACGGTTCAACTCGGAGACGTGGCCGACATCGACCTCGCTGATCTGACAGCCCGAGGTGTCGACGCGATCTTCGCCGATCCGGCCCGCAGGAGCGGGCGGGCAAAGGGAGGGGCGCGCCTCATGGACCCCGAGTCGTGGTCTCCCCCGCTTTCCCTCGTCCTATCCTGGCGCAGCGCCTTCGACGCGATCGGCATCAAGCTCGCTCCGGGTATCGCCCATAGTGCTCTTCCCGGGGACTGTCACGCCCAGTGGACGAGCGTCGACTCCTCCCTCGTCGAAGCAACCCTGTGGACGCCGCTGCTCGCACCCGAAGGGCCGGGGCGCTCTGCTCTCGTCATTCGTGGCGACGAAGCGCACGTGCTGATCAGCGGGGAGATTGCCTCCGCCGATGCGCCGACTGTGCATGCCGCCACCGGCCCCCTCGGCGCTTTCATCGCAGAGCCCGATGATGCGGTGATCCGCGCGGGACTTGTGAAGGAGCTCGCCGATCGTGTCGACGCCCGCCTCATCTCCGAGCGCATCGCCTACCTCAGCGCCGACGAGCCGACGCCGTCCCCCTTCGCAACCTGGTTCGAGGTTCTCGACGTCACCGCGCTGCGCCCCAAGGCGATCAACCGTGCTCTCCGGGCGTACGACGTCGGCCGCCTCGAAGTGAAGAAGCGGGGCGCAGAAGTCGATCCCGCGCGCCTGCGCGCCTCCCTATCGTTGTCCGGCGCCGATGAGGCGACGCTCATTGCGACGCGCGTCGCGGGGCGCCACCAGGCGGTCCTGGCGCGCAGAGTGTCCTAGGTCGTGTTGCGGGCCCGACGCGCCCGCCGCTCCGAGCGCACGTACTGCCCCTCTTATGCGACGGACACCCTCGTCAGTTCCATCCCCGATTCGGGGGAGAACCCCCAGTCGGACGGGGCGACCCCTGCGCGCACGAGTTCGGATCCGAGCGCCGCGATCTGCGCACCATTGTCCGTGCAGAACCGCAATGGGGGCAGGCGCACCTCAATGCCCTCCGTGCCCGCCCTCTGCTTCAGCAGTGTTCGCAGACGGGAATTCGCGGAGAACCCCCCTCCGACGACAATGGTTGAGCACCCGGTGTCGACGGCGGCACGGACGGCCTTCGCGGTCAAAGAGTCATTCACCGCCTCGGAGAAGCTCGCGCACACGTCCTCGGGAGCGATCGTCTCCCCCCGTTCCTTGGCCCCTTCGATATAGCGGGCGACCGCGGTCTTGAGTCCGGAGAAGGAGAAGTCGTACTTGTAGCGCTCCTTATCCTTCCCCGCTCCCAGGCCACGGGGGAATCGGATCGCTGCGGGATCGCCCGACTGCGAGAGGCGGTCGACATGCGGGCCGCCCGGGTAAGGCAGGTCGAGAAGGCGCCCGACCTTATCGAAAGCCTCCCCCGCGGCATCGTCGAGGGTGCCGCCGAGTTCGACGATGTCGGTGGCGATATCGCGAACGAGGAGGATATTCGAATGGCCGCCGGATACGACGAGGCCGATGAACTTCTCGGGCAGCTTCCCGTCGGCGAGGGCGTCGACGGCGAGGTGCCCGATGACGTGATTGACTCCGTACAGGGGCTTGCCCACAGTCGAGGCGAGCGCTTTCGCGGCGCAGATCCCGACTGTCAGAGAGCCGACGAGGCCGGGGCCCGCCGCCACCGCGATCGCGTCGATAGCGTCGAGGCTCACGCCCGCCTCATCGAGGGCGGCGTCGAGGGTGGGCAGGAATGATTCGAGGTGTGCCCGCGATGCGATTTCGGGGATGATGCCGCCGTATCGGGCGTACTGGTCCATCGACGTGGCGGTGCGGTCGACGAGCAGTTCGCTTCCGCGCACGAGGCCGATGCCGGTCTCATCGCAGGTCGATTCGATGCCGAGGACGAGTGGTTCTTTCACACTGCCAGTGTAGACGCGGCGTCTGGCGGCCACGAATGAGCAGGGGTGTCAGGATTGGGGGTCGTCCTCGTCCGCGGCATTCGGTTCGCACCTATTCGCGATGAGCATGGCGACCCCGGCGACTGCGAGGGCGAGGAGCGACCAGGGGAACAGCGTGTCGGCGAGGGGTTTGATGGACTCCGACCCGAACATCATCCCCCCGAGCAGAAGGAGGGAGAGGATCGCGAAGACGACCATCGCGGTGATGCCGATCGTTGAGGCCACCCAGTAGCGGCGGGTGCGCGTATTGGGACCATTGACGTCGTATTCGACCATGATCGTCTCCTTCGTCGTACTCATCGATCTGCATGTATTTTATCTGCGCCTTTAGCCCCGAGAACCCGGTTTCGCCGGGTGGAGCACATACGCATGCGGGCCCCGGCACGTTGCCGGGGCCCGCACTGCGCCGAGGAGATCAGACGCCCAGGAGATCAGACGCCCTTGAGGGCGGCTTTCCCGAGCTGGCGGTTGAGGGTCGAGATCACGTCGAGCGGGATCTGCTTGGGGCAGACCGCCGCACATTCGCCGATGTTCGTGCAGGTTCCGAAGCCCTCTTCGTCCATCTGGTTGAGCATGTTGACGACGCGGCGGTAGTTCTCCGGCTTGCCCTGGGGCAGGAGCTGGAGGTGAGTGACCTTCGCCGAGGTGAAGAGCATCGCCGAGGCATTCGGGCACGCTGCAACGCAGGCGCCGCAACCGATGCAGGCGGCCGCTTCGAATGCGCGGTCGGCGTCCTGCTTCGGGACGGGGGTGGCGTGCGCGTCGGGGGCCGCGCCGGTGTTCACCGAGATGTAGCCGCCCGCCTGGATGATCCGGTCGAGGGCGCCTCGATTGACGACCAGGTCCTTGATGATCGGGAATGCTTCAGCGCGCCACGGCTCGATGGTGATGACATCGCCATCGTTGAAAGTGCGCATGTGGAGCTGACAGGTGGTGGTGACCTCCGGCCCGTGGGCGACGCCGTTGATGACGATGCCGCACTGGCCGCAGATGCCCTCGCGGCAGTCGGAGTCGAATGCGATCGGCTCCTCGCCGCGGGCGAACAGCTCCTCGTTGAGGATATCGAGCATCTCGAGGAAGGAGGATCCTTCGGAGATCCCCTTCACCTGGTACTCGTGCATCGCGCCGCGGTCCTCGGGACCATTCTGGCGCCAGATCTTCAGTGTGAGGTTCACTTGTAGCTCCGCTGCTTCAGCTCGATGTTGTTGTAGATGAGGTCTTCCTTGTGGAGGATCGGCGGCTGATCTTCGCCACCCCACTCCCACGCGGCGACGTAGAGGAACTGGTCGTCGTGACGCAGTGCCTCGCCCTCGGGGGTCTGTGACTCGCCACGGAAGTGGCCGCCGCAGGACTCCTCGCGGTGGAGAGCGTCGATGCACATGAGTTCACCGAGTTCCATGAAGTCGGCGACGCGACCGGCCTTCTCGAGGGACTGGTTGAGTTCTCCGATGGACTTGCCGGGAACGCGCACGTTCTTCCAGTAATCCGCGCGCAGTTCGCGGATCAGTCCGATCGCCTTCTTCAGGCCCTCTTCGGTGCGCTCCATACCGCAGTACTCCCACATGATGTGGCCGAGTTCCTTGTGGAAGGAGTCGACGGAGCGGGAGCCGCCCACCGCCATGAGGGTGTCGATGCGCTTCTGGGCGTCGGCGAGGGTCTGGATGACGACCGGCGAGGACTCGTCGAGCTTGGGCAGGTCGAAGCACTTCGCCAGGTAGTCGTTGATCGTGTTCGGCAGGACGAAGTAGCCGTCCGACAGGCCCTGCATGAGTGCGGATGCGCCCAGGCGGTTGGCACCGTGGTCGGAGAAGTTCGCCTCGCCTGCGACGTACAGGCCGGGAAGGTTGGATTCCAGGTCGTAGTCGACCCACAGGCCGCCCATCGTGTAGTGGACCGCCGGGTAGATGCGCATCGGCACCTCGTAGGGATTGTCGCCGGTGATGCGCTCGTACATGTCGAAGAGGTTGCCGTACTTGGCGGACACGGCGGCCTTGCCCATGCGCCCGATCGCCTCAGCGAAGTCGAGGTAGACGCCGCGGGCGACGCCGTCGATCTTCGGGCCGACGCCGCGGCCTTCGTCGCACATGTTCTTCGCTTGGCGGGACGCGATATCGCGGGGCACTAGGTTGCCGAATGCCGGGTAGATGCGCTCGAGGTAGTAGTCGCGGTCCTCTTCGGGGATGTCGCGTGGATCCTTCTCGCAGTCCTCTGCCTTCTTCGGCACCCAGATGCGTCCGTCGTTTCGCAGCGACTCCGACATGAGGGTCAGCTTCGACTGCTGGTCGCCGTGCTGGGGGATGCAGGTCGGGTGGATCTGCGTGAAGCAGGGGTTTGCGAAGTAGGCGCCCTTGCGGTAGGCGCGCCAGATCGCGGTCGCGTTGCAGCCCATGGCGTTGGTCGACAGGAAGAAGACGTTGCCGTAGCCGCCGGTCGCGAGTACCACCGCGTCGGCGATGTAGGTCTCGAGCTTACCGGTGGACATGTCGCGGGCGACGATGCCGCGGGCGCGCCCCTCGTCGACGATGATCTCGACCATCTCGTGACGGGAGTGCTCGGTGACGGTGCCGGCTGCGACCTGGCGCTCGAGCGCCTGGTAGGCGCCGATGAGGAGTTGCTGACCGGTCTGGCCGCGCGCGTAGAAGGTACGGGAGACCTGGACGCCGCCGAAGGAGCGGTTGTCGAGCAGGCCGCCGTATTCGCGGGCGAAGGGGACGCCCTGGGCGACGCACTGGTCGATGATCGCGGCGCTCACCTCGGCGAGGCGGTAGACGTTCGTTTCGCGGGCGCGGTAGTCGCCGCCCTTGACGGTGTCGTAGAAGAGGCGGTAGACGGAGTCGTTGTCGTTGCGGTAGTTCTTCGCGGCGTTGATACCGCCCTGCGCGGCGATGGAGTGGGCGCGGCGTGCGGAGTCCTGGTAGAAGAAGCAATCGACGTTGTAGCCCATTTCGCCGAGCGATGCCGCGGCGGCGCCGCCTGCGAGGCCGGAACCGACGATGATGACGCGGAGTTTGCGGCGGTTGGAGGGGTTGACGAGAGCTGCGGAGAACTTGCGCTGTTCCCAGCATTCGGCGATCGGAACATCGAGGGGGGCCTTCGTGTCGGCGATCTTCTCGCCCTCGCGGTACATGCCCTTGATGAGAGTGTCAGTCATTGGTATTCAGCCTTCCTCAGGAGATGAATCCGGCGACGATGGCGAGCGGCGGGGCCATGAACATCACGAAGATGATGGCTCCGACGAGGCCGGAGAGAACGAGCATGAAAGCGCGCGTCGCGGGGCGAATCCATCCGAGGGTCTGGAACGCCGACCAGAAGCCGTGGGACACGTGGACCGTTGCGAGGCACACGAAGAGCGCGTAGACGAGGACGAGGAGCGGCGACTGGAACGAGGCGACCATGCGCTCGTAGGGGGTGGCGTCCGCACCGAATCCGGTTCGAATGGTGCCGGTGGTGAAGTGGAGGATGTGGAGGACGAAGAGAAGGGCGATGAGGATCCCGGACAGGCGCATGGTGCGCGCCGCATACGAGTCTGTCACCGGCTTCTTCACGACGTAGCGCGTGCGGCGGGCGCGGCGCGACCGGTTCCACGTGTAGACGGCTGCGAACAGGTGGATGACGAGCATGAGGATCATTGCGGCGCGGAAGACCCAGATGAAGCCGCCGTGCGGGAAGATCGGCACGAATGCGTCCTGCTTCAGCCATTCGGCGTAGTGGTCGTACGCCTCTTGCCCCAAGAACATCTTGAGGTTGCCATAGGAGTGGAAAAGAAGGAAGAAGACGAAGACGAAGCCCGAGACGGCCATCAGCTGCTTGACGAACACGCTGGTGGTCCACGCACGGCGCTTCTTCGCTGCGACATTTGTTGTGGCCATGGGGCAAGGATATCCACAGGGGTGTGCGCTTCGTGGGACCCCCGACTGGGTCTGCACCGATCAGCGTCCTCGATGATGTCCCTTTGCCGCGGGATCAAGCCCTTTGCGCGCTCGTCGTACGGATGGGGCGATCATTCGGGGGCGTCCGCGACGGGGCCCGAGTCCCTCAGGCGACGCTTCTTTTTCTTAAAGCCCTCGTTATCAATTATTGCGGCGCGCGATAGGCGTGCGGAGAAGCGCCGGGTCTCGTCGCCGTCCGCTGGAAGGTCGGAGCGCACTACGAGGGCCGCCGCGAGCATCGACACCATGAGCCCCGTCGTCATCCCGTAGAAGAGCATCTCGACGAGAGTCGCCGCAATGGCGCCCCCGGCGACGGCGCCCGCCAGGTCCGTCCTGCGCCACGCCTTGACGAGGACGACCGCGAAGAAGGCGATGAACAGTCCGAGCCCGATGAAGCCGTGGGAGTACATGAGCAGCCAGAACTGCCCCTGCGTCCCCAATGAGGGCAGCCAGGCATGGGGCGAGGGACGGGGCGAGCCGTAACCGAGAAGGGGGGATTCAAGAGCGGCTGTCGCCGTCAGGCGATACAACTCGAATCTGTCCGAGGTCGACGCCGAGACGGCGAGACGCTGTTCGAGGGAGCGCGCCGCCGGGGATCCGAACCAGACGAGCCCCGCTCCCCCGGCGGCGACTGCGCCCGCGGCGACAACGCCGTATCGCCCGTTCCGCAGCTGGATGAGCGCGACCCATGCGACCACGACGCCGAGTCCAATGAGCATCCCCCGGTTGAGCGTCGCCGCCGCGGGAACGACCGAAGCCGCGGCGATGAGCACGGTCGCGATCCTGCGCCAGCGCTGCCTCGCGACGCTGACGTTGAGCAGGGCGAGTGGGAGGACCATTGAATACACATTGCCCCACGTGTTCGTGTACAGGAAGGGGGCCGATGGCCTGGGCGCGGTGGCGACCCATGAGTCCGCGTTCCACTGCGTCACCCGCCTGATCACCATGTCATGGATCACTTCATTCGACAACAGCCCTCCGGGCACGATCGACGCCAGGGGCGTGCGGATCTGCAGTTCGGGGGCGAGTATCCCCAGATAGCCGCCGATCGTCATCGCCATCAGGTGCCACGTCATCGTCGAGGCGAGGACCCGGAGGGTGAAGCGGCGAGACGAGTTACACGTGTGGATGAAGAGGATTCCGGCGCTCGCGTAGAGCACGAGGCGGAACAGGGCGCCGATGAACCTCCCCGTCGTATCGGTCATGACGAGGGTCACCGCGCACCACAGGATGAACAGGGCCCACAGGGAGAGGACCGGGGGGAGCCGCAGATTCGACATCCCGACCCAGCTGAGCATCATGACGACGGCGAAGAGTGGCCAGATCATGTCGCCCAATCCGAGCGCCCAGCCTACGAGGTAGCCGGCGAAGGGGAGGACGAGGGGCCAGGCGGGCAGGGTGCGCACCAGCAGTCCCCTGTCGGAGCGCGTCGGGGACGGCTCGGATGCGGGGACGCCTCGCCCCGACAGGAGCCATCGGATGTCTGTCGGTCCGAGGTACTTCACATGACGCCCGCGTCGGTCGCGAAGTGTGCCGGCGCCTCGAGGAAGAAGGCGCCCAGACAGGTGCAGCCGGTCGCCTCGAGCTCGTCGACGAGTTGGGTGATGTGGGAGCGCTTGGAGTGGCGCGTGACGGTGATGACGCATGCGGGCGAGGCCGATGCGGCCCGGATGAGTTTCCACCTGGGGCCGTCGATCTCTGCGACTTCCAGAAACCCGCTGTCGGCACTGCCGTGACGATTCGTCATTGATGACTTCATCGTATTGAAGAGCTCATCCGCATCCGGTGAGCGCGGGTCGAGGACGAGCAGGAGGGGGAATCGCGAGCACGCGCTGAGAACGAGTTCCACTGGCGCGGCCCATCGTTCGGGCGCCTCTTCCCTGTCGAATGGGGTCACCGTGCGGGTCTGATGTAGGGACTCCGACCACTGGACCCCGGCCTCGGAATCCTCCGCCTGACCCGGCTCTGCGCGCCACACGGGAAGTCTGAGAAGCTCAGCCAGCTCAGATGCGGAAAGGATCGTGTTCGATACCGCCCTGCGCACGAATAACAGCAAGATCCCGATGAAAGTGCCGACGAGCATTCCCGCGACGATGATCATCTTGGGAGCGGGCGAGGGGTAGACGGACGCCTCCGAGGCGGAGGTGATGATCTGCCCCGCCTTATCCGTCGGGTCCATGAGGGTCGTGCGCTGCGAGACGAGGTCGTCGATGCGGGCCTGGATCGAGCGCCCCCGACCGTCCTCGGTGGAGGCGAGTTGCTTCTCCAGTTCTTGGATCTGCTCATCGATACTCGACCGCTGCTGCTCGACGCGCTCCCTGACGAGGGCGACGCGCTCTTGGAGGTATGCCGCCGCGAGGGCGTCAGCGCCTCGTCGGGCACGATCCTCGTCGACGTCCTGGTAGGAGATCTTGACGACGGTACCGCCCGTATCACCGCGGGCACCGGCCCCCTTCATGAGGGCGGCGCGGCTCCACCCATCGCCGAGGGCGTTGGCCGCGGACTGAGCGGTCAGGGCGGAGCGCGCGAGCTCGATCTCGGTCGGCATGTCAATGATCGAGGCCGCCGACCGCGCCGACGACTCGGCGCGGACGGAGGTGACAGCGACGATGTTCACCGTCGTCGTGGCGACGATCACGCTCGGTGCGAGAAGGATGTACAGGACGGCTCCGAGCGTTGTGACGACCGTGGAGACGACGATCCAGTGCCAGCGGGAACGGAGCTCGCGGAAGATGAGCTCATGACTCGACGAAGCGGGGAGTGTCAGGGTTCTCACGCGGGGCTGCTCCAGAAGTATCGATCGGATGACGGCGCGCCCCATCTGAACTGGCCGAGCCGCGCCATGGACTCATCATATCGCCGCATCCCGCCTGTGCGACGGTAAGAAATGTGACCTGCACCAGTCCCACTCCCCTTCACTCGACATCTTGGATAGTATTGAACGTCTCTGATCTTTACCCGCTATCCATTGAGGAGCGGCTGCAATGCCGTCTCCCGCTCAGCACACCAAGGAGGACGCGACCCGTGACATCGCTTCACGTCGTCGGCATGCGCACACACACTCTGCCCTCGTTCGGGGTGGATTCGTGGCAGCAGTTCAGGCGCCGCCTCGTCATGCGCTCGCGCCTCACCGACCTCGTGATCCTTCTCATCATCAGCGCAGGCTGCGGTCTCATCGCGTGGCGATGGGCGAACTCGGCGGCTGCGGCGCTCCTCCTGCTCGTTCTCGTCGCCCTCGTCCGCCTCGTCGACGGACGCCACCCGCATCTGGTGGACACCGCGGCGACGGCGACCGCAACCCCTGTCGCCATTGCCCTCATCCTCACGCCCCTCACACTGATCGCAGCGTCGTGGTCCTCCGCGCCCGTGGACTCCGTCTGGCTCATCGCATCCCTCGGGGTCGGCGCAGCGGCAATGGTCGTCGCGCGGCTCATGAGCGACGCGGGTCTTCGCCGCGCGCGCCTTGACGGACACGGCCTGCGGCGGACACTCGTCATTCTCGGCGAGGGCTCCGACCCGATCCTCCTGGGGCTCCGCCGTCATCCCGTTGACGGATTCAACACCATCGGCTACTTCTCCTCCGGCCTCGATGTGCGATCTGCCGCATCACCGACCCCCGTCCGTTCTACGCGGCAGATCGCGCGCGCCGTCCTCAAAGAGGACGTCGACGTCGTCCTCGCGGTGGGCGCCGTCATCCCGGAAGATCTGGTGACGGTCATGCGGGGAATCGAAGGATCCGGCGTCTCCCTCATCGTCATGCCCGGCCTCAGGGACGTCGTGCCCGACAGGATTCGACCACTCACCGTGTCACAGGGGTGGACCGCTGCGCTCGAGGTCCGCACGCGCCGCACGCGCGCCTTCATGAAGTCCGTCATCGATCGCGTCGTCGGCTCCGTCCTGCTGCTCATCGCCGCGCCGATCCTCGCAGCGGCCGCCATCGCCATCCGCCTCGACTCGCCCGGCCCCGCGTTCTACACGCAGACGCGGGTCGGCCTCAATGGCACTCACTTCAAACTGTTCAAGCTGCGCTCGATGTACACCGATGCGGACGCCAAGCGCGCGGCGCTCGTCGAGAGGGGCGGCGACTCAGGCAACACCGTCATGTTCAAGGACTCGAATGATCCGCGCATCACGAGGGTCGGCAAGTTCATCCGCCGCTACTCGATCGATGAACTTCCCCAACTCCTCAACGTCGTCACGGGGGACATGAGTCTGGTGGGACCGCGCCCCGCGCTGCCCGAAGAAGTTGCGAAATACGATAGCGAGGCCGACCGGCGCCTCCTCGTCAAGCCCGGGTTGACGGGATTGTGGCAGGTATCGGGCCGCTCCGACCTGTCGTGGGAGTCCACCGTGGCCCTCGACCAACATTACGTGGACAACCGGGGGGCGCGCCTCGACTCGAGGATCTTCGTCAAGACCGTCGAAGCGGTCCTCAGCGGCCGCGGGGCGCGCTGATGACCGCCCCGTGCCCGTACCGCACCAGTCGGGAGTCAGTGTGACAGCGGCGAAGCACTGGTCCACCATCACCGCCGTCGTGTCGGTCCTCGCCCTTGCGGGGGCCGCCCTGATTCACGACGGCGTCCACCGCACCGACGCGGATCTCAACGACGGCGGAATCTGGATCACGAACCGATCCGAGCACCTCGTCGGTCGACTCAACTACTATTCGCGCGAAGTCGATACCGCTCTGCGGACGGCCTCCTCCAGCTTCGACGTGACGCAGAACGGGACCGACGTCCTCGTCCCCGACATGGACGTGACCGCAGTGTCCGTACTCGACACCCTGACCGTGGAGTTCTCACAGCAGCTCTCCCTCGCCGCCGGAACCCGCGTCTATCAGGGGGGCGACCGCGTCGCCCTCGTCGATTCGCGCGGCGGGACCATCAAGGCGGGGCGCATCTCCTCCCTCTCCGCCGCATCGGAGATCCCCCCACTGGTGACCGATGAAGAGGGCATCGTCGCCAATGTCGGCGTCGACGGCGCTATCCACACCGCGAATGCGCGCACGGGCACCGTCACCACGATCCCGATGACGCCGACGGGCTGGACGAATGGGTCGTCGACTCCTGTGAAGGTCGATCCTTCAGCCGATCTGGCCGTCACAGCGGTCGGCGGGCACACCATCGTCCTCGACAAGGGCAACGGCGTCGTCCACCTGCCCGGCTCCAAGAGCGTCGCCCTCAAAGAACAGGGACTGACGCTGCAACAACCGGGCGCCGAGGCCGACCACGTCCTCGTCGCATCGCGCACATCGCTGATCTCGGTCCCGCTCGACGGGTCTGAGCCGAGCATCCTGTCGGCATCCGACGGGGACGCCCCGACCGGCGTCCCCGCGGCCCCCGTCCGCCTCAACGGCTGCGACTACTCGGCGTGGGCGGGTGCGGGGACTTTCCTGAGGGCGTGCGACGGGGCATCCGTGGAGCGTCGGCGCGACGAAGTCCTCGCGTCCTCGACACAGCCGGTGTTCAGAGTCAACCGCGACCTCATCGTCCTCAACGACGTCCAGTCCGGTTCCATCTGGCTCCCAGACGAGCAGCTCGTCCTCGTCGACGACTGGACCACGGCGACCGCGCAGACCGATGACAATGCGGATACCCGCGACGATTCGGCCAACACCTCCGAGACGACCTCACCGCCCGAGCGCACCGAGGAGAATCACCGGCCGGAGGCGAATGACGACGAGTTCGGCGTCCGCCCCGGACGCGCCACGACCCTCGCCGTCACGGCGAATGACTACGACCAGGATGGGGACATCCTCACCGTCGTCCCCGGCGACCACGGCACCCTGGGGGAGGTCACCACTGTCAGATCCGGCAGGGCGATGCAAGTCGACATCCCCGCTGACGCCGTCGGTTCCTTCGCCATCCCCTATTCGGCGGAGGACGGGCGCGGCATGGCGGATTCTGCGATCGCGACCGTCACGGTGCACCCCTGGTCCGACAACACCGCCCCCGTCCAGAACGAGATCCCCTCATTGACGCTCTCGGAATCCGCATCGGGCTCGATCGACGTCCTGGGCGGCTGGTCCGACCCCGACGGGGATTCCCTCGTCTTGTTGTCGGCAGAGGGGACCGGCTTCGACTTCCACACGACCCCCGAGGGGAGGGTCACCATACGTGAGACTTCCGGCGGAGTCGGCCCCCGGACGGTGTCCATCACGGTGTCCGACGGGTTCGAGACAGCTACCGGGCGGTTGACGGTCAATGTCGTCTCCTCGTCGGAGGCGACTCCCGTGGCCAATGCCGACCACGTGAGGGTGATCGCGGGCACCCCCACCACCATCTCCCCTCTCGCGAATGACGCCTCCCCGTCGGGCAGGAGGCTCCAACTCGCTCAGATCCAGGACCCTCCTGCCGGCACTCGCATCGACATCCACCAGGACGCCGGTTCTATCGAGTTCTTCTCCGACATATCGCAGACCTACTACCTCGACTATGCGATCACGGACGGCCCCGGCGTGGCGCGCAGCATCATCCGCATCGATGTCGTCGAGAAGGCGGACGCGTCGGTGCCGCCCAGCGTTGAGAACGACGCAGCGACTCTGCGCAACGGCGGTTCCACGACCGTCGCCCCCCTCGCCAATGACTTCGACCCTGCGGGGGGCGTCCTCGTCCTCCAATCCGTCGATGTTCCCGACGGCACCCCACTGACGGCGACGATCACCGATCATTCGCTCATCCAGCTCTCCACCGCCGATACGATCACCGATCAGGTGTCCCTCACCTACACGGCGACCAACGGCACCGCCTCGGCGACGGGCACCATCTCCGTCACCCCCCTGGGAGTCACCGAGTTGCAGACGCCGCTCGTCGAGAACGATACGGCGGTGGTGCGCGTCAACGACATCGTCACCATTCCGGTCCTCGACAACGACTCCTCCCCCTCGGGGTTGAACCTCGGTCTCGGACAGACCGTCGAGTCGACCGATCCGGAGCTGGGCGAAGCATGGGTGTCGGATTCCGTCGTGCGCTTCAAGGCGCACGGCACCGCCGGGCGCACCACGCTCTCCTATTCCGCGGTGGACGACCGCGGACAGGCGTCGATGGGGACCGTCGAGGTCGAGATCACCGCGCGCAATGACGACCAGAACTCCGCGCCCCAGCCCAAGGACCTCGACGCGCGCGCCCTCGTCAATTCCCCCGCCACGATCGCCATCCCCCTGGACACCATCGACTCCGATGGGGACTCCGTCACCCTCATAGGCGTCGATCAGGCGCCCTCAATGGGCACGGTCAAGGTGGAGACCACGTGGCTGACGTACACGCCCGCACCCGGCGCATCGGGTACCGACACCTTCACCTACATGGTCGAGGACAGGTTCGGACTCAAGGCGACAGCCACCATTCGCGTCGGCGTCGCCCCCGCATCGACGATCAACTCCGCGCCCCAGACCGTCAATGACGTCGTCACCGTCAAACCCGGTCGGACGGTGTCCATCAACGCCGTCTCGAATGACACCGATCCGGACGGCGACCCTCTGACGCTCGTCGGCATTCCCACCAGCGCGGACGGCCTGGCCGTGTCGACCCGCGGCGGCCAGGTGCTCCTCACCGCGCCAGGGGACGAGGGGGTCTACGCGCTGCAGTACACGGTCGCGGACTCTCATGGGGCCACCGATATCGGCACCATCACCGTCCAGGTGAGCAATGAGGCTCCCTCGCTCGCCCCCATTGCGGCGGATGACACGATCTCCCTTCAGAACATCGATACTGATGGTCGCGTCACCGTCGACGTCCTCGCCAATGACACGGATCCCGACGGCTCCTCCTGGGATCTTGCGATCGCGACGGACGACCCCACTGCGAGGGTCGTCGACGAAGGCATCGAGGTGAGCGTCGAGGACGAGTGGCGGCTCGTCGTCTACACGGTGACCGACGTCGATGGACTCGTCGGCAAGGCCGTGATCATCGTTCCGGGGCGCACAGGACTCAAACCCCGCATCGACGCGGCCTCCGTCCCCGTGCGCATCCCCGCGGGGACGAGCACGGATGTCGATATCGCGAACCACATCATCACCCGGTCGGGGACGAGCCCCCTCATCACGGACCAGTCGACGCTGCGCACAGGAGTGGGGTTGTCCACCTCGGCATGGCGAGACTCCGACACCGTGCGGCTGACACCCGTGCAGGACTTCCAGGGGGCGACCTCCGTCACGTTCGAGATCGCCGACGGAACCGGATCGGATGCGCTGAAGGCGACACTCACTCTTCCGATTCTCGTCGTCTCCGACACGAACACCCCCCCTGTCTTCACCCCCACGAGCATCGCCCTGTCCCCGGGTGAAGACCCCACCGTCGTCGATCTGGCCCCCATGGTCCACGACGAGGACGGCGACGAGATCCACTACGCGATCGGCGCGGTCCCCAACGGCTTCACCGCATCATTGTCCGGCTCTCGCCTCACTCTCACCGCCCAGCCCGACGCATCGGCGGGGACGACCGGCCCACTCCCCATCACCGTCGACGACGGGGTGAACAGCGCAGTGACCGGGAGTCTAAAGCTCTCCGTCACCGAGTCGACGTACCCGCTGATGACCGCCGCCCCCGCCTCCCTCACGTCGGATGGCGGGCCGGTGAGCGTCAATGTCGCCTCCTTGGTGACCAATCCCTTCCCCGGCAAGGAGATCTCCATGTACGGCTCGCCCCGCGTGACCTCCGGATCGGGAGGCGTATCCGTGGCGGGGACAGAGGTGACGATCACGCCGCAGGCCGACTACCACGGGCGGATCGTCGTCGAATACCGTGTGCTGGACGCGACGGCGAATCCCTCGCGCGCCGTCACAGGGACCATCACCGTCGCAGTCGTCGCGGTTCCCGCGAGCCCCACAGGGGTGCGCGCCGCACCGAGGGGGGCGACTTCGATGAGCGTCAGCTGGGTCGCAGGCGCCGACCACGGCTCCCCCATCACCGGTTACACGGTGACGGAAGTCGGGGGTGCGGGCACATGGCGATGCACGGCCTCCCCGTGCATCGCCGATGGGCTGACCGCCGGCCGGAGTTACTCCTTCACGGTGACGGCGTCGAATGCCGTCGGCGACTCCGCCCCCTCGACGCCCTCATCCCCCGTCATCTTGACGGTGACGCCCCAGACCCCCTCGACGCCGAAGCTCGAGGGCGGCGAGGGGAGGGTCACCGCCTCATGGGTCCCGGTGCCCCCCATCGAGGACGCTTCCATCGTCTACGACGTGTCGCTGTCGAACGGCTCGTCCCGCACCGTCGCGGGACCGCCCGTGGACTTCGCCGTACCGGCGGGCTCGTACACGGTGAGGATCCGTGCGCGCGTCGACGGCGGGGGCGGAGAATCCGAATGGGTCACCTCGAACAATGCCAATGCCTACGGGGCGCCGGGCGCTCCGGGCACCCCTGTCGTGGCCTCCCAGCCCGGCGGATTCACGGTGTCGTGGGCCCCGGCCGATCCCAATGGCGATCCCGTCGCCTACACCGTGTCCGTGTCGGGCGCCGCCGAACGGACAATCGATGCGGGGACATCCACCTCTGTTTCCGTCTCCTCCCTCTCCCCGGGCGACTACACGATCGTCGTCACCGCGACGAATAAGGCGGGGAGCACCCAGTCCGCGCCCGTCCAGCACCGGCTGACTCAGACGCCGCTCGCCCCGTCCACTCCGGCGCTGGCGGCGACCGGCGTCTTGGGCGCCCTGTCGGTGACGACACCGGCATCGCCGAGGGCCGGAAACGGGTGGACACTCGCCGATCTCTCTATCGAATACCGCGTCGTCGCCCAGTCTGGCGATGAGGCCTCCCCCTGGGGGGCGGTCTCCCACTTCTCCGGCCTCACGAATGGCCACCCCTTCACCGTGCAGGCGCGCGCCGTCGCCACGAGCCCGGACGGAACCGTCCTCTACTCCTCCGTCGTTGAGTCGAACGCGGCGACCCCCTATGGTCCGCCATCCCAGCCGACGGTGGAGTGCACGGTAACGTCGGCGCACCAGATCGACTGCTCGTGGACTCCGGGGGCCACGGGAGGGCTGCCCAACTCCTACGAACAGGCGACGACCGCATCGGGCGCCGATGCCGAGGCCGTGTCCGTCGGGCAGACGCGCACGTTCACCACCGCCGCGGGAGGGTCTGCGACATGGTGCATCAACGCGACGAATACCGCCGGGCAGTCATCGGGGTGGACATGCGCCACCGCACAGACGGCGAAGACATCGGCAGAGTTCTCCCCCGTCACGGACGTGCCCGAGGCCGTCTGCACCGAACAAGACCTGTCTGAGACGAACTGGTCGGCGGACATATGCCGCCGCATCGTCCTCGACATCACGGGTTTCGAGCCGAACTCAACGGTGAGGTGCGAATATAAATATAAGCAACTCATCCCCCCGTATGCGACCGTCGACTACTCGGAGTCCGTCGGGCTCGACGCCACTGGTTCGAAGCGCCACCGTTTCCCCCACCGGATAAAGGTCACGGTAGCGCCCTTGCTCAAGGTCACGTGCACCCAGGAGTAGCCGGTGCCGCCACAATTCAGGAGAATCCCCCCCATGTCCATGACACAAGACGACGCCCAGTGGTTCGCTGACGCCTTCAACAAGATCGTCGACTCCATCGGTCTTGCGATCCTCGGCAAGCGCGACGTGATCGCCCTAGTCGTGACGACCCTGCTCGCCGAGGGGCATCTCCTCCTCGAGGACGCCCCGGGAACGGGCAAGACCGCCCTCGCCCGATCGCTCGCAGCAACGATCCAGGGCACCGATTCGCGCATCCAATTCACCCCCGACCTGCTTCCGTCCGATATCACCGGCGTCACCGTCTTCGACAACAAGAGCGGGCAGTGGGAGTTCCACCCCGGTCCCGTTTTCGCATCCATCGTCCTGGCCGACGAGATCAACCGTGCCTCTCCTAAAACGCAGTCGGCTCTGCTGGAGGTGATGGAGGAGTCCCATGTCACCGTCGACGGCGTCCGCCACGAGGCGGGTCGTCCCTTCATGGTGATCGCCACCCAGAACCCCATCGAGCAGGCGGGCACCTACCGTCTGCCCGAGGCCCAACTCGACCGCTTCCTCATGAAGACGTCGCTGGGCTATCCGGACCGCAACTCGCTGACAGTGCTCCTGCGCGACAGCGCCCGCCCCGACCGTTCAACCCGTCTGGAGCCGGTCATCGCGTCCCACGCCCTGATCTCCATGGCCGAGGGGGCGGCCGTTAACCACGTCGATGATGCGGTTCTCGACTATATCGGCACCCTCGTCGAGGCAACACGCTCCACGGATGAGACCCGTTTGGGCGTGTCGACGCGCGGCGCCATCGCGATGACACGGGCCACGCGGGTGTGGGCGGCTGCGCAGGGGCGAGAATTCGTCCTCCCCGACGATGTCAAAACCCTCGCCCATGTCGTGTGGGATCACCGCATCGTCATGGATCCCGATGCCGAGTTCATAGGCGCCACCGCCGCCGGAGTCGTGTCGAACGCCCTCAAGGCAGTGCCCGCGCCTCTTGGGGGGGAACTGACCCGGTGGGACGACTGAGGGGCCTCGCATCGCGGTGGCGCGCGCGCGCATCCCAGGGGGCGGATGCGCTGCGCGGGGCTGCGCGGACACTCGCCTCCCATCCGTTCGTGCACGCCGTCGTCCGTGTGGCGCGGATCATCACGCCCCTGGGACGCGCCACCGCGGCACTGATGCTCGTCACGGCGGGGGTCGGCATCATCGCGAAGTGGCAGGAGATGCGGGCCGTCGCACTCTTCCTCGCCCTCAGCCTCGCACTCGCCTCGCTGTGGTTGTTCTCGCGCCCCGCGTGGCGGGTTGAGCGCACCCTTCTCGAGCATCGGATCACGGTCGGTGACAGGGTCCTCGTCCATGTGAAGATCACCAATGCCGCACCGCGCCCCGCGCCCCCGACGATGATGCGGATGAGTGTCGGCACTCGCATCGTCTCCCTTATGGTGCCCCCGCTCGGACCGGGGGGCTCCCACGAGGAGGGTTTCGTGCTGCCCACCTACCGCCGCTCCATTGTCGTCCTCGGACCCGTGTGCTCCGTCGTCGGAGACCCCCTGGGGCTGGCGCGCATCGAGAAATCGTGGACCGGCCCCCTCGAGGTGTACATCCAGCCGCGCACCATCCGCCTGAACGCGCTGCTCAAGGGATTCATCAAAGATATCGAGGGACACATCACCCGGGACCTGTCGAGTTCGGACGTGTCCTTCCACGCGATTCGCGACTACGCGGTCGGAGACGACAGGCGCAACATCCACTGGCGCTCCACCGCCCATTCGGGGTCGCTCATGGTGCGCCAATTCGAAGAGACCCGCCGCGCCAGCCTCATCGTCATCCTGTCGTCATCGCCCGGGGACTACACGACTGAGGAGGACTTTGAGACCGCGATTTCGGTCGCCTGCTCCCTGGCCCTCAAGGGCATGAGCGAGGGCACCTCGGTTCACCTCCTCGCAGGCGGCGAGGCGCTCCCGACGTCATCACCCATGAGTCTGCTCAACGCCTCATGTTCGCTCGACCTGCACGGGGACGACCCCGTCGACGTCCTCGTTCCCCGTGCACTCGCGGCCTTCCCCTCCTCCTCCGTCGTCGTCATCGTCACCGGTCAAGAGGTGCCGGATGAACGGCTCGCTCGGGCCCGTTCAGCACTCCCCCCGAGCATTGCGGCCCTCGCCATCGTCTGTGGACCCAACGGGCTGGTCAGGCGCCATATCCGTTCCACACCGCTGTTCGCCCTCTCTGCGCTCGAACAGCTCCCTCGCGCATTGGGGGCCCTCGACTGATGACTCCACTGCGCCAGATCCGTTCCACTGCGTGGGACCTTCTTCTCCTCGGAGTGCTCCTCGCACTCGCCTCCACGCCCTTCCTCCCAGTATTCGGCGACTACACGGGTGTCGGCGCCGCCGCCTTCGGCATCGTCGCAGGGCTCGGCGCCGCCTGCGTCTCAGGGAGTCGATCGTGGGGGCCCGCCCCTACGACGGCCTTCGTCTTCGGCGTCCATCTCGCGGGGGGGACGATCCTCCTGACCCCCACTCTCGGCCTCGCGAGCGCCGCCCAGCACGCAGCGACGGGGACTGTGACGGTCTGGAAGGACTTCCTCACCGTCTCCCCACCGGTGTCGGCCTACGACGGGATGATGCTCCTGCCGTGGATGCTTTCCCTGATCGCCTCTGTGAGCGCCGGTCGGCTCCTCATCGCCTCGCGCCCCACGGCGGCGGGGGTCCCCTCGTTCGCGCTCCTCGCCTGTGCGATCCTGTGGGGCTCCTCCGCATCGCGCTTCGCCCCCCTGACGGGGATCCTCCTCGGCGTCGGCACCCTCGTCCTGTGGTGGCGCGGCACAGCCCGGCGCGAACGGGCGAACCTCATCGGCTCCGCCCACGAGGACGTCCGGGCGAGTCGGAGCACCCGCGTCCGCACCGTGGCCGCCCTCACCGGCGTCCTCGCCGTCGCCGCCCTCGCCGCGCTCCCCGTGTCCATGACGCCCACCGCCGGACGGCAGGTCCTGCGCAGCGCCATGACTCCGCCGCTCAACCTCGCCGAATACGCCACCCCCTTGTCGCTCATGCGCCATTTCGAGACGGACCTCGCCTCGACCCAGCTCATGCATGTGGACTCCCCCTCAGAGGATCTGCGCCTGCGCATTGCGACCATGGACTCTTACGACGGACGCAATGCCCTGATCGGCGAGAACTCCGCCCGAGCGCGCTTCGAGCTCCTCGGGCCACGCTCACGGCTCCTCGAGGGGACCGCGCAGTCGAGTGTGACGGTCACCATCGACGACTACGCCTTCCCCTGGATCCCCGCCGTCGTCTCCACTCATTCGCTCGACTACCGCTCGCCCCGCGGCGCGGACATCGGACAGGGCCTGTATTACGATCCGGTGTCGGCGACCCTGCTCCTGCCCGCGGGAACCGCGTCCGGCGATGTCATCGCCGAGGCGGCGACCGTGGAGGGCGCGGCCTCCGACGCCGCTCTCTCCGCCTCTTCCATCGGAGACCCCTCCGACGGGACGATCACGAATATTCCGACGACGGTGTCGAATCTCGCTGCGAAGATCGTCGGCTCCGAATCGGATCCGCTGCGCCAGATCCGCGCCCTTCAGCAGGCCCTCAGGCTCAGCTACTACTCGGACGGCACGCAGTCGCCATCGCTGCCCGGACACGGTGCGGTGCGACTGTCGACAATGGTGAGGGCGGATGACCTCATCGGGGATGACGAGCAGTACGCCGTCCTCATGATGCTCATGTGCCACTCGTTGAAGATCCCCGCCCGCGTCGCGATGGGCTTCATCCCGTCGACTGACGGCGACGCCCGTGACGTCACCGGTGAGGACGTGCACGCCTGGGTCGAGATCCCCTTCACCGGCATCGGATGGGTGCCCTTCGACGTTACCCCCGATCGCGATCAGATCCCCCAGCAGCAGACGACTCAGAAGGTGTCCAATCCGGAGCCTCAGGTCCTCCAGCCCCCTCTGCCGCCCCCCGACTCGGCGCGACTGCCCCCCTCCTCCCCAACCCACGACGCCCCCCGCACGGCACCCCATCACCCGGCGGTCCTACGAAAGCGAGGACGACCCCCGCAAGGATGCTGATGACCGGGCGTCGTCCGTCGCGTGGATCCTCGCCCTCGGAGGATCACTGATCCTCCTCCCTCCGACTCTCATCGTCGCCGCGAAGGCGTTGAGGCGATCAACTCGGCGTTCACTTCGTACCCGGGCGGAGCGGGCGCGAGCGGCGTGGGATGAGATCGTGGACCGCGCATTGGATTTCGGCCACCGCACGACCCCCGGGGCGACGCGACGCGAAATGGCCGCCCGACTCGACGAAGTGTTCCCCGGGGCGAGCCTCGCGCCCTTCGGAGACGCAGTCGACAGGTGCGTCTTCTCCGATTCGGAGGTTTCCTCATACGGGGATCTGTGGGATTCTGTTGATGTCATCCTTCCCTCGATGTCCGTGGGGCGCCCCTGGTGGCAGCGCATCCGCGCCCGCGTGTCCCTTCGTTCGCTCCTGCACCCATCGGGGGTGCGGATTCGAGTCCACCCCAGGAGAAAGAACTGATGTCCGTGTCATCTTCCATCCCTTCGCGTTCCGGGCGCACGAAGAAGCACCTAGTGTTCCAGCCGGCGCCCGTGATGGCCCGATTCGTCGCCGCCCTCGTGGATCTTCTCCTCATCGTCCTCTTCACCGGCGCCGTGTCGGGAGCGTGGGCAGTCGGGGTGGGTACGTCGCCCGTCCGCGCCGCAGTCGTCGCTGTTCTCGCGGCGATCGTCGTCCGTGAGGCGATTCTCGCCCGGGCGGGCATCACGCCCGGAATGGCGGTGATGCGCATCCGCATGGTCAACCGTTTCACCGGTGGACGCCCCGGGCTGCGGGCCCTCGTCCACTCGACGATCACTGCGGGCGTCACCTGTTTGAGCGTCGGCATCGGTGCGATCATCCTCTTCAGATCGATGCTCCGCGATGCCCATCGCGTCGGGTGGCACGATCACATGTCAGATATCCGTGTGATCTCCACGAGTGCATCGATCCCCCGAGCGGCTCAGCGTCCCGTCTCCCCCTCGCGTGCGGCCCCCCCGGCGGCAGCCCCCGCCTTCGATACGAGCACGTCAAGTCACCAGCGCGGCCAAGTCATCATCGACTCCGTTCCGTGGTCGAGGGCGCCCGTCCCCGTGGATCCACCGGCCGGGAACACGTGCCGTTCGTCGTCGATCGTCTCCCCTTCGTTCGCCGCGCCGCAGCCTGTCTTCGATTCCGCAGACCGTGATGATGTGCTGGTCGACGAGGTCGGCGCCCCGCAGGCGCCCGCAACCGACGGGGGCATCCCGTCGGCTCCGTCGGTTGATTCCACCGGTGAATTGCCCGTCATCGACACCGATGCCGTCACGGAGACTCCCCCTGAGAAGATCGCCGATTCAGCGGGCGGAGAGCCCCCCCACGACCGGCCAGAGTCGCACTCCCCCGACGATGTTCTTCTCCCAGAGCCTGTGGAGGATCCGCGCACTGAGGTCTTCGAGATCTCTCATGAGGCGGCGATTCGACTCGCCGCAGCCGAGGGCAGTGGTGAGACTCCCACGATCCGGCTGATCCCCCTGACGGGAGGAGAGCCCTTGACGATCTCGACTGTCACGGTGGTGGGTCGTCAGCCTGAGAACATCTCCGAGGTCGCGCAGGCGCAGTTGTGCGCGATCCACGACGATGCGAGATCCGTGTCGAAGACCCATGCGCTGCTTATCCCCGCAGAGACGAGCCTGTGGGTCATGGATCTGCATTCGACGAACGGCACGTACATCACGATCAATGGCACGACGAAGCGCGTCGAGTCGATGCTCCCCGCCCCACAGGGGGCCGTCATCGCGATGGGCAGGGCCTCATTCCGAGTCGAGTGACCGGAGAATAGGACGATAGCCGCACGCTACGGCGTGTCCGCGCAGATCGACACGCCCTTCGAGGAGCGTCCATCGCTCCTGACGGCGATGACTTCGATGCATGTGCGTCCCGGCCGCTTCCCGACGGTCACCGTCGGTTCGAACAGGGTCTGGAAGGTGGTGTTCGTTCCCGGAAGATCCTCCCGGTACAGATATTTCCCCTGCCAGTCATCATTCGGCGGGCTCCACGTGAATACGACGTCATCGCCCTCGATGCGCCCCCGGCCATCGCGCGGCTCCGCAATGGCGGTGCTCAGAGGGTCTGCGGGTTGGACGCCGCCCGGTGACAGATCATCGACAGTCTGGGATTGAGTCCACAAGAAGGTAGCGGCGATGACGATCACAGCGAGAATTGCGACGAGGACGCCCCACGCCCACGACGTCTTCTTCTTCACGGGTTGTTCGCCGACCGGTTCGGCTGCAACGGGATCGGGCTGAACCGGCTCGTCTTCGTCCTCGTCGATTCGTCTGAAGACTCCGACCCGCGTCGCCTCATCCGAGTCTTCCTCTTGCACGGGATCGGCGATGAGATCCGACTGAGTGGACGAGCGGAGAAGATCAACGGGGGTGACATTGACGCCCAACTCGACTTCGACCTGTTGAAGCGCCCTGGCGAATGCGAGTGCGCTCGGATATCTGTTCTCGGGGTTCTTCGACAAGGCGATTGTGAGGATGCGGAACAGCGACGGGGGGATGTCCTCGCGTTCGATCTGGGGAACGGGATTGTTGATGATCCGCCGGGACACCTCATAGATTCCATTCGGCCCGCCGGGGACTTCGAAGGGGGAATGGCCCGCCAGCATCGCGTACATGCTCGCCGCAAGCGAATAGATGTCGACGCCGGGGTGCGCACCGCCCGTCCCGGACAGCTGTTCCGGGGGCGCCCAGGGGATGCTCATGCCGCGCAGATCGGTGGAGGATCCCCTGCCCGTCATTGCAGAGATGCCGAAGTCGGACAGGACCGGACGGTGATAGACCGTCATCAGAATATTCGACGGTTTGATATCACGATGAATGATGCGGACCCTGTGTGCGGTCTCCACCGCACCCGCAATCTGGATTGTCGTCGTCAGTGAGTCGATGATGCTCATCGGCCCCTGCGCGAGGATCGCGCCGAGGTGGGGAGGAGGGCAGTACTCGGTGACGATGAAGGGGCGTCCGTCCTCTGTCACGCCCGCCTCATAGACGGACAGGATTGCGGGATGCGACGACAGCATCGCCATCCGGTTGGCCTCGGACTCAAAGGCCGCGGTCTCCTCTTCCCCCACGTCCCCGTCCATGACTTTGACGGCGACGTGACGGCGCGGCAGGTGCCGCTCGTACAAGTAGACGTGAGAGTACCCGCCGCTTCCGAGGTCCTTCAGGTAGGTGAACCCGGGAATGAGCGGCGGGCCGCTCACTCGCGGCTGGCTCACGGAAGATCATCGAAGGACAACAGGACGTTGTCCCCGAGGTCGAGGACGTCGCCGGATCTCAGCAGCGTCGGATGCGTGTCGGACAGCCGCTTGGGAGCGACTCCCCGCCTGCGCAGGAAGGTTCCGTTATTCGTCTTGAGGTCCTGCGCGAGGACGGACCACCCCTCCAATGTGATGAGAACGTGATTGCGGGAGATCATGCGCTCCGGGCTGGGCACGCTGATGAGGCGGTGCGCTGTGATTCCGTCCTGCAGCGTCGGGGCCCGGCCGATGAGGAGCGGTTCGCTGAGCTCAGTCGTGTCTCCAGTGGATGATGTCATGCGTCCAAGCGTCGGCTGAGGGATCTTGACGACGGGCTGAGTGAGCCTTGCACCGCATTGACGGCACTCGATGCACGTCGTCGGATTGTCGTGCCCATCGGGGCAGCGGGCGGACAGAACCATCCCCTCGGTGTCGGTCTGTGATGAAGAGGGGGCATCGACGCGGGAGCGGATCTCCGCGAGGAGCTCATCGGGCAGCTCCGCCACGGTCCGTCCGTCATGATCCCCGGCGTCCGATCGGGGCGGCTCGGCGACGGGCGGCTTGGCGACGGGGGCCGTCCCATTCTTCCGGGCGGCGTCGGGGTCTGCGTCATCCTCTTGCAGATCAGAGGACGCAGTGCCGCCCTCAACGGGCTCGTCGCCGATCCGCATGGACCCGACCTGCAGAATCGCATCCTTGGCGACGAAAACCGATGGTGCGGCTGGCTCCGGGCCCCTCACGATGAGGAATGCCGGCTCATGGATGGTGGTCTCCGACCACGTAGTGGCACCGTCGGAATCGACGGTCCGTCCGTCTGCCTCCACGATCGCGCTGCCGCGCACGGCGATACGGACGAACCCGTCTTCTTGATTGAGCACGACCGCAAAATCGCACAGGGACCGTATATCGCCCTCGTACGAGACAAGGATGGTGTTGAGCACCGCGGGAAGCGGAGTGTCGCCGTCCTCGTGGAGAAGGCTCCACAGCCTCTCCAACAGCAATGGTGAAACGCCGGGGGACATGAGGATGCGCCCCTTGGGCGTCACCACCGAAGACCAGTTGCCCGGCACCCACCGGGTCGTTTCCTCCAGTCGCGCAATCGATCCCATCATGTACTCCTCAAGACAGTCGGTGAGCGATGAACCCGTGCAGCGATCACTCATGAACAACTCAGTAACCATAATAGTCAACACATATACTTATTATCGAATCGACGACGCAGCAGTAGATCACCGTTCGCTCCGCCCTCGCACGACCTCCCTGAGAGCGTTGCGCATGCGTCTGCGAGTGCGCCTCCCGCACTCGCCTGCGTCGTTCGAACGACTCTACCCGCTGGATTATCATTCTCAGTGTCATGCGATAGGAGCACACCTGTTGAAAATTGCAGTCGAGCCGGATCCCCACCGGTGGATCACCGTGCCGAGATTCCCCCCGCCGGGTTGGGCGCGTAAAACGGCTGAGCTGTCGAGCGCCCTTGCCGGCGCGCCCGCCTCCAACGTCGACACCCTCGCCGAGCTCCTCTCGTCACTGGCCTCGACCCACGATGCGGCAAACTGTGTGCGACTCGTTCACATCGCCCCCGTTGACCCGTGCTTCATCGCCGACATCCGCTTGGAGGCGGCGATGGACGACGGCAGTCGGCCCGAGCGCCTCAAAACCCAAATCGCCCTTATCGAGTCCCTCCTGCCCAATGGGGCGGCCGCAGACGTTTCGAGTTTCCGCCCGCTGCCCGAAGCAGCGGGCCTGATCGCGCTGCGCAACCAGAGCCCGTATGCAGTGGCTGGCAGTGCCGTGCAGGGCGTCCTCGTCGTGCGCATGGGCACGAGCCTGCCGACCAGTCCCGTTGACACGGTAATGCGCCTATGGGGGGCTCCGTCCAATGTGGTCCGCAAATACCTGGACGACATCGGGGCGCTATTCTCAACGATCTCCCCGCTGCGCACATAAGACCCTCAGCCGAGTTCGGCGCGCATGAGCACCGCGTCCTCATTCGGGTTGCGGAAGTAGTTGCGGATGCGTCCGAGTTCCACGAATCCGGCGCCCTCGTAGAGCCTGCGCGCCGCCTCATTCGACTCGCGCACTTCGAGGAATACCCGTCGAGCGCCCCGCAGTTTCGCTTCGTTGGTGAGCGTGGCGAGAATCTGTGCGCCCGCTCCCCTTCCTCTGGCGGATTCGACGACTCCGATCGTCATGATGTCCGCATCGTCCCCCACCGTCTTGACTCCCCCGTATCCGATGGGGTCGGAACCGTCTGCCTCGTCCTCGTATGCGAGGACGAAGTGGGACCACTCCGAGACGAGTTCCTCTCGGATCATGGCGAGCGTCCACGCATCCTCGGGGAACAGCGCCTGTTCGAATCCCGCAAGCAGGAGCGCGTCATCGTCCGACGCGGCACGCACGACGATCGGAATCACATGCGCTCCGTCGGGTGCCCGTGAATCTCGGGGCGTCGCAGATACAACGGCTCCGTTCCGACTTCCGCTCCCCGGGCGAGCCTGGATGTCACGAGCCGGGAGAGCACCGCGGGGTCTGCCGACACGACGGGACCGAGGGGGGCTGGTGCAAGCGCCGTCTGGGAGTGGGCGGGCAGCGGCCCCGCGGACACGATGAAGGCATCCGTGTCGCGCATCGAGTTCATGAGGCTCTGCGCCGACCCCACTTCGAGGCGCCCGATGAGACTCACATCGTCCGGGCCATCTGCTTCGTAGTGGCCCCAGTACAGTTCCTTGCGCCTCGCATCGAGAACCGCGAACACATGCGCATGGGGGGAGAGCACGTCGAGGGCTTCACGTGCAATGAGGGCGAGACTCGACGCCCCGTAGACGGGGGCGCCCGTTGCGCGGCCAATGACCCTCGCCGACACGAGCCCTGCGCGCAGGCCGGTGAAGGGGGCCGGGCCGGTGCCCACGCACACGCGTTCAATCCCCGCTCGCGCCGCTTGAGGGGGCATCCCCGCCGCTTCGAGGGCCTCGCGGATGAGGGGGGTGATCGATTCGGCGTGATGACGAGGCGAGTCCATCCGAGCCTGGCCGACTGTGATGGAGTCGCGCACGACTCCGATGCGAGTGGCGGCGGAGGTATCGAGGCACAGTTCAATCACGACGTTGATCCTAACGTCTCATGGGCTCTCGCCCGCTGAGCGATCCCATCGAGGACCCCGTCCCATCGCTTCCCGTGCGCTGTCAGGGTCAGTATGCGGCGTCCGTCGTCCATGAGTTCCAGGTTGATCGTCTCATCGTCGTAGGCGATGTCGCCGCCGTGTTCGCGTCCGATCTCGATCTCTAGACGCTCATCCGACAGGGCCTCCGTCTTACCCCGCCCCCATTCGACAACGGTGACGGACTCGTCGAGCGTCGAATCCAAGTCGAGGGTCTCGAGGTCATCGAGGTCACGGATCCTGTAGGCGTCAACGTGAATGAGGTCGGGGCCTCCGGCGCGATTCGCGTGGACGCGGGCGACAATGAACGTCGGGGATTGGACGCGCCCGCTCACCCCCATGCCCTGGGCGATTCCCTGAGTGAAGGTGGTTTTCCCTGCGCCGAGTCCTCCATTCAGCATGACGAGGTCGCCCGCCGCGAGGACGCGTCCGAGCGCCTGTCCGAGGGCCCGGGTCTGATCGGCTGACGAGGTCACAACCGTGAGTGCGATGCGTGTCACCGGCTCTGCTCCTGCGGTGCGGCGGCGGACTCGTAGACGCGGGGGATACGCTCGCCGAGGCGGGACACTATCTCATAGTTGATGGTCCCCGCGGCGTCTGCCCAGTCGTCGGCGGTCGGGGTGGGGCCGCTCCCATCGGAGAAGAGGACGGCGGTGTCTCCGACGCGGGCGGGCGGGCTCGGGGTCCTTGCCGTGGGGGTTCCGGCCTCGTCGTCGGCGGGCCCGAGGTCGACGATGAACTGGTCCATGCAGACGCGGCCGACGATCCTCGTGCGGATCGCCCCCGCCGCAGCGTCGACGAGGACGGGCGCAGCATTGGAGGAGGCGCGCAGTATGCCGTCAGCGTAGCCGAGTGGAACGAGTCCGACCCATCTCCTGCCCGGTGACCTCCACGTGCCGCCGTAGGAGGCGGGGGTGTCGGCTTCAATGACTTTGACGGAACTGAGCGGGGCGCTCAGCGTCATCGCGGGGCGCAGTCCGAGTTCAGCGGAGGAGGCGCGCGTCGGGTCCGGGCTCAGTCCGTACACGCCGATCCCTGCCCTCACCATGTCGAAGTGCGCCTCGGGGTGCCAGATGATCCCCGATGTGGCGCTGAGGTGGCGGATGCGCGGCTCGACTCCGGCAGAGTGGAGGATGTCGAGGCCGCGGGTGAAGTTGTCGATGTGGGCAGCAGTGGAGGCCTCGCCCTCGTCGGTGGGGTCCTCCCCGCGCGAGAGGTGGCTCCAGGCGCCGACGACCTCAACGAGCCCCTCGTCGACTGCCATACGGACTGCGGATGCGAGGGCGGGCAAGTCGGCGAGGGTCGATCCCGCTCGCGACATGCCCGTGTCGATCTTGATGTGGATTCGGGCGCGGATACCGGTGCTCCGCGCGGCGGCGCAGATTTCGGCGAGAACCCACGCCCATGAGACGGACAGGTCGATCCCTGCTTCGAGGGCGGCCGCCCAATCGGCGCCGCTCGGCGCGATCCACGCGAGGATGGGTGCGTCCTCGCGCGCGATCCCCTCCCGGTCGAGGCCCTCGCGAAGAGTGCGGGCCTCTGCCACTTGGGCGACTCCGAGCCAGTGGGCCCCGGCTCTCAGGACGGTCAGGGCCACGGGGAGGAGCCCGTGTCCGTAGGCGTCTGCTTTGACGACGGCCATGAGGAGGGCATCGGACGCGTATTCGCGCAGGCGCGCGAGGTTGGCCGCAATGGCGTCGAGGTCGATGAGGGCGCGCCCGGGATAGTCGGCGGCGGACTCAATGTGAGAGGTCACCCCCCTAGTATCCCACCGCTCGCATACGGTCGCGTCATGCTCGGCCGTCGAGGGCGCGTCCGATGACTCCGGGGATGGCGAGGGCGATCTGGTCGGCGCTGATGGGTCCTCCTGCGGACCCGAGGCCGCGGGCGGCGGCCATTCCCGCCTCGGCGTGGATCCACGCGCCTACGCCGATGAGTTCCGCGAAGGGGACGACCTCGATGCGCTGTTCGCGTCTGGCCTGCCAGGTCGCACTTAGGGCGACGAGGACGCCGGCGAGGACATCGCCGGAGCCTGCAACTGCGCTCCACCCGCTGCCCTGGTGGGAGACGATGATCGACCCGTCGGGCGATGCGATGAGGGTGCGGGCGCCTTTGAGGAGCACGGTCGCGCCGGTCGACTGCGCGAGTTCACGGGCGGCTGCGACCGGGCGCTCCTCCACCCGCCATCGGGGGCGCGTGTCACCGAGGGTGGACAGCATCCGCGCGGCCTCGCCTGCGTGCGGTGTGAGCACTGTCGTTTCTGCGAGGCCGTCCGCGGCCATCGGCGCCACGAGGTCGAGTCCACCCGCATCGACGACGAGCGGAAGGGACTGCGCAATGCAAAATCCCGCGAGTTCACGCGCTGAGGCGCGCGTCTTATCGTCCATGCCCGGACCGATGAGCCCGGCCTGGATGCGCCCGCCCACTGCGACGATCCCCGGAACGCGCGCGAGGGCAAGGTCGCAGACCCTGCGGGGCGCGTCGAGTCGGATCATTCCGCATCCGGCGCCGTTGGCGCCCATGGAGGCGAGGATGCCCGCGCCCGGGTAGGTGTCAGAGCCTACGACGAGGCCGGCGACACCGCGCGTGTACTTGTGGTCCGCCCAGCCCGGCGCGCGCACCACCCGGGGCACATCCGCAGATTCGACGACGTGCACGCGTGTATCGGGCAGATCGATACCGAGGTCGCAGACGCTCACCCGTGTCGAGTGGTAGGCGGCGGGAGGCAGTACCAGCGGCGTTTTGAGGGCGCCCATGGTGATGGTGTGATCCGCGCGCAGGTGCGGGAGGTGGGCCTCGCCGTCCTCGTCGGTGAGGCCGCTGGGGCAGTCGACGGCAACGATGAACGGCGTGTGCTGAACGTCGATGTCCGCGAGTGCGCGGATGATGGCGGCGAGTGGGTCGCGGACGGCGCCCGCCAGTCCGGTGCCGAGGACCCCGTCGATCCACACGGGCGCTGTCAGCGCTTGCGCCGCCTCACCCTGGCTCAGCCAGTCTGCGGGGTCGTCGGCGTTCGGGGACGACAGGGGGGCGCGCAGGATCGCAACGCCCGCCTTCTTACAGGCGGCGGCCGCGCCCTCGTGGATCTGTGAGCCGACGGCCAGCGCGCTCGCCCTCACTCCGTCTTCGGCGAGGAAGGCGGCGGCGTAGAGGGCATCGCCTCCGTTGTCGCCCCCTCCGGCTATTGCGCACACCTCGATACCGCCGGTCGGGGGTTCGCGGCGCCGGTGTTCTTCGACCGCGTCGGCGACGGCGCGCGCGGCGATCCGCATGAGGCGATCGGGGTCGCCCTCGTGCGCGGCTCGCGAGACGGTGTCGGCTTCAGCGGCTCTGACGATTTTCGGGGCGTATGCGGGGATCATCCTCCCATCTTCCCACCCCTGCGGCGGGCCCGTGCAGATCCGGGGCTCCCCCGGTTTCCGGCCGGCAGTGGCCGGGAGTATTCGCGTGCGGCGGGGAGCCGTAGACCCCGTCGCGGATCTCCTTCCATTCCTCGAACCGCTCCGCCTCTCGACGGATCTCGTCGTCGCGGACCCGGATCCGTTCGGATGCGATAGGGACGGGGGGCAGTCCCGCGAGCAATGCCGCGCCGAGCGCTGACGCCTCGGGCATGTTCAGGCGTTCGACCCCGCATCCCATCGTCGACGCGATGATGCGGCACCACGGGGCGCTTCGGGCGCCTCCGCCGAACACGCGGAGCGAGGCGCCGTATAGTCCCATCCGCTCCCACCAGGCGGCGATCTCGAAGGCGATCCCCTCATAGACGGAGCGCGCAAGATCCGCCGTATCGGTGCCGAGGCGGATCCCCCAGAAGAGCCCCCCGGGCGCGGTCGGCCACTTCCCGGCGCTCGTGTCGGACAAGCGGGCGAAGAAGTAGGGGGCGTTCGCAGAGGGCCCCGTCGCCGACATCTCATCGCTGAGGTCGTATCCGCCGCCCGGGAGTGCATTGTTCACATACCAGCGGTGGGCGGCGCCCGCTGTGGGGATCGCCGCTTCGCGGACGTATTCGCCGGGCCCGAGGAAGCTGAACACCGGGCCGCCCCAGAAGGTGGGCGAATCCGCGAGGGATTCGAGGGCGCCGGACGTTCCGAGGCACAGCGTCGCAACCCCTGGGGCGATACCGGCACCGAACGCCGCAAGTTTCTGGTCCTGTCCTCCGACGCGGACCGGGATCCTCCGGATGCCCAACTCGGCTGCGATCGGCTCTCTCAGCGCTCCCGCACAGGAGCCGGAGTCTCGGATCGTCGGGAAGAGATCGGGACTCACCCCGATCGCCCCGAGCGACTCCCGATCCCATGTCCCGTCCCGGAGCGAATAGGCCATTGATGCCGATGCGAGCGTGTGATCGGTGATCGCCTCGCCGACGAGGCGCAGGTGCAAGTAGTCCATCGGCTGAAGGAAGGCGTCGGCCTCTTCGAATATTTCGGGTTCGAATCGTTTGAGCCAGTACACCTTGGGGAGCGTGTAGACACCGGACCAGGGCTTGCCGCTTCTCTCAGTGACCGAGTCCTTGTCGATTAGGGCGCCCAGTTCATCGAGGACGGCGTTCCCGCGCTCATCGAGCCAGATGATCGCGTTCCTGAGCGGCCTTCCCGTCCGATCGACGGGGACTACTGAAATGCCTTGGGAGGAGATCGACAGCGCCTGAACCGCATCGGCCCCGACTTCGTTGATCACCGTGCGCAGAACGCGCATGGATGCGGTGAACCACGACTCCGGATCCTGCTCGACCCTCCCGTCCGCACTGTAGACGGGAGGGTTCTCCACGTAGGCACTCGCAGCGACCGTACAATCGGCGTCGAAGGCGAGGCAGCGCACGCCGGTCGTGCCTGCGTCGAGACCGAGCCATACGGGGGCCATCGGGGCTACTCGCCGATGATCTGAATCTGGCACTGCCGCGGACGGTCGCGAATCTGATCCCAATCGACGAAGTAGATGTAGCCGAATTCTCCGAGATCGAGAGCGCCGTCCATTGCGACGATCGTCTCCGATCTTCCGAAGAAGACGCTGCGCAGGTGCGCATCGGTATTGAGGCTCGTCCATTCGCCCACTTCCTTTGCCTCCTCCATCGCGAAGCGGATATGGGCGGGGCCGGGATGCATGTACTGATTCTCGACTAGGCACTGCGGGGCGATGCGCTCCATGATGTTCACCAAGTCCTGCTGGAGGAACTCGAGACCGTAGTAGGTCTTGTCGTGCGAGCACTCCTGGGTCATCACGGAACAGGTCGTGTGATGGCTGTAGACGACGACGATGCCGTTCGTGATTCCGGAGCGTTCGAGCGCCGCCTTCACGTCCTTCGTCACGTCGTGGAAGGTCGGGTGGTTCTTCTCCGACTGCAGGTCGATCGTCTCCCTGTACACCTTCATGGTTGTTCCTTTCTCATTCCTGGTTGTTCTTCAAGGTTTTCTCGCGCGCGTCCCATCCGCGCCGGGCTGCGGCGATCATGTCAATCGCCATGTCGGGGGGACTGGGCGCCTGTGCGATCGCGCTCGACGACCCCGTGGCATTCGCGCCGTGAGCAATGACATCGAACACGTCTTCGGGCGTCGAGATGCCGGCTCCCTGGAGGACTCGGATCCTCGGGTCGATCTCGCCCGCCGCGCGGTTCGAGGCGTCGACGTACGCGAATCCGGAGGGCTTCCCGGTGCCGATGAGTTCAGTCGGCTCGGCGACGAGGACCTCGGGATGCAGTGATGCGACTGCGCGCACCTCGGCCAGGGAACTCGCGCATACAGCGGTGGCGAGGCCGACTTCGCGCGCTCGGCGCATCGTCTGTTCGAGGACGGAGAAGGTGATGGGGCGCTCGGCATGATTCAACATGACCATTCGGATACCGGCATCGGCGAGCGCCTCCGGCAGGATGTCCGTGATCCCCCGCCCCGGACGAATCGGGTCGAGATGCGGGACGCAGACGATCAGATTCTCGACGCCCTCAACGACCTTTCGGGCCTCGAGAATCGGCGAGGTGAAGACGACTGTCACTTCATGGTCCGCTGCGGCGAGGTCGGCGGCCCGGGCGAGTGCGAGCACATCATCGCCGAAGAGATACGATTTCGGTCCGATCTCGAACAGGGGGCGGTCCTCGGGGATCCACTCGCTCATCGGTTCCCCTCCCCTGCGATTCGCGCGCCGACGGCGCCGCCCGGATGAATGATGCCGAATTCCGCTTCGGTGAATCCGGACAGGGCGATCATCGCCGCCAGGACCGCATCGAACAGGGCGCCGATCACCGTGTTCGAGGTCGTCGCCATGGTGCCGAGGGGATCCGATTCCTTCGTGATGTACAGCGGTATAAGGATGTCCGAAAGCCTCGCCAGCTCCGAATCCATGTTCTCGGTGACCCCGATGAGGAGGGCCCGCCGCTCGCGCACGACGCGCATGATCGGCAGCAGCTCGCTCGTCCCACCGCCCCTGGTCACCATGACGACGGCGTCACCGGCTTGCACGGCCCCGAGGCCGCCGTGAATCGCATCCGCCGGCGGCATGAACTTCGCGGGGTTGTCGACGCAGCACAACGAATGAGCGAATTTCGCCGCCGCGTATCCCGAGGAGCCGCTTCCGACTGTGACGATCCTCGGAGCCGCCAGGAGCGCCTCGGCCGCTTCGACGACGCGCCCGATCGGGGCGTGCGCGGCGAGCGCGCCGAGCGCATCCGCTTCGATCTGCAGGGCCTGGCGCGCCGCCGCGCTCGCCGACTCCCTCGTCTCCTCAGACATGTCGCCCTCCTGTGGACACACCGTCAATCCATACGTCTCGAATAGTGAGCGATTCGCCGTCCCAGGCCGCGAACACGAGGTTCGCACGGAAACCCGGAGCGATATCGCCGAGGTCGGAGCCCCCCATGAGGCGGGCGGGCACGAAAGAGCCGAGCCGCCACGCTTCGGCGAGACCGATGCCCGTGTGGCGCGCGAAATTGGCGACCGCCCGATCCATCGTCAATGAGCTTCCCGCCAGCCCTCCCGAACGATTGAAATTCACGTCCGGCGGGCCCCCGGCGATGCGGCTCCCGCTCTCAGCCGTGCAGTCGGTGACCAGAACAGTCCGATCCCGGCCCTTCACCCGGTAGATGAGTCTGAGGTGATCGGGGCGGACATGGCATCCCTGCGAATCGGCGATGACCTCGGCCGCTATCGACGGCTCCACGAGGACCGACTCATCGACTCCGACTTCCCGGGTCCCCTCGTACTCGGGCGGATCGATGGGGGCGCCCGTTGCGTTCATCAGATGGGTGGCGATCCGCAGCCCGTTCGGCAGGAGGGCGCGAATCTCCTCGTGGCGCGCTCTCGAATGGCCCACGGAGAAAGTGATTCCTCCTCGCGTGGCCGCCTGAAGGTCGTCCACCATCCTGGCGACGCCGCAGACCTCCGGGGCGATCGTCATCCACCGCAGCGCTCCGCGCCCCACGCGGACGTATTCGAGGTACTCGCCCCTTTCAGGGGGCCGCGAATACTCCTTATACGCCCCGAGGTCGGGGTTGAGGAAGGGGCCCTCCATATTGACGCCCACGACGTTCGGGATAGCCGGGTCGAGCGCTGCGGAGGCGACCGATTCAACGGCATCGATCTGTTCACGAGCCGTCGCGTGCAGGATCGTTGTCCCAAGGAGGGACGTGGTTCCGTGATCGAGGTGGAAGCGGGCGGCCCTGCGCGGGTCGTCGTGGAACCACCGGCCGTCGCCGCCGTGGCAGTGGATGTCGACGAAGCCGGGCCCGACGACCATGCCCGTCGCATCCACGATCTCCGCATCGTATTCCCGGGCGAGCTGATCGCGGGGGCTGATCACGGCGATGCGCCCGTCGACGATGAGGATGTGATGGTCCTCGAGAAGGCCCTCAGCGGTGACGATCGTCGCTCCGCAAATGCAGGTCCTCATCATCAGTACTGGCTTTCAAAATCGCAGACCACCGGCGAGGCGATCTTGTCCGATACGTAGAAGTCGGCCCCCAGGAGCTGCATGATGGACGTCGGCACGAGCGGCGTCACCGGACCGTGGATGGCGAGCCTGGAAGCGGTTCTCTGCCAGCTCGACGGGGTCCCCCTCGTGGTGATCCCGTGCATCTCGACTCTCCGCTTCGCCCGGGAGACGTCGAGGGGGCCGATCGTGGCGGCCCGCGGGGGCACCGATGCGACATTCCCGGACGCCCCGAAGGACCCGTGAAGCGAGTTTTGGGCGATGGTCAGGGGGTGGAGCGTGACGATGCGCGCCCCTTGAGTCAGGAATTCTTCGAGTTCGGAGGAGAACTCCGAATCGGGCTCGATGAATGCGAGGTGCCCGGTCCATCCGGGCCCGGTGTAGACCGCATCGGCGTCCCCCGCGTCGCGAATGAGGTCGGAATAATGCTCGATATTGTCGGTCGTCGGATAGACGAACTGCTCCGACGGCATTCGGAGATCCGGTTCGAGTTCGTCCCAGAAGAATCTCTTCGTCGCCGCGATGAAGCTCTGCGCGTACTCCGGGCCGGCGACGTTGCCGTCCTCATCCGCCCATTCGTCCATATTGAACGTCGTCACATGCGCGAGATCCATCCGCATCGCGTTGAGGATCCTCGCGACTTCCCGGTATGCCGGATTCGGATTCGGCAGGATGAGGACGCATCGCCTGCCCTCGGCCTTGGCGCGGACGATCTCGCCGACGATGTCGGCGACGAGCATCGCATTCATCTCGGCGTCGGAGACGACACGGATCGTCACCGCGGGATTCGGATGCGACAGAAAGTCTTCCCCCGACAGCGCATTGACCCGATCGATCACATCGCGATCACGGAATGGGACGAAGGCCGCCGGAGCGAACCTCTCATTGAACAGCATCGAATGCACCTTCCTCTTCGAATAGATCCACAAGGACGTCGAGCGCCCCTGCGACGAGCCGCGCACCGCCCGTCACTTCGAGCAGCGAATTCCCCGGCTCGTAGCCGCCCTCCTCCCTGGCTCGCGCCGTCACGCAGTAACCGGGAAGATCACCATTGCTCATCGTGACGACGAAGGTTCTCGTGAACGGGGAGGCGGTCCTGATGGCCGCGCCGAATTGGCAGAACAGTTCCCCGGGGAGGAAAACGATCGCCGTTCGCCGATCGAGCGCGATGCCCAGGACCTCGAAGGGGGAGCACGCGGCGAATCGTTCGTTCGCATACGCCGCTCCCCGCCGGGCGTTGTTCACCTCGCATTCTTTGCCGAGGACCGCAAGATTCGCGTTCTGCAGGTCCGTGCGGGACGCTCCTGAGCGTTTCAGGGCCCCCTCGCGCGCTTTCAACGCCTCGAGGTCGCTTTCGATCGCCTCGATCGGGGGATACGTCCTCGGTTCGAGGACCACTTGGCGGGTGGCGACGGCGAGGCGCCCGCAGCCGAGGGGCGCTGCTTTCGACGCGCTTTCGATCAGGGCGCGTGAAAGCGCGGCCCCGAATCGGTCGGCTTGTGCAAAGTCTTTGGACTCCGCGAAATATCGGGGACTCTGATCCCCGGCCGCGCCCATCGAGTAGAGCAGCGTCGACTCGGGGATCTTTGCGCCGAGCCGGCGCCTCAAGGCGCCGGGGAAGTCGGCGCTGACCGCCGTGCTCTCGCCGTGCAGGATGGTCGGATGCAGGGAGTACTTCGTCCAGATCGCGCGAACGGTCCCGCTCTCGTCCTTGACGACGAGGGCCGGAAGCTCCTCGTCGACGATACCGCCGTCGGGCATCCGCCTGTTCCCGCCGATTCCCTCGTCTGCGCCGCACCGGCCGAGACCGACTTCGATCGAGGCCGCGAAAGAGGATCGGGCGGCCCGCTCGGCGGCGCGCACGCATTGATCCCGAACGAAGGCGATGTATCCCTTATCGATCCGGGTCACGAAGTCGGGCTGTTCGTCCGACGCTTCGAATACGACGCTCATCCACGGCGCGCTGTGCGTATGCGAGCACGTGATGACGACCGACTCCGCCGGGATCCGTGTTTTCCGCTCGATCTCGGATCTGATCGAATCGGCTTGAGATCGCGTGATCCAGAAGAGATCTGTTGCGATGATGAGCGCGCTGGCACCGTCCTCCTCGAGGAAGAGGGCCGAGGCGATGAGAGGGTCGTGGGGTCCGGTATTCGGTCGATCGAAGTACGGGTAGCCCCCGAGTTCGACCCCCTTCTGCGGAGTGATGTCCATGAGAGCAACACCCGCTCGTATTCTTCGTCCCATTATTCCAATCCCCTTCCAGCGAGTCCGTCGCCGACGTTGAGCACGGCGTCCACTAATTCCTTCGTCTCTTCGGCAGTCGGTTCGATGAAGAGCGTCGAAGGGGGTCCCGCCTCCACCACGCGTCCCTTGGACATCACGTACACGCGCTGCGTCGTGTATCCCACCACGGAGAGATCGTGTGCGATCATCACGAGCGAGAGCCCGAGATCGCGAACGAGGTCCTTCAAGAGGTTCAGCACCTGTGCCTGGATCGACACATCGAGCGCCGACACCGGCTCGTCGGCGACGAGGACCTCCGGATTCGGCATCAGCGCCCGGGCGATCGCGAGGCGCTGAAGCTGTCCCCCCGAGAACTCGTGCGGAAATCGATCGACCGACTTCGAGTCGAGGCCGACTTGATCGAGGACGCTTGTCACCCGTCGCTTCGGATCGCCCTCGATTCGAAGCGACTTCATTGGCTCCTGCAGCGCATCGAAGACGCTCATTCTCGGATCGAACGACGACTTCGGATTCTGGAACACCATTTGAACGCGGCGGCGGAAGGCGCGCTTATCGAATCCTCTGTCCCAGATGTCCCGGGAGCGGTAGAGGATCTTCCCGCCCGCAGGTCTCTCCTGCCCGACCAGCATTCGGCACAGGGTCGTTTTCCCCGATCCGGATTCTCCGACGATTCCCACCGATTCGCCGGCGGCGACATAGAAGTCCGTCGGGAATACCGCCGTCAATTTCTCAGACCTCTTGAGGGGATTGGTACGGGGGATGGGGTACCTCTGCTCCGCGGAAACCGCGGACAGCAGGGATTCAGAAGCCTCTTTCACGATTCACCCCCGCATTCATCGGTATCGGCATCTCGTACGGAGTTCCAGCATGCGATCCGCACTCCTGCTCGTTCGATCACCGGCGGTCTTCGTCGGCACAGGGCGCGCGCCTCGTCGCAGCGATTGGAGAAGGCGCATCCCTCCGGCATGTCTTTGAGACTGGGGACGCTCCCCGCGATGAAGGGGAGGCGCGAGTCGGGGCGGAAGTTCTCCTCGCTCAGCACGGGCTGCGATCTCAGGAGCGCCCGAGTATAGGGGTGCTGCGGGCGTCCGAGGACGTCTTGGACATCACCGAATTCGACGATCGTTCCGCCGTACATGACCCCGACTTTCTCGCACATCGCAGCCACGACGGGAAGCGAGTGGGTGATGAGGAACAGAGCGCTCTCGTGTTCTTCCACCGTGCGGTTGAGGAGCTTGAGAACGCGCTTTTGAACCGTGACGTCGAGCGCCGTCGTCGGCTCGTCGGCGATGATGAGGTCGGGGGAGCAGGCGACAGCCGTCGCGATCATCACTCGCTGGCGTTGGCCGCCGGACAGCTGGTGGGGGTACGCGTCTGCGAGCTGGTGCGGTCTGGGCAGTCCCATCTCCTCGAACAGCTCCACGACTCGATGGTCGGCCTGCGTTTTCGACAGACGCTGGTGGCGCCGAAGGACATCCGCGACCTGTTTTCCGACGCGCCTGACGGGATTGAGGGCGAGCATCGGATCCTGGAACACCATCGAGATGGTCCTGCCGCGGCGATCCGCGAGTTCCTTCTCGCTCATTGTGAGGAGTTCGTCGTCTCCGTGCACAACGCTTCCCGAGGCCCTCCACCCCGCGGGGAGGAGTCCCATGATGCTCAGGGCGGTCATGCTCTTGCCCGAACCGGATTCGCCGACGAGGCCGACCCTTTCGCCTCTGAGGATCTCGAAGCCGACGCCGCGGACTGCTGTTCGATCGCCGTGGGACACATACAGGTCGGATACGCGCAGAATTGACTCGGATTTCATCATTCAGCCTTCTGAAGCTTCGGATCGAGAACATCCCGGATTCCGTCTCCGAGGACGTTCAGCCCTAGAACCGTCACCATGATCGCGATGCCCGGCCACATCGCGAGGGGAGAATCAATCCCGACCGTCCATTGCGCTTCTTTCAGCATCATTCCCCACGAGACCTCAGGACGGTTCACGCCGACTCCGAGGTATGAGAGTCCCGCCTCGGTCAGAATGCCCACCGCATAGTATTGACTGGCTTGAACTAGGAGAATCGAGAAGATATTCGGGAGCACGTGCCGAACGGCGATGAATGCTGTGCCCCGCCCGTACAGCTCGGCGGCCTTCGGGAAGTCCTCGGAGAGGACCCGAAGGGCATTCGCCCGCACCATTCGTGTGAACGCCGGAGTGAAGAAGAAGAGCAGCGCGAAGATCGTCGATCCTATTCCGGAGCCGACCGTTGCGGCGAGGACGAGGGCGATGACGACTCCGGGAATCGACACGCAGACGTCCATCGCTCTCATGATGAGTTCATCGACGATGCGTCCGGTCGAAGCGGCCACGAGTCCGAGGACTGTTCCGAGGACGACGCTGAGTCCGCACGCCCCTGCCGCGACGGCCGCAGAGTTCTTCGCACCGGAGAGGAGGGCACTGAGGACGTCCCGGCCGAGGGAGTCCGTTCCCAGGAGGTGGCCCGGTGAACCGGCAGGAGCGAGCCTGTTCATCGGATCGATGGCATTCGGATCCATCGGAGTCCAGACGAGCGAGACCGCGATGATCACCACGTACGTCAAGACGATGATTCCGCCGACGAGGATCGAACCGTTCCGGAGCCATCGGCTGCTCCCCCTCCCCGCGCTGTCGGGGCGGGGGGTCTCGTCCTCGAGCAGGTTCTTCTCGGCTCTCATCGTGCGCCTCCCAGACGAATCCTCGGATCGAGGAGCCCGTAGAGCAGGTCGATCACCAGGTTCACCATTAGAACGAAAAGGATGATCAGCATGACCGTGCTCTGTACGACGACGACTTCGCGCGCGGCGACGGCCGTGAGGAGCATCCTGGCCAGACCGGGCAGCGAGAAGACGGTTTCGACGAGCACCGTCCCCGAGATCAGATCGATGATCTGGATGCCGATCACGGTGATCACGGGGAGGATCGCGTTTCTGAGCCCGACTTTCATGAGCGCTTCGGTGCGCGTCATCCCCGTCGCCCGCGCGGTTCGAATGTACTCCTCGTTCATGATGTCAAGGACCGCGGTCCGCACGTAGCGCGTGAGGCTCGCGCTGAGTGTCAGCGAGATCGCGACCGCCGGTAGGATCAGCGACTTGAACGCCGCGACCGGGTCCTCGCTCCAGGGGGTCCATCCGCCGGTCGGGAGGAGATGCATGCGGACCCCGAAGAGGAGCGCGAGGAGGACGCCGGCCCAGAACACGGGGATGGCGATTCCGATCTGACTGAAGAAGGCGATGATCGTGCCGATGATGGAGTCTTGTTTCACCGCCGCGTAGGTCCCCAGGGGCACTGCGATGATGAGGGAGAGGGTCAGCCCCATGGTCGCGAGCGGAACGCTGACGGGAAGCGCTGCCGCGACCATGTCGATCACCGGTTGCTGGGTGCGGAAGGCCCGTCCGAGATCCCCGGTGAGCAGGTCCGCCATCCATGAGAAGTACTGTTCATGGAAGGGGCGGAGCAGGCCGAGTTCGCCCTGGAGCTGAGTGATCGCCTCCGCCGAAGCGTGTTGGCCGAGGATGATCGCCGCAACGTTGCCGCCGGCGGCTCTGATCAAGACGAAGATCAGAATCGATGCGGCGAAGCCGGCGATGAGGAAATAGCCAACACGCCTCAGCACGAAGGACATCATGATGGGTCACCACGACATCTCGTAGAGAGGGATCTCTTTGAAGACCACCGAGGCGGCCCCGGCGTTCTTCAGATCCGGCTTCGCAAGGCCGATGCCATAGGTGTAGGTGAGGGGAACGATGACCATGTCGTTCTTGAGGATATCGTTCGCCTGTCCGAGCAGATCGTTGTACTCCTGGGCGTCCGCCGCTGCGTCCGCTTTAACGATCAGGTCGGTGAACTCGGAGGAGCAGTACGTCGTCCACCCCGCAGAGTCCGCGTCGGCGCAGGTGAATTGCGTGATCCCCGCGGGGTCGCTCATATTGGTCACCTCGAACTGCGGGGGCCTGCCCTGGAAGATCGTCTGGCTGTAGCGGGCGAGATCGATCGGCTCGCGATCCACTGTGATCCCAGCGGTCTTGAACTGTTCGATGAGGACATCAGCGGGAAGGGACAGATCCGGAACGTCGCTCAGGGAGACGAAGTGGCTCGCTCGCGCTCCCAGATCGAGTTTCTCGGCGAGCTGCTTCGCCAGGTTCGCGTCCTCTGGCACCGGACAGGTCTGCGAGTCCGCCCTTTTGACCCATGGATCGGTCTCCAGACCGTAGTCGCAGGTCGGCACCATCGCCCAATCGGCGTTGACTGCGGCGACCAGTGCACTCCGATCGATGGCGGAGGCGATCGCCCGTCGGACTTCGCGATCCTTGGTATTCTCGCCGTTCGCATTGAGGACGAGGTACTGCTTCTCTCCCATGGCCGGATTCTGCAGCAGCGTCATCTGCTCGTCGAGCCTCTGATTCTTCAACTGCTCCCACATGTCGTTCTGGATCAGCGGCATTCCGTCGGCCTCGCCCGATTTCAATGCGTTGAGGGCCGCGGCGCCGTCCGTGATGATCCGGATCTCGGCCTCTTCGATCGCTGGCTTCTCACCGGCGTAGTGGGGGTTGGCCTTGAGGAGGATCCGGGAGTTCTGGACGTACTCGGCGAGGACGTAGGGGCCCGAGCCGATGGGATTCGTCGCGATCCCGTCGAAGGCGGCCTCCGGCTGGATGAGTCCCGGAACAGAGGTCATCCCCTGAATGAATGCCTGACTCGGCTGCTTGAGTGTGACTTTCACCCGGTTCTCGTCGAGCTCTTCGATCGACGAGACCTGTGTGTAGGCGCTCGCCCAATTCGCGATCGGGCTCTCCTTCATCGTGTTGAGGGAGAAGACGACATCGGAGGCCGTGATCTTCGACCCGTCCGAGAAGCTGTTGTCCCCGATCGTGAAGGTGTATTCCGTCCTTTCGGGGTTGACCTCGAAGTCCGCGAGTCCGGGGCCTACCTCCCCGTTGTCGTCCTTGCTGAGAAGCGGCTCGACGACATTGCCCGGGATCCAGTTCAGCAGCGCCGTCTGGAGGCTCTTCGTGTAGTCCAGCGATCCTGGATCCTGCCGGCTGATGAGCACGACCCTGTTCCCGGCGGTACCGGGTGATGCGCCTCCCGACGAGGCCGACGACGTCTGATCAGATCCTCCGCAGCCGCTCAGCGCCATTGCCGTGCTCATCGCTAGGGCGATCGCGATACCGACTCTTGTGGTACGCATACCTCTCTCCTTCCTTGGAGTGTGAGATCTATTGAAACATACTACTCAGAATCTCGCAAGATCAATCACAGATTAATGAATAAAACTGCATCTTCTTCCAAAGATATCGCTGAACGTACCGATTCTCCTGTTCGAGCAGACAGATCATGCCGCAGTGTGAACGCATCCGAGAGACTCGGATCTCCCTGCGCCATCGGCGCCGGAGATACTGGATTCACTCGGCTCCGGACACGGCGTCCGCGATGACGACATCGAGTCCGCCCCGCCTCAAGAGTTCGACGGCTTCGACATCCGCTCTGGAATCCGTCACGAGCGCATTGATGGAGGCCGTGGGGGCGACGTGTGCGAGCGCCCTCTTCCCCAGTTTCGTATAGTCGCCAAGAGCGACCCTCATCCTCGCCGACGCGATGATCATGGATTTCGTCTCCGCCTCGATCGCATTCATCGACGACAGTCCCTCTTCATCGATCGCACTGACGCCGATGAACGCGACATCGACGCGCGCGGCGCTGATCTGCCGGTTCGCATCGGGACCGACGGTGGCGAGCGTGCGGGCGCGGAGTTGGCCGCCGACAAGGGTGACCTCCGTGCCCGAGGTCGCCAACTCGAGGGCGATCTCCGGGCTGTTCGTCAAGAACACGAGATCGCGTCGGTCGCGCAGAAGAGAGGCCAGGGGCGCGACCGTCGTACTCGCTTCGAGGAAGACGCTGTGAACCTCGGGCGAAACGAAGCGCAACGCGGCGCTCGCGATCCGATTCTTCTCGTCCTGGCGACTCGCCTTCTCGTTGAGGACGTGAGGATCATCGGCCCCCCCGGCGGGCGCCAGTACACCGCCGTGGACCCGCTCGACGAGGCCGCCGCCCGACAGCACCGTCAGATCGCGATGAATCGTCGCAGGTGACACGTCGAGGTCCGCGCACAGATCCGCGACCGACGCGCTTCCCCTCTCGGTGACCATTCGAAGGATCGCCTTCCTCCGCTCGGCACCGACGAGTCCATTCCTCCCCATCACGTCCACACCTCCAGTCGCTCACCCGAGCCGCCGCTCGACGCGATGCACGTTCTCCTCCGACCAGGATCCGAGGAGGCGAACATCGTCGTGACCCGAGACCGCTCCGGGCGCAGACGCCTTGGCCTTGGAGGACTCGGCGCGGATCTCCCACCAGCAGTGGCCGAGGTGATCATGCTCGTGGTCGGCCGAGTATCCGGCGTCCTCGAGCGCGGGCTCGATCCATGCCGCGCAATGCGAACAGTAGTCGGCCGAATAATCCAGTCCATTGCGGAGCAGGAATCCCTGCGACGGGCAGGCGTACATGTCGATTCGCATGACCTCTTCCCCCTCCACGATGAACCGGTCCGAGGTGTAGCCCGCTCCCTCCTCAGCGAGAGAGCGCCCCCAGTACTTCTCCATTCCGGAGAAGCCCTCCATGAAGGCGCGTCGCGCATGCCGTTGCGCATCCTTCGAGACCGCTTCGCGCCAGTAGCGCATCAACTCGTCTTCTCCGAGGTTCGTTCGGAGCCAGGTGAACGTCCATGCGTAATGTCCGCAGAAATCATAGGTGCCGAGCATCAGGGGCCTCCGTTGAGCAGGTGCTGATCTTCGACAGATCCTGGGGGGAGGCGAGCCCGGCCGGGAGGATCCTCTGTCGACAGCTCCCGTTCCCTCCTTCGACGCGGACGGCCAGACCCGCCCGTCGTGCCGCCGAGTCGAACACGAAATAGCAGTGCTGGCAGTAGTCCTTGTACGGCTGTCTGCCGTTGGCCCTGAGATGGGCGATCGCCGGACAGCGGAGCACGGTTAATTCGACCGCATCGTCGTCGCGCTCGACCCTTGCCTCAGATCCTGGTTCCACGTCGAATGAGCGCTGAAGATAAGCGGCCACCGCATCCAGGCCGCCTTCGCGCCATCTCATCCATACCGGGCTCATATAGTCGCGACCGAGTTCCCCCCAGTAGCGCCTCAGCCCCTCGGCGCCGATCCTGTCGGCGAGATAGGCGAAAGTCGCGTTGATGCAGAAGTAGAAGTCGGCGGCTCCTCGATCCTTCACATCAGCGAATGGAAGCACGTCACTCATACAAACCTCCCACTCTCAATCAATTTCGATCATAACATTGCATATTGTGTGACGCAAGTATCACAGCACTCGCGCATTCCTCTCGCATTACACAGCGGGATCTCTCACGCGGGCACGAGGAGCGGGCTTTCCCGAGTTGTCGGATGCCGTGACCGATGGCATCCTTCAGCCGGCACGAGGAGCGAGCTCAGAACGGGCCTTCAGCCCGCCACAGGAGGTCGAGCGCGCCTATTCGACGGTGACGGACTTGGCGAGGTTGCGCGGCTGATCGACGTCGAGGCCCTTCGTCTTCGCCAATTCGCAGGCGAAGACCTGCAGCGGCACGACGGCGAGGAGCGGCGCGTACAGAGTCGGGATGGCGGGCACACGGAAGACGATATCGGCGAATTCGTCGACCGCCCCGTCCCCTTCTTCGGCGACGATGATCGTCTTCGCGCCGCGGGCGCGGACCTCTTGGATATTGGCGAGGACTTTGGAGTGCAGCTCCGGGCGCCTGGGGGTCGGCACGATGACGATGACGGGCTGGCCATCGTCGACGAGGGCGATCGGCCCGTGCTTGAGTTCTCCCGCTGCGAAGCCCTCTGCGTGGATGTAGCAGATTTCCTTGAGTTTGAGGGCTCCTTCGAGGGCGACGGGGAAGCCGACGTGGCGACCCAGGTAGATGACGGAGGTCGCGTCCGCCATGGTCCGCGCGAATTGGCGGACCGTCTCGGCCCCGTCGAGGACCTGCTGGATCTTCGCGGGCGCTTCTGCGAGCTTGTCCATGTAGTCGGCGACCTCGTCGGCGTATTTATTGCCGCGCACCTGCGCAAGGTAGAGGCCGAGGATGTAGCAGGCGGTGATCTGCGAGGTGAAGGCCTTCGTAGAGGCGACGGCGATCTCGGGGCCCGCGTGAGTAAGGAGCACGGCATCGGATTCGCGCGAGATGGTGGAGCCGGGGGTATTGACGACGGCGACGACTTTCGCGCCCTGCTCGCGCGCGTGACGGATCGCCATGATCGTGTCCATGGTTTCCCCGGACTGGGAGATCGCAACGATGAGGGTCTTCTCCGTGACGACGGGATCGCGGTAGCGGAATTCGCTGGATAATTCAACCTCGACGGGGATGCGGCACCAGTGCTCGATAGCATAGCGGGCGACCTGCCCGGCGTAGGAGGCGGTTCCGCAGCCGATCATGATGATCTTGTCGATGGTGCGCAGGACGTGCTCGGGGATGCGGACCTCGTCGAGTGCGAGGCGCCCGTGGGAGTCGATGCGGTCGGCGAGTGTGTCGGCGACGCCGCGCGGCTGCTCGTTGATCTCCTTGTCCATGAAGGTCGGCCATACGCCCTTGGTAGCCCGGTCGGAGGCGAAGTCGACCTCGTATTCCCTGAGGGGGATGGGGACGCCCGCGGCGTTGATATCGGTGACGGCGTCGGCTGTGACGACGACCGTATGGTCCTGACCGATTTCGACGGCCCGGTTCGTGTGTTCGACGAAGGCGAGGACATCGGAGCCGAGGTAGTTCTCCCCCTCCCCCAGTCCGATGACCAAGGGCGAGGAGCGGCGCGCTGCGACGATCGCATCGGGCGCCTCGGTGGTGACGACGAGGAGGGTGAATGTGCCCTGCAGACGGTCGGCGACCCGGCGCAGCGCGGCGACGAGGCGGCGGACCGGGGCTTCGGAGGCGCTTAAGACCCCTGCGAGCTCGCCGTCCCATGCGTCCGCGGCGGCGTCGTAGGTGCGGGCGAGGAGGTGGACGACGACTTCGGTGTCGGTGTCGGAGGCGAATGAGACGCCGTCGGCGATGAGCTCTTGGCGCAGGGCGTCGGCATTCTCAATGATCCCGTTGTGGACGAGGGCGAAGCGGCCGTCGGCGCTCGTGTGCGGGTGGGCGTTGGTGACGGTGGGGCGCCCGTGGGTCGCCCAACGGGTGTGTCCAATGGCGGCGAGGGCACCGTCGGGGGCCTTCTCGTCAATGGCGTCAGCCAGGTTCGCCAATTTGCCGACCGCCCGAATGACGTCGAGTACGCCCGGCGCGACGAGGGCGATGCCCGCCGAGTCATAGCCCCGGTATTCGAGGCGGGCGAGTCCGTCCATGACGACCAGGCGCGAGCGCTGCGACGCCGACCGTCCCACGTGTCCAACGATTCCACACATGAGTGCAATTCCAGCACAGCGGTTGGGCGATGCGCACGCCCCTACGCACGTGTGTGCCGAGATCCACTTGTCAGATAGGATGCGATGCGTGGTGTCGATCCTGCTGTTCGGCGACGATCTGACATGCGGATATCGACGCCGATCATCCATATCGGCACCTATTCCGGAGCGCGCGGGGTGTCCCGCATGTCGATTCTGCTATTGAAAACCCCTCGCCCCACCCGATATGGTCGCCGCATCATGAGCGCTTACCAGCATCGACCTCGTGCGAATACTCCTCGGCGCCCCCTGCTCATCGGCGGGCTCGTCGTTGCCCTCCTGGCTGCGGTCGGCTTCGGCGGCTACACCGTGGGTGCCGAATCGGGATGGTGGGGGCGTTCGTCGCGTCTCACGGCCCTCGTCGAGGATCCGATCGTCGGGCGCGTCGTCGCCGACCATCCCAGGCTCGGCCTTGAAGTGTCGACACCGGCGGGCCTCTTCGCAAAGGCGACGCCGGATGTCGTCGCGGCCTGCTACTCGACCGGAGGATCCTCGCCGTCGCAGGTGCGTGGGGACATCGTCCGCGCCGCCGAAACGCTCGGCTTTCACGTCGACGATGCCGCGACTGACTCTCAGACAACGGTTCTCAACCGCGACGCGTCCTCCCCGGAAAACCGCACCTGCCTCATCATTGACGAAAACCCGTCCAACCCGCCCGGCGCCGTCTCGGAGCCATGCGTGAGTGTCAGGCTCTTCTACTCCTGAACAGCCCCTAATCCGAACCGCACACCCATCCCATCGCCAAGGAGGACCCATGAAGAGACAGGCAATTACGGCGCTCGCAGCCCTTGGACTCATCGCCCTTCCCTTCGCCGCCGCGCCGACCGCTTCGGCAGTCGACCCCGACCTCCGGTTGAACGCCGTCGTCATCGGGGACTCCTACTCGGCCGGCAATGGAGCCGGAGCCTACGAGCCGGGCACCAAGGGGACGAGTTACCGTTCGACGCGCAACTGGGCGCGGGTGTACACCGCATGGCTCAACTCTCACGGGATCCACACGACCCTGACGAATCTCGCCGTCTCCGGCTCGGTGACTTCGAACGTCCTCAATGAGCAGATTCCACGCATTTCGGAGGAGACCGATCTCGTGATGCTCACCATCGGGGGCAATGACATCGAGTTCTCCACCATCGTCTCCTCCTGCTTCGCAGCCGGCCTGCGGAGTCGTGAAGACTGCGTCAATGCTCTCGACACCGCCGAATCCGGGCTCGATGCGACGATCGATGCGACCCGGACGATCCTCGAGCGGGTCAACGACAGGATCGGAGACGACGGCCACGTCGTCCTCCTCGCTTATCCCCTCCTGGCGACGACTCGGGAGTACGCGCTTGCGAGCTGCGCCGAGTACATCTGGACCATCGACGGACAGTGTATCTGTATGCGATACGAGCAGACCGATGTCGGCAGCCGTGTGCGGTCGCTCGGCACGAGCGCCACGGCGAAGCAGAAGGCGCTCGTAGATTCGTGGAATGCCTCCCACAAGATGAAGGTGTCTTTCATCGACTCCATCCCGCAGGCCTTCGACGGCCACGAGCCCGACCCGTCCGCGCTCCACCGCAATCCTGCGCGCTGGATCAACGAGTTCTTCGAGACCGAGGGCGTCGAGTCCGGGGGGAACACGTCGAGCAAGTGGAGCACCGACAAGATGAATTTCTACCACCCGAATATCACGGGTCACCGCATGATGGCCGATGAGATTCAGAAGAACGTCGGCGTCTCTTTCTCCGCAGAGCCGATCCAACCGGGCCTGGCCGACATCGATATCGTCTTCGTCGTCGATGCGACGGGCTCGATGAAAGACGACATCGGAGAGGTTCGCGCCAACGTCACCGGCATCGTCTCCAAGATCGAGTCGTTGACGGACTCCCACCGCTTCGCCCTTGTCACCTACAAGGACTTCGCAGATCAGGGCGGTGACGAGGGCGACTACCCGGCTCGAGTCGAGCTCGACTTCACCTCGGACCCCCAAGCCCTGCGTTCGGCCCTCGACGCGGTCAGCGTCGACGGGGGCGGCGATTGGCCCGAGACCGTGTATTCGGGGGTAACGGCGGCTCTTGATCTGCCGTGGCGCGCGGGAGTGCGCAAGATCGCGATCGTCCTCGGCGATGCACCGGCGAAGAACCCCGAACCGGTGACCGGGCACACCGCTCATTCGGCTGCAGTCCACGCACTCGCGGTCGATCCGGTCGAAGTCTATGCGGTGGACACCGGTAGTTTGACGAGCGTTACAGGCGCCTTCCAGGACCTTGTTGACGAAACCGGTGGGAAGGCCTTCAGCCTCCGAGACTCCTCGGATGTGCCCGACCGCATCACCGAAGCGATCACAACCGCCCTCGATAAGCCCTTCGGTTGGCTCCAAGGGCCGATCTCCGGCGAGGTCGGCGAATCCCTCGACTTCGACGCGCGCGGCTCCTACGCCCTCGACGGCGGGCTCACGAGCTACGAGTGGGATTTCGATTCGGATGGTCTCGTCGACGAGACCACGACGACTGGCTTCACCCAGCACGTCTTCACTGAGCCCTTCGAGGGCATCGCGAGCGTCCAAGTGACGGATTCGGCGGGCAAGACCGCGAAGGGCTCCGCACCTCTGTCCGTTGTCGTTCCGCCCGAGCCCGAACCTGAGCCCGAGGTGCCCGCCGATCGCACCGGTGTCATCGAACTCCTCGACGGGGCGCCCTTGCCGACACCCGATCCGGGAGCCTCCCAGTCCGGGGATCCCTCCCCGAGTATCCCACCGGCATCGCCTTCGGACCAGCAGAGTTCATCGGCCGCCGGCCCCGGGACGGCGCCGAAGAACTCACAGGAATCCGACCTGGCGCATTCAGGGTCGGCGACGATGAGCGTAGGAGTCGTCGTACTTCTCCTGTTCGGCATCGGCAGCTTCATTCTCATCGCCCGTACGCGAAGGAGTTGATGCGCACACGGATCAGGCGATATGCGGGACAATACAGGGGTGTTGACTCACCAGGAACGGCGCCGCGTCTCGCCCTTCACCCGATTCGAACGCGAACAGTGGGATCGACTCGTCGACCGCACTCCCCTGCCCCTCACTCAGGACGATATCGATCGGATCGCCTCTCTTGGCGATCCGATCGATATGACCGAAGTGGACGTGATCTACCGCCCCCTGTCGGCCCTCCTCCAACTCTACGTGGACGGGCGCAGGCGCACGGCCCGTGAGCGACGTGCTTTCCTCGGAGAACGCGCTCATACCCCAACCCCCTTCGTCATCGGGATCGCGGGGTCGGTCGCCGTGGGCAAGTCGACTGTTGCGCGTCTGCTGCAACTCCTCTTGTCCCGATGGGAGCACACTCCGCGCGTCGACCTCGTCACCACTGACGGGTTCCTCTATCCGAATGCGGTGCTCGAAGCGAAGGGGATCCTTGCGCGCAAGGGTTTCCCCGAGTCCTACAACCGCGGCGCACTCATTGATTTCCTCGCCAAGGTCAAATCAGGGGCGCCCCATCTCGAGGTGCCCGTCTACTCCCATGTCGTCTACGACATCGTCGAGGGTAAGACCCTGAGCATCGACGCCCCCGACATCCTCATCGTCGAGGGTCTCAATGTGCTCCAGCCTCCGCGCGTACAGCCCGGATCAGTGGGGGTCGCAGTGTCGGACTACTTTGACTTCTCCATTTATGTCGACGCCGATGAGACATCCATCGAGCAGTGGTACGTCGATCGCTTCCTCACCCTGCGCCGCACGGCCTTCTCCCGCGAGGACTCGTTCTTCCGCACCTATGCGGGGTTGAGCGACGAAGAGGCGGCGGTGACGGCACGGATGGTGTGGACGGCGATCAATCTGCCGAACCTGCGGGAGAACATTGCGCCGACGCGGGAGCGCGCGACCATGATCTTCACGAAGGGCCCCCACCACCGGGTCGAGTCCCTCCTCATCCGCAAGGACTGACGCCGACCGGATCACACGCTAAAACGCACACGGCTCCTCGCCTATCGGGAGTGATGTTTTTCAGCAGAAGACTCTGCTGCGACAATGCGCGAGGCGCAGCAGTCGCAATGGCGACGAGAGGGGAAAGCGTGTGCGTTTAGCGGGTTAAGCGTTCACGTCCCTCACAGGGACAGGTTCTCCTTGACAACATCAGCGAGGCGAGAGGCAACGGAGTCCGCCCGATCCTGGGTGGCCGCCTCCACCATGACGCGCACGAGCGGCTCAGTGCCCGAGGGGCGCAGAAGGACGCGCCCCGTGTCGCCGAGTTCCACCTCGGCTTCGGCGACGGCAGCCTGCACCGCCTTATTCGTCCCCGCGGCGCCCTTATCCACACCTTTGACATTGATGAGGGTCTGCGGAAGGCGTGTGACGATGCTCGCCAACTCGGCCAGGGACTTGCCGGTGCGCTTCATCCGCGCGGCGACCCTCAACGAGGTGAGGACGCCGTCGCCGGTGGTCGCATGCAGCGAGTCGATGACGTGGCCGGATTGTTCACCGCCCAGGGTGTACCCGCCCTGGAGCATCTTCTCCAGCACGTAGCGGTCGCCCACCCCGGTCTGCACAGTGCGGATCCCGTGTTCACGCATCGCGAGGATGAGGCCGAGGTTGCTCATAACCGTAACGACAAGGGTGTCGGAGCCGAGAGTTCCATCTGCTTTCATACCGACCGCGAGCAGCCCCATGATCTGGTCGCCATCGACGAGCCTGCCATCCGCATCAACGGCGAGGCAGCGGTCCGCATCGCCGTCATAGGCGACGCCCATATCCGCATGGACCGAGGTGACGTAGTTCTGGAGCTGCTCGGGGTGAGTCGAACCGCAGTCGTCATTGATATTGAGACCGTCGGGTGAGGCATTAATCGCGATGACTTCGGCTCCCGCTGCGCGCAGCGCCGCGGGACCGACTGACGAGGCCGCACCATTGGCCGCGTCCACGACGATGCGCAGGCCGGACAGATCCGTACCGACGGAGTCGACGAGGTGGTTGATGTACGTCTGATCGGCGACCGTCTCCCCCTTGATGACGCGCCCGACGCCGACGCCTGTGGGGCGGGCGTCGACCTTGCCGAGGAGGGCTTCGATCTCGTCCTCGACGGCGTCTTCGAGTTTGTAGCCGCCGCGCGCGAAGAACTTGATCCCATTGTCTTCGAAGGGGTTGTGCGAGGCGGAAATAACGACACCGAGGTCGATGTTCTGCGTCGCCGTCAGGTGCGCGATCGCAGGAGTGGGGAGGACGCCCGCGCGAGTAACGTCGACACCGGAGGCCGCAAGACCGGCGCTGATCGCGTGGTCGAGGAACTCGCCGCTGGCACGGGTGTCGCGTCCGACGATGGCGCGGGGACGGCCCGTGCGCGAGAGCTTCCCCGCGGGGATGTCCTTGGTGAGGACGCGGGCGGCTGCTTCGCCGAGTTGGACCGCCAAGGCTGGGGTCAGCAGCTCATTGGCGAGGCCGCGAACTCCGTCCGTACCGAACATCCTGGTCATATCGCATCCCTTTCGCAGCTGAACACTGACGCATGAATCATATCGCTACCGATGCAGAACAATGCCGGAGGGACCGCTGAAACCGTTTTCACCTCCCCGCTCTAAACTGTGACATATAGCACACTGTCAAAATCTAGAGAACTCTACCTCACGACCAGATTCAGACCGAGATTAGTCACCTTTCGATGCCGGCCCCGAATCAATCAACGATATAACGGTCTGCCGAAACCAAGAGACAGAGAAATATTACTTCAACGATAAAGAAGAAGATCGCATCATTTTTGCCGCCAGCGGGCGCAGCTGCACACCGTGGGCAGAAGTATCCCGATCAACTTGTTTGTCATATCTTTGCAACCTCTGATCGCCAAGGAGCACCCCCATGAATCCCCCGATGAGGCTCATCGTCCATTGGCTTTCGATACTCGTCGCTCTCTGGATTCTCCTGCATGAGGGGGAACGCCCCCTCTGCATGCGACTCTTCATGGCGCACACAAGTCCGTCGCTGTCACGCGCATTTACCGCACACTGGGATGTCAAAAGCACTCCAGAATCCGTCACAGCACTGCAGCCCCGCCCTCGTGAGTCGAGGAGCGGGGCTGCAGCTGCAGACTGTGCGTGGGATCAGCGCTTCGAGTACTGCGGGGCCTTTCGGGCCTTCTTGAGGCCGGCCTTCTTGCGCTCGGTAGCGCGCGCATCGCGGGTCAGGAAGCCCGCCTTCTTCAGCGCCGGACGGTTTGCATCGCGGTCGATCTCATTGAGCGCGCGCGCGATGCCGAGGCGCAGAGCGCCCGCCTGGCCGGAGATGCCGCCCCCGTTGATGCGGGCGATGACGTCGAAACGGCCGTCGAGGTCGAGAAGGACGAAGGGCGACTTCACGAGCTGCTGGTGCAGCTTGTTCGGGAAGTAGTCCTCGAGCGTGCGTCCGTTGATCTTCCATTCGCCGGTTCCGGGAACCAGGCGAACGCGGGCAACGGCCTCCTTACGGCGGCCCAGGCCCGCGCCGGGCGCGGTGATGGACTGGCCTGCGCCGGCGGGCGCGGTCTCAGTCTCGGTGGTGTACGAGCTGGGGGCGTTCTCCTCATCCAGCTCGACGAGGTCGATGGTCTCAGCCACGGTTCTCCTCAGTAAGTTGAAAGGTTCTCAGTCACGCGCTGCGCTCACTGAGCGACCTGGGTGATCTCGTAGGGAACCGGCGACTGGCCGGCGTGGGGGTGCTCAGCACCGACGTAGACGTGCAGCTTCTTGAACTGCGCGCGGCCGAGGCTGTTGTGGGGAAGCATGCCGCGGACGGCCTTCTCCACCGCGCGCTCAGGCGACTTGGCCATGAGGTCGCGGTAGGGGGTCGCGGTCAGACCACCGGGACGGCCGGAGTGGCGGTACGCCATCTTCTGGTCGAGCTTGTTGCCGGTGAGGGCGACCTTGTCCGCATTGATAATGATGACGTAGTCGCCCATGTCCATGTGCGGGGCGAACGTCGGCTTGTGCTTCCCACGGAGGAGGGCGGCAACCTGCGCCGCCAGGCGGCCGAGGACGACGTCAGTGGCGTCAATGACGTACCACTTCTTGTCCGCATCCCCGGGCTTGGGTGAATAGGTGCGCACGGGCGTAACCTTCAATTCTTGTCGGTCATGGAGCTGCAGCACTCGAAAGCGAGGGCCGCGCTCACGATGAAACGGTTCGCGCGAGGCGTCGACGAGCTGCCGGGCGGCGAGTGGGAGAACACCGAGGGCGCTGTTGACGCACAGCATTATTCAGTTTATCGAGGCCCCCGATTCGGGTCAAAGCCGTAGGGGCACTGTGTCCGATTCCTCAGCATCGGCGTCCCCGAGAAGCAGAAGCGGCGCTCACGCCAAAGCGGCGCAGTCGCGGCGCGCCCTCGCGCGGGCGGACCGCTCCGCCCACTGCGACGGGGGCGGATACTCGACCCCTTCGAGGGTGAGGCCGTGAGCGGGCGCAATCGGTGCGGCAGACGCCCGCGAGCGCGCATCCAGCAGCTCCTTGGGCCATGTCGTCTCGCGTGCTCCCCTACCGACGGGCAGCAGTGCGCCCACGAGGGAGCGGACCATGGAGTGGCAGAATGCGTCGGCGCCGACGCGCACCTCGACGATTCCTCCCGCTCTGGTGGCCTCGAGGCGCGTGAGGGTGCGGATCGTCGTCGCTCCGTCACGCGGTCGGCAGTAGGCGAGGAAGTCGTGTTCGCCGAGCAGGGCGGCTGAGGCCTCGTTCATCGCGTCGAGATCGAGTGTCTCTCCCACGGCGAGGACGTCCCTCCTGCGTAACGGGTCGAGTGCTCCTTCACTGAGCCTGTAGCAATAGTGGCGCCCCAAGGCGCTGAAGCGCGCATCGAAGGATACGTCGACGCGCGCGGCAGCGGTGATGACGACATCTGAGGTGCCCGCCGCGCAATTCACGCCCCTGTCGCAGCACCATGTCGAGTAGCTTCGGGCGAGAAGGCCGTTGATCCTGCGGACGAGGGCAGCGCCGATTGCGTCCTCATCGTCGGGGTTTGCGCCCCTGGGCGCGAGTCGCCGCCATAGCGCCAGCGGCATGTCGAGGTGGGCGGTCTGGTGGCTCGCGTGCACACCCGCATCGGTGCGCCCTGCAACGGTGAGGGCGGCGGGGCCCCTAGTCACCACTGCGAAGACGTCCTCGATACTCCCCTGGACGGTGCGCAGGCCAGGCTGGGCGGCCCATCCGTGGAAGTCCGTGCCGTCATAGGCGAGGTCGAGGCGGATCCTCGCTTCCTCTCCATCGACGGAGTGCGGAGATCGGGCCGCGTCTAGAGGTCCCACGCCCGCACTCCCCCGATGATGCCCGCATTATTGGGGACGATGATGACGTCGTCGCCGAGTCTGTTCCGATTCGACTCGGTGATGCGCTTCGAATTGCCGCCGCCGAGGTAGAGCCTGTCCCACATGTACATGGGCCGCAGTCCGTCGATGATGCGGCGCACGCGCCGCGACCAGTGGACGTCGCCGAGCCGCAGCCGCTCATGTTCGCCGATGTAGTCGTCGTAGGTGAGTCCCCAGCGCACGAAGCCCTGGGAGAGTTCGATATGGGGGGCGAGTTGGCCTCCGTCGAAGACGGCGTTGCCCAGTCCCGTCCCCAGGGTGATGATCATTTCGAGGCCGCGCCCGGTGACGACTCCGGCGCCCGCGACCTCCGCGTCGTTGAGGACCTTCGCCGGTAGGCCGAGGGCGGCGCTGATGGCGCGCCCCATGTCGAAGTGACGCCACTTTTCGACGAGTTCGGGAAGGACGCGCGAGCGTGGACCCGATTTCGTGATGTAGTGCGGGGTGGCGATGACGACTCCATGGCGGATCATCCCCGGCATGCCCATGGTGACGCGATCCGCCTGCGGGAGCCTCTCGGCGAGGTCGAACGCTCTCTGCACGAGCAGTTCCGGGGGCAGCGGATAGGGTGTGGGTGTGCGCGTGGGAGGCGCGATCATGGTGCCGCGTTCATCAAGGACGGACGCCTTGATCCCGCCGCCGCCGCAGTCGATCGCCAGCGTCATCTCTTCAGCCATGTGCTCCACACTAGTTGACGGGGCGGGCGTCGGCGCACGAGCGGCGCACACAGGGCAGTCGGCGACGGGCATCGGCTCCCAGCGGCAAGACGTTCTGGGACCGAGCCTGGCGCAATGCAGGGGCCGGGTGATCCGCGCGGATCACCCGGCCCCTGCATGACTGGCGAAGTCGCCTACCGGAGAATCACTTCTCCTCGGCGGCTGTGTCCTCGGCGGAAGCCTCTTCAGTGGGCTCCTCGACCGTGGGCTCTTCAGCCTTCGGCGCCTCGGCTGCCTTAGCGGCGGTCTTCTCGGCCGCCTTCACGACGGCCTTCTTCTCGACCTTCTCCATGACGAGTTCAATGCGCATGAGGGGCGCATTGTCACCCTTGCGGTTGCCGACGCGGATGAGGCGGGTGTAGCCGCCCTGACGCTCGGAATCCATCGCGGGGACGATCTCATCGAAGAGCATGTAGACGGCGTCCTTCGAGGTGATCTTCTTCGCCACGGTGCGCCGGGCGTGCATGTCGCCGCGCTTCGCCTTGGTAACGAGCTTCTCGAAGTAGGGCTGCAGCAGCTTGGCCTTGGCCTCCGTCGTCGTCAGAGCGCGGTGTTCGATGAGCTGAGTCGCCAGGTTCGACAGGATCAGCTTCTGGTGTGCCGGGCTGCCGCCCAGACGAGCACCCTTCTTGGGGGTGGGCATTGTGTCTCCTACGAGTTATGTGCGTCCATCGGACGCAAGCGGTCAGATGGACTGTTCGTCGCTGAACTGGATCGAACCGGAGTCGGGCTCTGTGAAGGTCGGCATCACCGAATCCTTCAGTGTCATCCCGAGGGCGGCGAGCGATTCCTTGATCTCCTCGATCGACTTCGTCCCGAAGTTGCGGATGTCGAGCAGGTCGACCTCGGAGTGGGCGACAAGCTCGCCAACGGTGAGGATTCCGCGGCGGCGCAGCGCATTGTACGAACGCGACTGCAGGTTGAGGTTCTCGATCGGCAGCGCGAGGTCGGCGGCGAGGGTCGCGTCGGTGGTCGACGGACCCACTTCAATGCCTTCGGCCTCCTCGTTGAGTTCACGCATGAGGCCGAACAATTCGACGAGGGTCTTGCCTGCGGAGGCAATGGCATCGCGGGGGGTGATCGCCGGCTTGGTCTCCACGTCGATGACGAGGCGATCGAAGTCGGTGCGCTGCTCGACACGGGTCGCCTCGACCTTGTAAGTCACCTTGACGACGGGCGAGTAGATGGAGTCGATCGGGATGCGGGAGATCTCGGCCTGCGGGTCCTTGTTCTGGGCTGCGGACACGTAGCCGCGGCCTCGTTCGACCGTCAGTTCGATCTCCAGCTTGCCCTTCTCGTTGAGGGTCGCGAGATGCAGATCGGGGTTGTGGATCTCCACACCGGCAGGGGGCGTGATATCGCCTGCGACGACGGCGCCGGGGCCGGCCTTGCGCAGGTACATCACAACCGGCTCGTCCATCTCAGAGGAGAGGACGATCTGCTTGATGTTGAGGACGATCTCAGCAACGTCTTCCTTCACGCCCTCGATCGTACGGAACTCGTGGGCAACGCCATCGATGCGGATGGACGTAACCGCAGCTCCGGGGATCGACGAGAGCAGAGTACGGCGCAAGGAATTGCCCAACGTGTATCCGAACCCGGGCTCGAGGGGTTCCAGAGTGAAGCGGGAGCGGAATTCACTGACCCTCTCTTCGGTCAGGATGGGTCGCTCTGCAATGAGCACGTCTTAGTCCTTTCTTCCCGGCGACCGCTATATGACGCCGGACAGTGGGTCCCGTGTCGGGACAGGGGGTGTGAGGCCACGGGTGCGGCGCTCAGACGTGGGGATCCTTTCGTCTAGTGACGAGGTCGAACCCCATGAGACATATCAGACGCGGCGACGCTTCGACGGGCGAGCACCGTTGTGGGCCTGAGGTGTGACGTCCTGGATCGAGCCGACCTCGAGGCCTGCGGCCTGGAGGGAGCGGATCGCGGTCTCACGGCCGGAACCGGGGCCTTTGACGAAGACGTCGACCTTCTTCATGCCGTGCTCCTGGGCGCGACGAGCGGCGGCCTCCGCAGCGAGCTGAGCGGCGAAGGGGGTGGACTTGCGCGAACCCTTGAAGCCGACCTGGCCGGAGGAGGCCCAGGCGATGACGGCACCGGTGGTGTCGGTGAGGGACACGATCGTGTTGTTGAACGTCGACTTGATGTACGCGTGTCCGTGCGTGACGTTCTTGGAAATCTTGCGACGGGGCTTGCGTCCAGCACCGGCGCGCGAGGTCTTTGCAGCTGCCATGTTTGTGACTCTGTTCCTTCTTCAGTCGTGTGAGCGGCCCGATCCAATCTGATCGACTGGCCGCGAGGCCTTACTTGGCCTTCTTCTTGCCTGCAACGGTGCGCTTGGGGCCCTTACGGGTACGAGCGTTGGTCTTCGTGCGCTGTCCGTGTACCGGCAGACCACGACGGTGGCGAAGTCCCTGGTAGGAGCCGATCTCGATCTTTCGACGGATGTCAGCCTGAACCTCGCGGCGGAGGTCGCCCTCAACCTTGAAATTCGATTCGATGTAATCGCGGAGTTTGACGAAATCCTCTTCGGTGGCGTCCTTGACGCGCAGATCGGGGCTGACGCCCGTCGCTTCGAGGGTCTCGGCGGCGCGGGTGCGGCCCACTCCGTAGATGTAGGTGAGTGCGATCTCCAGTCGCTTTTCGCGAGGGAGATCGACACCGGCAATACGTGCCATGTTGTTGGTGCTCCAGTTGTTCCTCGGAGGTCGTCATCGCCCCTTCCGGGTGAGCCACCCGGCCCCGGCCTCCGAACCGGGGGTTGCCGCATCTGCGGCACGTGGTGCGATCCTGTCGGGCTTACGCCCTGGGGTCAGCGTTGTCGGGGTTCAGCCCTGACGCTGCTTGTGCCTGGGGTTGTCACAGATGACCATGACATTGCCGTGGCGACGAATCACCTTGCACTTGTCACAGATCTTCTTGACACTCGGCTTGACCTTCATGGTGGTTCCTCCACCGCCCGAGGGCGGTCAGTGTCGGTTCTTACTTGTATCGGTAGACGATCCGACCTCGTGAGAGGTCATAGGGGCTGAGTTCGACGACGACACGATCCTCAGGAAGGATTCGGATGTAGTGCTGTCGCATCTTTCCCGCAATGTGCCCCAGGACAACGTGGCCGTTGTTGAGCTCCACGCGGAACATCGCGTTCGGCAGGGCCTCGATGACCTTGCCCTCCATTTCGATGACGCCGTCTTTCTTCGCCATATCCTCTACATTCTTCGGTGTTCGGCGGCGGTGTACCGCCGAGGGCGTCCCAGGTACAGTACTTCCCTGTGGCGACACGCCCAATCGTCCACTTTACGGCATAATGCCGCCGCTATGGTAGTCGGCTACCCTGTCGACTGCCTCACGATCCGCCTGGAGTCCCGTTACACCCGTGTGTCACTCCTGCTTGCCCCGCTCAAACGCACACAGTTTTCGGGTCGCCTCCCGATTGTTCTTCGCTCTGTTTTTCGATCAGTCGAGGCTCATGGGCGTTACACCATAGGGGGCCAGGCCTGCCGCACCCGCATCGGGAGCCGTCAAAACGCTCACTCCCCCATCGGGCATGATCGCAATCGAGTGCTCCCAGTGCGCGGCGTCCGACCCGTCGACTGTTCGCACGGTCCATTCGTCGGCCTCGGTGAGAGTGTCAATCCTGCCCGTCGTCAGCATCGGTTCAACGGCGAGCACCATCCCCGGTTTGATCTTGGCACTGATGCCGCGCGCGTTGTAGTTGAGGACCTCGGGCGCCTGATGCATGGCTGTACCGATGCCGTGGCCGGTGTACTCCTCGATGATGCCCGCCTCCCAGCCGAGCTCTTCAGCGCGCGCAGCGACCACATCTTCGACGGCACGTCCCACTGCGGAGACGCGCTTCGCCCCGGCCAGACCGGCGAGGGCCGCCCACAGGGATTCGCGAGTCACCGCATCGAGTTCGCGTCGGCGCCGCATCGTAGCCTGCGCGACTCCGTCAACCGGGCGTCCGCTCGCCCTCTCCCCCGCTGCGAAGCGCTCATCGGAGATCCACTCGTCGCCGACGATCATTGAGAAGGCGGCGTCCCCGTGCCACTGGCGCCCGTTCCTGCCGACCCAGGCTCCGCAGTCGAAGCTCACGAGGTCGCCCTCGCGCAGGGTGAGGGGACCCGGGATGCCGTGGACGACGACGTCGTTGACGCTGATGCACACGGTTGCGGGATAGCCCCCGTAGTGCAGGAAGTTCGATGTCGCGTTGCCCCGAGCGATCGTTGCAGCGGAGACGGCGTCGAGTTCGGCGGTTGTGACGCCCGGCGCGACGGCGTCGCGCAGCGACGCGTGGATGTCGGCCACGACGAGGCCGGCCTCGCGCATCCACTTGAGCTGTTCGAGCGTCTTGATTTCAATACGCACCACTGTCAGATCCTTTCAACACATGCGCGGCGATGACAGCATGAACCGCGCGGCTCCAATCGCCGCGCGGTATGCAGATGAAGGATGGTCAGCCTTCTCGATGAGCGTCCAGAACGGCGAAGATCCGCTCGGAGACCTCGTCGACCGTTCCCATGCCGTTGACGACTTCCAGCATGTCGTGATCCGCGTAGTAGGCGGCGACGGGCTCCGTCTGCGCGCGGTACACCTCGAAACGGTGGCGCATGACGGGCTCGGTGTCATCGGCGCGGTGCTGTTCTTCGGCGCGCTTGAGCATGCGGGTGACGACCTCGTCCTCATCGACCTGGATCTCGACGACGACGTCGATCTTGGTGCCGAAGTCCTCGCACAGTCCGGCGAGGAAGTGGACCTGGTCCACATTGCGGGGATACCCGTCGAGGAGGAATCCGGCCTCGACGTCGGGGGCCTCGAGACGGGCCCTCATCATGACGTTCGTGACCGAGTCGGGGACGAGTTCGCCGCGATCGATGTATTCCTTCGCCTTGAGGCCGATCTGCGTTCCCTCGGCGATGTTTGCGCGGAAGATTTCACCGGTGGAGATCGCCGGGATGGAGAGCCGCTCGGCGATACGGGCGGCCTGCGTGCCCTTACCGGCTCCGGGAGGGCCGAGGAGAATAACAGCGGTCATCGCAAGAATCCTTCGTAATGGTGCTGCTGGAGCTGGGTGTTGATCTCCTTGACCGTCTGCAGACCGACGCCGACGATGATGAGCAGTGTCGTTCCACCGAAGGGCATCTGTGAGGAGGACAGCTTCAGGGGGATGATGAGCAGCGACGGCAGCAGGGCGATGACGACGAGGTAGAGCGCGCCTGCTGACGTGATGCGGTTGATGACGTAGCGCAGGAACTCAGCGGTGGGCCGTCCCGCGCGGTATCCGGGGATGAAGCCACCGTAGCGCTTCATATTGTCGGCGACCTCGTCCGGGTTGAAGGTAATCGTCGTGTAGAAGAACGCGAAGAACAGGACGAGGAGCGCATAAATCGTCAGATACACCCACGAGTCCTGGTGGAAGTTAGCGGTGATCCACTGGACCCAGCCGTCCGTGGCATTGCCGAACTGGGCGACCATGAGGGGCAGCGCCAAGATCGAGGACGCGAAGATGACGGGGATGACGCCCGACATGTTGATCTTCAGCGGGATGTAGGTGGTGGTGCCGCCGTATTGGCGCCGTCCCACCATGCGCTTGGCGTATTGGACGGGGATGCGACGCTGGGCCTGCTCGATGAATACGATCGCGAGTGTGACGCCGAAGAGCATGAGCACGATCGCCCCGACGGCGCCCCATTTACCGGATTGTCCGATGGAGAGTACCTGGGAGGGCAGGCGCGCTGCGATGGAGGTGAAGATGAGCAGCGACATGCCGTTGCCGATGCCGCGCTCTGTGATGAGTTCACCGAGCCACATGACGACGCCCGTACCCGCCATCATGACGATCACCATGATGAGGAACATCCACCACGACTTGTCAGCGATGACGGACTGAGAGCAGCCGGAGAACATGCGCCCTGTGCGCGCCAGGGTGATGGTTGTCGTCGCCTGGAGCACGCCGAGGAAGATCGTGAGGTAGCGGGTGTACTGGGTGAGCTTCGCCTGCCCGGTCTGTCCCTCTTTATAGAGGTCGTCGAAGCGCGGGATGACGACGCGGAGCAGCTGGATGATGATCGACGCGGTGATGTAGGGCATGATGCCGAGGGCGAGGATCGACAGCTGGAGGAGTGCGCCACCGGAGAAGAGGTTGACGAGGTCGAGCAGGTTCACCTCATTCTGTTGCGCGAGGCACTGCTGGATGGCCTTCGAGTCCACGCCGGGAGTCGGAATATACGATCCGAGGCGGAACATCGCCATGATGAGCAGCGTGAAAAGCAGTTTTCGGCGCAGATCAGGGGTGCGGAACGCCTGTGCGAAAGCACTGAGCAAGGCTTCCTCCTACTGGTGGTGGGCATGCGCGGGGGTTGTCCCCCGGTATCGACCGTGTCAGCCTACCCGAGTTTCGCAAGTGGGCTGCAGTCGCATTCTACGGAGTTGGTGGACGATCGACGAGGCCGACCGTCCCGTCATACGCCGTTGAGGGTGGCCCGGGGCTCCGGGCCACCCTCAACCGGGTGTCAGCGGGCGGTAATGGTTCCGCCCGCCGCGGTGATCTTCTCGTGGGCGCTGGCCGACCAGGAGTCGACCTCGACTTCGAGCTTGACGGTGAGCTCCCCGGTGCCGAGCACCTTGACGGGGGCGCCGTCGCGAACCGCGTGCTTGGCGACGAGGTCCTCGACCGTCACCTTGCCGCCCTCGGGGAAGAGCTCCTCGAGTTTGGACACGTTGACGACCTGGTACTCGACGCGGAACGGGTTCTTGAAGCCGCGAAGCTTGGGCAGACGCATGTGAATCGGCATCTGGCCGCCTTCGAAGCCCGCGGGAACCTGGTAGCGGGCCTTGGTGCCCTTAGTACCGCGTCCAGCGGTCTTGCCCTTCGAGCCCTCACCGCGACCGACGCGGGTCTTGGCCTTCTTGGCTCCGGGGGCCGGGCGAAGGTGGTGCAGCTTGACGATTTGCACCTTCTCACCCGAAGTGGTCTTCGAGTCCGCCATTGTCAGTCGACCTCCTCAACAGTCACCAGGTGACGCACGGTGCGGACGGCACCGCGAACAGTGTTGGTGTCCTCACGAACGACGCTCTGGCCGATCTTGCGCAGCCCGAGGGTGCGCAGGGTGTCCTTCATGTTCTGTTTGGCGCCGATCGTGGACTTGACTTGCGTGATCTTCAGATTCGCCATCACTCGTTCACCCCCGCTGAAGCCTTGTCGGCCTCGGCCTGTTCCGCCTTGGCGCGCTTGTCGGCCTCGCCCTGCGCGCGTGCGCGCAGCATCGACGCCGGTGCAACCCGCTCGAGGGGAAGGCCACGGCGCGCCGCGACTGCCTCGGGCTGTTCGAGCTGCTTGAGGGCGTCGATCGTCGCGTGGACGATGTTGATCGCGTTGTCGGAGCCGAGCGACTTGGTGAGCACGTCGTGAACACCAGCGGCCTCGAGCACTGCGCGAACCGGACCGCCGGCGATAACGCCGGTTCCCGGTGCGGCCGGACGCAGAAGCACGATGCCGGCGGCGTCGCGTCCCTCGACTAGGTGCGTGATGGTGCGGCGGATCATCGGGACGCGGATGAAGTTCTTCTTCGCCTCTTCGACGCCCTTGGAAATGGCCTGGGGGACTTCCTTGGCCTTTCCATAGCCGACACCGACGGTGCCTTCTCCATCGCCCACGACGACCAGAGCCGTGAAGGAGAAGCGGCGCCCGCCCTTGACGACCTTGGACACGCGGTTGATGGCGACAACGCGCTCGATGTATTCATTCTTGTCATTGCCACGACGGTTATCGCGGTCATTCCCGCGGCCGTTGCGGCGGTCGCGACGCTCGCTGTCGCCCGAACGCTCAGAGCCTTCCTGACCGTTCCTGCTTCGCTGCTGTGCAGCCATCAGTTGATCTCTCTTTCCTTCGATCCGGTCACAGCTCGAGTCCGCCCTCACGGGCGGCTTCGGCGACGGCCGCCACGCGGCCGAAGTACTTGTTCCCACCTCGGTCGAAGACGACCGAGGTGATGCCGGCGGCCTGAGCGCGCTCTGCAATGAGAGCGCCGACTTTGCGCGCCTTGTCGGTCTTGGTGCCTTCCGCCGCAGCGAGTTCGGCTTCCATGTCCGACGCGGAAACCAGGGTGTGTCCAACGGTGTCGTCGATCACCTGGGCCACCATGTGGCGGTTGGAACGGGTGACGACTAGGCGAGGACGCGCAGCCGTACCGTTGATCTTCTTGCGAAGGCGCAGGTGACGACGCTTGCGAGCGACGAACTTGCCTTTGCCCTTGACCGTGTACGCCATCACTTACCAGCCTTTCCGACCTTGCGACGGATCGTTTCGCCCACGTAGTGGATGCCCTTGCCCTTGTAGGGCTCCGGCTTCTTGAGCTTGCGGATGCGAGCCGCAGTCTCGCCGACGAGCTGCTTGTCGATGCCGTGGACCGTGAACTTGGTCTGGGATTCGACGGTGAACTCGATGCCTTCAGGGGCCTCGACGAGGACCGGGTGCGAGAAGCCGAGCGCGAACTCGAGGTTCTTGCCCTTGGCGACCACGCGGTAACCGGTGCCGGTGATCTCGAGTTCTTTCTTGTAGCCCTCGGTGACGCCAATGATCATATTGGCGATGAGAGTACGGGTCAGGCCGTGCAGCGAACGGGACGTGCGCTCGTCATCAGGTCGTGCGACAGTGATCTGGCCATTGTCGATGGTGACCTCGATGGGGGAAGCGACAGTGTGGCTGAGCTGGCCCTTCTTGCCCTTCACGGTGACGTCCGCGCCGTCGATTGCGACGTCGACGCCAGCGGGGATGGCAATGGGGTTCTTACCGATACGCGACATTGTTCAGCCTCCTGTTCACCAGACGTAGGCGAGGACTTCCCCGCCTACGCCCTTCTCGGCTGCCTGGCGGTCGGTGAGCAGGCCGGAGGACGTGGACAGGATGGCCACGCCGAGGCCGCCGCGGACCTTGGGCAGGTTGGTGGACTTGGCATATACGCGCAGACCTGGTTTGGACACGCGCTGCAGCCCCTGGATGGCGGCCTCACGATGGTTGCCGTACTTGAGGGTCAGCGTGAGGGTCTTGCCCACGCGGGCGTCCTCGACGCTGGTCGAGGAGATGTAGCCCTCTTCGACCAGGATGTTCGCGATCGCGTTCTTCAGCTTCGAGTACGGCATGGAGACCGTGTCGTGATGAGCGCGATTCGCATTGCGCAGACGCGTCAGCATGTCTGCGATGGGATCTGTCATTGTCATTGGGGGTTGTCCCCTTCCTCGTCGCGGTATCCCCTGTTGCGGGACCTACGACGTCAGTGTCTTACCAGCTGCTCTTCGTGATGCCGGGGAGTTCGCCCTTGAGGGCGAGCTCGCGCAGGCACACGCGGCATAGTCCGAACTTGCGGTAGACCGAGCGGGGACGCCCGCAGCGGTTGCACCGCGTGTAGCCGCGCACACCGAACTTAGGGGTGCGCGCTGCCTTGATCTTCAAAGACGTCTTGGCCATGGGTCAGTCCTCCTTGAACGGGAAGCCGAGGCGACGAAGCAGGGAACGGCCTTCTTCATCGGTGGATGCCGACGTGACGACCGTGATGTCCATGCCGCGAACGCGGTCGATGGAATCCTGGTTGATCTCGTGGAACATGGACTGTTCCGTGAGGCCGAAGGTGTAATTCCCATGACCGTCGAATTGCTTGGGGGACAGGCCGCGGAAGTCGCGGATGCGCGGGAGGGCGGTCGACAGGAGTCGATCGAGGAATTCCCACATGCGATCACCGCGCAGCGTAACGTGCGCGCCGATGGGCTGGCCTTCGCGGAGCTTGAACTGCGCGATGGACTTCTTGGCCTTGGTGGTGGCGGGCTTCTGACCGGTGATGGCAGTGAGGTCGCGGATTGCGCCCTCGAGTGCCTTCGAGTCGCGAGCCGCCTCGCCGACGCCCATGTTGACGACGATCTTCGTCAGCCCGCCGACCTGCATGATGTTCTCGTGTTTGAACTCTTCACGCAGAGCTTCGCGGATCTCCGACAGATACTTTTCTTTCAGACGCGGGGCCATGTTCAGATCTCCTTACCCTGCTCGATGCCGCGCTTAGCGCCACCACGGGTCACGCGGACGCGGACGGTGCGGGTGCGGCCATCGCGCTCGACGGTGTCCTCGCGGAAGCCGACGCGCACGCGCTGCTTGGTGTCGGGATCGACCAGTGCGACCTTCGACAGGGAGATGGGGGCTTCGATGGTCTCGATGCCGCCGGCCTGTCCCTGCTGGCCCTGGCGAACGTGACGGGTCTTGAGGTTGACGCCCTCGACGAGAACCTTCTGGTCGGCGGGGAACACCTTAATGACGCGCCCCTGCTTGCCCTTATCACCGGGCTTGAGGGGTTCGAGGCCCTCAGCGATACGGCGCTCGTTGCGCTTTGCGAGCTTCTTCTCATCGGACGTGCGTCCGCGAACAACCTCGACGAGGTCGCCCTTGCGAATCTTCGCTGCCATCAGATCACCTCCGGTGCGAGGGAGACGATGCGCATGAACTTCTTGTCGCGCAACTCGCGGCCGACTGGGCCGAAGATGCGGGTTCCACGCGGTTCGCCGTTTGCGTTAATGATGACGGCTGCGTTCTCGTCGAAGCGGATGTAAGAGCCGTCGGCGCGACGGGTTTCCTTACGGGTGCGGACGACGACCGCCTTGACGACGTCGCCCTTCTTGACGGTACCGCCGGGGATGGCGTCCTTGACGGTGGCGACAATGGTGTCGCCGATTCCTGCGTAGCGGCGAGAAGAGCCGCCGAGTACACGGATGGTCAGGATTTCCTTCGCACCAGTGTTGTCGGCGACCTTGAGTCGCGACTCCTGCTGGATCATGTTCTATTGCTCCTGTGGTCGAGCCGGTTCTCGCAGGAGCATTACTTCCCGCGAGCCTTGCCGATCGTGCATTGACTATTGCGCATCGATGCCGACAATAGTGCGAACGCACCGCCCCAGCGGGAGATGTTGCTCGCTCGCACTATCAACTCGGGGCGCAATGCGCCCCGAGTCACGCAACTGTCCCACCCTACCCCATCGCAATACACCGGCAAAAGCGGATCTCGCGTGATCTGCCCCATGGAATCGGTCCCTTCTGCTGCATCCGGGGCTTGACGGGCAGTACCTCGGCGCCTCGCATCATCACCATTGCGAACGTCGCGCGCGTCATCGGAACACACCGCGCAGCTTCCGAATGTTGCACCGTTCAGGTCCGCGTCACAACGTTCGGATCCACATTAATGTTGTCCGATACTGCGGATCAGGTGATACAAGAACGGGGGCCGACACCCTTGCGGATGCCGACCCCCTGTGAGGCGCTGTGATCTGTCAGATCACTTGGCCTTCTCGATGATCTCGACGACGCGCCAGCGCTTGGTGGCTGACAGCGGACGGGTCTCCATGATGAGGACGAGGTCGCCGATGCCGCACTCGTTGTGCTCGTCGTGCGCCTTGACCTTCTTGTTCTTGCGCATGACCTTGCCGTAGAGGGCGTGCTTGACACGGTCCTCGATTCGAACGACGACGGTCTTGTCCATTTTGTCCGACACGACGTAGCCGCGACGGACCTTACGATCATTGCGCTTGGTGGTTTCTGCCATGTGACTCACTCCTCGGTGCTCGGGGCGGTGCGGTAGCCTAGCTCCCGCTCACGCGCGATCGTGTAGATCCGGGCGATGTCACGGCGCACGGTCTTCATGCGGCCGTGGTCTTCGAGGCTGCCGACAGCCTGCGCGAAACGCAGGTTGAACAGTTCGGCCTTGGCCTTCTCGAGTTCCTTGGACAACTGCGCGTCATCCATGGCATCGAGGTCGGAGACGTTCAGACCCTTTTCGGCCATCAGTTGTCACCACCCTCTCGGACCACGAAACGGGTCTTGATAGGAAGCTTATGCTGGGCGCGGCGCATTGCCTCGCGAGCGAGGTTCTCATCGACGCCTCCCAGCTCGAACAGGATTCGTCCGGGCTTGACGGGGGCGACCCACCACTCCACGGCGCCCTTACCGGAACCCATTCGGGTTTCAGCGGGCTTCTTGGTTAGCGGGCGGTCGGGGAAGATGTTGATCCACACCTTGCCGCCGCGCTTGATGTGACGCGTCATGGCGATACGAGCGGCCTCGATCTGACGGTTCGTGATGTACGCGCCGGTCAGCGCCTGGATCCCGTAATCGCCGAATGCGAGTTCGGTGCCGCCGGTTGCGTTACCGGTGCGGTGCGGGCGGTGCTGACGACGCCACTTGGTACGACGGGGAATGAGCATCCGGCTCAGGCCTCCGATCCGTTGTCAGTAGCTGCGGGCGCGGCTGTAGCCTGTGCCTGCTGCTGAGCGTTCTCCTGGTTCGGACGTCCACCGCGGCGCGGTCCGCGACGGTCACCCCGGCGTCCACCACGGTTGGCCTGCTCGGCCTGCTGGCGCGCGAACTCGCGTTCAGTGATGTCGCCCTTGTAGATCCACACCTTGACGCCGATGCGACCGAAGGTCGTGCGCGCCTCGTGGAATCCGTAGTCGATGTTCGCGCGAAGCGTGTGCAGTGGCACGCGGCCTTCGCGGTAGAACTCCGAGCGGCTCATTTCGGCTCCGCCGAGACGACCGGACACCTGAACGCGGATGCCCTTGGCACCGGCGCGCTGAGCGGACTGGATGCCCTTGCGCATGGCGCGGCGGAAGGAGACGCGGGCAGCGAGTTGCTCGGCGATCCCCTGTGCGACGAGTTGTGCATTCAGATCGGGGTTCTTCACTTCGAGGATGTTGAGCTGGACCTGCTTGCCGGTGAGCTTCTCGAGGCCCTGGCGAAGACGATCCGCCTCGGCACCGCGGCGACCGATGACGATACCCGGACGCGCGGTGTGCAGGTCGACGCGGACGCGGTCACGCGTGCGCTCGATATCGACCTTCGCGATGCCTGCGCGTTCGAGGTTCTCGGACAGGGTTTTGCGGATCGCAACGTCCTCGGCAACGTAGTCCGAGTAGCGCTGCCCCTTAGTGGTCGAGTCGGAGAACCAGCGGGACCGGTGATCGGTCGTGATTCCCAGGCGGAACCCGGTGGGGTTGACCTTCTGGCCCATATCAGCGGTCTCCCTTCTTCTTGTCTTCCTTGGTGCCGACCACAAGGGTGATGTGGCTCGTGCGCTTGAGGATGCGTCCTGCGCGTCCCTGTGCACGTGGGCGGAACCGCTTCATGGTCGGACCCTCATCGACGTAGGCCTCAATGATCATGAGGTCGGCCTCGTTGAAGGCCTCTCCGGCGAGTTCAGCCTTCACCTTGGAGTTGGCGACGGCGCTGAGCAGCACCTTGCGGACATCGGTGGCGACGGCCTGCGGGGCGAACCGCAGGATATCGGCGGCCTCCAGGGCGGCCTTGCCACGAACCTCGTTCACGACACGGCGGGCCTTCTGGGGCGTGACGCGGACATAACGCGCCTGCGCCTTGGCTTCCATTAATCTGCCTCTTCTTCCCAGGACCGGCTCAGCGCCGGCGTCCCTTACGATCGTCCTTGTCGTGGCTGCGGAAGGTGCGCGTGGGAGCGAACTCTCCGAGCTTGTGGCCCACCATCGATTCGGTGACGAAGACGGGGACATGCTTGCGGCCGTCGTGGACCGCGAAGGTCAGCCCCAGGAAGTCCGGGGTGATGACCGAGCGGCGCGACCAGGTCTTGATGACGTTCTTCGAGCCGGATTCGTTCGCGGCATCGACCTTCTTGAGCAGGTGGTCGTCGACGAACGGGCCCTTCTTCAAACTGCGTGGCATTGTTATCGGCTCCTACTCAGCGATTCTTACCGGTCTTGCGACGACGAACGATCAGGCGATCGCTTTCCTTATTCGGACGGCGAGTACGGCCCTCGGGCTTGCCCCACGGGCTCACCGGGTGACGGCCACCGGAGGTGCGGCCCTCGCCACCACCATGCGGGTGATCGACGGGGTTCATGACGACGCCGCGAACGTGCGGGCGCTTGCCCTTCCAGCGCATGCGGCCGGCCTTGCCCCAGTTGATGTTCGACTGCTCGGCGTTGCCGACCTCGCCGACCGTTGCACGGCAGGCGATCTCGACATTGCGGATTTCGCCGGAGGGTATGCGCAACTGGGCGTAGCGGCCTTCCTTGGCGACGAGTTGAACGGACGATCCCGCGGAGCGGGCGATCTTCGCGCCTCCGCCGGGCTTGAGTTCAACGGCGTGGATGACCGTGCCGAGGGGGATGTTGCGCAGCGGCAGGTTGTTGCCGGGCTTGATGTCGGCTCCGGGACCGGCTTCGACGCGGTCGCCCTGGGAGAGCTTCGCCGGGGCGAGGATGTAGCGCTTGGCGCCGTCCGCGTAGTGCAGGAGGGCGATGCGCGCCGTGCGGTTCGGGTCGTACTCGATGTGCGCGACGATTGCGGGCACGCCGTCCTTGTCGTGGCGGCGGAAGTCGATGACGCGGTACCGGCGCTTGTGACCGCCTCCGCGGTGACGGGAGGTGACGCGGCCATTGGAGTTGCGTCCACCGGTTTTGTGCAGCGGGCGCAGCAGCGACTTCTCGGGGGTGGAGCGGGTGATCTCAACGAAATCGGAGACCGACGCGCCGCGACGACCCGGAGTCGTGGGCTTGTACTTGCGGATTCCCATGTTTGTCCTCTACCTCTCCGGTTCTCAGGCCTGATCGCCGAAGATGTCGATGGTGCCCTCGCGCAGCGTCACGATCGCTCGTTTGACGTCCTTGCGCTTGCCCAGACCGTTGCGGGTCCGGTAGGTCTTGCCCTTGCGGTTCTGAGTGGCGACCTGGCCGACCTTGACTCCGAAGATCGCTTCGATGGCGATCTTGATTTCGGTCTTGTTGGCGCGCGGGTCGACCTCGAAGGTGTACTTGCCCTCATCCATGAGGATGGAGGACTTCTCGGTGACGACCGGCTTCAGGATGATGTCGCGGGGGTTCTTGCCCGCTTCGATGGTGCTCACTTGGCTTCCTCCTTGGTACCGAGGAAGGACTCGAGGGCGGCCTGCGTGAACACAATGTCGTCGGCGTTGAGAACGTCGTAGGTGTTCAGCTGGTCGGCCCACAGAATGTGAACCTCGGGGACGTTGCGCAGGGACAGGGCGGTCAGCTCGTCTCCGCGTTCGAGGACGACGAGGGCCTTGCGGTCCTCGACGATTCCGCGCAGCGCAGCCAGTGCGATCTTCGTCTTCGGGGTCTCGGACTCGATGAGGGCCGTGACGACGTGGATGCGACCGGCGCGCGCACGGTCGGACAGTGCCGAGTACAGTGCGCCGCGGATCATCTTCTTGGGGGTCCGCTGGTTGTAGGAGCGCGGCTGCGGGCCGTGGACGACGCCGCCACCGGTGAACTGCGGGGCGCGGATCGAGCCCTGACGGGCGTTGCCGGTGCCCTTCTGGCGGTACGGCTTCTTGCCGCCGCCGGAGACCATGCCGCGCGTCTTGGTGGCGTGCGTGCCCTGGCGGGCGGCAGCAAGCTGAGCGACGACGACCTGGTGCATCAGCGGGATGTTGGTGGGAGCGTCGAAGATCTTCGCAGGGAGTTCGACCGTGGCGGCCTTCTTACCCTTGAGATCGAGGACGTCGAGGGTCTGAACGTCAGACATGATCACGCACCCTTCACAGCGGAGCGAACCAGGACCACGCCGTTCTTGGGGCCCGGGATGGCGCCGCTGATGAGCAGCAGGCCCTTCTCGGTGTCGACGGCTTGGATCGTGAGGTTCTGGACGGTACGGCGGGCGCCACCCATGTGGCCGGCCATGCGCAGGCCCTTGAAGATGCGACCGGGGGTCGCGCAGGCGCCGATGGAGCCGGGCTTGCGGTGGTTGCGGTGGGCGCCGTGTGTGGCGGAGACGCCGGCGAAGCCATGACGCTTCATGACGCCGGCGAAGCCCTTGCCCTTGGTGTTTCCGGAGACGTCGACGCTCTGTCCTGCTTCGAAGGTGGAGGCGTCGAGTTCCTGGCCGACCTCGTAGGAGTCTGCGGAGGAGGTGCGGACCTCGGCGAGGTGGCGACGGGGCTCGACCCCGGCTTTCGCGAAGTGTCCGGCGAGGGGCTTGGTGACCTTGCGGGCGTCGATGTCGCCGAAGCCGATCTGGATGGCGGAGTAGCCGTCGACCTCGTCGGTACGGACCTGGGTCACGACGTTGGTGTCGACCTGGACGACAGTGAGGGGCACGACGTGACCCTCGGCGTCCCACACCTGGGTCATGCCGAGTTTGCGGCCGAGCAGCGCCGCGATGGGCGCTCCAGCGTGCTGCTTGTTGTCAGTTGTCATTGCAGATGTCCTCAGAGCTTGATCTCGATGTTGACGTCCGCGGGCAGATCGAGGCGCATGAGCGAGTCGACGGCCTTCGGGGTCGGGTCGATGATGTCGATGAGCCGCTTGTGAGTGCGCATTTCGAAGTGCTCGCGGCTGTCCTTGTACTTGTGGGGCGACCGAATGACGACGAACACGTTCTTTTCGGTCGGCAGCGGCACCGGGCCCACGACTGTGGCGCCTGCACGCTGCACGGTGTCCACGATCTTGCGCGCGGAGGAGTCGATGACCTCGTGGTCATACGACTTGAGCCGGATGCGGATCTTCTGTCCCGCCATGCCGTGTTACCTCTTCTCATTGAGATTCGTCACCGGTCCCCGCACTCGGGCGTGTCGTCATTTCGGCGACAGTCCTTTCGCGCGGTTCCTCCTTTATGCGGGGGGTGGACCGTTGTCTTGTCCAAAGATCTCGGGCGTGATGCCCGGTCCGCGGAGAGCCCGCGGAACCGCCCCACATGCGCGGGGCAACCGTATAAGTCTGTCAGATTCACATTCTTCCCGGCAAGTTCGGGCGCGCGAGAAATCGTGTGAATCCTCCGACATTCATCCGGACGACCATTGCTGCTCCGTTTGCCGATTGACGAGGGCGATCCCGGTGGACACGCCCCGCCTGTCAACAATGGGCAGCGCCGAGCACCCAGTGTACCCGCACTCGGGCGTGTCGCCAAAGTGGATGTGGATCACAACCTGTTGGCGGCGGGGCTCGCGAGTGTCCGCTCCCCTCACCCCGTGTCGCCCCCGTTTAATCCTCCTGGAGCGACCAGGTTGAACGGTTCTTCGCCAAAACCAGCTGCGATCTGATCAAACGCTTCGATGCGTTCAGCGACGAATAGCTTCCTCCTACAATTGCGCACCTCGCTTTCAGTGACAATTGAAAGCGAAGAGACACGTTTGTCAGTGAGATCATTTCTGTGTCGCTGAGATGGTCTGGCGAGCAGTCCTCCGGCACTCCGACTCAGTTCGTCGACAGGAGTAGTCGTGCGGCACGCTGATGGGAGACTCCCAGGATGGTGCCAACATCTCGCGCAGCGTCGGCTCTTCGGAGCGCCACGCATCGCAGGGCGGAGTGCGTTGAAAACCCGCCATCCGAACTTGCTTGCGAGGTCGCTCCATCAATTCCAGAATGCCGTTCAAGAGTCCGTGTCGTCACGCAGCCCGCCATCATCGCCGTGACGCGCGTTACCAACGCGTCTTTCAGTGAGAATGCAGCCGTCAAGGCCGTGGAGCGGGCATGACGAAGGGTGGCGGGGAGTATTTCTCCCCACCACCCTTGCGAGTGTCAGGATACGTTACACCGTCAGGTGCTGCTCCGATCCTGGACTGGTCAGCCCTGCTCGCGACGGCGACGTGCAACCAGGGTTGCGCCCGCAGCGATGAGGATGAGCGACGCACCGCCGATAGTCATCAGCAACTGGCCATTCGCACCGGTCAGCGGCAGTCCGGGAACATCCTGCTTGATGTTCGGAACCTGTGCGTCAAACGAACCCACAGCGGTCGCGTCCGGAGTCACTTTCACTGCTGTCAAAGCGTTGTCACCGGTCGGCAGGGTGTAGCCAGCAGGTGCAGCGACTTCCTTGAGCACGTAGCAACGATGGGTATTGTTGTGATCCCAGGCGGGGTCGTTATAAACCGGGGTCGTGCCGTCTGCCTCGAAGACCGGCTTGCCGCCAGCCTCCTTCTGGGAGGCCTTGCCCTGATCAACGAACAGGCCGTCAATCTTCACGGTGCCATCGACACCAGTGGTGAACTTGCTCTTGCCGTTGACGACGAGGGCGTTGCCCTCAAGCTCCTTGGTGCAGGTGCCATCGTAAGCGGCCTTGGCATTGTAAACTTCAAAAGTTGCACCAGCAAGCTTCTTCTGGTTGTCCTGGTCATGCTTCTCAATGATCACATCACCCCAGCTGGTGACGACCTTGTTAGTTGGCTGCGGCTCATCGTCACCCGGCGGTTCCTCCGGGGGAGGCGGGGTGTCACCGGGGACCGACTTGACGTATGACTGGGCCCAGTTGTCGAGGAGACCGATTTGCGTGGCCTTCGTCTTGAAGGTGACGACCACAGTCTTTCCGGCCTTGGTCTTCAGAGTTTCGAGCGCAGCCTTGTCAAGGGACACGTAGAGCTTGCCGTCTGCACCCTTCTTGGTTGTGTATCCCAGCACGGTGCCGTCGTCCAACTTGACGGAATCGACATTGCTTGGCTCTGCATCCTGGCCTGCAGACATCTTGTCACCGATGATGAAATACTTGAAGGAGTAGCCAGCGCCGAGTTCAGGAACCTTCTGCGAGACCGTGTAGGTCAGCTGGCCCTCATTGACGAGACCGTTGTTCGAAACGACGACGTCCTTGGTCGGCTTGTCAACCGGCTTATTCTTCGGGTAAACGTGAACGTCGTACAGCCACTCTCCATCACCGTTCGCGGCGTTCGCAGTGTTATTCGGGAACGGAATCGTCACGAAGAACGGGGCCGCTTTCTGGACGATGTTGGCAGGGGCCTTCGTCTCACACACGAGATACCCTTTAATCTCGAGACCGCTGACCTTCACCGTGCCATCGGCAGCAGTCAGACCTGAGACAACAGGGGCACCAAACGTGGCGGGCTTATCGTAAACCGAAGGGTTAGCATCATTGGGCAGCTTGAGAGACACCGGATTGTTACAGGCGTCAGCCGGAACAGGCATGTCCTTCAGACCATTCCACGCTGCTTGGGTGGTCAGGTCGAGGTTGGTGATCGGGTACAGGGTGAACTGAACGCCTTCGACACCGGTACCATCCACCTGAGTCTTACCATCAGGCGTACCTTGCGGTGTCTGAGAGCCATCGATGTGCTTGTGGATGGTGAGCGAAGCACCGCTCCCAGGCATCTGAATATTGCCCGGAGCCAGTGCCGGATCCGCGTAGGTCGCGGAACCGAAGCCGACGAAGCCGACTGCGAGAGCAGCGGCTCCGGCGAGCACCCGACGCCCACCGGGTAGGTGTTTGATAGTCACAGGATTTTCCTCTCACTGTGTTGCGCTACGGGATGTAGCAAGTTTTCTCTATGAACTGATGATGTGGATGCGATGAATCAGAGACCCGCGCCTCCTGACTGAGCAATTGGACTACCGGGGCTCGGCCCCGACATAGTCCTCAGGCTCTGTCGCTCGACACAATTCTCTTCTTCAGTGCGAGGCGTCTTTCGACGTCCCCACGTCTGTTCATCAATCAACGATCGAATAGATACTGGACAATTCAACCATGATTGACCGTACTGAGTAAGCATGTGATGTGTGAGCATTGTCATCACATCGCTTGCTTCTTGCGGTTCCATCCCACTACGGCCACCGCGATGGCTCCGACGGCGAGCACTCCAACGCCTCCAAAGATGAAGGCATCAGCACTCATTCCGCCTGTCAGCGGCAGATCCGGAACACCTTGCTTCTTATTCTCGAACGCTATCCCGAACGTGTAATTGAGCGCTGTCGGCGTAATGGAGAACTTATGCTCCTCTTGAGAGAGTTGATATCCCGCAGGAGCCTTCGATTCCCTCAGGACGTACTGATCTGTCGCCCAATCGATTCCGACAACCTTGAATGAGCCAGCAGTAGGATCAGAGTCGTAGTAGGTAGCATTGGGGACTTTGGGGCATTGATCGGCGGAATCCGCGACGCAATCCGTGATTGTGACTCCGCTCAGAGGCAGCCCGCTACCACCTGTCAGACTCCATTCCGACCCGCTGAGTGCTTCCTTGTTATCTGCGTCAACCTTCTTCCAGGTGACAGAACCGGTGAGCCGCTTATTGATGATCGCACCTGCATCAGTCACCTTTCCATCAAGTTTCGCAAGACGGGATTCGAGATGAAGCGGTCCGACTGTCGGGAAGACAAAGGTATCGGTCAACTTCTGATAGCCCGCAGGTACAGATTCTTCAACGATCGAATAAGTACCCCAGGAGAGCCCCGTAAGCTTGAATTTACCCGCAGCAGGATCCTGATCCTTGTACGGGCCCACAGGGCACGTCGCTGCTGTGCAGTCGGAGACAATGGTACCCGGCGGAACCTCGGGACCAGTCAGTTTCCACGTGGTTCCCGCAAGTAGACTCGTCCCGTCAGCATCAACCTTATCCCAGCCGATCGTTCCCGGCTTGGTCGCGTTCGTAACCTCACAGGTGACACGATCAGTGTTCTTTACAGTGACGATCCCCACTCCAGGATCTTGCGACTCAACAGATGATGTGTATGAACTTCCAGCGGCCGCAATTGTTCCGGGCGTCTCACCGCATGTCCACGTACTCGCCTCATAGCCGTCGGCGTCAGCATGTGAAGATGTTTCAGACAGAGCGTAATTCCCATTAACGACGTTCGTCACACCGGTGTCCGTCGTGCCGGACACGATTGCGAATCCAGCGGGCGCGGCATTATTTCGACCTGTGAGCGTCCATTGATCGGTATTCAGGGCTGATACTTCAGTAGAGGCATACTTACCATCAACCTTCTTTACCAGCTGAAGAGTCGGAATCCGAACAGGGACTCTGTAGTCCTCGACTTCACCGGTCGTTGTGATACCGGTAGCGTGCTGACCGTTCCCCCCGTTGTCCTTGGTGATGCGCAGTCGCATGTACGTGTCGCTTTGGGAGTTCTCTTCACCGGTGACGGAGCGTACGACATCTGATGGGACATCCCATGTCAATGTAGCCTTTCCCGCCACGCACGCCACTTCATCACTCTTTTCGGTGGCCTCGTCGAAAACACCATTGTGGTTCCAGTCAATCCAACCGGCAGCTTTGCCCGTTCCGCCGCAGACAACTGTTTGTTTGTGTGTCCCGCCTGGAACAGTCTCGATGTGAAGGTCATTCGCGTCAATGGCATCCTCATCGTTGGAGAAACCGTCTTTGTCATCGCCGTCTGCACCATCGGAGAATCTCTGCATGCCTTCTGCATCGATCTTATGACCGAGGCTCGGTGCCGCTTCGTCAGCGATCAACGTGGCAGGATCAATACCGTCGAAGAGATCAATCTTGCGGTCACTGCCGATGGCAGCTGTTCCTTTATTCCAGGAGATGTTGCCCTGCTCCCACTTGGGCTCGAAGAGGGATCCTGCGTATCCATAAGAGTACGGGGCATCGCCGAAGTCCGTTGAGATGATGAGGCCAAGCGCGACAGCGGAGTAGCCCGCTCCTTGCATCGTGATCTTCGCGCTCGTAGCCCCTTCCATGAACACCACCGCATCCGGGCCGCCCAGTCCGTTCGGGTGCGCATAGGAACCACCCTGGTACACGCACTCTTCACCTGAGGGCATCAGGCGCAGTTTTGTGTTGTTAGAGGAGATAATGGCGTTCGTCGTCACTCCGTTGCAGTTTTCGCTGCGCAAGCGATCGAGTAAACGCCACTTCGTCCCTGCGGGGACCTCGGCTTGGATCCACTCGTCTTCCCGAGCCCCAACGGAGTCCGCGGTCACAGTCGTATTTGAATTCCCGTATGGCGTCCTGTCACTCGACGCCTCAGCATCGGCGAAGACGAGCCCGCGAACTTGCACGGGTTTCTCGGATCCATTGACGACGAGCTTCGCGGTACATGACAGATTGAAAGAGACTCGGGCGTCTTGACCGGTGCCCGGCCCGCCGCTGCCATTGTAGGCGTACCCATTGGCGAGCCCAATGACCATCTCATTCTTATTCGTGTAGTCCTGCGGGTAGGTAAGACCACTGTGCCAGAAGAGCGAACCGTCCTTCCACACGCCAGGGCCTCCCACGTTATACAGACTGTCGAGTGCATCGCCCGCCCAGGTTCCCGGAATCGTCGCCACGAGGGGCCCCTTCCAGGAAGACGGATGGGCCTCCCCCTGCTGATTCTTCTGCGAGATGAGATCGAGATTGTCGAGAGTGCAATTCGTGATCAAGGACCCGGCATCGCCAAGGTCTCGAACATTGGAGAAGACACGCTGCTGCCCATAGTTCAGGACGGGAACATTCGGCTTGTCTTTCCGGGAGCCGTCAGGGTTCAGAAAGTCTGAAAATGGGGCCCACTGGAGCCACTGGATGGAACTCGTGTAGCTTCCCGAACCCCCGGTGGCGAAGACGGCGGGGAGCTCTCCCGCACGCGGTGCTCGCGCACGCGGAGAAGCTCCCAAGCCGGCCAGTGTGGATGATCCCTCGTCGGCCAACTCCGAGCCCACGGAGTTACTGTCATCGTCGTCGGTAGCTTCAGCATTCACCTCAGGCGCGGCAGGTGCGGTAGACCCCGACGCGCTCATAGCACCGGACTCGGGGGTTGCCTCGACAGGGGTCGCACCGCTCTGGTCGGACTGCGATGCATCGGCCTCGCCAGCGGAAGCGACCTGAACTCCGCTCTCGGGTGCGTTAGTCGCCACCGCGTAGGTAGTGAATTCATCCGCTTCAACGGCGCGAGACTGTCCAATCGGGAAGACCCCAAGGGATCCGCCGACTGCCAGTGAGGTCAGCGCCGCCATCGCTGCAAGGCTTCGCCCCCACTTCTTCCGTCGGTGCGCAGCATGCGCTGGACCAGCGTCAATCCGCCCGTGCGAGTTGAAGTGCATATCGACCCTCATCGTGTTGCTTTTAGGGATACTCTTCCGACCGCAGCCCTCGCATATGGAGGAAATGTTGTCAGATAAATCCTACACCATAATGGATCTGTATGGTTACCCGGTAGCGTGCCCACATTCTTTCAATAGAAATTGAACAAGCTGCACATCTTTGCAACATCGCAATGTTTCAAAACTGGGCATACCGGTCGCGAGAAGCGCCAATGCCTGATGACTATCATTTTCGCGAACGTGAATTAACAGCATGAGAGTGCGGAAACTCTCACATATGCTTCAGGTTTCCATCGGCCGGAGTGAGGAAGATCACATCTGTCACTCACGCCAGGCAAACCGGACCAATCAGAGCTTTCATCACCGATAGTTAAAACACTGTTACATATGATGTGCGTCGCATTTGCACATCATCGATCGCTCGCGCATCATACCCACTCAGCATGCTGATCGTCACTCAGCAGGGAGCAGCTCAATCTCGTCCAGCGACTCGTCCTCGTCGCGGCGTTGGGGAGCGATCGGCCTACCCGCCCACCAGATGTACACGCCAACGACGACAAAGCCCGCAGGAATCCACACAGCCCACCATGGGAAATGTGGCACCGTCGGGGTCTTGCCCGCTGCTTCCACATCCTTAATCGGAGTCGGCATGATCCGCTCCCCCGTCAACAGAATGCGGTGGGTATTGATCCCCAGAGGCGTACACGTCACCAGGGTCGCAAGATCCCGCCCCGCCTCGACTCGCAAAGATTCAGTGTCCTCCGGTTCCACAACCTTCTTGTCATCCACCTGATAGGTGAGGACCTCGCCGAAGATCTCCAACACGAAGGTGTCGCCCGGCTGCACCTTGTCGAGATCGGTGAACATCTTCGCGTCTGCGAGGCCTCGGTGCCCCGTCAAAACGGTCCGAGTCCCTTCGCCACCCACCGGCAACGACGTACCCTCCAGATGTCCCACTCCCTGAAGGAGAGTCTGATCACTGGTGCCGTGGTAGATCGGCAGATCGAGATCAATCGAATCAATGCGGATGCGGCCCATCAGACCCGAGGAATTGACACTGAGGATCGAGTTGTAATCCAAGCTCTCGTCACTCGACGTACCATTGCCGGTCGGGACATTCGTATTTGCCTCGAGCAGAGCCCCCACATTGAGTGCGGCATTGTATTCATGGGCACGGCTCAGCTGGACCTCCTTCTCCGGATCCGCTGTGTCCACCTGGACCTCGTAGCGGGAAACGATTTTTGACTGGTTGTACTGGCTGATCCAGCTGGCCACCGTCGGATAGGACAAGATCAACAGACCCGCAATAGCCAGGAATGCAGGAATAAGCGAGAACCAGTTGAGCTTCCACTTGCCGGGCGCCTGCGCAGCAGTACGGGGCGAGCGCGCGTCGGTACGCGACGCACTCGCCGGCTCCACCCCGGTATGAGGCGCCGAAGCGGTGCTAGAAGCGACCCCGAACCGGGACACACCGCGATTGCCGCGAACCTCAGCGTGCTGCGGACGATTCTTCATCATGTCTTTATCTTTCCACCGGTACAACTCTTCTGACAGCCTAGCGGGCGAGCATGGTTAGCGTGAATCCATGAGAGGCGAGGCCTCGGAAGCGATTAGAATCGATCTGGACGATTGGAATCGAAAAACAGGCTCCGCACCGCCTCGAAATAGCGAGATCTGCTCTATAAGCATGATTCGCTAGGAGGTGCGGCTCATTGGATGCACGAAGTGAAGAGGACATGTATCGCTGGCAGAGCCATAGGGATTCGGGAAGGGTGAGAGCCTTTGCCAAGAGCCGGGGCGTAGGCCACAGCGATTGTCGCAACACAGGCATCGCCCTCGTTGTGAGTGCAGCAAGCACTACCTACGCCATCCGAATCCTCCGGCACTCAGCAACCATTTCCGCCTCATCCGCTTGCGTCGGCAAGATCTGCGAACCGTCAGCAATGACTACACGGTGAGTGACCGTAGCACCCACCGCCAGCGCGTAGCGGCGCAAGGTAGACAGGCGAGGATCATGTTCCTGACTGTCGAATTCGGCAACGGCCGGTTGCGTCACTCCCATGATCTCCGCGATCTCACGCTGCGAGTAGTCAGCCTGATAGTCCGCCTTCGCACGTACCGGATCGCGCTCTGGTCATATGCTCCACAGCAATGAACGGTCATCCTCAAGGATCCCAGAGCAGCTAGAACCAGAAAGACTCCAAAAAAGAGCCGACACCCCCTAGTGTCCTTTAACCCCGGGGTCCGGTCGAAGCAGACAGCCTGAACCAGCTCGGCACTCCCCCGATGTCTGCCGCGAACCTCAACTATGATCCGCCAGAAGGCGGCGTGTGAGCGATGCGCCGTGCACCATTGCATCTTCAGTGAGCCGAACGCGAAATAGTGGGCTGATCGCCGAGGGATCGCGTAGTGGTGAAGCAAGTGGTCCGAACCGACGGTTCGGACCACTGAACTGCTCCCGCGACTGGATTCGAACCAGTAACCGTCCGATTAACAGTCGGATGCTCTGCCGTTGAGCTACGCGGGATTGCGACCCGTCAATTATGGAGCACACTCCCGGGCAGGGGCAAATCGCCGAACGTGGCACGCGCCTCACTTCACTTGCGGGTCCGCGCGCACGCCTGGCGAATCCCCGACCTGTCAATAGCAAGGGTCACTGCGGGAGTGCGGCTCCACCGGTCAACCCGTCGACCGGAGGCCACGACATCCTGCCCGAAAACGGAACGACAAGCCACCCGACGATACGCGTGTGCCCGGCGGGCATCACACCCACCGGGCACACGTCGAAGCATCAGAGCGCTTCTGGTCCCTACGCCGCGCGGAGCGTCAGCCCAGGGACAGCGAAATCACTTGAGGGTGACCTTGCCGCCGGCCTCTTCGATTTCAGCCTTGGCCTTGTCGGCGTCTTCCTTCTTGGCGTTCTCGAAGATGGTCGAGGGGGCGCCGTCGACGAGATCCTTGGCTTCCTTGAGGCCCAGGCCGGTCAGGTTCTTAACGACCTTGACAACGGCGATCTTCTTGTCGCCGGCAGACTCGAGGACGACCTCGAACTCGGTCTTCTCTTCCTCAGCAGCGGCCTCGCCAGCCGGAGCGGCGGCAACGGCAACGGCGGCCGGAGCAGCAGCGGTCACGTCGAAGACCTCTTCAAAGAGCTTCACGAAGTCGGAGAGCTCGATGAGGGTCATTTCCTTGAAAGCTTCGATGAGCTCGTCATTGGAGAGCTTTGCCATGGTAGGCATCCTTCCTTGTTGGCCTGCTACGAGAGCAGATATTTGGTGAGTTCCGCGCGCGTGATCCTGCGGGGGCGTCGGCGCGCAGGGCCTGTCTCGTCAGGCCGCTTCGCCCTGCTTCTCGCGCAGAGCATCGATGGTGCGCACCGTCTTGGACGGCAGCGCGTTGAACGCGTACGCAGCCTGAGAGATCTTGGCCTTGAGGGCGCCTGCGGCCTTGGCCAGCAGCACCTCGCGGGACTCCAGATCCGCAAGCTTCTTGACAGCCTCTGCGGACAGCGCGGAGCCATCCATTGCGCCGGACTTCAGTACGAGCTTCGGGTTTTCCTTGGCAAAATCACGCAGCGCCTTGGCGGCCTCGACGGGCTCGCCGGAGACGAAGGCAATAGCGGTCGGACCCTTGAGGTCCTCAGCCAGGAAGTCGAGTCCGACTTCCTGCGCCGCCAGCCGTGCCAGCGTGTTCTTCACCACGGCGTAGCTCGCGTTGTCGCCCAGTCCGCGACGCAGCTGCTTGAGCTGGCCGACGGTCAGGCCGCGATACTCAGTCAGCAGGACAGCGTCGGACGCGCGGAAGCGCTCCACGAGTTCGGCAACTGCCGCCACCTTGTCAGACCTCGCCATGGTCCTCCTTCCAGATAATTGCCGCCAGACAAATGAAAAAGCCCGACACGCAGGTTCGTGTCGGGCTCACAAGTCCGTTCCGCCGTCGGTCCCTTCCCTATCAAGGAGATTCCGCGTGACGGTTCACTCACCTGCGTCGGCTGCTTTCGCATTTCATCGCGGTCGCCCGCGCGCCTGACGGTCTTCGGCACCCCCAACCTTAGCAATCGACGAGACCGCCCGCCAAGTCAGTCGGCTGTGAGGGTGGGCACGGGGATCGTGCATCGAAGGCGAGAGCCGCGTAATACCCCCTGTCCCACACACTCGCCGCGCCTTCGTACACATCTCGCAAACGGAGAGTACGCCCTCGCCCCGACCCCCTCTCAATCGACGGGGCCTGCTCCGGGCATTACGCGGGGATTGCCCCCGGACAAGGACTGTCGACATGCGGCACAGCCGCGTCCGACGCAGCCCACTTGCCAGCGCGGCACGACCCGGAATAGGCCAAGAATAGGCACAAGCATCAGCGGGAATGACATGTCCACCGGCGCGCCGACGCGAGGCGTTGATGTGATGTGTCGTTACTCAGATTGCTGGGTGTCTGCGCCATTGTCGCCGTTGTCCACCGGATCAACCGGCTCTTCAGGCGGAACCGGTTCAAGCTCGGACTCAGGTTGGGGCGCAGGGTCAGGCTGGGGCACGTGTGTGTCGACGGGTGCGGACTCCACGGGCGGGGCGTAGTAGCCGGCATCAGACTGGTAGTATCCGCCGTCGTTCTCGGTTTCAACCCACGGCGTGTAGGTCTCGACCTCGTCGCTCGCCTCAACCTCGACGGTCCCGGCCGACTGAACATCGGATCGGCCCGCGGACTGCGCATCGCCTGATTGTGCGTTGGACTGTTCGAACCGCACCGACTTCACGGGCTGGGGGGTCTGCACAGCTGCAACCGCATTGTTCTCAGGCTCGGCGTGGGAGCCGGAAACGAAGTAGACCGCCGTCACCGCGAGCACCGCAGTGACGCCGATCTCGATGATCAACGGGAAGATCATGGAACGAATACGGGAATGACGCCTCGGGATATCGGTCGTCTCAATGGACGACGCCGCGTCGTGTTGGTCGTGTGCCATGCGTCCTCCCGTCCGCCTCATAATTCCCTATTAACTGTATACGGACCGCCGTACCCGAACCAGAGCCTTTTCCCCACTACGGGCGGCTGATTGATCACAGTCACTGTCATTCGACCCGCTGAAACGCACACAGTTTCGGCTCGAGGCGATCTTGAGAGCGCATCGGCTCCACTATTAATGCAGGTCAGAGAGTGGCGTTGCGACAGATAGAGCTAACGGATCAGGAAACTGTGTGCGTTTTCGCGGGCGGACACCCCGCGCCTTGTATCACCCGCAGTCTATTCCAGGGTTCCCGACCGATTCCCGTCGTATTCCCCGTGATTTCGGCAGGAAACCTAGAGCAGACGCGTCCCCGACGAACCACACCACGTGCCACCTACCATTTGCAGGTCGGGGCACTGCGTGTGACAACACTGCATACGAGCGCCAATCCTGTCACACGTTACCGTTTATAGACCTCTTATAGACCTCGTGCGATGGATGACTCGAACGACGGTGACGACCAGAGCAGCATCGATCATGTCGTGAATGACGCGATAGTCGCCACCCTTGATCCGCCACGCAGCCTGCTCACCGACGAGTTTCTTCGCACCGTGCGGGCGCGGCTCCTCCCCCGCCGCCGTGTCCTCACCAGTCGTGTCCCCGCCACCGACGGCCGAAGCTCCGACCGGCACGGCCTCACCCTGCACATACATTGTCGTCACCTCACCGTTCTCCCCGATCGCCGCCCGGTCATACCCCTTGAGCAGGAACAGGCGCGCCCGTGCTGCGGCGGTGAAGTACCCCCCACGGGGCGCGGAGGATCTACTTGCCGTCAATATCGGCGAGCAGTTCACGCAGCAGGCTCACATGTTCTTCCCACACCTTGCCGACAGCGGCGAGCATTGGATTCTGGTCGATGAAGATGAAATGCCACCCGAGGCCGTAGAGCACCGTCTGCTGCGCCCACGCCGCCGATTTCGCTGCGCGCAGGTTACGGCATGTAGCGTGTGCCGAACTAATCGACGTACCCGTCCGGCTTCGTCCACGCGGTTTGTACGGCGGAGTCGCCCGCTTCTCGCTTCTCGAAGTAGTACACGGCGTCGGACGCGACGACCGTTCGCGTGTCGGCGGCCCGCAGCCGTCCGATCAGCGTGGCGCCGTCGAAGATCGGGGCGTCACGGTCCTCGGGGAAAAGCTCCGGCCCGAGCGCCTCCAGGGCGGAGCGGTGGATGAGACAGCACTTCGTTGCAAGGTGGATGCCCTGCGGCTGGGCGGCCGCATCAATGGTGCGCGCCCCGGCCTCGAATCGGAAGTCGAGCGGATGAGGCGAGTCGACCGCTCCCCGGCGGATCCGCATTCGCGCGACGAGGAGCGGGCTGCGCAGATCGCGGGCGCCCATGAGTTCCTCGACGTAGGAGGGGCCGAGGGTGTCGTCAGGGTCGGGGAATCCGATCCATTCCCCTGTGGCGCTGGCGAACCCGCGGTTGCGGGCGGCGGCCTGTCCAGCGTTGTCCTGTTCGACGATCCTCACGCTCATATCGGCCCCGGCCGACCACTGCGCGCACAGCGTGGGCGAGTCGTCGACGACGCCGTCAAGGACGAGGACGATCTCGATCCGCTCGTGCGGATACGTCTGCGCGTCGAGCGAAGCGAAGAACTGGGGCAAGCAGTCGGCAACGCCGTAGACGGCGACGACGAGGCTGACCCTCGGCGTTCCAATCATGCGAGGCGCTCACGGCGAGGGTCCGAGTCCCGCGGCGAGTAGGCGCTCCACGATTCTGCGTCGCGCCTGGTCATCGGGGATGGTGACGGCGGATGAGATGCGCAGGATTCCGCGCTCGGCCTCGTCGACGAAGTCGATGACCGCGCGTGCGCTGCGCGCTTCGAGTGCGCCGACGTTGACATGCATCTGCCGGTAGTGGTCGGTGTCGGGCGATTGGGTGGGATCCCAGACGATGCCCACCCCGCCGAGCAGCATCGCGTCGTCGAGGATGGAGGACCTGTCGGAGACGGTGGCGATCGCCCGCGAAAGCTGCTCGGGCACGTCGCGCCCGGTTGTCGTGTCGAGGTCGAGGCCGTCAACCCATGCCGGGGCGAGCAGCGCGATCTTAGGGTGGATGAAGAGGGTGACTCGTTTGCCCGCCTCGTGTAGTCGGCGCGCGAGCGCGATCCACGGGGCGTAGACGGCATTAAGACCCGTGTAGTCTCCGGAGTGTTCTTCGAGGCCGTGTACGAGGGAGACTCTCCATGTGGGAGCGAGGACAATGCGGTCCCGGTCCCTGCCGAGCATCGGGTGCAGCAGGTCATGGCGGGGGAAACCGGTGAGCCACACTTCCGGTTCGGTGAGCGTGTAGGACGTGTGGTCGTCAACGAGGGCGTGGTATTCGACGGGGGTCGCGGCGATCATGACGTCAATCCGTTTGCCGTTCATCCATCGCCACATGTCGCGCATGGTGACGCCGTGTTGCAAGAAGACGACTCGTTGGTCGCGCCGCGTTCGCTTCCCGGTCAGGCGCAGGTGGGCTGCGGGGTCGCCGATGTCTGCGAGGAGCAGGGCGTCGGCCTGCGTCCACGCCTGGTCGAATTCGTCAGCGTGGATGTCGACGAGGGCGAAGCCGTCGGCTTGCAGGCGCTCCCAGTCCTCGCTGGTGCGTTCGAGGGCGAAGATGTGGCGTACTCCGGGCACGTGGTGTGAGGCGTAGCGGTAGAGGGGCTCGGCGTTGTCGCCTGCGGAGTTGTGCCGGTCCATGTACAGCCAGACTGGTTGTCGGGTCTGCTGGGCGGTAGCATCCGTGTCACTCGCTACTTTCGGCTCGTTGTTGATGAGTCGCTTCATCCATGCGGACGCGTAGGCGTTGATGGCTTTTCGACTGCGCCACGACACCGCTTTGACGAGGCGAGCAGCGAAGGAGGGCGGGTTGATGACGGGTGGTCGGCGTCGACGGTGGACTCCGGTGGTCAGAGTCGTTCCGTCCCGCACGAGCTCCACAGTTCCCCTGGGCAGCCAGGCGATCCTCTCGTGGACGAAAACGTCGTCGAAGAACTGATGGTCAATCGTTTTGACGTGTGCGACTTGGACCGGTTCGCCGTCGACACGCCAGTGATCGTCCGGTGAGGTTCCTGCGGGGTGGAAGACGCTGACACGACGGACGGGCAGTGTGGGTGTGTCCGCCATGAGGGTCGGGGCGGGCATGGTTCCATCGGCAACAGCGAGCAGAGCCGCAAGGCGATTGGGCGCAACGGATGTCACCTGGTAGTCCTCGATGATCGAGGGCGGGATCCGGGTGAGAATCTCACGCAACCTGTGCGCTACCCATGCGCGTTGATTGCTGCTGAGATGCGCCGCCCCGTAGTCGTGTCCCCGGTCTGCTTCGGTGACCTCGAGTAGCCGGTAGATGATGAGGCGTCCGATCCACGGGTTGGCTGTGATATCGAGGGCGAGCAGGCGGGGGATCTCGTAGTTGAGGACCTGCCGGTAGATGTCGATGCGGCTCCACCGTGCAACGCGCGCATCATTGTCGACTCGTTGGACGATGGGCGTTCCGCCGAGCTTGACCCGTGATCCGTGTCGGCAGATTGTCTCCGCGGTCCACACGACGCCGTCGCAGTCTTCGGGCGCACGGGAAGCGTACGAGTCCGGTTCTCCCTCGACGGTCACTCCGTCGGCGCCACAGACGAGTGCCCACGCCTCAACGTTGAGGTCGATCACCCGCGTGTGTTGCACACTCCGCGTCAACAACGGATGATCGTCATGGATCCCCCCGTCGTGCTCCCGCAGGATCGGGGCGACTGCGACTGAACCAGTGGGAGCCATTCCTACTCCATGCTTCTGTTCATATGCCTCACCGGTTCCTTCAGCCGTTCGTAACATGTTAGGTTGCCGTTCTCGCCAGGCGCCTCCTCAACCAACGCGAGCAGGCTCTTCATTCCTCCGTGAGTTTCCAATAGTCGATAGATCTGGTAACCGTCGAAGCGTCAGGCTTGTAGAAGGGTTCCGCAAGCCCCAGGTGCGGACGTTCCCAGGCGATATCCCGCCGAACGACACGTGCAGGGGAGCCAACGACGACACAGTTATTCGGAACCTCCTTCGTCAGCAAGGAGAAGGCTCCGAGAACTGTTCCGCTTCCGACGCGCGCACCTCCAAGAACTGTTGCACCCCAGGCGAGCCACACATGGTCACCGATGACGATGTCCTCCGCGGGGTTCACTCTTTTTCCTGAACGTACATCGAAGATGGGATGCCCGTCATCAGCGCGAACCTGATTCTGCGATGCGAACATCACATCATCGCCAACGCGGACAGTGGTTCCCTCAACCGCTGAGATAATAACCGGCGATGTGGAACTGACACCCGCCCCGATATCGACCGTTGAATCCTGCCCGACGCGCACCGATGCCGAGAATGAACGTCGTTGCGGATTCGCACCGATGATGAAACGTCCGCCGTCCCCGTTGAAGTCGATGCTGAGCTTGGTGACACTTGCACCAGGGCGGACGAGGACCGTCGCATCATAACCTCGAAAGGTCACGACACATCCGTTGAGGGCATCGCCCTCGCAGATGATTCGATTACCGCGCTCGTCACTATAGGCTGCGCACTCCACTGTCACGGGATCCGGTCGCATGCGCGTCTGCTCATTCACGCTTGTCAGTCCCCCATCTCCTCGCGGTCCACTCTCAATATGTGCCTTACCTGTCGCGTCCGTCGTCGCCCATGTGGGCTTCGCACCAACACGCAGATCACCTCGGCCATTGCGGATGCGGAGGGCACACAGATTCCCCGAGCTCGCAATACTCCACGGAGTCGAGACCACGACAGCGACCCCGTACTCTCCGTCGGGGAATTGATCCAGAGGAATCCCTGCGAGTTTCATATCGCTGTAATAGGCCTTTTCCGCACTACGTGGAATACCGGGACCAGGGCGACTCAGCATCCCTAAAGCGATCGATCGCAGCGACTCCCCATCATCGAAGATTGCAGTGTACTTGAGATCTCCCCAGTTCATTGCGATCATTCCACTGTCCAGCAGCCTCCCACGGAGGTTGAGGTGACACCCCCCAGCATCCAAAGTACATTCATCAAGGAATGTCACGTCGGATGTCGGGACAAGCCGAACATCGGAGATCTCAGTGAGTTCAAGCTCGGCCCCTTCAGAGTCCGAGCAGAATCGGACAATCCGGCGACCTACATTGCCCGTATCATGCATTACGCGGGTTGATTTTATCGACGTAACATGAGTTTGAGACTCTCCGTTTCGCGTCAATTCTAGCATCAGAGGATGGCGTCCGTCCGAAATCTCCCGGATGTCGATGCCTCTATTCTTGAAGGAGACCGAGCGAGCGGCTCGATAGTTCACGTAGTCGACGGCGTAATACTTCTTCGACAACTCCTCGTGTATCTCGGAGCCGAGCTGAACCCTCTGGTCTCCGATTCGTAGAACCCGCTTCCATTGGCCGTATTCATCGATAGGCATACCTCGCACGAAGGTATCAAGCTTCGGAAAGAAAGTTCCCTCACGGAGTTCTCCTCCAACGCACCAGGCTTCGACAGTATTCGGCTGATCAATCCGCGGGCGCCTGTCGACCTGCCAACCGATCTGCACTTCACCAACCTGGGGGACGAGGCCATCAAGAAGGAGGAGCAACAAAGCTTGAATGATCGGCACACAATACGGCGTGACATCAATGTGCTTTGAAACGAAGACAGAGTCAACCATGACAAGATTAAATTGAGTGAGCGCCTGAAAACTCGGAAGATTGGGCTCGATCTCAGAGAAGAACTGAGGATCGTCTTCGCTGCTGAGCAGATAGACCGGAACCTTGGAACCCTTATGTCGTTGCAGAGACTGATGGAGTATACCGTCAAGTTCTTCTGTAAAGACTTCGCTGCCTCTGGTCATCGCCTCATGAACTTCGGGCCAGTGATATTTAACATAGGAGGCCATCCGTAATTGCGGAACCCCGATCACACATCCACCCAGTCCGCATTCGAGGGCAAAATACAGCGCAGCTGAGCCTCCCTTTGAGAACCCCGTAGTTACGATTTCACTGTATTTGACCTTACGTTTCTCAGCGAGGAGCTCAAAGAATTCCTTTACTAAAATCGATGGACCATAGTCGCCGTCAGCAGCGATGTAATAGCCTTCTTTACTGCGTATACCAAACACATCATGAATCCAGAAAATCTCATTGCGTACCGGCGCAAGACTGTCGCCACCAAGATCAACCGTAAATGCTTTGCGAAAACCGGAAAATACAACAAGAATTCTGCGCCTATCTGACGATGGTGGCTTCCTAGTCACCGATAGCTTCCCAGACGGGAGATCAACCTCAAAGCATCCCACTCTATCCAGTTGATCACTCATTTCATTCCCTTTCAACAGAAGTTACGCCAACTTGAGGATGCCGAGTGAAGCAAACTCACGTCCGTGAGCTCCCGAAGCCTAAAAACTTCACCGTCAGTCCTCGAACTCGGAAGGAGACGAAGAGGTCAAATCAGACATTTTGATCCGAACGACGTGATCCTCAGCCTGATGCACTATCCAAGCAGAGTCACCACTCAACATATGCTCGATCGCCTCCACGACTCTGAAACAGTTATTAGTATCGATATAAGCAAAGGTATTCTTCACCCTCTCACGATAGAGCTCCTCAGTGTCTAGCACGCCCAATGAGACATTATGAATCCATCGCTCGGCAGATTCATGATCCTTCAGGAGCGGTCCCAAGCCCATCGTTTCGTAATCGAAGTAGCCTGGCGTCCACGAATGCACACCAGTCCCAATCGTTTCACGATCGAACTGATAATAGGCAACTGAGCGCCCCGCATATGCCATGTCGAAGGCCAAAGAAGAGTAGTCGGTCAAGAACAGATCCGCCTCGACAATCAGATCTTGGAAAGATTGCTTCGTTGGATCAACAAATTCGATCCAGTCCGGATGATCAAGGAGATGTTGAAACTCAACGAGATTCGGATGCGCAACGAAACGAACGCGAAGCTTGCCATCATCGACGAGAGCCTTTAGCACCGGGGAAGCGACAAGGGACAGCCAGCTCTTGATGAAGGTCGATTCACGAAGAATCTCCCTTCTTTCTTCATCACTTATCGCTGCATCCAACGACAGTTTTAATGAACGGCGCCAGGTCGGCATAACGAGGAGACAGGCAGCTCCCGACTTCACCTTTGAATCGTGCACCCGCGCCTTCATGAGCAATGCATCGAATCTCGGAAATCCAGTCAAGGCAACGTTTGCAGCTTTAAAGAGGTACTTTGACTCTTTCCATACGAAGACATCATATTCGCTTCGAGTCACGGCGACACACAGATCGATCGCCTTGTAATTCAGCCAGTCTGAAATATCATTAATAGTTACTCCATGCTGAAGGAAAACAAACTTATACTTCGCTTTGATGCCAAGCGCCTTCGGAATGAGGTGCATGCACTCCCCGACAGCATCGGAAGAGATGACAACAGCTGCACGCGAAGCGGCTGCGATTCCTTCTGGCGAGCCGTACGCCAATAGCCTGAACCCTTCCTCTTCCAGACGAGACCAGTCGGGAGAATCTTCCCTCAGCAGGAAGAAGGCATTGATGTCTTGGCATTTATCTTTGATGTAGCGGTAAAGGTGTTCACCGTTGTCATCAGCCTTATGCGGCCGATCGAGAATGATCCAACAATTATCGAAACTATTTCCTACTGTCGCAATGACGGATTCAACATCAGCCTTTGACACGCTTGTGAGTGTCGTCGGATCTTCAGCATGGGACTTTAGTCTATTGATGAGCTTCTGACATGCAAGCGTGGCGCGCCCTACGGAACGGATTCCAGCCTCGACTTCGAAGCGTTCAATCATCTTATCGCGACTGGTCTGCCTCAGCATCACTTCACGACACCGCTCAGTCAGTTCAGCGAACCGATTGAGCCCAGGATCCCCGAGGACGCAAGGCTTGCTCGATGCAAGCGGAATCGGCTTTCCATCGATAAACACTGCCATATCACCGACCGGCGCCTCGATGGAGTACTCACGCATCAACACGCGTCCGAAGTATTCGTGGATCATTACGCTCTCAGGACGAATATCGACTGAGCGGCCTCGTTCGAAGATCTCAATGAGATGATCACCGTCGGGCACTTCGAGAGTCCAGCTGGTTGTTGCGCGGGTCGATCCCCACTTGAAGAGTCGGGCATTCGGCTCCGTCATCCCAAAGCCTACGAGGAGCGCCTCTCGCAAAGAAAATCTCGGAGTATTGACTTTTAATCCAGAGATTTGACGCCAGGTTAACTCCGCAAAGATCTGATCACAAGTCTTCATGAATGCGGCGTTAGTCTCTGCGCCGATCCAGCGAACTGATGAACCTATCCGATGGTATTCTTTAAAATACCACATGAGGTCATATAGAAGAGCACAAGAAAGCCAGTCGGGCACAGTACCAAATTTGTCCATTGCACGATGAACAAGGTCAAGATATCCTTTTTTCGGCTGAACAGTATATTTTTCAATCTGGGCCCATCCTGTCTGAACCGCAGACGAGGAATCTGCTCGTTTTCTGTAAAAATAATGAGCAGTTGCAACAAGACCAACTACGGGATCGGAAAACTCCATCAGGTAGCGAAGAATCATGTGACCGTCTTCAAAAGTTGGTTGAATTTTGGGATCGAAAGTGATCCCGTTGTTCTCCAGAATGTCCCGACGCATCACGCACGTCGCTCCGAGTTGGACTGTATTCGGTTCATCGTTCAAGCTGACCACGCGGTTACCCGATCGGAATTTTCCTCCGAGCGGATGTGAGTCGCGGAATCGGCCAGTCGAACCGTTTGTGATGTACACACGCGTTGTATAAAGGGAAACGACGTTTTCGGTATCAAGGATGATCATCTTCTTAATTTCGTCAAAATAGTTACGTCCAACGAGATCATCCGGATCGATTGAAGTCACCCATCTGCCGCGTGCATGCTTGAGAGCGTGTTTGCGCGTCCAGGCGATTCCTTCATTATTCTTGTTGACCAATACAACTCGGGAGTCTTTTGCAGCCCACCTTCGTGCAAGCTCGAAGGAAGCATCCGTAGATCCGTCATTCACCACGATGAATTCAAGATCATTCGCATCGATTGTCTGACGACACAAAGAGTCGATTGTAGCGGCGAAGTACTCTTCAGCATTATAGAGAGCAATGACAACGGAAAACAAGGGGACTCTCTGCTCATCCCTCCTATCGAACAACTCGATAGCACTTGTCTGCTCAATCGGATTCATGTCGCTGTTCTCCACGTTCATTCGGCAGCAGCACTATCGCTGATGATTCGCCGAAGCATATCTTCAATGACTTCTCGTTCATCAACCGATCGCACAATGAGTGTAAGAGCGTAAGTCGCTACCCTCTTCGCGTAGGCGTATCTACCGCGTCTAAACAGAATAATCGCTTGGATTGTACGAAGCCACGCTCCAAGAGACTTCGCAAAAAGATTGCCTTTAAGCAACTGATCTGAGATATCGCCGAGTTCCACCATCTTGCTCACATCCGGACACTCTTCATCCGTGACGATCAGTGCAAGGGCCTGACCGATGACCCCCGGTGACTCGAGACCATCAAGTGCAGTGGGATCGGCGACGAATCTCAGACCGTTGAGCCTGATCGACCTGCACAGCTCGGTCAGGCTGTGCAGTTCCTGCATAACGGGAATCATGGGAGTGATTTTATCGAGGTGGATATGGGGTTTTCAACGCATTGAAGCGCAGCCCAGTCCGAGAAAACTATGAGAAGCGACTCGGACACAGGAGCGAGCTCACCTGTAGATACAAGAGCCTCAGCAGACTCACAGACGTCTTCCCATCGGGCATCTCGGAAGTCCTGGGCGACGAGATCGATCAATGCACGACCAAGATACCTGTGATCGTCGACGAAACGGAGATTGTGGACTTTTCCGTATTGGCCGATCCGATCTGCCTGAGTGAAAAGATCAGTCGGCTTCTCGTTGAGATTCATCTGCATCACCCCGATGTCCCGTGCGAGGTGGACACGGGTATCATCTGACTCCAAGCGCTCAAGAAGCGCTCCAATCCGAGCGTTCGATACTCGCTCCAAAAGTTTTTCTTTCACTGCACGTTCAAGTCCATCTTCCGGATCAGCCCCGATATCCAGGCTGAGCACCGTGTCCTCGACAAGCTCCATCATCCGGTAAAGAAGCTCTCCCGGCGCTTCGGTCTCGGATACCGCAACCATCCCGTACGTCAGCAAGTCAGCGAGCGAACGATCAATGACAGCCGCGAAGAGGAACGCCGTCGCTAGGTCGGCCGAACACTCGATATGAAGCTCTTCCGAAGCCTCCTCGACGCCGTCATCGGCTGCTGTCAACAGGACGCGACGCCACTTCATTTCTTCTTCAGTCAGGATGAAACAAAGCAAAACGTCTTCTTCGGAATGGATTCTCGATTCAGTCGCATGCCTTGTCAAGAAAGCTGCACGTGCCGATTGCAATGCAGCAGCATCAAGTGGCGAGATCTCAACGTGAAAAGCCTCAAATGCCTGCCTTAGAGCCTCATACTGACGATTCAAATGACGAAAAGCTCCCGTATCCCACTCTGATATGGCTCTCTTGAGCTGTCGATCCCATAAGCTGGACCAATTCAACCAGTAGGCAGGAATCTCTGGACGAGAGGATTGAGGATTGTCCTTCATTGAATCCACGTCCTTCGACATATTGAATCCTTTCAAAACGAGTCGAGTCCCTCATCATCATGAGAAGAAACGAAATACAGTGAGACAACCTTGCTGGTGATCTCACTTATCCTATACAAGACTCCCTCCGACGACCCGAAGAATTGGAAGTCAAAGTGTTGCTGAGGTTTGTTCCCTGAGGATGTCACCGTGTCGACGCGGGTGTGTACGCGCGTGCCGGGCGCTCGGTTGTGACAGGCGTTCAACTTCTTCACCATCATCCTCTCCACCGGCCCGGTCGCGGTAATCTCAGGATAGCCGGATGGGTGACGATATTTGCCCGATAACACTCCTGATCGTGGCACGATGACGCTAGTCAGGTGAAGCGACGCAAAACGTCGTCGCGCCGCCGTGCGACCCGTTGCCTCAGAGCATCGGCTCGGACGACGGTCAGATAGGGTTCGATCTCGTCGATAAACGGATCGAATGCCTGCGGCGTCGCCATCGAGCAGGTCCTGTCTGATAACGGATCGGCCTACAAGCCACGTCTGTGGCACCACGTCTGCGACCAGCTCGACATCACCGTGAAGAAGACCAGACAGTCGAGTTTCTGGTAGTGGTGTAACGGGGGGTGTTTGGGTTTAGGCGTGGAGTGTGAGGATGGTGTTGGTGGCCTTGGGCGGGGTCGGTGGTGGTGTAGTTGTGGGTAAGGGTTTCTAGTCTGAGGTAGCGGTGGTTTTCTGCCTATTCGTTGGTTTGTTCGGCTAGGACCGTAGCGACCAGGTGGGTGGTGGCTTGCTGGTTAGGGAAGATGCCACGCAGTCGGTGCGGCGGCGTATCTCGCGGTTGAGCCGTTCGTTGGGGTTGTTTGACTAGATCTGGGCCCACAGTCCGGCAGGGAAATGGGCAAAGGCCAGGATGTCTGCCCGGGCAGTGTCCAGGTGTTCAAAGACCGGGGGAGTTTGTCTTGGACGTAGTCCACGAGGCGGTCAAACTGGGTGTTGGTGGCCTGGGCGTCTGGGTGTTCGTAGACCGAGTGTCGCATTGCTTTGATAGCCGGCCAGTAGGTCTTTGGGGTTATGGACATCAAACTTGGCGGCGTAGTGAGTGCGACAGCGTTGCCAGGTAGCACCCGGCGGTGGGCTGCGATTGCTTCTACTAGGCCCGTGTGGGAGTCACTGGTGACCAGGCGGACCCCGTTTAGGCCTCTGGCTAAAAGGTCAGAGAAGAACTCTTTCCAGGCTGCGCCAGTCTCGCTGGTAGCAACACGCATTCCCACTCCTTCGCGCCTGCTATCGGCGTTGACGGCGGCGGCTAGCAAAACCACAGCGTTAAAGACACGCCCGCCTTCTCGTACTTTCATGGTCAGCGCGTCGGCAGCCAGGAAGGTAAAGGGGGGCCAGCATCATGCAAGGGACGGTTGAAGAACTGATCAACGTATTCGTCCAGATCAGCAGCCATGCATGAAACTTAGAACTTAGACAAGGAGTCGTAGCAACACAGCAACGCAAGCCGTTGCGTTGCATATGCGTTGCATGAACGAGGCACAGGACGCGGACGCCAATCCGTAAATTCCAGCGCGGCAAGCTTTCGCGTCCGCTCGGCCTTAATGCAGGTAGAACGGTCGATGCCCAGCTCGTGCACAACGTCTTTTTTCTGACTCTCCTCCGACTGCTCTCGCGCGCGACGAATCGCTGCCCAAACGTCTCACACGACGACTCTCCCGTGGTGGGATTTCAGCACGTGCAGCACACAGAATGCGTCCACCCTCTCAAAGAGCGTCGCTACCCCGCCCGGCGGCGCGGTGCTCGCGCGCACGACCGATTCAGTCGGAAAGATGATGCGACGGCTTCCATCGCGGGGGCCTCCGTCGAGTTGTTCCTTGACGAAGCCGCATGCCCCCTGCGAGAGGGAAGTCCCGCCTGACCGTCGTCAGGGGTGGGAAAGCGCATTCAGCCGGGGGAAGCCCGTAACCCCACGACGGACACATCCTGGGGGACTCGGCGCCCCCTCTCGTGCATTACCCGAACACCCCCGAGGGCGGCCTCGTCATTGACACAGAATGGCTGTTAGAAGAACACTCAGCGGACCCACAGGAAGCGTAAGGCACCATGACAACAACACAAAGCGGGGTGGTGAGAATCTTTCACCACCCCGCCGCGTTGTGATCAGGGCCTCCTACGTTTCCTGAGTCTGTGCGGCGTGCTCGTCAGTCTGTGCGGCGTGCTCGTCGCGCAGCCGCGCGTTCTGCTTC
>NZ_FTPB01000002.1 GCF_900155595.1 Actinomyces mediterranea
AAAACAAACAAACAACACACTATCGAGTTCACAAACAACACCCCACACCCCCAGCCACCACCCACAACAAGCAGCAACCACAAGAGCCAGGCACACCACCACAACCACAACAGGCCACAGCGACAAACCAAAACAATACCCACCACCCCCCACACCGTCAAACCCACACCACGTAACCTCCACCACACCACCACACAAATCGGCTGTGTGCCACTGACCGAATACGACTTCCCCCGCTGTTCACCGATTCGTCATGCTGTGAACGGCGGGGAAAGCGAGAGGAATGATCCACCTTCGTCAGCGACGATCCACGTCCTCCTGGACGGGGATGTCGAAGGTCGGCAGGTCACGGACGGCCTGTCGAACCGCGCGCGACACCGCGGGAGCGACGCGCTCGTCGAAGACGCCGGGGATGATGTAGTTCGGCGACAACTCCTCTTCGGAGATGACGCTGGCGATCGCGACGGCCGCGACACGGAGGACCTCGGTGGTGATCTCCTTGACCTTCGCGTCGAGCAGGCCTCGGAAGAGTCCGGGGAACGCGAGGACGTTGTTGATCTGGTTGGGGAAGTCGGAACGACCCGTCGCCACGACCGCCGCGTGTTCGCCCGCGCCGATCGGATCGACCTCGGGGGTCGGGTTCGCCAGGGCGAAGACGATGGCATTGGGCGCCATCGTGGCGATGTCCTCGGGGTCGAGAATGTCGCCGTGAGACACTCCGATGAAGACATCGGCGTCAATGAGCCCCTCCTTGAGGGAGCCGTGAACGAGGCGCGGATTCGTCGCTTCGGCGAGTGCCTTGCGCGAGGGGTGCATCCCCTCGGTGTCATCCGCAGCGAGCGCTCCGCTTCTGCCGTAGCCGACAATGTCGCAGGCGCCCTGGGCGAGCAGGAGACGGATGATCGCATTGCCCGCCGCCCCGACTCCGGAGACGACGATGCGCACGTCTTCGATCTTCTTGTCGACGAGTTTGAGGGCATTGATAAGGGCGGAAAGCACCACGATCGCTGTGCCATGCTGGTCGTCGTGGAACACCGGGATATCGAGTTCGGCGCGCAGGCGCTCTTCGATTTCGAAGCATCGCGGCGCGGAGATGTCCTCGAGGTTGATGCCGCCGTATGCGGGAGCGATCGCTTTGACGATCGAGATGATCTCCTCGGTGTCCTTCGTATCGAGCACGACGGGCCACGCGTCGACACCGCCGAACTCCTTGAAGAGGACGGCCTTGCCCTCCATTACGGGCAGAGCCGCTTCAGGGCCGATGTCGCCCAGGCCGAGGACCGCAGTGCCGTCAGAGACGACCGCGACCGTGTTCGACTTCATGGTGAGCATGTGGGCCTTTTGAGGCATGTCGTGGATCGCCGTGCACACGCGAGCGACCCCCGGCGTGTAGGCGCGGGACAGGTCATCGCGGTTGCGCAGCGGCACTTTCGAGCGCACTTCGATCTTGCCCCTGATGTGCGACATGAACGTCTGGTCGGCGGTCGACGACAGGGACACGCCCTCGAGGTCGCGCAGCAGCGCACGGACTTCGCGACGGTGTTCGGAGTCGCGCAAATCAACCGTGAGATCGAGGGTGATATGTCCGCGATTCGAGTCTGCGACGTCGAGGCCCTTGACCTCTGCGCCCGTGTCCGATACCGCGTCGATGAGGGTTGCGATTGAGGACACGGCCTCGTCAATGTCGAGTCTGAATGACGCTGTGTATGAAGGAGAGGTACGCATATCAACCTTTAGCGAAGCGGCCCCGGGGCCGCGGCGGATTCAAGACGTTTCAAGCCTAAGGACTTTCGCCCCCCTCCCGCGAGAGGTATACGCCTCGTGGACACGGCGCAGGCGTTGACCTTGCCTACCGAAGGCCCCGGACACGCGGCTTCGTCCCCGGCAATAAGGGTGGTGGCCCGGATATGCATCCGGGCCACCACCCCCATTAGTCCCCACTCCTGCTCACAGGGTCAGAGGGTCCAGCGCCGCCTACTGGAGGAGGTCGAGACGAGTCTGATCGTCCTTGAAGACATCCTTGATATTCGCTTTCGTCACAACGATCGGGTCGAGTGCGTAGACGGCGATGTCGGCCTTGCCATTGGCGACCCTCTCGCTCGGTTCGGGCAGCTTCTCGCCCTTTTGGAGGATCTGGATGAGTTCAACCGTCTTACCGACGAGAGTCTGTGTGGGCTTGGCGACGGTGGAGTACTGACGCCCCTGCCACACTGCGATCACAGATTCGTTCTCGGCGTCGAGGCCGGTGACGACCGGGAGCTCTTGACCCGCCTGCTCAGAGGAGGTGAGGATCGCGCGGGCGATGCCGTCGTTCGGGGACAAGACGCCGTCGATCTTCTTATCGGCGTAGAAGCCAGAGAGGAGAGAGTCCATGCGGGACTGCGCCTTCGAGTTGTCCCAGTCGGGGGTCGCCGCCTGGGTGAAATCGGTCTGACCGGAGACGACGGTGAGCGTCCCATCATCGATCTTCGGCTGCAGGACGTTCATCGCCCCGGTGAAGAAGTTGGGGGCGTTGGGGTCTGCGGGGCCGCCCCCGAAGAGTTCGATGTTGTAGGGTCCATCACCCTTGAGTTCCTTGAGGCCCTCGAGGAGGGACTGTCCTTGAAGTTCGCCCGTGCGCACCGAGCCGAACTGCACGACGGCGTCGACCGAGGCGGTATTCTCGATGAGGCGGTCGTATCCGATGACCGCGACGCCCGCCTCCTTCGCCTTGTCGAGGACGGAGCCGAGTTGTGTGCCGTCGATCGGTCCAACGACGATGGCCTTGGCTCCTTGTTCGATCATCGCCTCGATCTGCTGTTGCTGCTGGGGGACCTTCTGATCCGCCGTCTGGACGAGGGGCTTGAAACCGGCGGCGGCGAGTTGTTCGGTGAACATCTGCTCCGCCTCCTTCCAATTCTGCGTGCCCAGCCACGGCAGCGCGACACCGATGGTGGCGTCTGCGGGGAAGCCCGCGCCCGCGGCGCCGCCGTCGGCCGAGTCAGCGGATGCGCCTTCGCGACCGCCGCCGGAGCAAGCGGCGAGGACGAGGGCGGTCGCCGCCGCACATGTGAACAGGCCTGTCAGTATTTTCTTCATGAGAATTCCTTTCGGATTCGGGCTCTCGACCGGACGGTGGTCTCACCGCCCGTATGTGATGGGGTCGGGCTTGGAGGACTCAGGACGGTTGAGCCGCAGTGGCGTTACGATCCTGTTTGGAGGAGCGGAGCCCCTTTGTGAGTTGGCCCATGATGGAGGGGCGCCCTTGCTGCTTGTTGTAGACATCGAATGCGACAGCCGCGAGCAGAACCAGCCCTTTGATGACCTGGGTCTTATCGGCGCCGACGCCCATGAGCATGAGGCCATTGTTGAGAACGGCCATGACGAGGCCGCCGATCATGGAACCGACGACGGTGCCGATCCCGCCTGAGACCGCTGCGCCTCCGATGAAGACCGCTGCAATGGCATCGAGTTCCCACATGTTCCCGTCGGAGGGGCCTGCGGAAGTCGCGCGCCCGACGAATAGGATGCCCGCGAGGGCGGCGAGGAAGGACATATTGACCATGACGAGGAAGTACGTCCTCGCCGTGTTGACACCCGACAGAGCGGCCGCCGCTTTGTTACCGCCGACGGCGTAGATGTGACGGCCGAAGGCGGTCCGCTGAGTAATGACGTGGTAGACGATGACGAGGATGACGAGGATGAGGCCGGGGATCGGGAAGGAGGTGCCAGGTCGCCCGTGTCCGAAGAGGAAGATGAGGTAGCCGATGACGACGGAGATGAGGACGGAGCGGACGATCGGCACCCAGACGGGCATGTCCCCGCCGTGCGCGAGGGCGCGGGCGCGCCTCTTGAACTCGCTCCACACGAACCATGCAATGGCGATGATGCCGAGCAGCAGGGTCGAGTTATTGAGCTGCGTCCACGCCGGACCCCATTCGGGAAGGTAGCCCGCGCCGAGGAATTTGAACTCATCGGGGACGGGAACAGAGATCGAGTTGGAGATCCAGATGACGCCACCGCGGAAGATCATCATGCCGGCGAGGGTTGTGATGAAGCCGGGGATACCGACTTTTGCGAGCCAGAATCCGTGCCAGGCGCCAATGGCGACGCCCATGAGGATACCGACGACGAAGGCGAGCCACCATGGCAGGCCGATGTCTCTGATGGTCAATGCCATCACCATGGAGACGAAGCCCGCGACGGATCCGACGGACAGGTCGATCTGTCCGATGACGATCACCATGACCATGCCGATGGCAAGGATGAGGACGTAGGCGTTACCGGAGATGAGGTTCTGGAAGTTCGACGAGGTGAGCATGCGCCCGCCGGACACTATTTCGAAGGCGATGACGAGGGCGAGCAGTGCAAGGACCATGGTGTACTGCTGGAGATGACCCCCGAAGACCTGTTTGAGGCTTTTCATGTGTAGAAGGCTCCTTGTTGTGGGATGTCGTCCGGCGTTCAGGACGCTTTGGCGGGGTTGGAAGTGCGCAAGGTGGTCATGCGGCGCATGAGGGACTCTTGGGTGGCCTCGGACCGGTCCATGACCCCGGTGATCTCGCCCTCGCAGATGGTATAGATGCGGTCGCAGATCCCGAGCAGTTCGGGCAACTCCGAGGAGATCACGACGACGCCCTTGCCCTCGTCGGCGAGAACGTGGATGAGCTTGTAGATCTCATACTTCGCTCCGACGTCGATGCCTCGCGTCGGTTCGTCGAGGATGAGGACCTTCGGGTCGGGGAACATCCACTTGGCGAGGACGACTTTCTGCTGGTTGCCACCCGAGAGGGTGACGACACCGGTGTCGATGGAGGGCGCTTTGATTCGCAGGTCCTCCCGGTACTTCTCGGCGACGCTCGCCTCCTCTCCCCGATCGAGGAGCCCATTGCGGATGACGTCTTTGAGATTGGCCGACACAATGGTATGGCGGATCGAATCGAGCAGGTTGAGTCCGAGCGTCTTGCGGTCTTCGGGGACGTAGGCGATCCCCTTGTTGATGGCTTGCGAGACGTTGTGCAATTCGACGACCTCGCCGTCGAGTTCGATCGTGCCGGAGACGAATGTGCCGAAGGAGCGACCGAAGATGGAGCGCGCCAGCTCGGTGCGCCCCGCCCCCATGAGTCCCGCAAAGCCGACGATCTCACCGGCTCTGACGAAGAATGAGGAGTTCTTGGCGAGCATGCGCCCAGGAATGATTCCCGACTCGACGTTCCAGTCGCTCACCTTGAGCAGGACCCTGCCCGGGTGGGAGTCATGATCGGGGTAGCGGTTCTCGATGGAGCGTCCGACCATTGCCCGGATGATCCGATCCTCGTCGACTTCGCCCGCAACGACGTCGTAGGTCTCGACGGTCTTTCCATCGCGGATGACGGTGACGGCATCGGAGACTTGGGCGATCTCTCCGAGCTTGTGGGAAATCATGAGGCAGGTGATGCCCTTGGACTTGAATTCCTTCATCAGGGCGAGGAGGTTCTGGGAGTCCTCCTCATTGAGCGCCGAGGTCGGCTCGTCGAGGATGAGGAGTTTGACGTCCTTCGACAGGGCCTTGGCGATTTCGACGAGCTGCTGTTGGCCGACGCCGAGATTCTTGATGGGGGTTGCCGGGTCGGCTTCGAGGCCGACCCGCGTGAGCAGGTCGAAGGAGCGCGATCTGGCAACGTCCCAGTCGATGAGCCCGTGGGAGACGGTCTCCGACCCCAAGAAGATGTTCTCCGCGATCGACAGCTCCGGGATGAGTGCGAGTTCTTGGTGGATGATGACGATGCCGGCCTTCTCCGAGGCCTTAATATTCGGGAATGTCACCTCGCTGCCCTCGAAGAGGATCCTCCCGGAGTAGGTGCCGTGCGGGTGGACTCCCGACAGGACTTTCATGAGCGTCGACTTGCCTGCGCCGTTCTCACCGCAGATCGAGTGGATGTCGCCTCGTCGCACCTTCATCGTAACGTCGTCAAGGGCTCGAACGCCCGGGAATTCTTTGACGATGCGCTGCATTTCGAGGATGACGTCGCCGCCTACCATCGCGCCTCCATTTCAAGCGGGGCGAGCCGCGTCGCTCGCCGTCGACACGACACTACTTGTCTTCACATCTTGAAGTCACGACTTAAATCCAACCGTAATCCAATCGTTACGATCATGAACCCAACCGAGCGAAGTGCCGTAAAACAGCGAGTAAACGGCGGCTTCACCCTGATAATCTGAGCCCGTGTCCCCATTCAACGGTGCGATCGGATCGCAATCCTCCCTTCGTGAAGCGAACTCTGCGCGCATCATCGAAGCGATCAAGCACTACGGGCAGATCACCCAAGTCGAGCTCGCAGCGGTCACGAGCCTCTCCCCTGCGACGATCTCCAATATCGTCAAGCAACTCGTCGCCAATAACATCGTCCAGACCGACACGACGATCCGCTCGGGCAGGCGGGCGCAACTCGTGTCAATGGCGGTATCGAATGGGCTATCCGTCGGCGTTCAGATCGGACATCGCCATCTCGCCCTCGAGATCTCCGATGAAACGCACGAAGTGACGGCCCACCACCGCCTCCCCCTCCCCGCCCAACACCGCGTCGACACGACGCTCGACCGCGTCGCACTCCTCGTCATGGAACTCGCCGAAGAAGTGGGGTCCTCCCTCGAATCGATCAACTCCATTGGTGTGTGCCTCCCCGCCCCCATCGACCCCGACACGGGGATTACCGACAAGCTGTTGTGCCTGGAAGGATGGGACAACCTCAATATCCGCGATGTCCTCGGAGCCCGGCTTCAGCGCCCCATCATCGTTGAGAACGACGCGAACGCCGGCGTCGTCGGAGAATCCCGCTTCGGCGCACTGCGGGGCATCAATGACGCCCTCTACATCCACGCTTCGCGTTCGATCGGCGCAGGGATCCTCGTCGGTGGCCGCATCCACCACGGATACAGGGGGATGGCGGGCGAGATCAGCCATGTCCAAGTCGACCCCAATGGCCTCGTCTGCCGTTGCGGAGCGCGCGGATGCCTCGAAACAATCGTCGGAGTCGACGCCCTGCTATCCCTGCTGCGCCTGCACGGCACTGCGCGCTCCCTGTCCGACCTCGTCGCCGCCGCACAAGCAGGCGACGTCGGCTGTCGACGCATCATCTCCGACGCAGCGACGACCATCGGCAATGCCATCGCCGACCTCGCCATCGTCTTCGCCCCCAAACGGATCGTCTTCGGCGGGGACCTCCCGGCGACCGGTGACCTGTTCTTCAACCCGATCCGCGACATCTTCTCCAAACGTCCCGCGATCCCCCCCGATGTCGACATCGTCGCCTCATCACTCGACGGGCGCGCAGAAGTCCTCGGTGTACTCGCCCTCGCGCGAGATGCATTCCAAACCTCGCCAACCCGCTCACCCCTACTCGGAGGCACGCCATGACCCGCGAAACACCAGTGCTGGAACTGCGCCGAGTCTCCCGCTTCTTCGGAGGAGTCCGTGCCCTCATCGACGTCGATCTGACCGTCCACAGGCACGAAGTCGTCGCCCTCGTCGGAGACAATGCGGCTGGAAAGTCCACTCTCGCCCGCACCGTCGCCGGGGTCTACCGGCCGACCTCAGGCATGATCCTCCTCGACGGTGAGCCGGTTGCCATCCCCACTCCGCGCGCAGCGTTCCAACTGGGAATCGCAACGGTCTTCCAAGAACTCGCGCTGTGCAACAATCTCGATGTCGCCGCGAATATCTTCTTGGGCAGGGAGATCAACTCCCGGAGCAAACTCCTCGACCAGGGGACGATGGACGCCCAGGCACGCGCCTACCTCGATTCCCTGTCGAGCCGCATCCCCGACGTCCATACACCCCTACATCAGCTCTCTGGTGGGCAGCGTCAATGCGTGGCGATCGCGCGCACACTCGTCGCCGATCCGCGCCTCGTCATCCTCGATGAGCCCACCGCATCCCTGTCAGTGTCACAGACTGCCGATGTGCTCACCCATGTCGCTGGCCTGCGCGATCTGGGGCTCGGCGTCATCCTCATCAGCCACTCCATCACCGATGTGCGCGCCATCGCCGACAGGATCGTCGTCCTGCGCCACGGCCGCGTCAACGGGGTATTCGACGCTGACGAAGCCAGCGCCGAAGAGATCATCGCAGCGATCACAGGCGCCACCCTCTACGCCCCGCGCACCCCATGACACGCCATGGGCCCGCCGACTCACGCCGACGGGCCCACGAGCACAGCGGGGATCAGACCCCGACCATCTCCATGATCAACTCACGCACGCGCGCAGCATCCGCCTGACCGCGCGTCGCCTTCATGACGGCGCCGACGAGGGCGCCCGCCGCCTGGACTTTACCGCCCTTGATCTTGGCGACCACATCCGGATTTGCATCGAGCGCCTCGTGAACCGCCGCCGTTAGCGCCCCCTCATCGGAGACGACCTCTAGGCCTCGGGCTTCGACGACCTCGGTCGGCGACCCCTCACCCGCCAACACTCCTTCGAGCACCTGACGGGCAAGCTTGTCATTGATGCGACCGGAGTCGATGAGCTCCTGGAGTTCGGCGACCTGGGTCGGGGTCACCGGCAAATCCTCAAGAGCGGACTCCTGTTCCTTCGCGCGGCGCGACAATTCGCCCATCCACCATTTGCGGGCGGATGCGGGATCCGCGCCCGCGCCGACCGTCGCCTCGATGAGCTCGACTGCGCCCGCGTTGATCACGTCGCGCATCTCCATCTCGGCGAAGCCCCACTCCTCGCGGAGCCTGCGGCGTTTGGCGACCGGGAGCTCGGGAAGGGAGGCTCGCAGCTGCTCGACCCACTCGCGCGAGGGCGCCACCGGCACGAGGTCCGGTTCGGGGAAGTAGCGGTAGTCCTCAGCGTCGGACTTCTCACGCCCCGACGAGGTCGATCCGTCGCCCTCGTGAAAGTGGCGAGTCTCCTGAACGATAGAGCCACCGGCGGCGAGGATCGCCCCCTGACGCTGCATCTCGTAGCGCACAGCGGCTGTGATGCCGCGGAAGGAGTTGACGTTCTTCGTCTCCGATCGTGTGCCGTAGGGCGCATCGGGGTTCGGGCGCAGCGACACATTGACGTCGGCGCGCACATTGCCGCGCTCCATGCGGGCCTCGGACACGCCTAGCGCGCGGAAGATGTCACGCAGCGTCTGAACGTAGGCGGCGGCGACCTCGGGGGCGCGCTCTCCTGCACCCTCGATCGGGCGGGTGACGATCTCAACGAGGGGGACGCCCGCCCGGTTGTAGTCGACGAGGGAGTGGTCGGCGCCGTGGATGCGTCCGTCGACACCGCCGACGTGCGTGTTCTTCCCGGCGTCCTCCTCCATGTGTGCGCGTTCGATCTCGACGCGGAACATGGTGCCATCCTCGAGCTCCACATCGACCCAGCCGTCGTAGGCGATCGGCTCGTCGTACTGGGAGGTCTGGAAGGCCTTCGTCAGGTCCGGGTAGAAGTAGTTCTTGCGCGCGAAGCGGCAGTACTCAGCGATCTGGCAGTTGAGGGCCAATCCGATGGTAATGGCGTATTCGACGGCGGTCTTGTTCACCACGGGGAGGCAGCCGGGTAAACCGAGCGACACCGGGGTGACGTGGGTGTTGGGGTCCCCGCCGAAGGCGTTCGGCGCGGAGTCGAACATCTTCGTCGCGGTGCCGAGTTCGACGTGGACTTCGATGCCGAGGACGGGGTCGAAGTTCTTCACGACATCGGCGTAATCCATGAGCTCGGTCATCACTTCTCCTCCCAGGTCGCAGCCGGGCACGCCGACGCGACATCATCACTGAGGGTCTCCACCAGCCGGGCGACCTCGTACATCCGCAGGTCGGAGCGCGCGGGCGCAATGATCTGGAATCCGATGGGAAGCCCCTCGGAGCTGATCGCGTTGGGAACGCTCATCGCGGGAACGCCCGCGAGGTTCGCGGGGATCGTCGCCACGTCATTGAGGTACATCGCCATCGGGTCGTCGATCTTGTCGCCGAACGTGAAGGCTGTCGTCGGGGCCGTCGGGGAGACGAGGACGTCCACCTGTTCGAAGACGCGATCGAAGTCGCGCTGGATGAGGGTGCGGACCTTCTGGGCGCTGCCGTAGTAGGCGTCGTAGTATCCGGCCGACAGGACGTGAGTGCCCAAGATGATGCGGCGCTTCACCTCGTCGCCGAAACCGGCCTCGCGGGTGGCCGCCATGACGGTGGCGGCGGTGACGGGTCCCTCTGTCGGCTCGACGCGGATGCCGTAGCGCATACCGTCGAAGCGCGCGAGATTCGACGACACTTCGGCGGGCATGATGAGGTAGTAGGCGGCAAGGGCGTAGTTGAAGCTCGGGCACGACACCTCGACGATCTCGGCACCGGCCTCGCGCAGCGCGTCCACCGTCGCGGTGAACGCGTCGAGAACGTCGTCCTGATAGCCCTCTCCGGTCAGTTCGGCGACGACGCCGACGCGCAGCCCCTCGATGCGCCCGTCGGCGCCCACGCGCGACACGGCGTCAATGAGGGCGGGAACCGGCTCGTCCAGGGATGTCGAATCGAGCGGATCATGACCGCTGATGAGTTCGGTCAGCACTGCAGCGTCGGAGACCGTGCGGGTAACCGGGCCGATCTGGTCGAGCGAGGACGCCATCGCGATGAGGCCGTAACGGGACACCTGCCCGTAGGTCGGCTTCGCACCGACGGTTCCTGTCACGGAGCCGGGCTGGCGAATGGAACCACCCGTGTCGGAGCCCAGGGCGAGCGGTACCATGAAAGCGGCGACCGCAGCCGCAGAGCCTCCGCCCGAGCCTCCGGGGATGCGCTCCACATCCCACGGGTTGAGGGTCGGTCCGAAGGCGGAGTGCTCGGTGGACGACCCCATGGCGAACTCATCCATATTCGTTTTGCCGACGATCGGGAGCCCAGCCTTGTGGATCTTCTCGATTACGGTCGCGTCATAGGGGGGCCGCCAGTCGCCGAGGATCTTCGACGCGCAGGTCGTCGGGATGCCCCGCGTCACTATGTTGTCCTTAATGGCGATCGGAATGCCCGCGAGCCGGTGGAGGCTCTCGCCGGCGCTGCGGCGGGCGTCGACATCAGCCGCCGTTGCCAGGGCACCCTCACGGTCGACGTAGAGGAAGGCGTTGATCGTCGGGTTGAGCGCGTCAATGCGACCAAGGCACGCCCTCGTCAGCTCGACCGAGGTGGTCTCACCCGCGGCGAGCATGTCGGCGAGTTCGAGCGCCGACTTCTTCAACAGGTCGTTCATCAGTCCTCCCCCAAGATCTGCGGAACCAGGAACATCCCGTCTTCAGAAGCGGGCGCTTGGGCGAGGACTTCATCTCGGTCCACGACCCGGGCCACCACGTCGTCGCGCCACACATTCGTCAGCGGGATCGGGTGCGAAGTGGCGGGGATATCGGGGGTCGCGACCTCGGACACCTTCGCCACGGATGTGGCGATGACATCGAGTTCTCCGGCGAATCTCTCGATCTCCTCTTGGGTCAATGCGATATGGGCCAGCCCGGCAACGCGGGCGACCTCGTCAGTACTGATGCGTGACATGATCCGCATCCTACTCGGACAACGGCCGCCTCCGCGCCCGCCTCCGCAGATAAGACGCACTCGGCCATGGCGAGCGACTAGAGTGTGCCCATGGGCTGGCGGCGTTTCTCTCTGATCAATCAGGACACGTGGACCCTCGCGAAGAAAGTCGGCGTCGGGATCCTCATCGCCCAGACGACCGCGATCGCCGCGATTCACGCCATCGACTACACGCGCAAGCAGCGCGTGCCCGGCGGACGCCACGGCTTCCCGACTCTCGCCCCGGCGGACACGCCCGTCTCGCAGAACACGGTCCGCACCTACACCGAGGGGAATTCCCTTTACACCGACATGCTCGATGCGATCAATAGCGCCGAGCGCCACGTCTTCTTCGAGACCTTCATCTGGCGCGCCGACGACTGGGGTCAGCGCTTCAAAGACGCCCTCATCGCCGCAGCCGAACGCGGCGTCGACGTGTTCTGCGTGTACGACGGGTTCGGAGTCCTCAACCAAGACCCCTGCTTCTACCGATTCCCCGACCTTGCCCATCTGTGGGTGCGTCGCTTCCCGACGATCCGCTCGGGACTATTCACCCTCAATCTGCGCAACACCGGTCAGGATCATCGCAAGATCCTCGTCGTCGACTCCACAGTCGGATTCGTCGGCGGATACAATATCGGAGACGCTTTCGCGAATGAGTGGCGTGATACGCATGTGCGCGTCACCGGCAACGCCGTGTGGGAACTCGAGAACGGCTTCGTCGATTTCTGGAACCACTACCGCCCCAGGCACTCACCGCGCCTGCCCGACAGGGGCGCGAAGAAATGGCAGGCGGAAGTCACCGCCGCCTTCAACATGCCCCAGCGCATTCTCTACCCCATCCGCGGCATGTACATCGACGCGATGGAGAGGGCGACCGACCACATCCTCATCACCACCGCCTATTTCATCCCCGATAAGGAGATCCTCCAGGCCCTCATCGCCGCAGCCAAACGCGGCGTCACCGTGAAGGTTCTCATCCCCGAGTACTCCAACCATATTCTCGCAGACTGGGTAGCCCGTCCCTACTACGGCTCCCTCATCCGTGAGGGCATTGAAATCTGGCTGTACCAGCATGCGATGGTTCACTCGAAAACGATGACCGTGGACGGGAAGTGGTCGACGATCGGAACGGCGAATATTGACCGTCTGTCGATGCGCGGCAACCATGAGGTCAATATGCAGTTCTTCTCCACCGACCTCGCCGCGCGGATGGAGGAGATCTTCGCGAATGATCTGACGACCGCCCGGCGCCTCACCATCGACGAGTGGGAGGGGCGCACCCTGCTGACCCGTTTCACCGAACGCCTCCTCCACCCCTTCGAATTCATGGTCTGAAGCGGCTCACCCCTCCCCGATAATGGGCGTCACCGCGTCGATGCCCCCGTCGAGGAGCACCTGGAACTGGTCCGCCTCGATGCGGGGGACGCCCAGGGAGATCGCCTTCGTCCTCTTCGATCCCGCTCCCTCTCCCGTGACGACGAGGTCCGTCTTCTTCGACACGGATCCGGTGGGCTTGCCTCCGCGCATGCGGATCGCCTCTTTCGCGCCCTCGCGGTCGAAGCCCGGCATCGTTCCGGAGACGACGATGGTGAGGCCCGCAAGATTCTGGTCGAGCGCCGCACTCGTGTCTTCGTCGGCCATGCGCACACCCGCAGCAGCCCACTTGTCGAGGATCGTCCGGTGCCACGGCTCGTGGAACCAGGAGGCCAGGGAGTGCCCGATGACCTCGCCGACGCCGTCAATGGAGGCGAGTTCCTCGATGGAGGCGGCGCGGATCTGCTCCATCGACGGGTGCGCGGATGCGACCGCTCGCGCCGCAATCGGCCCAACGTGGCGGATCGACAGTGCGATGAGGATCCTGGCGAGGGGCTGGCTCTTCGCCTTGTCCAACTCGGCGAGCATCACGGTGAGGGTCTTGAGTGGGCTCGACGGCTGCGCCTCATAACGGTGGTCGATGTTGATCGGATCCCACACGGGTTTCGTCGGGTCGGCGAGGGGCGCTTCGAAGGAGTCGCCGAGGAAGTGGGCGAGGTCGAGTTCGTGTCCCGCCGCCCTCGCCTCGTCCACGCGCGTGCGCGCATCGGCCCGGATCTGTGCGGGGCTGCGCTTTTTGAAACCTTTCGACCAGAAGTAGTGGACGTACTGCCAATCCCCCGTTTCCACCTGTACGCGCTTGCGGGTCGCAGGCGCGTCACCATCGCCCGAGCCGGGAGATGTCTCGATGATCTGCCAGTGAAGGATGGGGCGCCACACGTATACGTCCTTCACATCATCCTCGCGCAGATCGAAGATATCGCCCTCGGACGTCAAGACGGGAGACTGTGCGGGGGGCAGCAGCTTCTCGGCGCGGGCGAGTTGATCAGCGTGGCCCAGACCGTCCGCTGTATCGAGGCTCAGCGCGCGGCCGTTCTCAAAGAACACCCTGTGGCCTGCGACGAGGGCCGCCGCCGCCGCCTCGCGGTTCGTCTCCGGCTGGGTGAGGGCGAGTGCGGCCTCGTCGCCGAGTCCTTCGACGTCGAGTGCCGAACGGGCACCCAGGTGGGCGATGCGCTCCGTGATCTGGGCGGGACACGCGGACTTATTGGGGCAGCGCACATCGATGTCGCCCTCTTTTTCCTCGACGAGGGCGGTTCCGCAGGCGGGGCACCGGGTCGGCATGACGAAGGGGCGTTCCGACCCGTCGCGGGCCGCCTCGACGGGGGCGACGATCTCCGGGATGACATCGCCGGCCTTGCGCAGGACGACGAGATCCCCGATGAGGACGCCCTTGCGCGCGACTTCCTTCGCATTGTGCAGCGTCGCCCGCGATACATTGGAGCCGGACACGTATACGGTCTCCATGACGCCGTAGGGGGTGACGCGCCCCGTCCTGCCGACCTGGACGCGGATGTCGAGCAGACGGGTGTGGACCTCTTCCGGGGGGAACTTGTAGGCGACCGCCCACCTCGGCACGCGAGATGTCATTCCGAGGGACCGCTGCGCGTCGAGGTCATTGATCTTGATGACAACGCCGTCGATCTCGTGGAGGAGCGAGTGGCGCTCGGCTCCGATCTGCTCGATGCGCGACACGATGGCGTCGGGGCTCGAGACGAGGGTTGTGTACGGGGAGACCGGCAGGCCCCAGTCCCGCAGCTGCTCGTACCAGCCGAAGAGGGTCGTCGGCGGGGAGAAAACCCCGTCTCCTGCGCTCGCACTCAAAGCGTCCGAGTCCCCGGGCGCGGCCTCGACGAAGCCGACTCCGTGGGCGATCATCGCGAGGGGCCGCTTCGCGGTCTCGGCAGCGTCTTTTTGGCGCAGCGAACCGGCCGCGGCATTGCGGGGATTGACGAACGCGGGCAGCCCAGATGCGATGCGCTGAGCGTTGTACTCCTCGAAGTCTTTGACGGGGAAGTAGACCTCACCGCGGACCTCAATGCGATGGGGGACGATATCGGCGTCGAGGCGCCTGGGGATGGCGTCGATCGTCTCGATATTCGCGGTGACATCCTCACCGACGAAGCCATCCCCGCGGGTCGCCGCTTGGACGAGGACGCCGTCGACGTAGAGGAGGTTGACAGCGAGACCGTCGATCTTGGCCTCCGCCGTCATTTCCACGCCGGTCGTATCGAGGTCGCGGTGCACGCGATCCTCCCATTCAGCGAGTTCCTCATAGGAGAATACGTCTTCGAGGCTCGTCATCTGTTGGAGGTGTCGGATGGAGGCGAAGGTCCCGCTGGCCTGACCACCAACGGACTGAGTGGGCGAATCCGCCCCGGCGAGTTCGGGGTGGGCGCGCTCGATGAGTTCAAGTTCGCGGAACATCCGATCGTATTCGGCATCCGACAGTGTCGGGGCGTCCGAGCCGTAGTACTCGCCGCGAGCGCGCTCGATCCGCTCAACCAGGTTGTCGTAGCGGCGACGGGTGGCGCACCATTCATCGGAGGAGGCCGACGGCGCGCTGGAGGGGGAATCGCTCATGGGTTCATTGTCGCACCCGCAATGGGTATCAGTGGCGCCGCCCCACCATATGCGGGCACGCATCCACAGCCTCTGTCTATCCACATGTCGTATTTACCCGGACTCCTCGTCCACAGGACGGTCCAAACAGCGGGGACGAGTCGATCAGCGTCTGGGCACACTGGCGCCATCAGCGATGGGCATGAATCGAGGTGGCAAATGGACGACGCCCACGCGGACACTCCTGCGCGGACACTGTACCCTGAGAGCGGATGTGAGGGCCGCTGGGGCGCCGAGAGTGCACTCGGAGCATCCTGGCACCTCGCCTGTATCGAGGGTCCCGATATCGGTGTCGTCGTGCCTGTACCTGCTGTTCTGGGCAGGTCGCAACTGCTGCCCCTGAGCGACCCCGCCATCTCCCGCCGCCACGCGTCACTCAGCGTCGAGGGCGGCAGGGTGCGCGTGAGGGATGAGGGATCCGAGAACGGCACCTTCATTGCGTGGGGCCCCTTCACAACGGTCGTCGGCCGCGCGGGGCGCAGGCTGTGCCCTGGACGCCGACTGACAGTGGGAGCGGATGTATTCGTCGTGCGCCGACGGCCCCGGCGCCTCAACTGGCGCGAAGCTCCCCCTCGGCGCAGACGCCTGTGGACCCTGATCCCCCTCGTATTCTTCACAGCCTTCGCCCTCGCCCGCTTCACCGCCGTCTATTCCGTCCACTCGCCGCTGCTCCTCGTCATCGTCGCCGCCGTCATGGTGGGCGGAGGCATTGCCCTCGGACGGTGGCTGATGCACCGCAGGAGAGACTGGCGTCCAGTCGACGGCGCGCATCTCGCCCTCGTCCTCGCCGCTGATGCACCGGCCTCTCCCCCATCGGCGGGGCACTCGGAGGGCCTCGTGTGGGAGACGCCGACTCGGCGCTCGGCATCAGTGGCTTTGGAGGCGGGCGCGCGCCCCGTTTTCGGATGCGTCGGCCCCTGGGCCGAAGAGAACGCCTGGTGGATCGGAGCGCAGATCGCCCACCATCGTGGAGGCGCCCGATTGACGACCTGCGGGGGGCGCCGAGTGAACATCGGCGAGGGCGACGAACTGATCCACCTGTGCCGCACCTCGAGGTGTCCGCATTGCCAGGAGAGACCGGATGAGGCGGGTGCCTGGCACATCGGCGTGGGCGACGACTATTCGGCTCTGCCCACCTGGTGCACACACATCATCGACTCGGACTCCGCTGCTGTGTCGAGCCTGTGGTTGCACCAGATCGCCTCCACCCGCCCTCAAGTCCAGTCGCTCCCTTCAAGGGTGTCTTTCGCCGACCTTAAACAGGCGCCCTCAACCACGTCGGCGCCGTATCAGTCACTCGATGTGCCCGTTGCGGCGGCCGCCCGGGGGTGGAAGAGCATCGACCTCGTCGCAGACGGCCCCCATGCGCTCATCGCCGGGACCACGGGATCGGGGAAGTCGGAGGCCCTGCTCACGTGGCTCCTCGGTATGGCCCAACGCTATCCGCCCGACGAGTTGCGCTTCATCCTTATCGACTACAAGGGCGGCGCGACCTTCGCCCCACTGGCACAGCTGCCGCACACCGACCAAGTCTTCACCGATCTCGACCCCGCGCATACGACCCGGGCGCTACGGGGCATCGCCTCCCTCCTGACCCGCCGCGAGCGCGAGTTGTCCGAACTGGGTCATGCGGACTACTCCCAGTGGGCGGATTCTTGCGCCGCCACGGGTGAGGCTCCGCCTGCCAGGATCGTTGTCGTCATCGACGAGTTCCGCGTCCTCACCGACGGACACCCACAGGCCGCCGCGATCCTGTCGCGCATCGCCGCACAGGGGCGCTCCCTCGGCCTGCATCTCATTATTGCGACGCAGCGCCCCCAAGGGGCAGTTCCCGCGTCAATGCGGGCGAATATCGACCTGCGGATCGCATTGCGCTGCGTGAGCGATGGCGATTCGATTGACGTCATCGGCACAGCTGATGCGGCCGGACTAGAGCGCCTGCCGGGACGCGCGATCATTGGAGGCCAGACCGTCCACTTCGCCCACATCGGTGACATTGCTGCGGAATGCACGCGGGTAAGTGCCCTCTTCAACACCCCCCATCCCCTCCCCTGGGCGCCGGAGCTGCCAGACTGTGCGACATGGGAGGAATGCGAGGCGCTCATCGGTTCCGGTGGCGAGGACGCTCCGACGCCCGCCTCCTGCGCCATCGCCATCCTCGACGGCATCGACGAAGGGCAGCATCGTCCGCTCGTTTACGAGAGCGGTCACATCCTCCTCGAGGCGCCCGCCCACGAGTCCGCGCTGCTCGCCCGCGTGGTCCGCTCCCTCGCATTGCGGCTCTCTTCCGAACTGCATTTGCCTCTCCACGCCTGCACCTCGCTCCCCCTCGACTCATCAGTGTCATCCTTGACCTGCGATGACGGGCAAGATCTCGGAATCCTCCTCACGTCGATCGTCGACCATGGCCCCTCCATCCTCGCAATCGACGACGGGACGGGGGCGCGCCGTGCCCTCAGCCGCGCCTATGGGCCTGTCGGCGCGAACGACATGTGGGAGCGGATGCTCCAAGAGTGCCGCGATCGGGGGATACTGCTGGTCTGTGCGGAACCAGGAGCCCTTCGCCAGACCGGGGCGACCACCCATTTCCCGACCCGCTTCATCCGGGCATCCTCACGCGAGGCGCTGAGTTTCGCAGGGCTTCCTCAATCCTGCGATCTGCCGACCAGCGACAGCCAGTGGATCTGCGCGTCGACAGGGGCCCATCCAATGCTCGCCGTCATTCCGGACGCGGCCGAAGCGCCTCTTCCGGGCGGCCCCCTTGCCACAACGACCTTCAGGGTTCGCTCGTGGGCGCTCATCGCCGATCAATCATCGCCGGACCATACAGGCTTTCCACTGGTGTATGCGGGCAATGCGTGGGAGAGGCTGCGCGTCGACACGAACATCACGAATGCGGGCGGATGGGCGGTCATGGGGGATTCAACAGGGCGGATCGACGAGTGGATACGGCGCGAATACCGCTTGCGGGGGCATCTTGATCCGGTGATCGAGCACGTCACATGGCAGATGCTGCCCGCGCCCGGCGCGCTCTCAGATCGCGTACTATTCCTTATGTGCCCGCCGCGGGAGGCTCTTGCAGCTTTGACTGGGCGCGGTTACGACATTCCCGATGCGCTCGCTGTTCGCCACTGGCAGCCAGACACGGGTCTTATCCGCCTGCACGGGGTGTGGGAGCGTGTGAGGGTCGTGCATTCACGGGCGACGTGACCACTTCCACAGGCGGAAATTCGCGTGATTTTCAGTTTTCTCTTGCCGGAATTATCTCAATGCTCAACACTTGTCTGTGGTGTTCGTGTGCGCGGCGGCTCGTGCGGATGAAGACGCGAGTGAATCTATTACCGGATCAAGGGAGTATCGAAGAAAATGGACTGGCGGAGCAAGGCAGCATGTCTCACCGTTGACCCCGAGCTTTTCTTCCCCATTGGCAATACCGGCCCGGCAATCGCCCAGGCCGCTGAGGCGAAGGCCGTCTGCCATACCTGCTCCGTTGAGGCGATCTGCCTGCAATGGGCTATCGAGAACAATCAGGACTCCGGCGTCTGGGGGGGGATGAGCGAAGAGGAGCGCCGCTCCCTCAAGCGCCGAGCCGCACGCGCTCGCCGCGCCTCCTGAATCAGGACTGTTGAGGTGTGGGGCGGCCGATCGGTCGCCCCACACTTTCATCTGCCCCGATGCGACTGCCCAACGCTGTTCAGCAACCGTTTCAAGGCATATCGACCCGAGCCTTTACCGTCACCACCGTGCCCCCATCGTCGCCGAGCGCCCAATCAATGGAGCCGTTGAGTTCGCCGCGCACCATCTGTTTGACGATCTGAGTCCCCAGGCCGCTCATGGGCGACCCCGGTTCGAAGCCCGCGCCATTGTCAGCGACTGTGACGATGAGTTGCTCGCCATCGCGGTCGGCTCTCACTTCGACAGTGCCGTCCCGGTCGGCCAGTCCGTGCTCGACCGCATTCGCGATGAGTTCGTTGAGCACCGTCGACAAGGCGAGCGCCTGATCGGCGGGAATCGTCCCGAACGAGCCGTGAAGAACGACCTCCACCGCATGATCCGTTGATGCCACTGCTCCGGCGAGTCGTGTCACCGAGCGGGCGACCTCGTCGAACTCCACCTCTTCGTCGACGTTCTGCGACAGCGCCGCATGGACCGTGGCGATCGCCTGGACCCGTCGTTCGGCCTCCGCGAGAGCCTGTTTGACGCTCTCCTGGTCGGATCTGCGCGCTTGAAGGCGCAAGAGGGCGGACACTGTCTGAAGATTGTTCTTCACCCGGTGGTGGATCTCCCGGATCGTCGCGTCCTTCGTCATGAGTTCCTGCTCGCGGCGGCGCACTTCGGACACGTCACGCGTCAGGATGATCGCTCCGAGTCGCCTCCTTCCATTGATGAGAGGCAGGGCACGCATGGTGATCGTCGATGACCTCGCGGAGATCTCTACGCGCCAGGACGCCCTCCCCATGACGACGACGGGCGTGGACTCATCGATCATCATGTCGTCGCCGATGACGTCGGTGATCTCCTGGATGAGGACTTTGCCGCGGATGGCCGAGCGGATGCCCAGGCGGCGCAGGCACGACACCGCGTTCGGAGTAGCATGCTGGACGCGCCCATCGGGGTCGAGCATGATGATGCCGTCGAGCACGCGCGGCAGCCCCCTGGTGGTAACGGTCGGCGTCGAATCATAGGGGTATTCGCCCCTGGTGATCATGTGGCACAGCATGTCGGCCGCCTCGGTGGGCCAGTTCTCGGTACCGACGGACACGCGCGGCGAAGACAGGTTCGATTCGCGCGTCATCACGGCGATGATCCGTCCGTCGTGGAAGACGGGGATACAGGTCTCCATCATGGAGTAAGTGCCCGCCCAACGCGCTGCTGAGGACTTGACGACCTGCCCGGTGGCGATGGAGCGGCGCAGTTCGACCTCTCGGGCGGCCGGCAGGTAGAGCCCGATCGTGTCCTCGACGTGGACCGTAGCAGATGTTGCGGGTCGACAATGCGCGACCGCCACGAATCGGTCATCGTCGGTGTGCAGCCACAAGACGAGGTCGGCGGCGGACAGATCGGCGAGGACCTGCCAGTCCGCGAGTAACAGGTGGAGCCACTCGATATCCTTGTCCGTCAGAGAGCCCTTCGATGCTTCTTCCGCCAGTTGGGTCAGACTTCTCATAATGGTCAACTGTAGTGTGCCGACGCATGGGAGTGACTCGGCTCGACGCATCCGAAGCGGATGATCGAGCCCAGAGCGTGTAGCGTCTGATATGCACCTGATGTCTTGCAAGGAGAGTCTCATGCGTTTCACCCAGTCCGCCTCGTATCCGATGACGAGCGCTCAAGTGGAGGAGATGAGTCTCGATCCTCAATACATCCGATCCAGGTTCTCCCAGCTGTGCGACTCCCTCGATGTCAAGGTGGAGGGCAGGCGCGTCCGAGCGATGGGCGCTGTCTCCGATCGCTTCATCCCCGCCGCAGCACGGTCGATCATTAGGGGCGCGGTCACCGTGACCTTCACTGAGGAATGGAGCGGCGACGAAGGGCGATTGACCGCGACTACGACCGTGAAGACACAGGGAGCACCAGTCGCCCTCGAATGCTCGTCAACGATGATGGACGAGGACGGGGCCGCCGTGCGCGCAGTGTCGGGCGACCTGTCGGTGTCGATCCCCTTCTTCGGCGCGCGAATCGAACGCGAGGCCCTCGAACACGCCTCGAAGGTGATCCTCAAGGAAGTGTCCTTGGCGAAGAAGTGGTGCGACGCCCGTTGAGTGCACTGGGTGCTCCGCCCGTCGACGCGAGAATCACAGCGGCCGACGAGCGGCCGGGCGCCGCATCGGGTGACAATGGTTCCATGACTGACACAACAGGCTCCCCCGCTGCTACGCCCTCGTCGGCGCTTTTCCTCAACCGTCAGGGAGTGCGCCAGTACGTGGCGCGCAACGCCCGCGGCGCCGAGGTCCTCGTCGGGGACGGTCCCGGCCGTTTCTCCCCCGGCGACCTATTGAAGATCGCGCTTGCGGGCTGCAATGCCATGTCCTCCGACAAGCGGCTCACCGATCGACTCGGCGAGGATTTCGAACAACTCATCGGCGTGTCCGGCGCCTATGTCGAACAGGAGGACCGCTTCTCCTCCTTCGATGTGGAACTCATCCAGGACCTGTCGGGAGTCGACGAGGAGGAGAGGGCGAAACTGCTGCGCCGAGCCGAGGGCGCGATCGACCGCAATTGCACGATCGGCCACACTCTTCTTCGGGGAGCCGACTACACGAAGACCTTCACCGACGAACCGGTCGGCGAGGTCTGACATGTCCGTGTGGGGCCGGGTCGCCACGACATGGGAGGCGATGCTCAACGTCCCCTACAAGGTGACGGCGCACTCTGCTGAGCGTTTGCGCAGCCGCTACCCCCAGGCGAGTCCCGGCGAGCTCATTGAGATCGCGAATCGGCGCTTCAAGAAGCGCGTGTCATCCGAGTCCGCCCTCGTCGGCGCAGTCGCCGCTTTCCCTGGGACCGGGACTGCTGTCAGCGTAGGAGCATCCGGCGCCCAACTCGCCGCCTTCGTATCGGAAGCCGCGCATCACTGTCTCGTCGTCGCGCACTTATACGGCATCGATATGCGCGATCCCGCCAAGCGCACCGCACTCGTCCTCGCCGCCTTAACAGGGCAAGAGGGCGCCGAGGCGATCTCCCTGCAGGTGGGCATTGCGACTGCGGCGTGGTTCCGCTCCTCCTTCATCAATATCCGCACCATATCCGCGGACCAGTTCAACCGCCTGATGTTCTCGTGGCTCAAGCGGAAAGCCGCCACGTCCACCGCAATGTCGACCGTCGGCAGACTCATCCCCTTCGGGATCGGCGCCGCAGTGGGTTGGGGCGTCGGCTCCGCACTCGCGAAGACCACGATCGAAGGCCTGTCACTGGCCCTGGGTGCTCCTCCACTGTCCTTCCCCGCCCCGAAGATCGTCGATGTTCAAATATCGGGGGACGAGGCCGCGTCGCGGGCCTTCGAGACCCTACGCCTGCCCATCGGCGCCGAGGACGAGGACGCCGCTGCCAGGCGACGGCGGCGTCCGACGCGAATTATTTGATACCGTCGCCCACGAAGCACAGCGCTGAGTGAGCAGTAACACCGAAGGAGGATCAAGTGCCAGTGATCGACCGACAGTATGAGGACCTGCTCGAACGGATCATGGCCGAAGGGAGCCGCAAAAGCGACCGGACGGGCACGGGAACGACTTCTCTTTTCGGGGCGCAGCTGCGCTACGACCTGTCGAAAGGCTTCCCGCTCATCACGACGAAGCGCATTCACCTCAAGTCCGTCGTCGGTGAACTCCTGTGGTTCTTGTCGGGGGAGTCGAATGTCCGCTGGCTCCAGGACAATGGCATCCGCATCTGGAACGAGTGGGCGGATGAGGACGGCGAACTCGGGCCCGTCTACGGCGTCCAGTGGCGCTCGTGGCGCACCGCCGATGGCGGGACGATCGACCAGATCAGTCGGGTCGTTGAGACCCTGCGAACGAATCCGGATTCGCGCAGGATGATGGTGTCGGCGTGGAATGTCGGCGAATTGGGGGCCATGGCGCTCGAACCGTGCCACGCCTTCTTCCAACTCTACGTCGCCGACGGGCGCTTGTCCCTTCAGCTCTACCAGCGCAGCGCCGACATGTTCCTCGGCGTCCCCTTCAACATCGCCTCCTATTCGCTGCTCACGCATATGTTCGCCCAGCAAGCGGGCCTCGAAGTCGGCGACTTCATCTGGACGGGCGGGGACTGCCATATCTATTCCAACCACCAGGAGCAGGTCGCCGAGCAGCTGTCCCGCACCCCCTATCCCTTCCCGACTCTCACCCTCGCGTACGCCGACTCCATGTTCTCCTACACTTTCGACGACGTGTCAGTCGAGGACTATGTGCACCATCCGACGATCAAGGCGCCGGTGGCGGTATGACGATCCTCGCCTCCATCTGGGCGCAGGACGCCCGGCGCATCATCGGCACCGGCTCTGCAATGCCATGGCGGGTCCCCGCTGATTTCGCGCACTTCAAGAGGTCGACGATGGGCTGCCCGATCATCATGGGGCGCCGATCCTGGCAGGCGCTCGGTGCTCCCCTGCCCGGCAGGACGAATATCGTCCTCACCCGCACCAAGGGCTTTGAGGCGCCCGGAGCGGTTGTCGTCGCCTCCATTGACGAGGCGATCGAACTCGGCATACGCGAGGCTCAGCGCAGCGGAGCGCCCTATGTGTGGATCACCGGCGGGGGCGCACTCTACGAACAAACGATGGGACTGGTCGATGAACTCGTTGTCACGGATCTTGACCTCGACATCGTCTCAGGGGGCGACTCGGATCTTGTGCGCGCCCCTGTGATTGACGAGTCGGTCTGGAGGGTGGACGAGGAGCGCTCCGATGCCGATTGGCGACCCGTCTCCGGTGATGCTGCGTGGAGAGTGACGACCTACGTGAGACGCTGAACCGGGACGGCACACCGCCAGTCGCGAGGCGTACAATCCCCTGGTGCCCGACTCGACTTCTCACCCCGTATTGTCGAATCCGACTCTGCGCGCCATGCTTGCGATCGCCTTGTTCACCTACACGGCGCAGAACATGCTGAACGTCTCGATCGCACCCCTGGCGAGGGCGCTATCCGTCCCGGAGTGGATCGTCGGAGCAGCGGTGTCCCTGGCCGCGGTCGCCGTCACTCTGCTCAGTCAGTTCTGGGGGCGCCGTTCGATAGCCTGGGGGCGCAGGCGCGTCCTCGTGTGGGCACTCGCGCTCGCCCTTGCTGCGGGCATCGTCTTCTCCGGCGCCGTGTGGTTGCGCGCAGCAGGGCTCATCTGCGCAATCGGAGCGGGTATCGGCATCATGGTGGCCAGGGGCCCTTTCTTCGGCGCCGCAGTCGCGGCCATCCCGCCGACGGGCCAGGCACTGATCGCGCATATCACCCCAGATGAGAGGACGCGGCTGCGGGGAATGTCCGCATTCTCCGGGGCGATCAATCTGTCGATCATGATCGGCTCGCTCATCTCGTCGGCGCTGTCGACCTGGTGGATCTACGCGCCTGTTCATGCAACGCCCTGGTTCATTGCGATCGCCCTCGTCATCGCCCTCGTCGCGGTCCCCGAGGACTCCCCCGCCGCCTCGTCCCACTCGACATTGACGGACGACGAGGCGACCGTTCTGCCGCCGCGCGTCTCCTGGAGGGATCGGAGGATCCTGCCGTGGATTACAGGTGCTTTCGGGATTTTTTTCGCAGCCGGAGTCGTCCAGATCACGATGGGCTTCATCGTGCAGGACCGCCTCGATACGGATCCCAAGACCGCAGTGTCGGTAACGGCGATGATGCTGCTCGCCAATGCGTCGGGGGCGATGTTCATGCAGCTCATCATCGTCCCGAGGCTCAGTGCGCGTCCCATTGTGCTGCTGCGGGCGGGCATGAGCCTCGGAGTCGCGGCGGTTCTCGCCCTGATGTTCGCCCCCTCGCTGGCGTTCATCACCGCATCCGCTTTCGCGATGGGATGCGCGAGCGGTATGGCGGGGCCCGGATTCACTGCGGGCGGCTCTCTCGCCGTCAACGACGATGAGCAGGGTGGCGTTGCTGGGATCCTCAATGCGACGGGCGCCGTCACGTGGATCGTCGCCCCTGTCAGCGCCACCGCTCTCTACGGATGGCATCCGGTCATGCCATTCATCCTGGCATTTTCCCTGGTCAGCGCTTCAGCCCTGTGCGCATGGGTGCATCCGCAGCTGCGCGTCAGACAATAAGTGCACACACACTGCGATTAGGAGTGCCTTCCCAGTAGGCTTATAAGCGGTGAAGTCTATAGAAGGAGCACATCGTGGCGACTACCACCCGCACCGAATCCGATTCCATGGGCACTATCGAGGTCGCCTCCGACCGCTACTGGGGGGCCCAGACCGAACGCTCGCTCAACAACTTCAACATCGGTCGCAACACCTTCGTCTGGGGGCGCCCCATGGTGCGCGCCCTCGGAGTGCTCAAGAAGTCCGCAGCCCTCGCGAACGCCGAGCTCGGCGAGCTGCCCTCCGACATCGCACAGCTCATCGCGCGCGCAGCAGATGAGGTCATCGCGGGCGACCTCGACGATCACTTCCCCCTCGTCGTCTTCCAGACGGGTTCGGGCACCCAATCCAATATGAACTCGAACGAGGTCATTTCCAACCGTGCGATCGAACTCGCCGGCGGCTCCATGGGGTCGAAAACCCCCGTCCACCCGAATGATCACGTCAATCGCGGTCAGTCGTCGAATGACACCTTCCCGACGGCCATGCACATCGCAGTCGTGTCCGAACTCCAGAACATGTATCCGCGAGTCATGCAACTGCGCAACACCCTCGACAAGAAGGCGAAGAAGTTCGACGACATCATCATGGTGGGCCGCACCCACCTTCAGGACGCCACGCCGATCCGCTTAGGCCAGGTCTTCTCCGGGTGGGTTGCTCAGATCGACTTCGCCCTCGACGGGATCCGCTATGCGGATTCGCGGGCGCGGGAGCTCGCCATCGGAGGCACAGCAGTCGGCACGGGCCTCAACGCCCACCCCGCCTTCGGCTCCCTGTGCGCCGACAAGATCAGCGAAGAGACGGGCATCCCCTTCGCCCAGGCGGATAATCTCTTCGCGGCCCTGGGCGCGCATGACGCCCTCGTCCTTGTGTCCGGCGCGCTCCGGGTCCTCGCCGACGCCCTCATGAAGATTGCGAACGATGTCCGCTGGTACGCGTCAGGACCGCGCAATGGCATCGGCGAACTCATCATCCCCGAGAATGAGCCGGGTTCATCGATCATGCCGGGCAAAGTCAATCCCACGCAGTGCGAGGCGATGACAATGGTCGCCGTACAGGTTTTCGGCAATGATACGGCCGTCGGCTTCGCCGGTTCGCAGGGCAATTTCCAACTCAACGTATTCAAGCCCGTCATGGCGTGGAATGTGCTCGAATCGATCCGCCTGCTCGGGGACGCCTGCGTCTCCTTCGATGAGAACTGCGCATACGGCATCGAGCCGAACCTCGAGAAGATCCAGGCGAACCTGGAGTCGAACCTCATGCAGGTCACGGCACTCAACCGCCACATCGGTTACGACAAGGCCTCGAAGATCGCGAAGAACGCTCACCACAAGGGCCTGTCCCTGCGCGAGTCCGCCCTCGAACTGGGCTTCGTCACCGAGGAGGAGTTCGACGCCTGGGTAGTGCCCGCCGATATGACGCATCCGAGCGCCGCCGACGAGTGACGCGCCCCCATCAGGGTGATGACCGTCCAGACGCACTGGTGGATGAGCCCGTGTTCTCCCACCGTCCGTGATCGCAGCGAAGCGGGTGAGACGACGGGCTATGTGCGAGCAGCAAAGGACCTCTCTTATGAACGAAGCACTCGATTCACGCCTTTTGCCGTCCTCATTCCTCCCCCTTCGCGCTGTCGTCGGCTTCTTCTATCGATTGGGAGGATTTCTCCTCCCAATCGATAGAAGGGGCGTCCCATTCGACGAAAGATACGAGGGCTTCTCGAACCAGATCATCCCTGAGAATCTTGTTCACGATCTGACGCACACGTTCACGCGTGATTCCGTATTCCTTACCGATCTCATCAAGCGTCTGCGGAATTCCTTCGAAAGCGCCCATGCGCCTTCGAAGGATGTCGAACCCCCGAAAGTCGAGATTGGGCGTCCGACCGACGCACCCGGACAGTACATCCCAGATCCGTTCGCTCATGAGTTGTTCGTCAGCCCCGTCGATCGGATCTTCGTCAGCTATAATTCTGCTCCACCATTCGTCACCGACGTCGGGAGTAGACGCATCTCCGAGGCTCAACGGAGTTTGAATAGCTCCACGGATCGCGTCGTATTTTTCCCTCGATATCTCAACGAAAACGGAATCGGGAAGCCTCCTAGCGGGAACGGACCAGTCTGCTCCTGCTTCTCTGAGGAGACGCAAGACTTTGCGATTCGTCTCCGCCTGGTGGACCGGCAGCCTGATCAGGCTCGCCGTGTCGTGCGCTCCCCTGCTCAACGCCTGTCGAATCCACCACACTGCGTAGGTCGAGAACTTGCCGCGCCCCGGTTCGAATTTCTGTGCGGCGCGCATGAGACCGAGGAGCCCGAAACTCATCGCATCCTCATATTCGAGGCGCCCTCCGTGGCGCACCACCACGGCGCGAACGAGGCGGATGTTCGATCGAATGAGGATATCCATCGCTGTGACGCCGCGTTCAATGCGCCCTCTCCCCGACCTCGTTCCCGCTGCTTTCACGTCGCGGGCGGTGACGACGCCCGCCTGGATCGTCCTGGCGAGTTCCTGCTCCTCATCGGCGGTGAGCAGATCGTGAAGCAGGATGTTACCGGGGAGTCCCGGCAAGCGACTCCCCTTCAGGAGGACACGATCCCAGTCGGACATGGTGGCAGCGCCGGCGACATGCCCGCCTCGATATGACGTCGACTCGTTTCCTTCCGAGAGTTCGGATTCAGCGAGCCGAGCGCGGTCCTCATTGAGGAACAGTTCATCGCCATCGGACGATGACATTCCCTCGAAGACGTCCTCCTCGTCTTCTCGTGCCCAGGCCAGCAGTCTATGGATCGGCGACGCCTCCATCGACTGCCCCTGCCTTCGTACGATACTGGCGGATCTGAACACGCCCACAGATTACACACGGGCATAGGCGTTTCAGGTTCATTCCGCATTCGGAACGACCATGACCGCCCACGAGCATCACCGGATCGCCCGAACGTGGTTCACCAGCCTCGGACTGGCATCCTCCTTCGCCACTGATCCCATCGTCGAAGATGCTCTCATCCAATTCGGAATGATATCCGGCATCCCGCAACGGATCCCCACCACCGCACTCGAGACCATTCATACGGATCCGCGGTGGACGTTCTGGGACGATTCCCTCTCGTACGCGCACATCGATCCGTCGACAACCCGTGGAACCGCCAGGTGACCGACACCTATTCGGCGGTCCTCGCGCTGTCAATGACGGTCTCGTCGCAACCCTCGACAGGGCGTTTGTCTACCGCTGAGCCCACGCCGTCATGTTCGTCGTATCCGAGTGACGACGAATCACGGCCTCCGCTGCCCCGACGATCTTCGCCTGCCGACTGGTCGGGTTCGTGCGCCCCTATGTGACGCGTGTGACACCCGCCACCTCGACGCCCCTGAGGAGGCTCATCCTGCGACACTGGGAGCAGCCCTACGAATCAGACGTCCACCAAGGAGACTCTCATGTTCCGTTACTCGCCCCTCGCCCTCGTCGGAGCTGCCGCCCTCGCCCTCATCGCGCTCAGCTCCTGCGGTACTCACTCCGCCGCCCCCGCAGCCGAGGACACAACGACGCAGTCGGCCTCCACGGCACCGGCGCTATCAACCGGAACCACCATATCCACCGGCACCCTTATCGATGTGCGCACCCCTGAAGAGTTCGCCGAGGGCCACCTCAACGGCGCCATCAACGTCGACTTCAGTTCCCCAACATTCGCCGATGAAATCGCCGCATTCGACAAGGAGGGCGATTACACGCTGTATTGCCGCTCGGGGAATCGCTCCAGCCAGGCCATCGCCCAGATGAAGCAAATGGGTTTCACTAATCTCACCAATGCCGGCGGCTACGAGGAGGCCTCAAAGACCCTGGGCATTGAGATCGTGAAGTAGAGCGACCACAAATTGTTCGAGGGCGAAGGGCGGGCTCATCCGCGCGGAGAGCATGCGCGGCGCGCCGCAATGCGGGGTCGATATCGATCGGCGTCGCCTAGGCTGGGAGCGGCGTCAAACCCGCCCTCGTCTCCCACTCTGCGTCGAACGGACCCCCATGAAGTTTCGAGCACTCATCGCCTCCCTTGCGGTCACAGCAACCGCCCTCACTGTGGGCGGATGCGCCTATTTTGACAAGAGCGTCAAAGACGTTGCGTGGGAGTTCCGCGGCGTCAAGGCCACCATTGAGACCTTCGATGTCAACGCAACGCCCCTCGACCGCATCACCGGCAGTTCCATCCATATCGAGATTGACGACCGCTTCGACATCACCGACGCAGAGGGCAACGTCACGAAAGAGTCTTCAGTCCTCAAACTGACAGTCGGCAAAAGCCCGATGTACCACGTCGGCTCTAGCCTCATCATGACGCAGTCCGGTCTCGAATCGATCCTCAATGACGAGAATGCGCGAGCCGAGGTGAACTCGACAGAATCCGCTGTCCCCTTCCTCACCCGTCTGAGAACCTCGTTCGACGAGTTTTTCACGGGCAAGGAGTACACGGTCCTCGTCCGCAGCCAGGAGGGCACTCCGATTGCGGTGTACACCGGCGAGAAAGTGTCCTCGTACTCCGCTGAGGGCATCCCCAATGCGACCGTTCTGATGGTTGACGGCAAACGGCTGTTTATCTATCGGTGCGACTACACGATCTACTCGACGGAACTCATTGCACAGGAATGACCCGCAGCACGCCTGCGCTGAAGCCGGACCATCCTTGTCGTTGCGCCCGATCGCGCAGCCCCGCAAAAGGGACTCAACCGAATTGAACAGCGGCGACCCCGGCGAGCATGACAATGATGCCGAGCAGTTGAATCGGAGCCACCCACTTGCGCGGAGCCTTCAGCCAACCGAAGCGATCCACGGCGACGCTCGCCGCGCTCTGCCCGGTCAAAGCGCCGAGCATTGCGGGTCCCGTGCCGATGACGGGCACGGCGGCTGCCATGACGGTGACGAACGCCGCTCCGAATGCCCCACCGATCCACATCCACCACGGCCCAGTGCCGGGGCGGCATCGCCCTCGACGATCGGAGGGAGCAGTCGAGTGAACGTACGCGTCCTTCCCGGCCCCAACCGTAACGGAGCTATTGTCTTCCCGTGGCCGCGTCATAGTCACTGTTGCCGCGCGGGTGAGGCCTGCCCCCGCGACGATCAGGACGAGAACCCCTGTTCCCACGAGGAACGACACCAGAGCAGCGACAACAGCTGATCCGGCGTATCGTCCGAGCGCGGAGTTAATGGCGGACTGCACGGGGGATACGATGCCCCCGAGGAATCCCGTGATCCGCCACAGCCACTTCCCCGGCCCTTCGGGAAGGAAGGAGCACGCCCCGGCAGGCGTCGAGCGCCGATTCAACAGGCCCGTCGCCATCGCAATCCCGACGAGGACGACAAGGACGCCCATCCCCCGCGCCGCCGTCACCGGCCTCACGCCGACACCGAACCAGCCGAAAGCATCGATTGCGACTGAGGCGAGAACTTGGCCGAGTAGGGGCCACAAAGCCGTCTCGATCCCCCCGAGTCTGGGGAACATGAGGATGTTCAACGTCAGCATGATGACGCCCAGCGCCCCGCCAATCCACATCCACCACGGCGCGCTCGTCGCAAGAGCGAGGACGTCGACGACATCGATGACGCCGAGCAGGGCGAGGACGACGGCGACCAGAACGAACGTTCCCACGGCGAAGCTCACCAGGCTCGCGCCGAAGGGCGACCCGATTGAGCGGCGCAGGCGAGAGTTGATCGCGGTCTGCAGCGGCATGAGGAAGCCGACTGCGGTGCTGGCAAAGAGGAAGAGCATTGGATCCTGTCAGGCCTCTCACGAGTGGCGTATGGTCGGGAGTCTCAGCCGCATTCAGCGGGCATCGCTGTTCAGTCCGCCCTCGTGAGGGACATCATCCGCATCGGAGCCGGAATCGCCGCAAACTCCGAGCGCATCAATGGCCGACTCGTCGGCTGCGGCGCTCGTCTGTCGCGCGAGTCGCTGTTTCTTGCGGGCCTTCGCCACGGTATTGATGACGACGGCGAGGAGGAAGCCGGAGAAGAGGAGATTCCCGGTCTCGGGACTCACATGCGCGGCAACGGCGGCTCCGATGGGGGTGATAGCGGCGGCTCCGAGGCCGACGATGATGCCCGTTTTCAGATCGGCGAGACCGTGCTTGAGATTGGTCCACGTACCCGTCGCTGCCGTGGGGATCATCACGAGGAGTGAGGTCCCGCGTGCGAGGAGATCCCCGACGCCGACGACGAGTTCAAGGCAGGGAACGATGACGCTGCCGCCGCCGACGCCGACAAGGCCGGAGAATATCCCCGACACGACGCCGACCACGATGAGCCCGATCCCTCGCGGCACATCGAGGACGAGGGCGGCATCGCGGGTGGGGACTTGAAGCTGCTGGGAGACGATGACAACGGCGACGAAACCGACGAAGATCCACGGCAGAATCCAGTCGGGGAGCTTACGCAGCAGGTAGACGCCGATCTGAGCGCCGACGAGGGCGCCCGCGACGAGGAACGCCGTGGCGATGAGGGACACCTGACCGCTGATCGCGTAGGTGGTCGAACCGGCAGCTGCGGTGAGGATGATCGAGACGAGCGAAGTCGCGGATGCGCGCCGCTGCTCCATATCGAGGATCGTCACGAGTGCGGGGACGATCACAAGCCCGCCGCCGACGCCGAAGAGGCCGGAGAGGAATCCGGCAACGACACCCGTAGCGATCACGAGGAGGAGGGATTGGGGGGATTTCGTCGACGATCCGGATGCCGTTTGAGAACTCACGTTGTCAGTGTAGGTATCTCATCGCCTGTGGCCTTCCCCCTGTCCGCATCGAGTGCGGGGGATTGTCAACGCCGGAGGATACGGCCTCGCTTCAGGGCCTTGCCACCGCATATGCAACATGACGAAGCTCTGGGGTTCGCGATCAACCAGCAGATGTTCGCTGAACGGCTGACGAACATCGAACTCGGCGAGGCGCTCGGCATCTCGAAGTCGACCGTTAGCCGCAAGGTTCGCGGACATGTGACCTGGTCCGCCCAGGAAGTCTCCCTGGCCGCGACTCTCTTCGGCGTCTCCGTTGACGCTCTGATGCCGACGCCGGACGGCGCGGGTGGGTGCCCGCCCCGTACGTGCCCGCTGGAGCGGCTCAGATGCGACGAGACCCGGCCCCTGCTGGGACCGGGCCTGTGGTGGTAGCGGGGACAGGATTTGAACCTGCGACCTCCGGGTTATGAGCCCGGCGAGCTACCGAACTGCTCCACCCCGCGTCGGCAACTACTACATTAGCGGCCCTCGCCGGATGGTTCAAACGCTGGACGGTGAGCTTCGTCTCTCGCAAATCCACCGCCCAGCATCCTATCCATGTCAGCCGTGGTCAGCCAGTTGACTGCGGCCCATCAGCGCGCGACGCCCCACCACTTTGCGGTTGGCCAACTCCAGGGGCGCGGGCACCCGACTGGGTACCGACATCGCCGATCCCCTGACCGAGTTCCTCCTGCGCTGCGAGCGCCTCGGTGATCGCAGCGTTGAGCGCGTTCTGCGCCTCTCCGTAGGCGGCCCAGTCGCCGCCCGCTAAAGCGGTCTGCGACTGCTGCATCGCGGCCGAGGCGTCCCGGAGAGCCCGATTGAGACGCTCCTGAGCCGTCACGGAAGCAGCATCCGGAGCGTTCTCCGCATCATTCTTAGCACCCGTATCGGCGACAGTCGCCGCAGAGTCCCCGCCGAATGTCTGGTCGAGGGAGGCCGCCAGCGTGGATGCGAAGCCGACCTGGTTGCCGAACGCCGTTAGCACCGACCGCAACACCGGATAGGAGGCAGAGCCCGTGCCCTGGACGTAGACCGGCTGGACGTAGAGCAGTCCACCGCCGACGGGCAGGGTCAAGAGGTTGCCGCGGATGACCGTCGAATCCGACAGATTGAGGACGTTGAGCTGAGTCGCGATCTTCTCATTCGAGTCGTAAGCGTTCTGCACCTGACCCGGGCCGGGCACAGTCGTTGACGACGGCAGCGCGATGAGTCGGAGCTTCCCGTAGCCCTCACGAACCTTGCCCGCCTCGTTGCCAGTCTCGGAGTCGACGGCGAGGAAGCCAGCCATCGCCTCGCGCTTGGATTCGCCGCCGGGGACGAACACGGAGGTGAGGGAGAATTCAGCACTCTCCTGCGTCGGCATCTGCATGGTGAGGTAGTAGGGCGGCTGGGCGACGGGTGTAGTCGACGTCGTCCCATCGGCGTTCGTCGTGGCCGTCGGCACGGCGGTCGACGTCTCCTGTGCGAGGCGCCAGCGATCGCCGCCCGCGTAGAAATCGGCCGCATTCGTCACGTGGTAGCTGGTGAGCAGTTCGCGTTGTACCTTGAACATATCTTCGGGGTAGCGCAGGTGGCTCATCAGATCACCTGAAATATTCGACAGGGGCTCGACCATATCGGGGTAGATCCGCGTCCACGTCTTAAGCAGGGGATCGGCGTCGTCCCAGGCGAAGAGCCGCACCGACCCGTCATAGGCGTCAACGACGGCCTTGACGGAGTTGCGCATGTAGTTAATCGTCTCCGCCTGCACATACTCGCTCACCTGAGAGGAACGCGAGTCGACAGTCGACTGTTCAAGGGATGTGTGCTCGGCGTAAGGGTATTTGTTCGTCGTCGTGTAAGCGTCGACGATCCACACGAGCCTCTTGGGGGTAGACGCGTCGCCGTCCATGTCAACGACCGCCGGATAGGCGTCCTGTTCGAGCGTCAGATACGGAGCGACCTCGGCGACGCGCTGGAGCGGATCGCGCTTATAGAGGATCTGCGAGGCAGAATTCGTCTGTGAAGAGAAGAACATGTCCGTCGACCCGAACTTGATCGAGTAGAGCAGCTTGTTCCACAGGTTGCCGACGCTCGGCCCGCCATCACCGGTGAAGGTGGTGGAGACCTGACCGCCCTGGGCGCTGTCATCGGGGTAGTCGAGTTCCTGGTCGCCCGCGCCCTCGGGCGCACCGACGATCGAATACGAGGGTGCGTTGGGCGAGAAGTAGACACGTTCCTCGTAGTCGCCCATCTCCCCGGTGGAAGGCACCGACTGCTCCCAGTACGAAGGCAGTCCGTCGGAGTTCACCGTGTTGCCGTAGGCGGCGACGACGCCGTATCCATGGGTGTACACCGTGTGCATATTCACCCAGGTCCTCTGCTCGGAAGACAGGCCCTCGAGGTTGAGTTCGCGCACGGCGATCACCGTGTCGCGGCGCTCATCACCAATGGTGTAGCGGTCGACAGACATGCCGGAGTTGAAGCCGTAGTAGGGACGCGACTGCTGGAGCTGTTGAACGGTCTTCGTTATGACCTGCGGATCAAGGAGACGGATCTGCGAGGTCGACTCGGAATCCTCCCGCAACTGGCCGGCCTGAGCCGTCGTCGCCGCATCGTAGTTCGTGTACTCAAGGTCGGAGAGGTTGTACGCGGCGAGTGTTGCATCGATATTGCGCTGGATGAACTCCGCTTCGAGAGCGCGCTCATTCGGCGTGACGCGGAACTGCTGGATGAGTGCCGGATAGATGCCGCCAATGACGATGGCGGACACGATCGTCACGGCGACGCCGATCGTGGGCAGGCGCCACGTGCCGCGGAATGCGGCGATGACGAAGAGGAGGGCAACGAGAACGGAGACGACGGCGAGGATCGAATGTGCCGGGAGGGTCGCATTGATATCCGAGTAGAGCGCGCCGTCAACGCTGCTGCCCTGCTGGGTGAGCAGCTCGTAGCGCCCGATCCAGTAGTTCATCCCGATGAACAGCGAGACGAGGGCCGCGAGGAGTCCCGTCTGCAGGCGCGCCTGCTTGGAGGCGTGGGGCCTGGGAAGCAGACGGATCGTCCCGTACAGGTAGGAGACGATGAGGGATGCGGCCAGGCACAGCGCAGTGGTCTTGAGCAGGAAGTCCACGACGAGGCTGAGCAGCGGCAGGGTGAAGACGAAAAAAGAGACGTCGTAGCCGAAATGCGGGTCGGTCGTGCCGAATGATGTCTGATTTAAAAACTGCAGGACGGTCCGCCAGTTCAGAGCCAGATTCGCACCATTGGTGAAGCCGAAGAACAAGGCCGCCCCCCAGAAGACGACCTTCCGCAGCGGTTCGAAGGCCTGCTGGTACTGGCGCAGATTCGCCGATGCCTCTCCCCTGGTGGACGCCTCCCGATGCTTGTAGGCGTAGTGGGCGGTGCCGAGGATAGATCCGGCGACGATAAGGAATCCGACGAGGAAGAGCCCCGCGTGGGCGAACCACTGGGTGAGGATGACCCGGGTCGCGTGCATCTGGCGGAACCAGAGGATTTCGGTCCACACGCTCGACGCGGCGTAGATGACTCCCACGAGTGCCAGTAGGACGGCGATGGTGATGCCTAGCGGCCCCACCTTCGGCGGTTCAACGCTGGCTTGTCTCTGCGTCGGCTCGCGCGGCGGGAAGGCGGACATTGGGAAGGAGATCACGTCGTTTTCCTTTCCGTTGGTGCACGTGGTGACCATCCTACCCGGCTAGCTCACATGTGCTCGGCTGAGCCTGTGGATTCGCCCGTGAAGGGCGTCGGCGTGAGACGATGGGTGTCATGACGGACACCGATGCAATGACGCCCACGGCGCACCAGATCGCCCTCGCCAATGTCGTCGTCGACATCGAGCGGACGGCCTCTGGCGCCGGATGGGACCACGCCCCCACCCTCTACGCCCTCGTCCCCACCGGGGAGCTCATTGCCCAGCCGAATATCCCCGAGGAACTCGCCGACCAGTTGCGCAAGGGCTGGGACTCCAGCCCCAACCACCTGTCGGCGATCATCCAAGAGGACCTGGCGCAAGACGATCTCGAAGAAATGCTCGCACACCTAGCCTGGCCGCCCCAGGTTGCGGGCGCAGCGGTGAGCGTCGAGCGGATCGTCGTCCCGCCCGAGGTGGAGGACCAGGCTCCCGACGATCCCGACGAGGCACTCCGCTTCATCTCTCACCATCCGAGCCGCTCGGATGTGCGTCTCGTCGTCGGAGCCCTGCGCACGGGCGAGACCTGGTGCGCGCTGCGGACCCGTGCCTTCGACTCCGATGACAAGGTTGGTCAGGGCGCGAATCTCGTCCCCAATCTCGTCGAAGCGCTGGCGCTCTCCCTCCAGGGCGAGGACTCGGCCCTCTAGCCCTGGGCGTCGCAGGTCGCTAGTGAGTCCCCACGGCCCTCAGCGATCGCGGTGACGGCACCGACGGCGTCGTCGAGAGTCGCAACGGAGACGACGGTGAGCCCCTGGGGGACGTTTCCTACGACTTCGCCGCAATTCGACTCCGGTGCGAGGAACCACTCGGCTCCATCGCGCGAGGCACCCCACATCTTCTGCACGATCCCCCCGATGGCGCCGACCTGGCCGTCGTAGGAGAGCGTCCCCGTGCCCGCGATGATCCGCCCGCCCGTGAGGTCCCCCTCGGTGAGGGTATCAATGATCCCCAGGGCGAACATCATCCCCGCAGAGGGGCCGCCCACGTCCTCGAGATTGAAGGAGATGTCGAGTGGCAGGGACACGTCAGCATTGAGGTAGATGCCGAGCTTCGAGCCCTGCTCCCCTTCAGCGCCGCTCGAAGTCACGACGGGGATGTCGAGGCGCTCGGAGTCGCGGATGATGCTCAGGACGAGGGTGGTTCCGACGGGGGTCTCGCGGAGCAGCCCGAAGACCGTGGAGGCGGCGTCGACCGGATGCACGACCCCATCTGCGGTTGTGATCGACTCAATGACGTCGCCCTCTTCGACTTTCCCCGCGGCGCCCGATCCTTCGACGGCTCCGGCGATGGTCATGGTGGCGCCGACCGTCCAACCCAAGTATTCGAGGGCGGCGACCTCGCTGGTCGACTGCGAGGAGGACATCTGTGTCTTCGTCGCCTCATCGAGCGCGTCCTTCGTGAGATCCTCAGGGTAGACCTCGTCGTAGGCGACGATCCTGTTGCGAGAGTCGAATGACGCGCCGATCAACTCGATGAGGGAGAGTCGAGAACCCGGACCGCCGGACTGGGAGACCGTCACCATGCGCAGCTCTCCCGCCGAAGCGCCGCCCCTGTCGGTGGCAACCTCCTTACCGGTCGCAGGGTCCGTCCCGCTGATCGAGATGAACGGGCGGCCGTTCGCCGAGCCGATGATGTTGAAGGTCGGCCCGGGCCTGTCCACGACGTAGGGGACGGGGATGACGAAGAGCACAAGCGCCATGACTGCGGCGACTGCAACGGCAAGCCACTGTTTGGCGCCGAAACACCACAGGGGGCGCCGCAGGTCAGAATGCGTTGGCTCGCCGATGAAATCGCGGCGGGGCCGGAGCCCGGTCTCCCCCTCGTCCGGCGGGGGCGTGGAGGTGGCGGAGGCGGCATCGTTCGAGTTCATCATCGCCCTATTGTGTGCCCTCGCGGCTCCGTGCGCCCACTGCTGCGTCACGCGTCGGGGCTTCCCCTGTTCATTCACAGCGGATTGTGAGGTTTCATCCAGCGTTGAACGGGCGACGGCGGGTAATGTCGAAGCATGACAGAGGACTCCGGCTCCCAGGGAGCGAATCCATTCGAGGACTTTCTGCGCCAGATGCTCGGCGAGCAGGCGGCACAAGAAGCGATGCGCGCCATGGAGGCCCAGGGCTTCGACGCCTCGTCGCTTCCCACCGAATTCTCGGACCCGGCGGTACTCAACACCGCCCTGACCCAGTTGCGCTTCCTCATGAACACGACGACGGAGCCCGTGAATTGGAGTCTCGTCTCAGACGGTGCACGCCAGCGCGCCTACGCCTCAGGGGATCCGACGCTCACCGCTGCCCAAGCCGAGCGCGCCAAACAGGCCCTCACGATCGCGGACCTGTGGCTCGACACGGCGACGGATTTCTCTCCGGGCAGGGTCGCCCGCGCCGCATGGACCCGCACCGAGTGGATCGACGCGACCCTCGACATGTGGAAGACCATCTGCAACCCGGTCGCCCAGAACGTGTCCCGGGCGCTCACCTCCGCCCTCACCCAGCAGCTGGGCAACGAGGGCGCTGACTCGGCCGATCCTCCCCTGCCGGAGGGAATGGCGGCGATGCTCGGGCAGACGCGTGACATGATGCCGAAGTTGTCGGCAATGATGTTCGCCGCACAGATCGGCAACGCCCTAGCGGGCCTGTCGGCCGAGGCCTTCGGCTCCACCGATGTGGGCATTCCCTTGACGAAAGAATCGACGACCGGACTCGTCGTGTCCAACGTTGAAGCATTCGCCGAGGGGCTTGATATCCCCTTCGACGAAATCCTCCAATTCATAGCGGTCCGCGAGTGCGCCCACCGCAGGCTCTTCGCCTCAGTGCCCTGGCTCGAGGGCGACCTCGTGCGGGCCGTCGAACGTTACAGCGCCCGCATCGACATTGACGCCGAGGCGATCGCGCAGGCCGCCCGCAGCATCGACCCGTCGAATCCCGAATCCATGGAGAACGCCCTGTCAGGAGGCATTTTCGCCCTGAGCGTGTCCGAGGAGCAGAGGGTCGCCCTCGAGCGCCTCGAAACCCTGCTCGCACTCATCGAGGGGTGGGTGGAGGTCGTCACCGCTCAGGCGCTCGCCCCCTACCTGCCCCACGCGGATCAGTTGCGGGAGATGATGCGCCGCAGGCGCGCCTCTGGCGGCCCCGCCGAGCAGATCCTCGGTCAACTCATCGGCTTAACGATGCGCCCCCGCCGGGCGCGCGGCGCCGCCTCGATCTTCTCCCTCGTCCAGGCCGACGGCGGTGCGGAGGCCCGTGACGCACTGTGGTCGCACCCCGATATGGTGCCCACCCGCACTGAACTGGACACCCCGGATACCTTCCTCACTCTTCGTCGCGCTGCCCAGGAGCAGGATGCGGATATCGACGCTGCCCTTGCCTCGCTCCTCGACGGGACGATGGGATGGGCGCCCGGATTGTCGCCCGACGACGACCCCGAATCGCAGACCCTGCGGGATGCCGGCCTGGACCCCGACGAGGACGACCCCTCCTGACGCCTGTGGATAACCCCCATGGGGCCTCCGCAATCGGCATACTCGATGCAGTGACCGATTCTCTAGGAGGCTCCCATGAAGTTCAGACCGGGCACCGCCGTCGTGCGCAGGACGCAGACGCATATTCAGATCGGCACGGACGCCGATCATCATGAGATCATCGCCGACCTGCCGAGCAGCGACATCGCAGCCCTCATCCACGGGGCGAACGCCGCTCTGCCCTCCTACATCCGCCCGACCAGCTCGTGGGGGCGCAGCCCGCGCCTCATCCCCGCGCATTTGCAGGCGCGCCTGCGCTCCACCGGTTTCGCAGCGAATGACCCTCACAGTGAGCGTCTGCATCTCCTGATCGACGGCGTCACCGAACTGATCCCCCCGCTCATTGATCGCCTCCTCGACGAGTACGCCGTCGCGCTGACCATTCGGGACTCATCAAGGGTTGACGAAGGTCTCTCACGCCTCCTGGGCACTCAGCAGCGCGGGACGACCCGCACCTCGGCGATCCGACGTTATGTCGAAGAGCGATGGCCGCATGTGGATCTGCGCCCGTCGTCTCTGCCCGACGCGGCGATCATCATCCGTGACCGGACGATCGGCCTCGATGAGACGAGCGCGTACATCGCACAGGACCTCCCCCATCTCATGGTGTTGCGCACGGAATTCGGGTACGAGATCGGCCCGTACACCGTCCCGGGGGTCACCCCGTGCCACCTGTGCGGGGCGCTGCACCGAGCCGATGCAGACCCCCTGGCCCCACTCGTCGATCATTGGGCAGCCTCATGGCCACTACTCGCCGCATCGTCGGCGGCGACGAGCCAGGCGGCGTCCATCGCCGCCCAGATGCTCAGTCACTATGAGGAAACACAATCGGCCAACGGAGCAGACGCCTCTGCCGTCATCATCCGGGTCGATGCGGCGGGGCGGCAGACGCGCGAGGTCGTTCACGCCCACCCGGGATGCGGATGTGGGGCCGCGGGTGCTCCCTTCAGCATCAACGAGCCCGCCGCTGCACTGCAGTAGCACCGCGGCACCATGGCGATGGATCATGCACGGGGATCGACCGAGGCGATCCCCGGTCGACCTCCGGCTCACATCACTCAGGCGTTCTCCTTGGTCCACACTTCCTTGTAGAAGTCTGCGAGTTCGAGTTCGGACGCCGCGTCCTCGTCAATGATCACGAGAACGTCGTTGTGGTACTGCAGTGCAGTCGCCGGCCAGCGCTGCGAGACGCCGCCCTCGATCATCTCCTTGACGGCGCGTGCCTTGCCCTTGCCGGTGGCGATGAACACGTGCGCGCGCGAGTCCATGATCGTACCGATGCCCTGCGTGACGCAGTGGGTGGGCACCTGGTCGATGTCGCCGTCGAAGAAGCGGGCGTTGTCGCGGCGTGTCTGTTCGGTGAGGACGCCGACGTGCGTGCGCGAGGACAGGGAGCCGCCGGGCTCGTTGAAGCCGATGTGGCCGTCGGAACCGATGCCGAGGACCTGGATGTCGATGCCCCCGGCATCCTTGATCGCCTGATCGTAGGCAGCGGCTCCCGCATCAAGGTCCTCCGCCCATCCGTCGGGTCCGTGAGCAGCACCCTCGGGCATGTCGACGCGTCCGACGAGGTGGCGGCGGATGAAGTTCGCGTACCCCTCGAAGTGGTCGCGCGGCAGGCCGACGTACTCGTCGAGGTTGAACGACTTCACCTGTGCGAATGAGATTTCACCCGCCTCGTAGCGGCGAACCAGCTCATCGTAGAGGGGGATCGGAGAGGATCCTGTTGCCAGGCCGAGCACGAAATCCGGCTTGGAACGGTAAACTTCGCACACGCGGTCGGCAGCGAGGCGCGCGATTTCTTCTTCACTATTAACAATGGCGATGCGCATCGTCATTCCTTTCTGATGGAGGCAGGCACGAACAGTGCCCAGTGTGTCATATGACCGAGTTCTTCATTCGGCGTCCGCAGGTGCGATCCATGCATCCCGCCCGCGCAGGCACCGATCCACGAATGGGAGCAGCGCATCCGTCACCCTGTCCCACGTGCTGGTGCCGGGCACCGAGCTCCAGCCGTGCACAGTACCGGGAAAGCAATGCAGTTCAGCGATGGCACCGCCGCGGATGAGACGCATCGTCCACGCGATCGCCTCATCTCGCAGGACATCTGCAGTGTTGACGGTGACGAACACGGGCGGGAAGGCCGGGTCGACCCGCCCGATGGGGGGATGCACCTGCCAGGGGCGCGCTCCCGAATCGCAGTACTCACCCCACGACGCAATGGCCGTCGGACGCGGCCAGATGGGCCCCGTAGCGTAGTCGTAGGTCGAAGTCGTATCAACTGCGGGGTCCAGGCACGGTTCGAAAGCGACGACGCCGCTGATGAGGGCGAGTTCATCGGATCGCAGGCTCCACAGAACCTGATTCGCCATGCCCGACCCCGCAGAGTCGCCGACGATGATGAGGGGCAGCCCCGCATATCGGTCGAATACGGCGCGCAGCGCGGCGAGCGTGTCGGCAAGCCCCGCGGGGTAGGGGTATTCGGGGGCGAGTCGATATTCGGGCGTGATCGTCATGAAGCCGCCCCCCAAGCCCCCGCCCCACCTGCGGGTGTAGTCCTCGATGAAGGTAAGGTTGCGCGGGTCCTCGAATCTTGCCTCGCCGCGAGTGAATCCGCCTCCGTGGATGACGAAGAGGACGGCGCCGACGGGCAGTGACTTGTCGGCCAAGACCCGGCACTCCACTCCCCCGAAGTCCTCCACCCGTACCCGGATGCCGTCGGGGATTTCCGGCGGAGTGAAGGTGCGGGCGGTGACGGCGCGCGACTGCAGGGTCGGGCGCCAACCGGCAAGCGGATCGAGGTCGACCTTGGCCCGCTGATCGGGGGCGCAATACGGGCGGGCGACCGCGAACTCGGGGACCTCCCGGCCGAGGAAGGCCACCGCCTCGGCATCGTCCCATGGGGCTGCGAGCGTCGGCACCGGTGCCGCGACAACATCCCCGGCGTCAACGATGAGCGCGAGGATCACCTGCGGGATCGACGCGGCAACCGTCGCGGCGATGGCGGCCCCCGCGCCGACTCCGACGAGGACGACTCCCCGCCCCGGTGTCGTTGAGACCCGGGAGGCGACGAAATCCGTGGCAGCCCCCGCCCAATCGGGTCCGGCTCCATCCTCGTCAACGCCATCGGCACACAGCCTGCGGACGAGGATGATGCGCCACTGTGGTGCGAAGAGATCCCGAATAGCATCCAAGTGGTCAGTGTGCCCGGCGGGATCCCCCAAAAGGATCATCGTTCCCCGCTCGTGAACCCCGTCAACCTCATAACGGCATGTCGTGACCATATCGACTGAATTCGCCGATCCTTCAGCGCGTCTCGACGGCGGCAGCGAACCACGAGGTGATCGACGTGGGATGAGTGATACCCGTTCCGACGATCACGGCGAACGCCCCAGCCTCCATAGCGGCGGCGGCATCAGCGGGCGTGTGGACGCGCCCCTCGCAGATCACTGCGGCGTCGGGGTAGGCGGCGACGATTTCCCTGAGAAGTTCGAGGTCGGGCCCCTCAGTCTTCTCACGGTCGTCACTATACCCGGCGAGGGTCGTCGAAATGATATCGGCTCCGGCTTCATAAGCCGCTGCCGCGTCAGCGAAGGAGCCGCAGTCAGCCATGACGAGAGTGCCGTCCCCGTGGAGGGCTTCGCAAGTCTGAGCGAAGCTGCGCCCGTCAAGGCGGGGGCGCGAGGTGGCATCGACGGCGACGATGTCGCTGCCCGCCATGACGCAGGCACGGGCGTGGCGCAGGCTCGGCGTGATGTACACACCTTCGTGACCCTCTTTCCACAGTCCGATGACGGGGACCTGAACGCGGCCCTTGATGGCGGAGATGTCGGACAGTCCCTGGCAGCGGATCGCGCTCGCGCCGCCGATTTCCGCTGCCCGCGCGATCTGCGCCATCGTCTCGGGATGGCGCATCGGCTCCCCGGGGTATGCCTGGACGGAGACGATGAGTGTGCCGCGAAGTGATTCGATGAGCGGATGAACCATGATGTATTCCCTTTTTCGTGTTTCGATGAGTGCTTCGGAGCGCGTCAGCGCGCACCGCGGCGGTTGAGGTAGTGCAGAACCGCTCCCATCAGCGGGGCGGCGCCAGAGAGTTCGCCTGGGACGATTGCGACTGGGGCGACAGCGCTCATGGCGCTGGAGGCATAGCCTGCCGCCACGGCGTCCCACCACGCCTCACCCGAGCGGGTCATCGATCCCGACATGATGATGATCGACGGGTCGATCGTGTTGGCGAGTGATCCGATGCTCTCCCCGAGCGCGTAGGCGGATTCGGTGAAGCAGGAGAGGGCGAGGGCGTGACCGGAGTCCGCGAGTTCTTGGAGTTCGCGGCCATTGCGGGCCTCGGGGTCGGAGTCTGAGCGGCGCTGGGCGTACCAGGCGGTGACGCCCGACCCCGAGCAGAAGGCTTCGATGTGACCCATACGCCCGCATGAGCATTGCATGTCGGGGGCGTAATGGTGGTGGATGTGGCCGACGTGGCCGGCCAGGTAGTGGCTTCCGAATACGACTTCGGAGTCGTGGATGATGGCTCCGCCGATCCCGGTGCCCACTGCGATGGACAGGACCGTGTCGTATCCGCGTCCGGCCCCCAGGCGCGCTTCGCCGAGGCCGTGGGCGTGGACATCGTTGAGGACCTGCACGGGCAGTCCGGTAGATGCGCGCAGGCGTTCCCCCAGGGGAGTGCCGCCCCATCCGGGCATCGTGTTGGTTGCGGAGATGATCGACCCGTCAGTGGGGTTGACGACGCCAGCGCTGGCGACGGCGATGCCTGTGAGTGCCGGGAAGCGCTGGTGTATCTCCTCGACGAGGCCGCAGATCCTATCGGCGACGGCGGGGCCGCCTTCGTTGGCCCTCGTTGCGATGGCATCGGACTCGATGATCGACAGTTCGCCTTCGACCTCATCAACGATCGCCCATCCGATCTTCGTGCCGCCGATGTCGAGCGCGAGAATCGGGAAGGTCTCCTCCACTGGCTGGTCAGACACTGGATACTCCTCGAAAATTTACGGTGGGTCCGGGGGTGGTGGGGCCGCGGCCCCACCACCCCCGGCGAGTACGATCAGTCGAGCATGCCCGTATCGCGGAGCACCTTCTCGACCCACGCGACGTTGTCACCTTCAAGGGCCTTGACCGGAGTCGGCATGTCATTCGTGTCGAAAACTCCGAGCAGCATCAAAGCGGTCTTGAAGGCCCCGATTCCAGCGCCGAAGCCCTGGACTCCGGACACCTGGACGATGCGCATGAGGTCGGCGAGGCGGTCCTGTTCGGCGCGAACCGTCTCCCAGTCGCCCACCTGGTAAGCGTCCCATTGGCGCACGTAGCCGTGCGGATCGACGTTGCCGAGTCCGGGGACGGACCCGTCGGCGCCGGACATGTAAGCGCCGTCGACGACGACTTCGTGTCCGGTGAGCAGCTGAAGCGGGTGCTCCGCCTCGGCATTCTCACGGCACAGCCAGCGGAATGCGACGTCGTCTCCGGACGAATCCTTGACGCCCGCGATGACGCCCTCTGTGCCGAGATCCATGATCAGCTTGTTCGACAGCTTTGTGTGGACGCATACGGGGATGTCATAGGCCCAGATCGGCAGGTCTGTCGCCTCGCGTAGCGCGCGGAAGTGCGCATACACCTCGGCCTCGCCCTGGAGGGCGTAGAACGGGGCGGTCGCGACGACCGCGTCCACGCCGAAGGACTCTGCCTGGCGGATGTGCTCGATGACTCTGTCGGTCTCCGTGTCGATGACACCCGCGATGACAGGGATGCGGCCATTGACGCTGGCGATTGCGGCGTCGAGGATCTCAGCGCGGCGGATGGACGTGGAGAACGCCACTTCACCGGAGGAGCCGAGCACGAACAGGCCGTGGATTCCGGCGTCAATCATGCGATTGACGTGACGGTCTAGTGAAACCGTGTCGAGTGCGCCGTCCTTGTGCGGGATCGCCAATGGCGGGATGACGCCGCGGAGCGGAGCGGTCATTTCTTGTCTCCTTCAAGAGTCGGGTGCAACAGGGACGGCGCTGCGCCGAGCAGCGTACGCGTGTAGGGGTCTTTCGGATTGGCGAGCAACTCGGCCGCGGGCCCCTCCTCCACGACAAGTCCCTTGTTCATGACGGCAATGCGATCGGAGATGTAACGGACTGTCTGGATGTCGTGAGAGATGAAGACCATTGCGAGGTTGAGCTCCCTCTTGAGGTCGGTGAGCAGGTTGAGAACCTGGGCGCGCACCGAGACGTCGAGGGCAGAGGTCGGCTCGTCGGCGATGATCGCGTCGGGGCCGAGTGACAGCGCCCTCGCAATGGCGACGCGCTGGCGCTGGCCGCCGGAGAGCTGGCCAGGCAGGGTCTCGAGGGCGGATGAAGGCAGGCCCACCATGGAGATGAGTTCCATGACTCGCTTCTGCCGTTCGGCCTCGGTGCCGATCTTGTGGACGCGCATCGGGTCGGCGAGTTGATCGCGGACGATCATTCGCGGGTTGAGCGCGGTCGCCGGGTCCTGGAAGACGACGGAGACGACTCGTCCGATACGGCGGCGGGCCTCAGCGGTCCGCTTGGTCACTTCCTCGCCGTTGAAGTACACGTGTCCGGCGGTGGGGGCGACGAGGCCGCACATGACGTTGGCGGTCGTCGACTTGCCGCAGCCGGACTCGCCGACAAGGCCGAGCGTCTGTCCGCGCATGACGGCGAGGTTGACGCCGCGCACCGCGTGAACCTTATTCGGTTTGAATAGCGAACCCGTTCGCGAGGTGAAGGAAACTTCAACATCCTTGAGTTCGATGATCGGGGTGTGTGCGGAAGTCATCAGTTCTCCTCCCCTGTGTTCGTGGTGACGCCGACGGTCTCGGGGCGCGGCGGGAGTGCCGCATACACGTGACCGGGGCTGACCTCGGTAAGGACGGGTCGAATATCCAGGCCGTAGTCCGGGTGCGAGGAGCGCGGTGCGAAGCGGTCGCCTGTGGGGAAGTCGCGGGGCGACGGGACGACGCCGGGCACCTGGTGGAGGCGTCCCGAACCGGACTCGATGGAGAGTACGGCGCCGAGCAGGCCCCGCGTGTACTCGTGAGTCGGGTGTTCGAGCAGCTCCGAGGTGGGGCCCTGTTCGACGACCTGACCCGCGTACATGACGGTAATCGAGTGCGCGACCTCGGCTACGAGGGCGATGTCGTGCGACACGAAGATCATGGCGAAGCCGAGCTTCTCGCGCAGTTCGTTGAGCAGTGCAATGACCTGCTTCTGGACTGTCACGTCGAGGGCGGTAGTCGGTTCGTCAGCGATGACGAGCTTCGGATCGCGGGTCAGCGCCATGGCGATGAGTACTCGCTGGCGCTGGCCGCCGGAGAGCTCGTGCGGGTAGGACTCCAGGGTGCGCTTCGGGTCAAGGCCGACGAGTTCGAGCAGTTCCTCCGCGGAGCGGGTGCCGCCGCGGCTGGTGAGCTGTTTCATCTGAGTCTTGATGAGCATCGCCGGGTTAAGCGACGAGAGGGCATCCTGGTAGATCATCGCCATCTCGTGCCCGAGGAGCTTTTGACGTTCGTCGGGCGACATGTCGAAGAGGTTCTTGCCCTGGTAGAGAATCTCACCCGACAGCGTCGACTTCGGGCTAATGAGTCCCATGATTGACAGCGAGGTGATGGACTTGCCGCAGCCGGACTCTCCGACGAGGCCCATCGTCTCACCCGGGCGGACCGAGAATGACACGTGGTCGACGACGTTGACGTCTCCGTGGTTGTCGAATTTGATGCACAGGTCTTTGACCTCGAGCAGCGGCGCCTCGGTCGATGTCGATTCGAAACGGTCGGTGCGGCTGGACTCAACTTTTTCGAGGGCGTCGAGGCTCGCCTGCAGCGACTCTGCCTGTTCTGCGTAGGCGCGACGCGGGTCGAGCAGCAGACGGTCGGCCTCGCGCTGGGCGCCGGAAGAGACCGGGGCGACTGCGGGGCCCTTGGGAGCTGCGACCATGGCATCGGTGATGCCCTCGGACAAGATGTTGAGGCACAAGACCGTCAGCATGATGAACACGCCGGGGAAGAATGCCGTCCACCACTTGCCGAGCATGACGGACAGATTCGAGGACGCCTCGGAGAGGATATTGCCCCATGTGGGAACGGTCGTCGCTTGGAGACCCGAACCGATGAAGGTCAGGGATGCCTCCAGGATGATCGCGTCGGCGACGAGAACCGTCGCGAAGACGAGGACCGGTGCCGCAGTGTTGCGCATGACGTGTTTGATGAGGATCCACGGTGCGCGGGCACCGGCGACGATGACTGCGCGGACGTAGTCCTCGCCGTAGGCCGCCATGACATTCGCGCGGACGATGCGCGACAACTGCGGGATGTAGACGAATGCGATCGAGCAGACGATGACGAAGACGAGGGCGGTGACATTACCCGCCTTCTGCAGTGCGCGTCCGAAGACGAGGACGGAGACTGCGGCCATGGCGATACCCGGCACAGCCATGATGATGTCGAGGATTCGCATGATGACTTCGGAGATCGACTTGCGCACGACCGCTGCGACCGACCCGATAATCGCACCGAAGAACAGTGCGATGAGGGTTGAGAAGAGGCCGATCATCAAGGAGAAGCGTCCGCCGTAGAGGACGCGGCTCAAGATGTCGCGGCCGACGTGATCGGTGCCGAAGAGGTGTTCGGCGCTGGGCGCCTCCCATTTGGTGAAGATCTGGTCGGCGGCGTAGGGCGCGATGAGCGGCGCGAGGACGGAGATGAGACAGACGATCGCCAGAACGCCCATGGCGATCTTCGCACCGATCGACATTGCGCCGATGCGACTGAAGCGGGCGCCCGGGGTAGTGACAGTGTCGAGTTTTTCCTTCTGATTCATCATCACACCGACCTAATACGCGGATTAATGAGCAGGTAGAGCATGTCAACGATGATGTTGACGACGATGAAGGCGATCGCCACGACGAGTGCGCCGCCTTGCACGAGAGTCACCCAGTTCTCCTGGATGCCCTTGAGGAGCACCGCTTTACCCATGCCGTCAATGGCGAAGATGATCTCGATGACCACCGCGCCGCCCATGAGGTAGCCGATGCGCAGGCCCAGGACGGTGATCGGCGTGATGAGGGCGTTCCGCAGGACGTTGCGGGCGACGACGATCGACTTGGGAATGCCGGCGCCGAGCGCGGTGCGCACGTAGTCGCGATCGAGTTCTTCCACCATGGAGGTTCGCACGACGCGCGTCATCTGCCCGACGACGGGGACCGCGAGGGCGACCGCGGGCAGCAGCATGCGCCCGAACCAGCCCGCAGGGTTGTCGGTGAATGCGGGCAGGGGCCCGGAAACCGGCAGTGTGCCCACGAATCCGAGCACGAGGAGTGCTGCGAGCCAGAAGGACGGCGTGCCGATGGAGACGACCGAGATCACGCGGATCAGCTGGTCGGGCCAACGGTCGCGGTAGATCGCCGCGAGGATGCCCAGGGGGAAGGCCAGGATGATGGCGAAGAGCAGACCGAGGAAGGTCAGCTGAAGGGTGACGGGGAGTGCCTGCGCAACAAGGTCGGACACCCTGTTGGCGGTGCCGACGCCGTAGGTGCCCAGATCGCCTGTGAGCATCCCGAGCAGGTATGTGCCGTATTGGACGAAGAAGGGTTTGTCGAGGCCGTGCTCGACGCGGTAGGCCTCAAGTGCTTCGGGGCTCGCCGTTTCTCCAAGGGCCGAGTAGGCGGGGTCGATCGGTGAGAGCGACATGATGAAGAAAACGAGGAAGGAAACGCCGATGATCATGATGGGGAGCGCGACGAGGCGGCGCCCAATTAATCTCAACAGATTATTCACTGCTCATACTCCTGAATAGTCCGCTCGGCACAGAAAAGGAGGGGCGGATGACGGGAAGCACCCGCCCCTCCTCATCGGATTGGGGCTGCCAAGCGGCAGAAGGGACTCGATTACTTGAGTCCGACTCCTACGAGGTCGAGGCCAGTCGATGCGATCGACTTGAAACCGGTGAGCTTGCCACCGTTGTAGGCGGTGATCAGCTTGCGGTGGAAGAGCGGGTAGGTCACTGCCTGCTCAGCGAGGAAGTCCTGGGCTTCGCCCCACTTGGCCTTCGCCTCGGCGCCGTCGAGCTGGACTGCTTCGTTCATGATCTCCTGGAACTTGTTGAAGGTCTCAGGATCAGCGTTCTTCCACTGGGATCGCTTGTTGGTCCACACGTTGTCAGCGTTCCACCATCCGAGAATGATGCCAGGGTCGGTGCCGAAGACTGAGGGATCGCCGGGGGCGAGGATGACATCGTATGTCGGGTTGTCGACGTCGGCGACATTCGAGTAGAGATCCGAGGACGCCATCGAATTGACGGTGACCGTCAGGCCGAGAGCCTCGAAGTCGGCCTTGATCTGGGGGATCAGGTTCTGGATCCACGGGTGGTCCGTAGTGGTGAGGTTGATCTCGGTGAGGCCGGACTCGGCGATGGCGGCCTTCGCGGCGTCAACGTTGTAGTCCAGCTGGGTCGCGGTCTTCTTGTACGAGGGGTTGGTATCCGGGAGGAACGAGGTCGCGACCGTTGCCTGGCCCTCCATTGCGGAGTCGATGAGCTTCTGCTTGTCGATGGCGCGGTGGAGCGCCTGGCGGACGTTGGCGTTGTTGAAGGGCGCCTTGGAGGTGTTGAACATGAGGAAGGGGTTGCCGTACCCCTGGACGGCGTCGACCGTCCAGCCCGCAGCCTTGATCTGGTCGGCTGCGGAAGAGGGAACCGCTTCCATCACATCGGTCGTGCCATCGAGGGCGGCGGCCAGGCGCGCAGAGTCATCCTTGAGGACGTGCCAGCGCAGGCGTTCGACCTGTGCCGGGTACTGGCCGTTGTAGTTCGGGTTGGGAACCGCGGTGACCTCGGTCGGGGAGATGGTCTCGTACTTGTAGGGGCCGGAGCCGGTCGGCTTGGCCTTGAGCGCGTCGGCATCCATGGAGGTGGGAACGATCTTGACGTTCGCGAAACGCTCCTTGATGTTCGCGAAGGGATAGTTGAGCGTGATCGTAACGGTCTTCGCGTCCTTGGCCTCCACGGACTTCACGAAGGTGAAGAACTGCTTGTAGATGGACTTATCGTCAGTGGTGCGGGCGTAGGAACTCACAACATCGTCAGCGGTGACGTCGGTGCCGTCGGAGAACTTGGCGCCGTCCCTCAGCGTCACCTCGTAAACGGTGTCGGATACCTTGGTGGGCTCGCCCTTGGCAAGCGCCGGGTAGACGGAGTAGTCGGACATGTGGAACTGATAGAGGCCTTCGAGGACCTCCCAGTTGGTGCCCATTGCCAGAGCAGAGGTCGTGATCGGACCATAGTCCGTCGTTTCGTAGGCGACGCCGAGGTTCAGTTCACCTTTCGGAGCCGTGGATCCAGTCGAGGTCTGAGTACTCTCCGACTGTGTCGCGGTCTTGGCGGTGCCGCCACCGCAGGCAGTCAGAGCAAGAGTCGCGGTCGCCATGAGCGCGACGCCTGCAGCCAGATGCTTGCGTAAACGCATTGTTACTCCTCATCGTTGAGAATCGATCGAGCGGGGGGCTCGTATCCGGTAGAATGACGATATGTTGTCTGACAAATCTTTGCAAGCGGTTTTGAGTGATCTTGTAGGCTCAAGAATGTTGCAAAACGATAAAGAGCCTCCCGTCGGCTCGAATCGTTCATCAATGACGATGAACGCAATCAAGAGCTACATCCTCACCCATGACCTCAAACCGGGGGCGCCCCTGCCCACCGAGGCCGTCCTGTGCGCCGACCTCGGTGTATCGCGCTCCTCCGTCCGCGAGGCCCTGCGAAAGCTCGAAGCACTCGACATCGTGTCCTCCCACCAGGGGCGCGGCTCCTTCGTCGGAGAGATGTCCATGCAGCCCCTCGTCGAAACACTCCTGCTGCGCAGCGCCCTCGGAAGCGACGGCGCGAAATCGCTGTCCGAGGTCGTCGCCATTCGCCGCGCCCTTGATCGGGGCATCTCCGTCGAACTCGTCTCCGCCATGAAGGGCAGCGAGAACCCCGACCTGTGGACGCTGGTCGACCGGATGCGCACCAAGGCGACGGAAGGGCGGATCTACTACGAGGAGGACATCGCATTCCACTCCGGACTCCTCGAATACCTCGACAACGACCTCATCCAGCAACTCGTGTCGGCGATGTGGCTGATCCACCAGTCGGTGACGCCGCAACTCAAATCCGCCGACAGTGCGGCAATGCGTGCCGCCGCACAGGCCCACGGAGACATCCTCGCCGCATGCGAGGCGGGGAACATCGACGCGTATCTGGCAGCCGTCGACCTGCACTATGCGCCGTTGGCGGCGCTCATCGAGCGCTCAGACGCCTGAAGCGCCCGCACGACGGCCGTGCAATAGCGGCATCATGGCGCCTCGATGACGCGGTTGTCCGCGACGATCGCGAGGAGATCCGCGCCGTAGAGGGACATCTTGACGTCCCCAATGCCTTTGATCCTCAACAGTTCCCGTTCAGATTCGGGGCGCTCCATGGCAATGTCGCGCAGGCTCTGGTCCGTCAATACCGTGTAGGACGGCTTCGACGAGGCTGTCGCAACCAGCGTCCTCCATGCCTTGAGTCGTTCGAAAAGGGCGAGGACCTCAGCCGGGGCGCTCGCCTCGAATTCTCTCGCGCGCATTTTCGCCGAGGGCGCCGCATGCGCGGGCCGCGAGGAGGAGCGGCCCTCGTTTTCAGGCCAGATCCCGTCGAGGAGGCGCGAGCGGGTGCGAGCCTGACGGCCCCCGCTGCCGCGCGAACGCGCCCAGGAGATGTCGAGGACGTCCTTCGCGCGGGTGATCCCCACGTAGAGGAGGCGCCGCTCCTCTTCGCGCGCCCGGGGCGTCGTTGCCTGATAGATCGGCAATTGCCCCTCGGCGGCGCCCACGAGGAACACCGCATCCCATTCCAGGCCCTTCGCAGCGTGCAGCGTCGACAGCTCAACCCCCTGCTTTTCGGGCTCCACCTGGTATTGCGCCTTCTCGTCGAGTTCTGCGAGGAACCCCTCCACTGTGGGCGCAGCCGAGTCCTCGGCCCAGGCGATGATCGCGTTCAGGTTGTTCCACCGCTCCAGGAGGGCCCCGCCTTGGGGGGCCTCCTCCGTCCAGCCGACAGCGCCGAGCGCGTTCGCCACCAGCGCGGCCAGCTCCCCCGATTGCGCCTCCGGGGACATCGCGGCGGTGCGCAGCGCGCTCATCGCCCTGGCGACGTCTTCGCGCTGGAAAAAGGGGGTCGAATTGGTCATGGCGACGCGGATCCCCTGATTGGCGAGAGCCTCTTCGAATGGTTGGGACTGGCTGTTCATACGGTAGAGTACGGCGATCGCGTGCGCCGGGGTTCCAGAATCGATGAGCGCTCGGATCTTGCCCGCGACGCCCGCCGCCTCGTCCCGGTCAGACGCGTAGGAGGTGAAGGACACGGCAGGGCCGCTGCTTCGCTGCGATGTCAGTCGCACCGCCCCTGAGGTTCCGGCGGCCATGGACATCACCCGATTCGCAATGGCGACGATCTGCGGGGTCGAGCGGTAGTCGCGCGTCAATTCGAGGACGCGCGCACCGGGGTGGCTCGTCGGGAAGTCCACGAGATGACGGGGGTCGGCCCCCGCGAAGGAGTAGATGGTCTGCGCGACGTCGCCGACGACGCACACGTCGTGGCGGTCCCCCAGCCATAGGTCGAGGAGGCGCCGCTGCGCGAGGGACACGTCCTGGAATTCGTCGACGACGAAGTTGCGGTATTGGGACCGCACCTTCGCCGCGACATCGGCGCGCTCTTGGAGCATCGCGCACATCATGACGAGGATGTCCTCGTAGTCGATGACGCCGCGCTCGGCTTTGGCGTCCTCGTACACGTCAAGCAGCTTGGCCATGTCGTCGGCGCCCAGCCCCGCGGGGACGACGTGGCCCGCCCGCACCCGCTCCCCATAGTGCTCGGCGTCAACCATCGACACCTTCGCCCATTCGATCTCGGCAGCCAGGTCGCGCACCGTGGTCTTATCCGCTGCGATTCCCAAGCGCGCCGCAGCCGAGGACACGATTCCCGCTTTCGTTGCGAGCAGCGACGGCATGGGGCCGCCGATGACGGTCGGCCAGAAATGGCGCAGTTGGCGCAGCGCTGCGGAGTGGAATGTCCTGGCTTGGGCGCGGGGCACTCCGAGCTGTGCGAGTCGGTGGCGCATCTCGTAGGCGGCGCGCTTCGTGAAGGTGACGGCGAGGACCGAGTCGGGCGAGTAGGCGCCCGTGGCGACGCCGTAGGCGATCCTGTAGGTGATCGCCCGGGTCTTGCCGGTGCCCGCGCCCGCCAAGACCACGAGAGGCCCCTTGACCTGCAGGGCGACCGCCCGCTGGTCGGGGTCGAGGGCGTCGAGGAGCGCCTGCGGTTCGTTCTCACTCATAGTCGGATCTTCCCATGCGCCATCCGCATCTGCGACATCGGTCGATGCGCATCGGGCTGCGCCCGATCTCAACCGAGGGGATCGAGCGCATCCGCAGGTGCGGGAATGGGACGGCCCAACCAGTGAGCGATGAGTGCGTGGGCGATCGATGTCGGCCCGGGTGCGCTGATCTGCCCGTCGTCGACGGCCCGGAGGAACTCCTCGCGGGTGAAGAAGCGCGCCCATTCGATCTCGTCGCCGTCCGGGCGCGGCTCGGGAGCCTGCCCCGGCGCCAGTGTCGTCACGTATCCCATCATGAGGGAGCGCGGGAACGGCCACGGCTGGCAGGTGACGTAAGTCGGCGGCGCGACTCGCAGCCCCACTTCTTCGTAGGCCTCACGGATCACCGTTTCTTCGGGGGTCTCCCCCGCTTCGACGAAACCGGCGAGCAGGGAGCACATAGTGTTCGACCACAGGCGATTGTGCGCAAGGAGGATCCGCCCGGATTCGTCCTCGATGCGCACGATCATCGCAGGGTCGTGCCGTGGGAACTCGACGAGGCCGCAGTCGGAGCATTTCCTCACCCAGCCGCCGTTGATCGGCGCAGTCGCACATCCACACGCACTGCAGAAGCTGTTGGCGGCGTTCCAGTTCGTGATCGCTGCCGCGACGAGCGCGATCCTTGCGTCTGCGGGAGCGAGGAGTTGTCCGCACCTGCGCAGGTTCGCCCACTGCAGATCGGGTCCGACGATGCCGCTGATGAAGTTCCTCGCCTCGCGCGCATCCGACGCGCGGTCGCCCGTCCCGGCGCCAATGGGGGTGATCGCGATGACGAGTTCGCCCTCGACGACGCCCACCACGTGGGCGCCCATGCCCTCGCGCACTAGGGCGGCGCGCTCCTCGCCGCCGATGCGCATGAGTCGCACTGCGCCCTCGTCGTCGCGGGTGCGCCGATCAATGCCGATCGCGCCGCCCTCGGTGACGACGACGAATGCCGCGGAGGCGCATGCCGCCCGGTCCTCCTCGCTCACACACGGATCGAGTCCCACTGCACTCAGCCCGTCCCTGACGAGGGCCTCAACGGCGATGTTCTCCCGGATGGAGGGGGCGGGGGCGAAGTCGGCGCGCAACAGCGGCAGGTCCAGATGCATGTCTTTACCGTAGGCGCCCCTCGGCTAGGCTGTTCCATATGACGAATAGTGAACTGCGCGCCGACGGGCGCACCTTCGACCAGCTCCGCCCCGTTTCCATGACCCGCGGATGGGCGGGAGTGGGCGAGGGCTCCGTCCTCGTCGAGTTCGGGGACACCCGGGTCCTGTGCGTCGCCTCCCTCACCGAGGGCGTCCCCCGCTGGCGCAAGGGCGGCGGCGAGGGGTGGGTGACGGCGGAGTACGCGATGCTCCCGCGCGCCACATCCGAACGTTCGCAAAGAGAGTCCGTCAAGGGCAAGATCGGGGGGCGCACCCAGGAGATCTCCCGCCTCATCGGGCGCTCCCTGCGCGCCGTCATCAATGTCGCGGCTCTCGGTGAGAACACGATCGTCCTCGACTGCGATGTGCTGCGCGCCGACGGGGGAACGCGAACCGCCTCGGTCACCGGTGCCTACGTGGCCCTCGCCGACGCCGTGAAATGGGGCGTCTCCCAGGGCATCATGACCGCGGGGGCGAAGGTCCTCACCGACTCGGTGAGCGCGATATCCGTCGGCATCGTCGACGGCGCGCCGATGCTCGACCTGCCCTATGCGGAGGACGTGCGCGCGCAGACGGATATGAATATCGTCCAGACCGGCTCCGGTGCATTCATCGAGGTGCAGGGCACGGCTGAGCACGCGCCCTTCAACCGCGAGGAACTGGGCGATCTGCTCGATCTGGCGTCGATCGGCAATGCTCGGCTCGCCGATCTGCAGCGCCGCTGCCTCGACGCCCCCGCGGGTGAGACGGTGACGCTGTGACGGCTGCGCCCAGGCTCGTTTTCGCGACCTCCAATGCTCATAAGATCGTGGAGTTGGAGGCGATCCTCGCCCCCGTGTGGGAGGGGTATGAGGCGGGCGTCATTGCCCGCATGTCCGATTTCGACGTCGACGACCCGGTCGAGGACGGCGTCACCTTCGAGGAGAACTCCCTCATCAAGGCGCGCGCCCTCGCGAGGGCGACGGGGCTTCCCGCGATTGCTGATGATTCGGGGATCAGCGTCGACATTCTGGGCGGGGCTCCCGGTATTTTCTCCGCGCGCTGGTGCGGCCGCCACGGCGATGACGCTGCGAATCTGGATCTGCTGCTCGCACAGCTCGCCGATGTTCCCGATCGCCATCGCGGCGCCGCCTTCGTGTCGGCGGCGGCGCTGGTCACCCCGGATGGCCGCGAATTCGTTGAACGGGGCGAAGTGCGCGGCACGCTCGTGCGCTCGCGGCGCGGCACCGGCGGTTTCGGCTACGACCCGATCTTCGTGCCCGAAGGCTTTTCGAGGACGACCGCCGAGTTGAGCGCTGAGGAGAAGAACGCGATCAGTCACCGCGGCATCGCCTTCAGGGCGCTCACCCCCGCGATCATCGACGCCCTGGCGGGTGCCTGAGGCTGTTCGCGTGTACATCGCACCGTTGCCTCCGGCGCGCCTCATTGGCGCTTGAAATAGATGAAGAGTCGGCGTTCTCGGATGAGCGCGGTTGCTGCGAGTGCTCCGGCGAGCGCCGCGCCCATGGTTCCCATCAGTGTCACAGCCGCTAGTGTCCACATGGCTCCGTGATTCTCAACGGCATTCGCGGTGATGATCCACACGATGGCGGGTGAAGCGATGAGTGGAGCAGCGCATGCGACAAGCGCTGTCTCTATGAGGAGTTTGACAGTCATATCGGTTCTAGTGACGCCCGCATGCAAATCAGAGGCGACTTCTAAGCGGCGCCGCCATATACTCACTGCTCCAAGCGCAGCGGCGATACCGATCGCTGCTACCGTCGCGTAGCGCGTTGTGCGATTCGCATAGAGTTGCGGGCCAGTGAATTGCGCTGCCAATGAGGGGTTGAGGCTGTACTGCTCCACCTGAACAGGGTCGTTGCTGCCGCTGGGGATGATCGCGGTGAGCGCCAGTGTGTTCACGTGTTCGTTGAGCGGCCACATGTCGATCCAGCACTCGTCGAACGCGCCTGTGGCAGTGGTCGGAATGAACATCGAATAGGCATACCCGGGGCGTCTACCGTCATGCTCGTCCCAGGGGAATACCGCGCGAACCGTGGTGTTTCCCTGTTCGAGGGCGAGCGCGCCGCCAACATCGGCGCTCAGGGCGTCGCTGTCAATGTCACTGTCGGGGACCGCATAGGTCTGCCCCACCTGGGGGGTGACGATTCACACGGGCACGACCACGCCCTCATGGGCGATGCATCCGGTGGAACCGGACAGGCCGAACAGCGCTCCAGGGGGCACCACCGTTACCAAAGTGGATTCTCGCAAGCTCCATTCCATTTGGAAGGAGACGGCATCCGATTCCTTCGCCGTCTCCTTCGCCGCGGCGTATTGCGGGGAGGCGAGGATGACGGCGATCGCCTCGGGGTCGTCGATCTGCCCGGAGTCGCCGACGGGGATGATCGTGTCGCCGAAGGCGATCTCGCGTTCGCCCTCCAGCGCATCGGCGGGGATCTGTATTCGGACCTCGGTCTGCGCGGCGGCCAGTGTGAACAGGGGCGTCGTGACGTCGGCGGATTGTCCGACGGCAGCATCGACAGTTTCGACCGTCACCGTTTCGGAGGGGATCCAGAGGAAGCGGTCGTGAGGGATGGAGTCCGGAACGCCGCCATCGCCGTCGTCCATTCCCAAGAGGTCGGCGGCCGCGAAGCGGGTCGACCAGTCCATGACCCCGCTCTCCCTTACGTCGTAACCGAGCCGGGCCAGTTCCTTTTGGAGGGCGGCCACATCGGCTCCGCGCATGTCCCGTTCAAGAGGGCGCCAGAGGGGAGTATCCGTCGCCAGGGCGATGATCTTCTCCCTGTCGATATCGAGGCTTCTGCGCCCATCGGCGAAGTCCCTGTGCGATACCGGAGCAGCCGCGAGGGTTTGCGCCTCCACCAGGGAACCGGGTACGGGCTGGCGCGCGATCAGGATCCCGGCGCTCATTCCCGTTCCCGCAAGGGTCAGGGCCGCCAGCAGGTCCAACGCCCATGCGCGCCTCATCTTTCGCCTTCCAGCGGGTGATCGATGCATTCGCCCAGCACCCGTGCTCCTTCTTCGACGGGAACCGTGTAGGAGAGGGCCAGCATCGGATCACCTTCCACACCCCCATCCACGTGCTGCTCCATGTATCCGATGAACTCGCGTTTGAAATCTTCGGCGGAATAGGACGGATCGACCACTTGACGCCTAACGAGACACGCGGCGACGAGCACATCCGGGTCCTCACCATGAGGACTGGTTCTAGCTATGTAATACAAGCCTGATATCGGAATATGACCGAGCTTCCTCTCGCAGGAATCCAAAGCCGCGTCAGCCTTTTCACCATTCGGATCTTCGGCCGTGTTATCATTTTTTGACCCTCCAGTAAGGCCCAGATATTCGAAGCCGTCAACCCCGGCTGCTCGCATACATTCAGTCACTCGGGCTTGAGATTCGAGAACCTCCGACTCAGAGATCTCCCCATCTTCAAGAACGGCCAGAACGAACTCCTCGTACGGCTTCCCCTTCGCATTCTCACGTTCCTGCTCAATTGATGCCGCCAGCGAGGTATCAGAAAGACCTGACCGTTGACCGCTCACGCCTTCAGACGCACATCCGGAGACTACCACGGCAAACAGGGCGACGAGAGCACCCGTCGAAGTCTTCCGAAGAACAGACACTGCCGACCCCTTTCCTGAAAAAACGGTGTTGTCAGTCATACGAGCCCATGCTCACACGACTGACAACAACTTCTACCGTTCAACGGTCAGTTGGAAAAATGCTGCCACTTACTTGTCACAGTACCTCCATGAACACACACGGTCGTTGCATACACTCCTTTATTCGCCCAGGCAGTGTAGTAGTTGGTTGAGTAGCCAGAATTGAAGTAGAATCGACCGCCAGCCCTGTGCCAATTATAGCTCTCATCTTAGCGGACAGAACGATCCGAGTTGGTGCCCTTCTACCGCCGTATAAGCGTAACAACCTGAAGTGCCCGCCGCATTCGCTACGAGGGACATGAGCATCGTCATTGCAAGAGCCGCTGCAGCAGCAATTCCGACCGTTTTTGCACGTATGCTTGATCCTTCCTCATCCTCACGACGTATCACCGTTAACACGTCACTCGCCGCCCTCCACAGCGACTAGGAATAGTCCTAGCATTTCGAACGCCGACGGGAAGGAGAATATGGGCGGGATGTGTGACCGGCACGAGGATCGAGCAGCACGACGCAGTCCGTCGGGACGCGGCGGACACCCGGGGCGCACCAACACGCCGCTCATCGACATGAGCGGCTCGGATGCCTCGTTGTCAGCGGGCGACGAGGGCCCCGTAAATGGAGCGGTCCATGCAGAATTGGAGCTCGTTGCGCTGCTGTCTGCGGTATCGGGTGACGGACCTGCGGATTCGGACGAAGAGAGCGTGGACAAGGGCAAACATGACTGACTCCGTTCTGTGTTGATGACAAGCGCCTTTGCTCGTTTCAACACTTCTATTATGCCCGTCACACACATGCAGCACAATTGAACTACCCTATAGTCACACTTCATTATTTCTACAATCGGGGGCGGCGGTGCATATCGATCCGAGGCGTCTCGCCTACCTCCTCGCAGTCCACCGCCAGGGCGGCATCGTCGCCGCAGCCGATGTCCTCGCACTCACCCCGTCGGCCGTGTCCCAGCAGATCCGACGCCTCGAAGAAGAAGTCGGCCTCGACCTCGTCGATCGCTCACCGACAGGGGCCGCGCTCACGCCCGCCGGACGCATTCTCGTCGCCGGAGCGGAGCGCATCGAGAACGATCTCAACGACATCGCCCGCAGTCTGCGCCCCATCGCCGGGCAGATCACCGGGATCGTTGGCATCGGCGCGTTCCACACCGTCATCCGCACCGTCCTCCTCCCCCTCATCGGCGAGCTCGAACGCGATCTGCCGGGCATTGAAGTCCATCTCGACGAGACCGACGAGCCGCACGGCATGGGGGCCCTTCGCGCGGGACGCATCGACCTGCTCATGTTGGAGCGCGACACGACGCCGGAGCCCGCGCCCCGCGGCTTCACCGACACTCCCTTCATCGACGAACCATGGGTCCTCGTCAGTCCCGAGGGCGCCCCGCGAGTCGGCTCCGAACGCGACCTCGCCGATGTCGCATGGCTGCGAGTCCACCCCGACACGATCGGCTCCCACACCCTCGCACGGATCGTCGCCACCCTCCCCCACCCCCAATGGGTGCCCTACTCGTACGTCAACTACGAGGCCGCCCACGCCCTCGTACGCGCGGGCAAAGGGTCGACGATCCTGCCGGCAATGGCGGTACGGGGTATCTCCCTCGACGGCATGCGCATCACCCACCTGCCCGGGCTGGGCTTCAGGCGGATACTCGTACGCTACCGCACCGGCGAGGAGGACTCGTCCACTGCGACGGGGCAGATCCTCGCCGCACTATTCCAATGGGTCGCCGACCACCACGGGGAATGGCCCGCAGCCGAGCAATCCGCGCTTACTCGCCCTCGACGATGAAGACGCGATCGGCGTCGGCGAAATCAAGGGGACCCGACCAGTGGGTCCTCAACTCCTCTTCGACGATGCCCCTGTCCGTCCACGGCTGAATGTGAGTAGCAACGACGCGCCCCGCTTGCGCCTGCGCTGCGAGGCGGCCCGCGCGCACCCCGTCCATGTGAATGCCCCGAGTCGTATCGGCACGGGTGAAGCCGACCTCGGTCAGCAGGAGGTCCACGCCCCGGGCGCCCTCGCGGATCGTCGAGATCTCGTCGGTGTCGCCGGTGAAGAACATGGACGCCATCCCCTCCTCTTCGCCGGGCCCCTCGACTCTGACGCCGTATGCCTCGACCGTGTGCCAGCCCGCTGCGGGGGTGAGGCTCAGCGGACCGATCATAAAGGATTGTTCGGCACTGAGGGTGAAGAATGAGAACTCGCGGCAGTACTGTTCATCGGGCGCAGCGCCGTCGATCTGACGGATCCGCTCGGCGGTGTCGGCGGGGCCTGCGACGAGCAGCGGCGGCAGGTCGGATGCGGGGCCCCACCGGCGGTGGACCTGGAGGGAGACGACGTCGCCCATATGGTCCGCGTGGCAGTGGGAGAAGATCACGGCATCGAGGTCGCGCGGGTCGATATGGCGCCACAGTGCGCCGAAGGAGCCCGGCCCCAATTCGAGGACGACATTCCACATCCGCTCCAGCCCCGTCTGCGGGTCGACGCCCGGCGCTTGGATGAGGTAGCAGGACGCGGGGGATGCGGGCCCCGACATGGAGCCCGTGCATCCGATGATGGTGAGGCGCATCAGGCTCCTATTCCGGATTCGAGAGTGACTTCGCGGACACGGACCACCTCGGGGCCGAGGAACCGCCTGGCGAGTGCGGGGAAGGCATCACCGGTTCCGGTGGTGAGGAACTCGTGGGCTGGCTCCTCCCCCTTCCCCCACGGCCCGTGGAGGAGTTCCCGGTCGGTGAGCTCGTTGTAGGCGACATTCGCCGTCGCTTCGGAGGAGGTGACGAGGGCGACCCCGTCCCCCATGACGCGGCCGATGACGCCGGTGAGCAGCGGGTAGTGCGTGCACCCGAGGATGACAGTATCGACGTCGGCAGCCTTGAGGGGCTCAAGGTATTCGCGCGCAACGACTTCAAGCTCCAGGCCCGTCGTCACACCCCGCTCCACGAAGTCGACGAACAGCGGGCACGCCTGCTGGATGACGGCGAGCCCGGGAACGGCTGCGAGCGCCCCCGCATACGCCTCGGAGTGGATCGTCGCATTCGTCCCGATGACGCCGATTCGACCGTTGCGCGTCGAGGTGACCGCCTGTCGGGCCGCAGGGGTGATGACCTCGATGACGGGGATGTGGGCGTCGATCCAGTAGCGTTCGCGGGCGTCTGACAGGGCCGCAGCGGTCGCGGTGTTGCATGCGATGACGATCGCCTTGACTCCCCGGGATGCGAGTTCGTCGAGGCATTCGAGGGTGTAGCGGCGCACCTCGGCGATGGGGCGGGGCCCGTAGGGCGTGTGCGCGGTGTCCCCCAGATACAGGATCTGTTCATCGGGCAGTTTGTCGATGACCGCGCGCGCGACAGTCAGGCCGCCCAGGCCAGAGTCGAAGATGCCGATCGGCGCGTTGTCCATACCAGGACACTAGTTCGACCCGGCTCAAGAATTCAGGGTCGAGATCAGTGAATCCTGCCACCAGGTGATAATCATGTAGATCGCCGCAGCGCTCTGCTCGTGTGTTCCAACAGGCGCTTGTCCTGCGAGTTCCTCGATTCTCACCACGTCCTCATCGGTCTGGAGGCTCAGTTCGCCCGCCAATCCGAGACGAATATCATTGAGCGCACCGAGCCACTCCCACACCTCGTCCTCGCTGATCGCAATTTCGCCGAGGTCCAGGTGCTCGCACTTCTCCAGCATCAACTGGGCCCTGCGCAGTCGTGAGGACTTCTCCGCACGCAGGAAGTCCTCCGTCATCGCGCGCAGGCTCGACGCATCGTCGGGGTCGAGGCTCATCGGGGGGAGCAGATGCTCAAGTGCCCTCTCTTCGGGGATGTCGCGCCGCGTCTCCAATCCCGTCGTCGCACTGACGACGGAGGACAATTCGGCGGGCTCGTCGAGGACGACGAGGATCTCACGGACGAGTTGGATGAACAGCGTCGTGTGGGGCGCTGTCAGCCGTGCCCGGTACGCCCCATCCTCGTAGACGAACGGTCCGATCATTCAACGGGCTCCAGAGTCGCGTGGAGGCCGTACCCGTGCAGGGCGACGACGTCGGCTTCGACGCGCTCACGCGGCCCCGACGAGACGACGGCCCTGCCGACCGTGTGCACCTGCATCATCAGCGATTCGGCCTGTTCATGCGAATACCCGAAGTGGCGCATGAAAACCCTGGTCACGTAGTCCATGAGGTTCACCGGGTCGTCCCACACCACGGTGCGCCACAGCGGGTGGCGCGCATGAAGCGCCTCCGCAACGGTGTCCGGACTGGTCGAAGCGCACGACATGAGAACCAGACTAAGCAAGGAGTTCCCGATTCGTCGGGTTTTCGCGCACACAGAATCGACCGATTGCGACTAGGTTAGAGATATGCCTTCCTCAGTCTCCACGTCACTGCTGACGGACATGTACGAACTCACGATGTTCGACGCCGCCCTCAAAGCCGGAACCGCATTCAGGTCCTCGACCTTCGAAGTCTTCGGACGCAGGCTGCCCGCCACCCGCCGATTCGGCGTCGTCGCGGGAATCGGCCGCATCCTCGAGGCGATGGAGCGCTTCGAGTTCGAGCCCGAGCAGATCGACTGGCTGCACGCGAACGCGATCGTCTCCGATGACGCCCTCGACTACCTCAAGGACTTCCGCTTCTCCGGCGACATCATCGGCTACGCGGAGGGCGAGTGCTATTTCCCCGGTTCCCCGCTCCTGACCGTCGTCGGCACCTTCGCCGAATGCACGATGCTGGAGACGCTGCTGTTGTCGATCCTCAACCACGACTGCGCCATCGCATCGGCGGCATCGCGCATGACGATCGCCGCTCACGGCCGCCCCTGCATGGACATGGGCGCCAGGCGCGGACACGAGCGCGCCGCAGTGTCCGCCGCTCGTGCCTCCATTATCGGTGGTTTTGCGGGAACTTCGGACTTGGAGGCCGCCAAGCGCTACTCGATCCGCGCGATCGGCACCGCCGCACACTCCTTCACGCTCCTGCACGACTCCGAACGCGAGGCTTTCGACGCGCAGGTTGCTCTGCTCGGCCCGTCGACGACGCTGCTCGTCGACACCTACGACGTCGAACGGGGAGTCATCAACGCGGTTGAGGCGGCACGCGCCGCCGGTGGCGAACTCGGTGCGGTCCGCCTCGATTCGGGCGACTTGGTCGCCTCGGCGTTCAAGGTCCGCGGTCAGCTCGACGCCCTCGGAGCAACGAGCACGAAGATCACCGTGACCAACGACCTCGACGAATACGCGATCGCTGCCCTCGGCGCCGCCCCCATCGATTCCTATGGCGTGGGCACGAAACTCGTCACGGGCTCCGGCGTTCCCACTGCCGCCCTCGTCTACAAACTCGTCGAGCGTGAGGGCCCGGACGGCACTCGCCTCAGGGTTGCGAAGAAGTCGGAGTCGAAGTCCACAGTCGGCGGGCGCAAGTACGCCGGACGCCTCCTCGACGAAGACGGTTACGCATCGGAAGAGGTCCTCGTCGTCGCGGACGGCGCCGAGCAGGCCCTCGCCCGCCTCGACGAGCTCGGCGCGCGCCGCCTGCAGATCCCGCTCATCAAGGGCGGCGCCATCAACTCCGAGCTGTGGGGCCCCGATGCCCTCGAACAGGCTCAGGCGCGCCACATCCGCTCCCGCAATGAGCTCCCCTACCAGGCGTGGCGCCTGTCCGAGGGCGAGGCGGCGATCCCGACGCGCTACATCACTCTCTGAGCCGCTCAGCCCCTGCCGACGAACCACTGGCGCAGCAGGGCGATCCGCGCTTCGATCTGTTCGGTCGTGGCCTGCGCGATCTCCGGGCCACCGCATCGGCTCCGCAGTTGAGAGTGGATGACGGCGTGCGTGTCTCCGGAGCGGCGCGACCACGCCGACACGAGATGCTGGAGTTCCTTGCGCTTTGCCGCGCGCACACGGTGGTCCGATACCCCGGAGTTCGCCTCGCGCTGGCGGGCGGCCGCCCTCGTCTTCTTCTGTGCGGCGATCTGCTCGGCCTGGCGTGCACGCAGCAGGGTCGTCAACTGTTCGGCATCGAGCAGCCCGGGGATCCCCAGGTACTCCTGTTCCTCCTCGGAGCCGACCTCGGCGCCCTGCCCCCAGGCGGCGCCGTCAAAGAGGACGGAGTCGAATTCCGCGTCCGCGCCGAGCACTTCGAATCGGCCGGTCAGCTCGGATGACGCTTTCTCTTCACGATTGGCCGCCGCGACGAGGGCGTCCTCGGGGTTCCACAGACCATCCCCTCCCTTGTCGGGGCGGTCGAGGGCGTGGTCCCGATCGACTTCCATCTGCCCGGCGAGGTCGAGCAGGGGCGTGACGGAGGGGATGAAAACGGTGGCGGTCTCACCGCGACGCCGGGCGCGCACGAAGCGGCCGACCGCCTGGGCGAAGAACAGGAATGTTGCCACATTCGTCGCGTAGACGCCGACTGCGAGTCGGGGCACGTCAACGCCCTCGGAGACCATTCGCACCGCGACCATCCACTTGTCGGTGGACTCGCGGAAGGCGTCAATGCGATCGGAGGCGTCGGCGTCGTCGGATAAGACGATCGTCGGCCGCTGTCCCGTGATCATCCTCAGGTGGCGGGCGTAAGCGCGGGCATTCTCCTGATCGGAAGCGATGACCAGGCCGCCCGCATCGGGGATGAGGCGGCGCACCTCCTCAAGACGCTGGTCGGCGGCCCGCAGAACAGCGGGGATCCACTCCCCTCTCGGGTCGAGGGCGGTTCGCCAGGCCTGCTTGATGAGATCCTTCGTCAGGGGCTCTCCCAAGCGGGCCGACACCTCATCGCCGGCGCTGGTGCGCCACGCCATCGTCCCCGAATAGGACATGAACAGGACAGGGCGGACGACGAGGTCGCGCAACGCATCCCCGTAGCCGTAGGTGTAGTCCGCCTTCGATCGGCGCACCCCCGTAGCGTCTTCTTCATAGCGGACGAAGGGGATCGGGGACGTGTCGGAGCGGAAAGGAGTCCCGGTGAGTGCGAGGCGCCGAGTCGCGTCGGCGAATGCCTCCTGGACGCCGTCGCCCCAGGATAGGGCGTCGCCGGCATGATGGATCTCGTCGAGGATGACGAACGTCGAATAGGCGCGGGTACGTGCGGCATGCACCGGAGGATTGGCAGCCACCTGCGCATAGGTGACGGCGACGCCGTCGTAGTGCGAACCCGCTCGGCCCTGGGAATTGGTGAAGGCGGGATCGATGTAGATGCCGACGCGCGCCGCCGCATCCGCCCACTGCCCCTTGAGGTGTTCAGTCGGGCAGACGACCGTCACCTTCTCGACGACGCCCTTGCCGATGAGTTCGACCGCGATCCTCAGCGCGAATGTCGTCTTACCCGCGCCCGGCGTCGCCACGGCGAGGAAATCCTGCGGCTGACGGTCGAGGTAGAGCTCGAGTGCACGGGCCTGCCAGGCGCGCAGCGATCCCGCCGTTCCGCGGCGCGCATGAGCGGGGAACGCCGGGGGAAGGGATCGGGCTGCTGAGAGGGAGGCGCGGGACGGATGGCGTCGTTCCTGCGCTGCGCTCAATTGTCGGAGCCTCCCGAACCACCGGAGAAGGGCCAGTTGCGCCCGTTCTTGCCCATGGAGTCTCGCAGGGCCTTGCACGTGGGGCACACGGGGTATTTCGACGCGTCTCGCGAGGGGATCCACACTTTGCCGCACAGGGCGACGACGGGCTGTCCCGTGATCATCGATGAGTCCGCTTTGTCCTTGCGCACGAAGTGGGCGAAGCGGTCGCCGTCTCCCGGTGACTTCTCCTGCTCGACCTCGGTGCGTTCGAGTAGCCCGGTCGACGATTGAGTCGAGGGGCCTACGGGGCCCTGTGGGGCTTCCGGACCAGTGGGTTCATCGAGGGCGTCACGCATGGGCCCCATTGTAGGGCCAGCCGCCACATTGGACATCCCCACAGGTGAAGTCCCCGAATACGCGTGTGGGGCGCAGCCTCATGGCTGCGCCCCACACGGAGTTTCAGCAAAGCGTCACTTGTTGGAGACAGCCTTCTTCAGCGTGGAGCCCGCCGAAAGCTTGACACCGAAGCCCGCGGGGATCTGAATCTCCTCGCGGGTACGGGGGTTACGGCCGGTGCGAGCGGCGCGCTCGACGCGCTCAACGGAGAACAGGCCGGTCACCTTGACGGCCTCTCCCTTGGCAAGGGACTCGACGAGAACATCCTGGAAAGCGCCGAGGGCGGCATCCGCCTCGACCTTGGTCAGACCTGCGCGCTCGGCGATCTGAGCAACGAGCTCAGTGCGATTCACTGACATGTAGGAACCTCTTCCTAGTAGAACTTGGTAGCTACCACTGTGGTGGTCACTGGGGAATACAGTACGGAATGAAACCCCTGATTGTCAGTTTTGGCGCGGTATTTCAGCAATTTGTCACGGATTTCCCGCTATCTGGATACTCTTAGGGCAACTTCAGAGCGTCCTCGCGCCACCAAAGTGTGACTTGTGCGACGAATTGTGCCGCCGTGTGACGCTGCGGCATTGACCACCGGATTGCGTGCGGGGCGCTTGCGGACGCGTCGCCATGCCCCTCGCAGATGTCAATCCGATCCGCACGACATGGGGGCGCAAATTCGACCAAGTGGATTGATCCACCGCTCGCATGCCAGGAGTGGTCGGCCAGTGGCCGACCACTCCTGACATATCCCATCAACACAGTGCGAGTTCTTCCGAAGGCGTCTCCTTGAAACAGATCGTCGGCTTGTGCGTGCCCCGGATGGGCCCGTAGCCGTATTCCTTTGTCGTGGTACCCACTGTAGGAAGCGATGCTGGAGGAACCGTTGAGGGTCCCTATGAATTCTCTGTGGATGTGGTGCGCCCCCGCTGGGCGGCCGCCCGGGGGCTTAGGCGCCGATAGAACGACGCTGGAAGAAGGCCGCGAGCACAGAACCCGACACATTGTGCCAGACGGAGAAGACCGCACCCGGCAACGCCGCCTCTGGTGTGAAGTACTGCGCGGCGAGCCCGGCGGCGAGGCCCGAGTTCTGCATCCCGACCTCGATCGCGACGGTCCGCGAGGCGCGTTCGCCGATGCGCGTCACCCTGCCCATCGTGTAGCCGAAGGCGAGGCCGAGAGCATTGTGGACGATGACGACGGCGAGGATGAGCAGACCTGCGGCAAGGATGCGGGATGCAGAGGCGCCGACGAGGCCGAGCACCGCGTAGGAGATCCCAATGACGGAGATCCATGGCAGCGCAGGCATGACCGCGTCGACGAAGCGCGGGATGAAGCGCCTGGCAACGAGCCCGAGGACGATCGGGATGACGACGATCATGATGATGGACTTCGCCATGGCGCCCGCATCGACCGGCATGTACTGGTCCGCCAGCCACTTCGTCAGCAATGGGGTCGCCAGCGGAGACAGGAGCGTGGATACGGAGGTCATGGCCACTGACAATGCGACATCCCCCTTGGCGAGGTAGGCGACGACATTGGACGCCGTTCCGCCGGGTGCACATCCGACGAGGATGACGCCGACTGCGAGGGCCGGATCAAGTCCGAAGGCTGTGGACACTCCCAGAGCTGCGACGGGCATGATGATGTACTGTGCGGCGACCCCGACGATGACCGGGAACGGCCTGCGCACAATGACGGCGAAGTCCGGAAGTGTGAGAGTGAGCCCCATGCCGAACATGATGATCATGAGGGCGTAGTTGACGCCCGAGACGAGAGGGGCTGCGAAACTCGGGAACAGGAGTCCCAGAACGAGGGCGCCGAGGATGATGAGGGGGAACACGGTGACGGCGATCCTGGCCGAGCGGTCCTCACACGAGGCGGCCCCGGATACCGGCGTCGATGGGAGCGTTGATTCACGAACGTGATCTGTCATACCTCCATCCTCGGCTATTTCACTGCGGGAGTCCCGTTTCAGTGATGAGAATCCCCTTCCGCGCTTGTAGGCCGATCCCGCGGTACATTGAGGCACACCTTTACCTTATACAGTCATCCTATGGATGCTCAGCCCGATCTAAGACATTCCTCTGCCCTCTCGTCGCCGGATCGCGAGGGTGCTCGTTCGGCCACGATGCGACGAGTGCGGGCGCGGCGCGCTCGCACTCTTGCGCGCCTCGGGTGGCTGCCCGATCAGCACGGAGCATGGCCGATGGCCCTCATCCCCCTCGTACTCGGTATCCTCGATGCCGGTTGGACGGGGATGCACGTGCTGCTCGTCGGGGCGTGGATATGTGCCTTCGCCTGGTTCAACGCCTTCGAGACCTGGAGGAGGACCACTGTTCGGCGGCGCCGTGGCATCGTCCCGGCACTGGTCGTCTGGTCGGGGGGAACCGCCGCGTTCAGCGTTCCGCTGCTGTGGTCGAGGCCGTCTGCACTCATGTGGGCCCCGCTGTTCCTCCCCCTCGTCCTCGTCGCCCTGTGGAAGATCTGGCGCAGATACGAGAGGGCGATCCTCACTCGCATCACATCGATCTGCGCCTCGTCTCTCATGACTCCCGTCGCCTCGTGGTACGCCCTCGATCCGGCGAGCGGCATCGCCGATGTGCAGCTCATTCACGCATGGATCACCGGCGCTCTCGTCTGCCTCTACTTCACGGGAACTGTCCCCTTCGTCCGCTCGCTCATCCGGGGGCGCGGCGACGCGAGATGGATGTGGACAGCATTCGTCTGGCACATCATCGGTGCCGCCGCTGTTGCGGTGGCGGTTGCCCGGGGAAGCGTCTCTTGGACGCTCGCCCTCGTATGGGTCGGCCTCATCGCGCGCACACTCGCCATGCCTGCCTGGCAACGGCACCGAGTCCGACCTCTCCCCCCACTCATCATCGGTTTGAGCGAAATGGCGTGGTGCGCACTCGTCGCCCTCGCCCTCGTCTGGCCTGCGTGAATGCGTACCGCTCGGCACCGACTCACCCTGCGCGAGCCTGTTACTCGGCTTCAAAGATGCGGCCCTTGACCGTCAGAATGATGACGCCGACGAGGATGATCGGTATGGCGATGGTCGCCACCGCGAGGGCCACGAGGGCGAGCCACTGATAGACGGCTCCGGGCAGGGCCTCGGCCATCACGAGGGAGGCGACGGCGAGGGCTGCGACGGGGAAGGTGTAGGCAAGAGAGGGCAATGCGAAGGGGATTGTGAGCAGTTTCTTCATCTGGAACCCGATGAGCAGGGCGAACATCCAGGCGATGGCGAAGAGGATCCGACTGAGGGCGTCGTCGGATTCGTGTCCCAGGCGCGACCACGCGACCAGGGCGACGGAGGGCGGGGCGACCATGATCGCGTAGGTCGGCAGGAGTTTCACGGGAATCCCCTTGTCGTGCATGAGCAGGCGTTCAATGATGAGGGTGAGGAAGACGCCCCAGAAGACGACTCCGACACCGAATGAGAACCACGCGAGGTCTATGTCTCCGACCCGGTGCGCCGCCAGGGGTGTGACGACATTGCCGACGACGGGGATCAGCCACGCGGGCGTGATGTCCGTACTCGTGATGTCGGAGCGCATCGACCATGCGGTGAGGACGAGTGCCGTGACGAGGAGGTGTCCAATGGCTCCCGCCCACCACATGACCCGGGCGATGCCGGGGGCGGCATCGGCTCCCGCGGTGGCCAGAACGATCGTTGAGATTGTGATCGTGGGGACGAAAGGCATGCGCATCTTGTGTGAGAGTTCGGCTCGCGCCGCTGCGGGGTGCAGCGCCCACTTCGCGCCATAGGCGCCGAGGACGACGACGTACAGGGAGGCGGCGAGGGCTAGGATGACGAGGGAGGGCCATAGGGGCAGCTCCCACAGGTGCGCGGCGCGCTTCCACGCCAGGGACAGGGCACCCACCCCCATGACTGAGGCGAATACCGTCACGGGCATGTGGGTGAGCGACCGTTGCGATGTCGACATTAGAAGCTCCTCTCAACGCATTCGGACGCAGATCCGTGCCGCGCATGTGGTGGTAGGGATCCGACGAGCTGCGCATCGGGGTGCTCGGTCCGAGGGATCGGCAACACCCTCAGCGTATACCCCTAGGGGTATTAATGTACTCGTCGCGCCATGACTCGTCCACAGCAACGCCCCGGCTCGACACACTCGTGCCTGAGGGCCGTTCATCGGGGCGGGCAGGCGCATAGACTGGCGAGCAGCGAAGGGAGAAGCCATGACTGACCCGCGCATCCACGCCCTTGTCGAGGGGCTCATTGACGAGTCGGAGGAGCTGCGCTCATTGGCGGACGGGTACTCGGATGAGCGCCTCGCACTGCGCGCCCTCATGAACATCCGTCCCCCCGCTCCGATCAGCGCCGACTGGTTGGCACTTCAAGACGAGGTTCTGTCCGAGGAGAACGCGGCGCGCACCGTTCGCCTGCCGAAGACGCAGCGGGTCGTCCTGTGGCAAGGCGATATCACGCACCTCGCAGTCGACGGCATCGTCAATGCGGCGAACTCTGGAATGCTCGGCTGTTTCGGGCCGCTGCACTACTGCGTCGACAATGCGATCCACTCCGCTGCGGGCCTCCAATTGCGCGCCGAATGCAACGAGATCATGCAGGGCGGGAGCCTTGCGACCGGGGATGTGCGCGTCACCTCGGCCTGGAATCTGCCCGCGCACCATGTCATCCACGCCGTCGGACCGATCGTGTCCGGGAGGCTGACCGCCGAACACGACGAACTGCTCGCCCGCGCGTATCGCAACGTGCTCAATGCCGCCCGCGACCACGAGATGACATCGGTGGCCCTATGCTGCATATCGACCGGCACCTTCGGGTTCCCCGTGCTTAAGGCCGCACAAATCGCCGTTCGTGAGGTCCGCGACTTCACCGAGCGGAACGACTCGGTCAAACAGATCATCTTCTGCGTCTACAACGACTCCGACCGGAGGATCTACGAGGAACTGTTGTCTTGAAGAGACATGACAGTGCAGGCACATTAAATCAACCACGCCACAGGTTCTGATCCCCCCGCCATCCGTCATGCGCCTTTATCTCGGGTCTGCCCTCGGAGCACCCCGATGCGATGACGAGCCGATCGTCACACAGGTGTACGTTCTCGACGGAGTATTCGGCATCGCGTCGCAGGTCTCGATGTTCCTGAAGTCGACGCGACGACATACGTCGACTTATGGCGAAGCTGATATCGTTGAGCCCGAAATGATTCTTGCCCGCTAGTCACACACCTTCATCCCAGTATTCAGATGCTCTTCTTTATCCAATCGTCTAGGAATTTCAACTGCTCCCGGGTATGGAACCAATGATCACCGCCAGGCATGATCGTTAGCTCCGCGTTCGTCATACGCGAGAACGAAGTCACGGTATCTAAGCTGGTCACGTGATCATTCTCCGCATAAAGAATACTGGTAGGAACATCCTAGACAATTGGATTTTCCTTGACGAACACGAGGTAAGACCATGATAACTGCTCATTGAATGCCGTTCTTATTTCACCCTTCGCCCAAAGTTCATCCTCTCCCACGCCCACTCGCCTCATCATTGTAAGAATCAGCTTCTCCATATTCACAATCGGCGAGACGAACATCGCTTTTTCAATCGGCACTTCAGATAACGAAACCAAAGAAAAGTATGCACCAATACTATTAGCGATTATCGATAATCTATCGTATCGGGAATTCAGAGAACTGAAATATTCTGAAAACTCATTCTTCGCATCCCATGGATACTCGGATTTGTAATCAAATCCTATATGTCACTCATCTGATCAATGGTCCCCATGATGCTTCTCCCCCTTCGTCGACCAGAATCTCCGACGCGCCTTCATCGCGCGGATAGCAACTACTCGGCACACAGCTTGATCTGACAGTATCGGCAAACACGGGCTGGGAGCAGTCGGTCGACCCGCACAATTGCACACAGTCTTCCGCATGCACACCCTTCGCACCCATTGCACATCCACAGGTCACAGGCGCACGTACCGGGTGACTAATTGAGGTTTCCACAGACTGTGTGCAGTTGCGCGAGGCATTCTCCTGGCACGCGGATCCGTGCAGCCGACGAGCGCTCCACAACACCCTATGAAGCCCAGGGAGTACGTGTCGAACTCGTTCCGACTCGCGACCATGTATTGCTCGTTCAAGGGAATGCTCTCGAGTCCACCATCCACTCTGGTCGACGTCAGGAATCATCACTTCTCGACTTGTGCACAACGCTGTGAAGGACGCGCCCGGTCAGAGCGTGTCCCGAAGCGGCTATCACGGACCGAGAGCCGTGATGGGGACGACACAGACGCCGTCGGGGCGCCGGTAGCTGAAGCGACCTCCTGTCACCATGATGAGCGCCGCCGCATCGCCGTGTCTCTCGTGATCGATTTTGCTGGCCATCCGCAGTAGTGAAGCCGCAGCAGCATCTGCTGCAGACTCTCCCAGCTTGACCTCGATCCCGGCCCATCTGCCATCAGGGAGCTCGAGCACCGCATCGACTTCGTGCCCGGTCTGGGAATTGCGCCAGGACGCCAACGTGGCACCCAAGGACTGCCCGTAAACCCGCAGGTCGCGCATGACCAGAGACTCGAAATGCAGGCCCGCAGCGTTGAGATCCTGACGCAGCTGCCGAGTCCCGACCCCCAAGGCTGCCGTCCCCAGCGAGGGATCGACAAAGTGGTGGACGGCGGATGCACGCAGCCGAGTCCGAGAACGCATATGAGGACGCCAGGCCGGAACGGGCTCGATGAGCATGAGGCGCTCCAGCGCATCCATGTAGTTCGTGAGGGTCTCCGACGCGATCGGCCCCCTGGCCCCACCGACGTCCTTCGCCAATGACGTCAGATTCAGCGGAGTCGCTGCAGAGCGTCCAAGGGCGGCCAGCAGTCGTGTGATATTGCCGGGGTTTCGCCGAGGACCCAGTCCCGGAACATCCACCTCGGCGAGCGTTCGTAGATAGTCGCTCAACCACAACGACGCCTCTCGCTCGCCGGCGTCGAGTAGATCCGGCCACCCGCCGACCACGATCCGCTCCAGCAGTCCATCGATGCTCAGACCAGAACTCGCGCCTACGGGATCGCCCCCGTCCAGGAGACCTTGCAGGCTGACCTCACCCGTGGAATGCCCGGTCTCGAACAGGGTCATCGGCCGCATGCGCAAGCGCGCAATCCGTCCCGCACCCGAGTGAACCCCCACCTCATCGCGCGGACGAGAGGAGCCGGTGAGGACGTAGAGACCTCTCCCGTCATGGTCGTCGACAGCACGACGCACAAGATTCCACAGACGCGGGGTCTCCTGCCACTCATCGAAGACGATCGGAGTCGGGGAGGAGAACAGCTGCTCGGGCACCACCTCGAGGGCTGCGCGAGCCGCCTCATCGACATCCATCCTGAACACCGAGGCCGCGACCTCGACAGCAGTGCGCGTCTTGCCAACCGCCTTGGGGCCGTCGATGAGCACAGCCCCCATCGCTGCCATCCGCCGGTTCAGCTCGCCGTCCACCACTCGAGGTCGATAATCAGTCACGCATGAAGTCTACAGTTCGTCATCCCTCAAATCGAGGTTTCGTCAGACCGCCTAAAGACAGATACCGCACCCCACACCCGACCGAGATGCCAGTTCTACGCGACCAGCAACACAAGCAGATCTTCCAAACCGCCCTCACCCAACTGGTTCGGCGTCAGGACCTAGTCGACTGGAACCTCCTCCACACCACCCTCTGCGATACCACCGAGCTGGAGACGCAAGCCGTACAGCAACGGGGTGCGATCGATGCTGTGACGAGGATGATGGAAGACGCGATCACCGCCTACGCCACCTGCCTACAAGACCAGCAACACTTCGCCCAGCTCGAGACCCAACGCCGGGGAAGCAGTCGACGAGTTCACTGCGACGGAGGCGGAGATCACCCGCCGCCAACGACTGCATACCGACCTGGCCACCTACCGCAACACGCTCACTGGGCTGCAGGTGGCTGGTGATTTCAACCCCGCCACTTACCACGTTCTCTGCCACAACATCGACATCACACCCAACGGGCACGCGACGGTTGTGTTCAAGGACGGGACGCGCATCGATGTCAAGGGAGGACACCGCCGGGCTGAGATCCCTTGTAGACGCGACGACCTCCCCATAATCCACGGCGACGCACGCCATAATCTTTGCCATGAAGAGTTTGACCAAGGTGGACCCACGAGCCCTCATCTCCGCAGGATTCGAGAAAGCCCTCACCCTCCAGCAGCCACGCGCGCAGGCCAACATCGCTCGGCTGCGCCGTGTCCACCCAGACAAGACTCCCCAAGAACTCATCTCATACATCAACAAGTGGTACCTCGGCGCAGTGACGGCCTCCGGCACCGGGGCAGGAACGGCGGCCGTCGTTCCCAACGGAGTCGCCCAGACCTCGGCCGCAGTCGTCGATCTCGTGACCTACCTCGAAGCGTCAGTCTTCTACATCCTCTGCTTGGCCGAGATCCACGACCTTGACCTAGAAGATCTGGAGCGTCGCAAGATGCTCATCACCGCAGTCCTGCTCGGCAACTCCGCATCATCCAAGCTTCTCGACAAGGCCATCGGACGAACCGCACCCTACTGGGGCAAGAAGCTCGTCGAAGCGCTCCCCATGGAAGCCGTGAAGCAAGCCAACAAGATCTTGGGACCACGATTTGTCACCAAGTGGGGCACCAAGACCGGCATCTTAGTCCTCGGCAAGCAAATCCCCCTCATGATCGGGGCAGCCATCGGCGGCGGAGGAAACCTCCTGTTCGGATCCTTCGTCATCAAAGCAGGCGAAAAAATCCTCGGCCCCGCACCAGAGACATAGCCACCACCCCACGACGATGACAGTCAAAGCCACACATCAACCGACATCATTATCGAATCCGAGCTCACCGACACCCAGAGTGACGACCTGCCCACATAGGAGCCCAGATCCTCACGTCCGCCGATGCCTGGCTCACCAGTCGAAGCGCCGCACCGCATCGGCAAAACACCCAACTCTCACGCGCGGGGCCAAAAATGGCACACGCACATGACAAAATGCCCACTGGCGCATCAATGTGTCAACGCCAGCAGGCACTTAGTGGAGATGGGGGGAATCGAACCCCCGTCCGACGGCCGACCCCGAGGTCTTCTCCGGGCGCATCCTGCTGATAATTTCTCGGCCCCTGACGTCATGCAGGCCTGCTGTCAGATGGGCTCAGTCGATGGAGTGTCGGAGCGGACCCACCGACATGGCCCGCACCCAGTGGCTCTCTGAACGACGCCAGGCACCAGGCTGAGAGCACCACCTGGGCTGACGGACTAAAGGTTCACGCGGCGATATCAGGCGGCGAGAACGTAGTCGGTGCGGTTCTGTTCGGCACCTATTGGTTCGCACACATCGTTTGCGAGTAGAGCGTGCGTCCTCGGCCCGCTTCCCCTCGATCGACGACCGTCGTCGAAACCGATCATCCCCTATTGAGTTCATCAACTCACCGGTCAGCTGACTCAACCGGACACACCAGGATACCTCACAATACGCACACCGCACAAGAGCTCTCAACAACAGCCTCACCGGGTGAGCGCGTCGATCCGACTGAGGACGCTGACCGCCCCCGGAATCCCCGGGAGAATCGATGTCGCAGTCCCAGGCATGAACGACCGCGTCCTCAATGACACACCGATATGCATGCAGAATGCGACCGACCACAGCGTCACCAGGGTTGTGGTCGCCCTCCTCGTAGCACGCCGATCCCCGCGGGTGAGTCGGTACAGAACCCACAATCCACCCCCCTGCCCGGCGACGAGGCCTGCACGAATCCACGGATTGGTGCTGGCGAGGGGATTCGCCCGCAGATGGTCGTCCAACCATCCGCACCCCGTCGTACCCGCTTCATCCAGCCATCGACGAATCGGCAACACCACTTCTTCCGCCTGGTGCACCCCCACAAGGAGCGCGGTCAGCATCCATGCCCGATCAGTGTTCGTCTTCATCGCATCTGTAAACGTGTGACCACAGGGCGCCGGTGAGGTGGGACAGTGCGAGCCAGCCGCCGACTCGGGCGAGAGCTCGCAGAGGACGCATCCGATGAGGCACCCCCGCCGCGTCGAGCGAGTGGAGCGCGTAGGCGAGTTGCGGCAGGACCACCGTCGGCGAGGTCGCCACTCCCGTAGTGTAGCCCTTGGTAAGAGCCGCCGCGGCGAGGTGCCCGAAGCCGTGCAGCCCGTATGCCCATTGGAAGTCCTGGTAGAGCCTCCCCCGCCCGCAGGTGCGCATCCCATTGACGACGGCCGATGCACACAACGCCCCCATCATGACAATAGCGGCATTCACGTGCCGTTGATCGATCGCTGCGACCCGCGCGGGAACGGGGATCCATGCTGGCAGAGCATCTACAGTGCGCTGAAGGGATGGGGTCAGGGTGAGAAGCTCCTCCCCATCATTGGCGGCGAAGGACACGGCGAGCGACAGGGGCACGAGCCATCGTTTCCTGCCGCTGAGACGCCCAGTCATTGTCGCCGCGATTCAGCGCTGGGGACGCTTGATGTAGCGGCTCATTGCGCGCTCGGCCTCGCGCTTGTCCTGCTTCTCGCGCAGGGCATGGCGCTTGTCGTACTCCTGCTTGCCCTTGGCCAGGGCGATTTCAACTTTCGCGCGTCCGCCGATGAAGTACAGCTCCAATGGGACGACGGTGTAGCCCTTGGCCGCGACCTTCTGCGCAATGCGCTCGATCTCAGCCTTGTGGAGCAGCAGTTTACGCTTGCGAGTCGGAGCGTGGTTGTTCCACGAGCCCTGCGCATACATTGGGATATTCGCGCCGTACAGCCACGCCTCGCCGTTCTTCGTCTCCACCCAGGCGTCGACGAGGGAGGCGCGCCCCATTCGCAGCGCCTTCACCTCCGTGCCGGACAATGCAAGGCCCGCCTCCCACGCGTCCTCGATGAGGTAGTCGTGGCGCGCTTTCTTATTGCGCGCAATCGTCTTCTTCGCGTCGGAGGCGGCCTTGCGCAGCTCCCCCTCGGTCATCTTCGGTTTCTTCCAGGCCTTGGGCACGACGCACCTCCTCTTCAGCAGTCGCAGCGGATGGATAGGATGCACAGTTTAGCGCGAAGTGTCACAAGTAGCCCATCGGGTCGACGTAGGAACCGTTCTCGGCGACGCCGAAGTGCAGGTGGCAGCCCGTCGCATAGCCCGTCATCCCGACCTCGCCGAGGACGGTCCCCGCAGTGACGTACTGACCGGGCGACACGTAGACGGCCTGCATGTGGAGGTATTCTGTGACGACGGAGTTGCCGCCGATCATACCGTGGTTGACATCGACGTAGGTGCCCGCGGATACGCTCGACGAGACTGCGGAGACCTGCCCGTTCGCGGCGGCGTAGACCGGCTCGCCACATGCGGCGGCGAGGTCGACTCCGGAGTGGAACTTCTGGTACCCCAGAACCGGGTGCATGCGCCATCCGAAGGGGGATGTCACGATCATGGACGAGGCCGGGACGGGGTTGACGAATCCGCCCGACGAGACGTAGGTCGTATTCGCCGCACGGTTCGCCGCGTCGATCTCGGCGAGCCTAGCGGTCGCCGCATCGAGGTCGGCCTGAGCGATCGCAAGCTGGGACTGCGCCTCCGCCTTACGCGCATCCCACGCCTGCTGCTTACCTTCGGCGTCCGCCTTCGCCGCTTCGAGCGACTTCACGCTCTCCTCGGCGTCGGTACGCGCCGCTTCTGCGTCTTCGAGAGCGATCCTCGCCCTGTCCTCAAGCTCGGCGATGCGCGTAGTGATCGCCTCTTGGCGACTCACCTGGGTCCTTTGGGTCGCCTGAACGTCGAGGGCCGCATTGAGGGCCTGCGTCTGGGTGCGCGCCATCGCATCGGCCGCAGCGGTGCGCTGGTCGATCGACTGGGTGCCCGACTTCGTCAGTGCGACGACGACCGCTGAGGAGGTCCCGTCCTTGTACATGCGACGGGCGAGGTCGCCGATCGCCTTGGTGGCCTCGTCCTGCTTCGCGCTCGCCTCGTCCATCTCGGCGTCGAGGGCGTCGTTCTTTGCTTGGGCGGCGGTGAGCTGGCCGCGGGCAATCTCATGCTCACGGTTCGCAGTATCGAGGCGCTGCTGGGCGTCGGCGAGAGCCTGCTCCGCCACGGGGATCTTCGCATTCGCGTCCGCCAGATCGAGGTAGATCTGAGCGAGTTCGGCGTCGATATCGGTGAGCTGATTCCTGAGGGAGTCCACTGTCGACTGCGCCTGCGACTGTTGGTTCGCTGCCTCGTCGCGGCTCTCCTCCGCCGCAGTCGGTGCGGCCCATGCTGCGAGCATCGCGACGACCGCTGCGCATCCCGCTGCAACGGCGCGCCGTCCCCTTCGTGTTGGAGTCATTGTCATGATCAGGCCTTCGTGTACCTTCCGAGGGTGAATGCCGATGCTACAAGGGCGAGGAGCACCGCCGCCACGATGAGTGCCGGAGTCATGTACGCGACCTCGCGCGCTCCAATGAAACTCGTCCATTGGAATGCGGGGGCGAGCCACCCCTGTACGAAGAAGTGCACTCCCGCGAAGAGGGCGCCCACTGACAGCAGGGCCCCCGCGACGGCGGCGAGCGCGCCCTCGATCATGAACGGCGCCTGGATGAACAGATTCGATGCGCCGACGTAGCGCATGATCTGGGTTTCTTGTTCTCGACTCATCGCTGAAAGTTTGATAGTCGTGGAGATGAGCATGATCGCGGCGACGACCATGACGAGGCCGAGTCCGAGTGCCAGCAGGCGCGCTGCGTCGATCACCTTGAACAGGGGCTCGACGATTTCGCGCTGGTCTTTGACTTCGGAGACTCCCGGCGCGCCCGAGAATTCTTCCTTGATGATCGAATACTGCTCCGGGTCGACGAGTTTGATGCGGAAGGACACCTGCAGCATGTCTGCGCTCGTCCACTGGCCGATCGCGGAATCGCCGTAGAGTTCGCGGAAATTCTCGTAGGCCTGTTCCTTCGACTCCTCGTAGACCTCTTTGACGTAGGGCGCCATCTCGGTTGAGGCCAACTTATCGCGGACCGCTCTGATCTGCTCGTCCGTGGCCTCCTGCGCATTGCACGAGGGCGTCCCGTCATCAATGGCGCACATGTAGATCGACACTTCGATCTTGTCATACCACTGGGACTTCATGCGCATGACCTGCATCTGCGACAGGCCCGCGACTCCGACGAAGAGGAGGGACACGAAAGTGACGAGGACGACTGCGACGGACATGGCGCGATTGCGGGACAGTCCCTTGCCGACCTCGGACAGAATGAAACGGAGCTTCATCGTCTATCTCACCGCCCCGTAGACACCGTGGGACTGGTCGCGGGTGACGTCGCCCTCGTGGAGTTCGATGACGCGCTTGCGCATCTGGTTGACGATATCCGCATCGTGGGTCGCCATGACGACTGTCGTGCCCTGGCGATTGATGCGGCTGAGCAGGCGCATGATGCCGAGCGAGGTATCCGGGTCGAGGTTGCCGGTCGGCTCGTCGGCGAGCAGCAGTTCAGGACGGTTGACCATGGCCCGGGCGATTGCGACGCGCTGCTCCTCACCGCCGGAGAGCTCGTGGGGCAGGCGATTCTCCTTGCCCTTGAGTCCGACGAGGTCGAGGGCGTCGGGAACGGCGGTTTGGATCTGGTGCTTCGGCTTACCGATCACCTGCATGGCGAGGGCGACGTTCTCGTACACGGTCTTCGACGGGAGCAGCCGGAAGTCTTGGAAGACTGTGCCGATCTGTCGGCGCAGCTTGGGCACCGCCCAATTCGACAGGCGCGACACGTCCTGTCCGAGGACCCAGACCGTTCCCCCGGTCGCCTTGATCTCGCGCATGACGAGTTGGAGGAAAGTCGATTTGCCGGAGCCGGATTTGCCGACGAGGAAGACGAACTCTCCGCGCTCGACTTCTAGGGATACATGGTCGAGTGCGGGCTTCGCACCCGGCATGTACACCATGGTGACGTCATCGAATCGAATCATGGGACCGTCCAGTTCGGGGTCATGGTCCCAATTAGACTAGGCCACCGCGGGGACGCTCGGATGGGGCGACACGCCGCGATCCGCCGGTGATCGCCTCATCCCCCCGCGCACGCGCGCGTCCGCCCGCGTGATACGGCTCGCAGTCGGCTCAGGCGTTGGCAGCCCCGTCGTTCTGCCGGTTCTTGCGCCAACGAATGCCCGCGTTGATGAACCCGTCGATATCGCCGTCGAAAACGGACTGCGGATTGCCGGATTCGAACTGCGTGCGCAGGTCCTTGACCATCGTGTACGGCTGCAGGACGTAGGAGCGCATCTGATCACCCCAGGACGCCTTGACGTCGCCCGCGAGTTCTTTCTTCTTCGCCTGCTCTTCTTCGTGGCGCAGGACGAGTAGGCGGGACTGGAGGACCCGCAGGGCGGCGGCGCGGTTCTGGATCTGCGACTTCTCATCCTGCATCGACACAACGATGCCGGTGGGGATGTGCGTCATGCGAACGGCGGAGTCCGTCGTGTTGACGGACTGGCCGCCCGGGCCCGACGAGCGGAACACATCGACTTTGAGTTCCGACTCGGGGATTTCAATGTGGTCGTCGGATTCAATGAGGGGGATGACCTCGACGGCCGCGAAAGAGGTCTGGCGCCTGCCTTGGTTGTCAAAGGGGCTGATGCGCACGAGGCGGTGCGTGCCGGCCTCGACGGAGAGGGTGCCGTAAGCGTAAGGTGCTTGGACTTCGAAGGTCGCCGACTTGAGGCCGGCCTCTTCCGCGTAGGAGGTGTCCATCACCTTCGTGGGGTATCCGTGGCGCTCCGCCCAGCGCAGGTACATGCGAAGGAGGATCTCCGCGAAGTCGGCGGCATCGACTCCGCCCGCGCCGCTTCGGATCGTGATGACGGCGTTGCGCTCGTCGTATTCACCATCGAGGAGAGTGCGGATCTCAAGGTCGGAGATGTCTTCCTTGAGAGAGACGAGGTCGGACTCGGCCTCGTCGAGAATGAGGGCAGCCTCGTCGGGATCTTCGCCCGCCATTTCGACCATGGCCTCGAGGTCGTCGATTCTCTCGCTCATCTTGATGACGCGGTCGAGTTCGCTTTGTCGGTGCGACAGCTCGGAGGTCACCCCCTGCGCGTGTGCGGGATCGTCCCACAGGTCGGGGGCGGTCGCCTGCTCCGACAATTCGGCGATCTGGGCGCGGAGCTTGTCGGGCTGCACCACGGCGAGGACGTTGTCCATCGTCAGACGCAGGGATCGAATCTCTTCAGTGAATTCAGTGGCCACGGGCCCAGCCTAGTCGATTCGCCGATACTCCGTTTGGCGTCGTGGGCGAGACCGATACAGCGCCCGGCACTCCTCCTACAGGTCTCTGCGGGCGAATAGGGGGATTGACGCGCACGCGGACACGATGAGCAGTCCCGCCGAGGTGATGAGGCACACCGGCAGCGTCCACGCCGAATCGAGCGCGCCTGTGATCCTGGCCGCCTGATCGGGGAAGTTGTTGATGAAGCCGCTCGCCCCGAATATCAATATCATGGGGATGATGACGGTGACCGTCCCCATGCGACCGACACCGAAACCGAAGAAGAACGGCATCTGAACAGCACAGACGGAGAAGACGGCGAGCGAGGCGATGCCAAGAATGGCGAACACCGGGAATGACGATTCCCCGCCCGAGTGCAGCAGGAGCCTGGTGCCGAGGTCGTGGATCGCCAGGCCGAGAGCAATGGCGATCGCGCCTGCGGTCGCCACCAGTAGGTATCTGGCGACGACGAATGCGCTGCGGGAGGCGGGCAGGAGGGAGAACATCGTCGGCAGGTTCGACCGCTCGTCTTGCCCGAAGAGCCTAGACGGCATGAAGGCGACGACGAAGGTGAATACTGTGGGGACTATGGCGAGGCTGTCGGCCCCATTTATGCCGACGGCGAGGACGACGACGGCGAGCCCGAGGATCCCGAATGCGAGGAGGTCGCGGGCGTGGGCGGATATATCGGCGCATGCGACGCGCAGAAGGGTTGTCATCGGTGTTCTTCTCCTCTCATAGCGTCTGTTCAGCGACGAAGGGTGATGCGGCGCTTGGCGTTCTCTCGCGGCGGCGCGTCAGCGCGGCGATCGCTTCATCGAGCCCGACGGGTTCGACGAGGACATCGGAGCCGAAGAGCGCGGTATTCGCGACGTCAATGACGCCCTCGAAGACACCGTGGCGTTCGCTCAGGCCGTGAACGACGCCCCTCCCCTTCGCGTTGAGCGAGGCGAGGGGGCCTCGCACTACGACGAGGCGTTCGCTCAGGGCCGTCATCGGTCCGGCATAGCATGTGCGTCCGGCGGCGATAACGTGGAGATGGTCCGCAATCCGTTCCAGGTCGGAGGTGATGTGCGTGGAGAAGAGCAGCGTGCGCCGCTCATCGACCATGTACTCGCGGAAGAGGTCGAGAATGTCGAGGCGTGCGACCGGATCCATTCCCGATGTCGGTTCGTCGAGAATGAGTAGTTCGGGTCGGTGGGCGAAGGCGAGGGCGAGTTGGAGTTTGATCGACTGGCCGCGCGAGAGGTTGTGAACCTTGACCGTCGCGGGAACGTCCAGGCGCTCGAGGAGCTCGTCGAAGTAGCGCTGGTCCCAGGTCGGGTAGAAGCGCGAGAGAGTACGTGCGGCGGTCTTCGCCGTCCATTCATGGGGCAGGGCGAGCGAATCGAGGACGACGCCGATGCGCTCGTGGCGTTGTCCGACGGGCGCGCCGAGAACGCAGATGCTTCCCGCATGCGTCTTGACGAGGCCGAGGATCGATTTGAGGGTGGTGGTCTTGCCCGCTCCATTGGGACCGACGAATCCGGTGACGTATCCCGAGGGAACGGCGAAGTCGAGCGGGCCGAGAGTGAATCCTCCCTGGATGCGTACGAGGGCAGAGCAGCTGATGGCGTTCAGCGGTGCGTGCGAGTCCATCGCTGTGCGCTCCTTTCGTTGAATGCGTCGAGGTCGAGGCCCGCGAGGTCGGCGATCGCTATCGCGTCGTCAATGCCCGAGTCCAGTTGTGCGAGCAATCGCGTGCGGGTCTCCTCCTCGTCTTGGGCGAGGACGACGGAGCCCCGACCGGCGATGTTCACAATGAACCCTTGGGCGGACAGGTCGTTATAGGCGCGGGTGGTGGTGATGAGTGAGACTTCGAGATCCCTGGCGAGTTGACGCAGTGAGGGCAGGGAGTCGCCCGGGGACAACTCGCCGCGCCAGATCGCGTCGCGGATCTGGGTGAAGATCTGCTCGTACATGGGGACCTGCGAGGTTCTGGACAAAATGATGTGCACATACTGTTTATATCGCATATATACAGCATGTTCAAGCCTGTGTTTCCAACACCCGGACACAGCGAACCGGGCGGAGCACATCGTCGATGCACATCCGCCCGGCCCATGTACAAGCGTCAGGCGCTCATCGTCTCCCCCGATGTGAGGAGCCACGCCTTATCCTGCTCGATCTGCACGCGCACGACCTGCCCCTCTTCGAACAGATCCTCGTTCTTAGGATCGGACATGACGCAGACGATCGACCCGAACTCCGTCTCGATCTCATACTCGACGGTCTCCCCGTAGAAGACGCTCGTTACGATCTGACCGAAGGAACCGGTCAGCGCTTGCTGCGCCTCGGCCACGCGTTCGAGGCGCAAGGACTCGGGGCGCACCATCAGCACGACGTCCTCACCCTGAGCTGCGGCGCGGCGTGCGCCCTCCTCACAGGCAACGACGAGCGTCTCACCCAGCGCCCTGACCGTCACGGGCCCCGACTCGCCCGCCTGCACGACCTCCGTGTTGAGGAAGTTCGCACGGCCGACGAAGTCCGCAACGAAGACGGACGCGGGATGCAGGTAGATCTCTGCGGGCGACGCCACCTGCTCGATACGGCCCGCATTCATGACGACGATCCGATCGGACATCGCCATCGCCTCCGACTGGTCGTGCGTGACATACACAGAGGAGATGCCCAGGCGCTTTTGCATCCGGCGGATCTCGATGCGCATCTTGACGCGCAGCTTCGCGTCGAGGTTCGACAGCGGCTCGTCGAAGAGCAGCACCTTGGGGCGCACGACCATCGCGCGGGCGAGGGCGACGCGCTGCTGCTGGCCGCCCGACAGTTGCGAGGGCGCGCGGTCGGCCATCGCCGTGAGGTTCATCGCCGCGAGCGCAACATCGACGGCCTCGTCGAGCTGGGCCCGTGGCATGCGCTGGAGTTTGAGCCCGTAGGCGACGTTCTCTCGCACCGACAGGTGCGGGAAGAGGGCGTAGGACTGGAAGACCATCGACATGGGGCGCTTGTTCGGCGGAACACTCACCATGTTCTCCCCGTCGAGCATCACCTGGCCCGAGGTCGCGTCCTCGAAGCCCGCAATCATACGCAGGGTCGTTGTCTTCCCGCACCCCGACGGTCCGAGCAGAGTGATGAACTCGCCGGGCAGGATGTCAAGATTGATGTGATCGACGGCGGTCACGGGATTCTGAGTATTACCGAAGGTCTTCGTCAGTTCGACGAGCGAGAGGCTGCCCGTCGCCGCATCATCGGCTCGTCCGGGCTGGGGGGTTGTGGCCGCGTAAGCGGTTGGTGCGGTGGACATGTTGTTCTCCTTGGACTGCTCGGGGCTCACAGGCCCGCGCCCGTCTGGGCCGTAATGGACTTATCCCGCACGAGCAGGTTGGTCAGGCCGATGACGGTCATGACGATGATGATGAGGATCGTGCAGAAGGCGAATGCGTTGCCGAAGCGCCCCGCATCGACCTCGGCGAGGATCTGCGAGGTCATGATCTTGGTGTGGGGCGTCGTGATGAACACGATCGGCGACAGCGTCGTCATCGACCTCGCGAATGCGTAGGTGAGGCCCGCGATGAACGCCGGTCGGATGAGCGGCATCGTCACCTTGACGAAGGTCTGCAACCCGGAGGCTCCCAACGACGTCGAGGCCTCGTCGATGCTCTTGTCGATCTGCTGCAGGCTCGCAATGCCCGAACGCTGCCCCGACGGCATGGAGCGGGCGATGTAGACGAGGATAATCGCGAGCGCGCCGCCGAAGACGGCGGAGCCGCCTGCGAGCGCGGGGAGCAGTTGGAGGCGCCCGATGATGAACGGCTTGTTATAGGTGATGAGGTAGCCGATGCCGAGAACCGTTCCTGGAACCGACAGGCCGAGCATGCCGAGGAAGTCCATGACTCCCGCAGTCGCCCGCAGCCGCACGACCACCAGCCATGCGACGAGCATGCCGAGGACGCCCGCGATCGGGGTGGCGACGAGGGCGAGGATCGTCGTGTCGATCATCGCGTCATTGCCGATTCCGGACAGGATGTACTGGAAGTTGCTGAGCGTGAAGGTGTTGTCGACGCCGAGGATGTTGACGAAGGCGCCGACGATGACAGTCGCATAGATGGACACGATGAACACGGCGAGGATCGCGGTGACCACTCCGAGCGGGATCCTCGCGATATTCGCGGAGACCGTCTTGACCCTGCCCGTCGGTTTTCCGGTCACGGTAACCGCGGAGGATCGCGATGCCCAGTAGCGCTGCAGGAGGAAGACGAGCAAGGCGGGAACGAGGAGGATCAGCGAGTAGGCGCTGCCCGCCGCCGTATTGTACTCGCCATTGACGGCGATATAGGCGCGCGAAGCGAGCACCGTGAAGTCGCCTCCGATGACGAGTGGGTTCGCCAGGTCCGCAATGGCCTCGACGAAGAGGAGGAGGAAGGAGGCGGCGAAGCCCGGGATGAGCATGGGCAGGGTGACGGTGCGGAAAACAGTCCACTGCGATGCGCCGAGGGAGGCGGCAGCCTCCTCCATCGCCGGGTCGAGATTGCGCAGCATGCCGAGCATGTTCATGTACGCGACGGGGAAGAACGACAGGGAGAGCACCAGGGTGAGGCCCGACAGGCCGTAGATATTCCACTGTTGTCCGAGCAGCTGCGTGGAGACGATCCCATTGCGTCCGAAAAGGGTGATCGATGCCGTTGCGACGGCGAAGGGGGGCGACACGATGGGGATGAGGCAGATGAGGTGGAGGAGCTTCTTGCCGGGGATGTCGACTCTGGCCTGGACATAGGCGAGGAAGAATCCGGCGAGCGTGCCGATGAGGCCGACGACGCAGCCGAGGACGACGGTATTGATGATAATCGTCCGGTTCGTGGTCGTTGACATGATCCCGGTGAGGACATGGGTCCCGTCCGGGGAGAATGCCCTCGCCAGGATGGTTCCGAGCGGCAGGAGGACGAGGAGGAAGAGGACGAAGGCGACTGCGGCGACGATGAGGACCGTGACGGGGTCTTGACGAACCCTGGTTCGACTCTTCGCCGGTGTGCGCGCTACGTCGCGCGTGGCGATATCGGAAGACATAGGGGATCCGTTCTATTCGACAGGAGGGAGCATGCCCCGGCCCGATGCGCGTCAACGGGCCGGGGTGGGATCCGGTTCCCGGCGCGCGTTGGGAACCGGATGGGGGATCACTCGCGCGGCTGCGCGGCGATTTCCTCGTCGAAGCGGGATGTCAGTCCCGACTTGGCGGCGGATGCTGCTGCGAAGTCGTAGTCGATCAGGTTGACCTCGTCGAGTTTGACCATCTTGTCGTTGGCAGTCGCCTTCGGGTTCGTCAGCACCTGGTTAGAGCCGACGGTCTGGCCGATGTTCTGGGCGTCGGCGGAGATCGCCCAGTCAATGTACTTCTTCGCGGCCTCGGAGTTCTTGGAGTTCTTGATAAGGGCGACCCCTCCGATCTCGTAGCCGGTGCCCTCCCTGGGGAAGGACACGACGAGGTCCTTCATGCCCTCATCGCGGTACTTCACGCAGTCGTGGGAGAAGACTAAGCCCACGCCCACCTCCCCGCGGCCGGCGATCTGTCCGGGCGCCGTGCCGGACTTGGTGTACTGCAGGACATTGTTGTGCATCTGCTTCATGTAGTCCAAGGCGCCGTCCTCGCCGCCCCGCAAGACGACTTGGGTCCACAGCGTCGTGAACGCGGTGCCCGAAGTCGAGGGGTGGGCGGTGGAGACCTGCCCCTTCAGGGCGGGGTCGAGCAGGTCGTCCCACGAATCCGGAACATCGACGCCGAGCTGATCAAGGACAGCCTGGTTCGAGCAGAAGCCGAGGACGCCCACGTACACACCCGTCCAATGGTGATCGGGGTCCTTGTACTTGTCGGGGATGTCGGCGGCCGAGGGCGACTCGTAGGCCTCAATGAGGTCCTTTTCGACTGCGGCGCCGTATCCGTCGACGGGCCCGCCGTGCCAGACGTCGAACTCGGGGTTCCCCTTGGCCGAGTCGAGGCGCGCAACGGTCTCGCCCGAGGAGAGGCGGACGTAGGTGGTCTTGATCCCGGTCGCTGCGGAGAACTCGTCGGTCCACTTCTGGCACAGGTCTTCCATCGCGCCGCATGCGACGGTGAGGGACTGTGAGCCTGGGTCCGCACTCCCCCCGCTCTGCTCCTCGGGGACGATGCACGCGCTGAGGGCGAACATGCTGATAGCGGCGATTCCTGCGATGGGCAGCAGATATCTCTTCGTCATTGGGATTCTCCTTCGAATCGAACGAGGATGAGGCTCAGGATCGGCGTCGATCCCGGTGCCCTTCCATGCTTCCCCGTCGATCGGCCCTCGCGCATCCGCTATGAGTAACGCCGGGTAACTCTCCGGTTACCGTTGCGAGTCGAGCCTCGGCATCGTGTACCCGACGCCGCGCACCGATTGAACGTAGGTCCTCCCCCGGTCGCCGAGGGCTTGACGGACTCGATACGCGGTCATCTTGATCATGTCCTTAGCCCCGGAGAGCTCGTGGGTCGCCCACACCTGGTTGAGCAACTCGCGGTAGCTTACGGCCTCGCCGATATGCATGGCGAGGGCTTCGAGGAAGCGGACCTCGGTGGCGGGCATGTCGATGAGACGCCCCTCCATGGACACCCGGTGCTCAACCGTGTCGACGCTGAGCGCTCCAGTGTGCACCGTCGTGCGGGAGCGTCCTCTCCACCGGCGGACGAGCGCCTTCGCCCTCAAGGTGAATTCACGGGGGCTGAAGGGCTTGGTCACGTAGTCGTCGGCGCCGAGTTCGAAGCCCCTAACTCTGTCCGCTTCCTCCGACAGCGCGGTGATCATCATGATCGGCACATCGGAGACGGCCCTGATCCTCTCGGTCAGTGCGAGTCCTCCGACGACGGGAACCATGAGATCGAGGACCACGAGGTCGAATTCGGTTGTGGAGAAGTGCTCCCAGGCGCGAGCGCCGTCGCTCGCCGTTGTGACGCAGAATCCCTCCGTTTCGAGGGCGAATTGCATGATCATGAGGATCTGCGGCTCATCGTCGACGACCAGTGCCCTCGGCGAGTCGTGGATCGTCTCGTCACTGCTCATCCTGCTCGCTCCTTTCATTCGGGTTCGCTCGCCATCGGCGCGGGAGCGTGAGGTAGAAGGTCGTTCCCTTCGTCTGAATCGTGTCGACGAGGATCCGGCCACCATGTAGTTCGAGGACCTTTTGAGTAATCATCAATCCGAGCCCGGTGCCCGGTCGCAGCGAGCCGCCCGTCGCGAAGGGGATGAAGAGCCTGTCGCGCTCCTCCCGGGTCATCCCTGTCCCGTCGTCGCTCACACAGATCGTGACATCCTCATCGGAGTCGGCGACCGCGACGAGGATCGATGCCCCGTCACCGGCATGGCGCGCCGCATTATTGACGACATTGGCGATGGCCTGCCCCAAGAGTCTCGGATCGGCGTACATGTGGATGGGGGCACCATGATTGTCGAGTGTGATCGGGCAGGAGTGGAAGCGCCTCATCTGGACGACGTTCCTGCGGACAAGTTCACGGATCTCGACCCTGTCGAGCCTGAGTTTGAACAGTTCCGACTCCAGTCGGATCTCCGCCAAGAGGTCGTCCGCCATCTCGATGACCTGATTGGAGTTCTCCGCGATGGTCTTGGCGAATTTGCGTTGGACGGGATTGAGGGGGCCCGCGCTCTCGTCGAGGAGCAATTCGGCCGCGCCTCGCACGACGGTCAGGGGCGTGCGCAGTTCGTGGAAGAGGACGCCCGGACGCTTGATCCTCTCCTCGTGGAGTTCGCGCACGCGCTGAAGTTCGGATCTCGTGCGCTGCAGCGCCCTCCAGGTGGTAACAGCGAGGGCGGCGCCGAGGAGCGCCACCGCAAAGGCGCCCGCTGCGAACCACCAGCCCACCATCATCGCCTTCCGCCGATAGGATTCTGTGGATCACACTAGCGCAGGCGCGCTCTTCGCAGCCGCCCTGACGCATCGGCTCGACCCGCAGTCGGGGCATGCAGACGCATCCGCGTGGAGCCGGGCGGCCCCTGAGGGCCGCCCGGCTCACCCCGCGTCGAGGTCTCGGATCAGATGACGCCGAGATCGATCATCGTGTCGGCGACCTTGATGAAGCCGGCGAGGTTCGCACCTGCGACGTAGTCGCCGGGGACGCCGTACTCCTCAGCGGTCGCGACCGCTTGAGCGTGAATATTCACCATGATCCGGTGGAGCTTGGAGTCGGTCTCCTCGAAGGCCCACTGGGTGCGCCCGGAGTTCTGCTGCATCTCAAGGGCCGAGGTGGCGACGCCGCCCGCGTTCGACGCCTTGCCCGGGGCATAGGCGACGCCTGCGGCCTGCAGGGCTTCGATCGCGTCGGGAGTGGTCGGCATGTTCGCGCCCTCGGCGACGAGTCTCACACCGTTCTTGATGAGGGTGTTGACGCCTGCGAGGGGCAACTCGTTCTGGGTCGCACAAGGCAGCGCCACATCGCAGGGGACGTCCCAGATGGAGCCGTCGAAGACGAAACGCGCGGAGGATCGCTCATTCGCGTAGTCAGCGACGCGTCCGCGGCGCACCTCTTTGATGTCCTTGAGCAGTGCGACGTCGATACCGGCCTCGTCGACGACGTAACCGGAGGAGTCGGAGACTGCGACAACGGTGCCGCCGAGCTGCTGAACCTTCTCCGTCGCGTAGATTGCGACATTTCCGGATCCGGAGACGACGACGCGCAGACCGTCGAAGGACTGGCCCTTCGTCTTGAGCATCTCTTCAGCGAAGTAGACGAGGCCGTAGCCCGTCGCCTCGGTACGCGCGAAGGAGCCTCCCCAGTTGAGTCCCTTACCCGTGAGAACTCCGGCGTCGTAGCGGTTGGTGATGCGCTTGTACTGGCCGAAGAGGTATCCGATCTCGCGTCCGCCCACGCCGATGTCGCCTGCAGGGACGTCGGTATCGGGGCCGATGTGGCGGGAGAGTTCAGTCATGAGAGACTGGCAGAAACGCATGATCTCCGCGTCGGACTTGCCCTTGGGGTTGAAGTCGGAGCCGCCCTTGCCGCCGCCAATGGGCAGACCCGTCAGAGCATTCTTGAAAATCTGCTCGAAACCGAGGAACTTGATGATGGACAGGTTGACCGAGGGGTGGAAGCGCAAACCTCCCTTGTAGGGGCCGATCGCCGAGTTGAATTCGACGCGGTATCCACGATTGACGTGGACTCGTCCCTCGTCATCGGTCCAGGGAACACGGAACATGAGCTGGCGCTCCGGCTCGATGACACGATCGAAGATCGCGAGGTCGGCGTACTGAGGCTTGCGCTCAACCAAGGGCGCGATCGTGAGGAGGACCTCGTAGACGGCCTGGTGGAATTCAGACTGTTCGGGGTCGCGGTCGAGGACCGCCTGATACACGGGGCGGAGAACGTCTGAGAGGCGTTCCAAATCAAGAGTGCTCATGACTAAAATATTGGCATTACTTGGCGATCACACCCTATGCCTTTCATATTCTGGCCATGCTTCACCATTCACTAAAACCCAAGTAATCTGATTTTGACTTACCCTTTACGCACTCTTGACTCTTTATGAGCGTGCGCCTACCTGCGAGATCGATTCGCGCACCAGAGTCGGAGCCGCGAGATCAGCCGCAATGACGGGAATGAAAGGGAAGACGGCGCGGGCGCTCACCTCGACGCGGACCCACTGGCCCCCCACGGACACCGACTCCAATTCCGCCCCGCGCCCGACCCGGCACGTCGAAGTGCGCAGGGATTCCAGCACGCGCGGCGCCTCATACTCCGCCTGCACCTGCGATGTCCCCTGTGAATCCCCTCCGGTAGCGTACAGCGACGGCCCGGAGACGAGACCCGCAACGCCCGATGCCACGCGATCCGCGCAGGACACGAGCCTGCGGTCCTCAATCGCCACCGCCGTCAGCGCTGAGGACACGAGGACGAATACGGTGACGAGCATGAGGCACGCCGCCATGAGGACGCCGATCCGTCCCTCCTCACACCGCAGATCGGCCTCGTCGCGAGGCGGGGCGTACCTGTTGTTACTCATTGAGGTTCACCTGTTCGACTCGCGACATCGACGCCGCCGACACCGGGAAGGCCGCACGATCGGAGAACCAGCGCGGGATGAGCGGCAGAGGGATTGACGTAGACACCGTCACCCTGACATCGCGGTCCAGTCCTTCACACACCTGGCAGTCGGTGTGGATCGACGGCGACCCGTGCACGTGGAAGTCGGAGAATGCGCACTCCACCTGCGCCGCGGCCGTCTGCGAGGCCCCTGGGTCCTCCGCTAACACGCGCGCCGCCTCGCGCGCCCCCGCTTCGACGGCGAAGAGCCCCGCCTGGATCTGGGCGAGGGCGACGACGAGGTAGACGATGGGGATCACGAGGACCGCGACGAGTCCAATGAACTCCACCGTCGCCTCGCCCCGGTCATCGCTCCACCGGTTGCTCCTGCACTCCATCATGATTCCGCCTCGACGACAGCGCTGCCGGTAACGGTCAGCCACGTGGGCCCCCAGGATGCGAGGACTGGCAGATCGGTCGTTACCGTCACGACGAGGACCTCTCGCCCCGAAATTTGCGTGCGGCCGGTCTCAATCGTGCGCTCACGAGCCGACCCCCATATGGAGTCCAGCATCGACTCCGTCCGCTCGATCGCGGATGCATCACTGCCCGCAAGCATCGCTCCGCGGCGCGCTCCCTCACTCGCAGCGGCAATCGTCATATTGCGGATGTGGAGGGCGAAACCGAGTTGCAAGACTGCGAGGACGACGATGAGGACCATCGCCTGGACGAGGACGTAGGACACGACCTCCGCCCCCTCCTCCCCCGCCGTTGCCGACCGGTACGTAGAGTCGGCGCGTCCGACCTGCGTGTGGGGCGTTCGCGCATCCGTCCCGGTGCTCATGGACACTCAGATCCCCGACAGGGAGTCGATCGCCCGATTGAAGACCTCGACGAGGCGTTGAGAGGCGACGCCCCAGATGAGGACGACGAGGGCCGCCGTCATCAGGGTGATGAGCACCCATCCGGGGACATCGCCGCGTTCGGAGTTGTCGTGCGGGGCGATGAAGGAGTCGCGGATGGACAGCAGGGCGACGATCGCGAATCGTGTGAGGGAATCCATGGTCATGTCCTTATCAGTGGGGGCTGGTAATCGAGGTCGGCATCGGGCACCCGCGGTTACGGGGCGATATCGAGGGCCATGAGGCCGGGATAGAGGGCGAAGAGCACCGTGACGGGCAGGATGAGGAAAACGACGGGCACGAGCATGGCGATCTCTCTCTTGCCGCCCTCCTCCATGAGGCGTTGGCGCGACGCCTCGCGGATATCGCGCGCTTGATCGTGGAGCACCCTGGCGAGGGGGGCGCCCCTCTCGATCGCAGTGATGAGGGTCTGACAGAGTCGGTCGAGTGACGGAGAGTCATTGCGATCCGCCAAGTCGGCGAGCGCCTTCGTCGACGAGGCACCCAGGCGGATCTCGGACACGGTCTTGGCGACTTCCCCGTTCAGATCCGTCGACGAGATCTGTGCGACGCGTTCGAGGGCCGCCGGAATGGACTCGCCTGCACCCACGGCGAGCGCGAGGAGTTCCGACATGTCAGGCACTTCCATGTCGATGCGGCGCTGGCGCGTGCCAGATCGGTGGGTCAAGAGCCTGTCCCACGCGCCGAGACCGCCGATGAACCCGATAATGGAAATGAGCAGGAGCACGAACACGCCCTGCACTCCCCTACCCACCGCGAGCGGCGCGCCGATGAGAAGGGCGATCGCGGTGAGCCCGATTCCGGTGGCGACTTGGTGGAGGCGGAACGCCGCCATATCAGTCTCCGCACCGAGAAGGATGAGCCTGCGCTCCACCGACGAGGTCGTCGACCCGATGGACTCGAGTGCTCGGAGCATCCACCCACTGTCTCGAGCCGCCCGCGATGAGGGGGCGGCGACGCGCCCTGCTGCGACTCGCTGCGCGAAGGTGGGACGGCGCAAGCGCCAAGCGGCATGAACCATGAGCAGTCCCCCGGCGCCGAGGCACCCGGTGACGGCGGCGGAGGCGAGGAACGCGTCGACGCTCATCGCATCGTCCTCGGATCGGTACTGAGCCGCCCCAGATACTGCATGAGGAGGTAGGCGATGATGCAGGCGGCGGCCCCGCAGATGAGGACCGTCACGCCTTCTGCGCTGTTCCACACATTCGCGGCCTGCGGCTGGGCGGAGATCATGACGAGGACGATCCACGGCGCGATGACGGCGAGGCGCGCGGCGTTCACCGTCCACGACTGGCGGGCCTCCAATTCGCCGCGGACTCGCGCGTCCTCGCGGAGCAGCGACCCGAGGTCGCGCAGGAGGATCGACAGATCCGCTCCGCCCACGTCGCGGGCGAGCCTGAGCGCCTCGATGATCCTGTCAGCGATCGGGTCGGCGAGTCGATCCTTGAGGCGATCGAGTGCGACGTCGAAGCGGCCCTGCGCCTGGTAGTCGGCAGTGAAAGCCCTGAAGGCCGGTCGCAGCGGCTCGGGGCCCTCCTCGCCCACGTCGGACAGGAGCTCGGGAAGGCCGGCGCCCGCGCGCACACCGGACACGAGGGAGTCGATGACCTCCGGCCATGCACCGCGGGACTCTTTGACGCGGGTGCGCGCCTGGGAGGCGACGAACAGATTCGGCAGCGGCAGGACGATCAACGCGATCATCGCGGACACGACGAGGACGGATGTGAAGACGAAGACTACGATGAAGGTGGCGAATGCTGCACCGACTGAGATGCCGACGAGGCGCCCGACGGTCAATCCCGACAGCTGGGAGCGCGTCACGAGGTCGCGCCACGTGAGCAGCCACCGCGGAGTGCGCATCCCCAGGCGGGGCACACCGATAATGGGGGATGCAACGAGGAGGACACCGACTCCGAAGAGGAGCCCGACGAATACGGGAGCCATCACGTGCCCCCTGCGAGCAGGCCCGCCAAATCGAAGTCGGCGATTGCGAAGCGTTCGTGGAGTTCCATTCCGCCTGCTCCGCGCACCAGCCTGTTCCCATCCATGGTCCACAGCTCCGACACTTCGATGTGCTGACCCTCCACTCGCCCGGGCAGGGATACGACCTCCGTGAGGCGCCTGCGCCCCGCCCCATCGCGCTCAACGTGGCAGACGATGTCGACACTGGAGGCGAGAGTGGGGACTACGAATGCAGTGGTGACGTTCTCTCCCGCCAGCAGCGGCAGCATGGTGAGCTTCGCCAGCGCCTCCCTCGCGGAATTCGCGTGGACCGTCGCCATGCCGGGGACGCCCGCGTTGAGGGCGAGAAGGAGGTCGAGGGCTTCGGCACCGCGCACCTCTCCGACGATGATGCATTCGGGGCGCATGCGCAGCGTCTCACGGACGAGGTCGCGCAAGGTGACCTCTCCGCGGCCCTCGATGTTGCCGGGCCTGGTCTGCAGGGCGACGCCGTCACGATTCGTCAGCCCCAATTCGAAGACCTCTTCGCAGGAAATGACACGGCGAGACCTGGGGATCTCTCCGGCGAGGGCGCGCAGCAGTGTCGTCTTGCCCGCCTGGGTCGCCCCTGACACGACGATCGACAGTCCCGCTGCGATACTGGCTTTGAGGAATCGGGCGACCGTCCCCGGCACCATCCCCGACTCGACGAGGTCATTGAGGGAACGCGCCCTGTGAATGTGCTTGCGAATATTGACCGACCAGTGCTTGCCCGCCACCGGTGGGATCACGACGTGGAGGCGCTCGCCTCCGCGCAGCATCGCATCGACGAAGGGGGAGGACAGGTCGAGGCGCCGACCCGAATACAGGAGCATCCTCTCGACGAGGTCGCGCACCTGCTGGTCGTCGAGGATCGCCGTCGTCAGCTCTGCGACGCCATTGCGGGCGACGAAGACGTTATGTGGGGAGTTGAGCCAGATCTCCTCCACATCCGGGTCGTCGAGGAACGGCTGGAGCGGTCCGAGCCCTGCCACCTCCGCCATGAGTTCCCTCGCGCGATCGTCGCGGACCTGCGGGGGCAGGGGTCCGCTGAGCGCGTCGAGCGCCTCGTCAATGACCTCGGCAGTGAGGGAGGGCTGGGCGTAGGGGTCGATTCCGCGTGCGGAGAGGCGCTCTCGGATCCACGCGACATGCGTATCCACAGCCGCAGATGACGGGCCGGTATCCATGTCCACTCCCCTCCTTCCGGGCATGTCAAGCGTTTGACTGTCCTGCTGGAAACTATCAGTCGACTCCGACGCGCCACAAGCCCCCCCCTTCCGATCTGTGGATAACTCCCAAATTCGGGCGATGGTCGGATCGATGCATCGCCCTGGGTTCGTCAGCAAAACCGAGTTCGGCATGCACACGTCGAATAGCATCCGACAAAGGCTTCGACCTCGGCCCCGCCCGCCCCTCAACACGCCCGCCGCTGACACCGTGGTCGTCCCACGTCGGGTACGAAGAACCGGAAAATACTCGCCCTGTCGGCCGCATCAGGGGCCGTCGAGGCAATACTCACTATCACAGCATGCGGTCATGAACTCGTCGTCATGCGTGATGACCAGGATGCTTCTATCCGCTCTTGCGGCCGCGGCGAGCTCCTGGGCGACGATTTTCATGTTCGTATCGTCCAACCCGCTTGTCGGTTCATCGAATATGAGCACTTTGCGATTCGAGAGCAGAGCGCAGGCAATGGCGAGCCGCTGGCGCTGGCCTCCCGAGAGGGCTGCGGGGTGGGCTTCCCTGAACTCGTAGAGCCCCAGTCGCTGGAGCAACGCACGCGTGCGTCCCATGGTCTCGTCGGTCAGTTCCGCGTCCAGAAGCAGCTCGTCTGCCACCGAGTTCGTGAAGAATTGCGTGCCGGTGTCATTCGAGCAGAACCACACGGACTTGCGCCGCTGCGCGCCGTGCAGTTTCTTTCCCCCTACGAAGACGGTCCCTCCGCTAGGGCGCGAAAGCCCCGCGAGGATTGTTCCGAGAGTCGTCTTCCCTACGCCGTTACTTCCCGTGATGGCGGTCACGCAACCTGGATAGAAGCGGAGGTTGAGCCCCTTCCAAATAATCCGTTTGCTTCGCGTGCACGAGAGCTCCGCCGTATGTATCGAGGGGCTCTCGCCGCGCGGAGGGGGCAACTCGGGCTTGCATACGGGCGTTGGCGAGCGCAGGCCGCGCCGTCGGCGCTCACCCGCGCCCATCGAACGCATGGTATCGGGCGTGAACTCCTCCAGAATGCGTCCGTCCTCTAGGTATACGTAGCGATCAGCTACACCGTCGAGCCAGGCGAGGCGATGCTCGGCGATGACCTGGGTGACCCCTTCATCTTTGAAATGCCTCACGATGCGTGCGAGTCGGTGCGCGCCTTCGGCGTCAAGGTTCGCGGTGGGTTCGTCGAATATGAGAGTCTTCGGCGCCGGGGCGTAGACCGAGGCGATGGCGACCCGCTGCTTTTCGCCGCTCGAGAGCACGTCGAGCGGATGGTCACGAACGCATTCGAGCGCCATCTCGGCGATGGAGGCATCGGTGCGGCGGCGCACTTCGTTCCGGTGCATTCCCAGGTTCTCGCAGGCGAAAGCCACTTCGCCGGGCAACTCCGACGAGAAGAACTGGCTGGTGGGATCCTGGAATACGCTGCCCACGCGTGCGCTCACCTCCCATGAGGGGATGCTGGACACCTCTTTGCCGCCGACTGCAACGGAGCCTTCGAACCCCCCTCGGTAGAAACGGGGCGCAAGACCGTTCATCAGCCGCGTCGCCGTGGTCTTCCCGCAGCCCGATGCGCCGCAGAGCACCACGCACTCGCCCTGAAACACATGCAGGTTGATGTCGGTGACGCCATAGCCACCGCCCTCGTAACGGAACGAAACGTGTTCGAGACGAATCATGGTTTCGCCCCCGCCACGAGAAGGAACGCGACGGTTCCCGCTATCCACACAGCGAGCCAGATCCAGTCCCTTGCCGCATACGAGCGTCCGTAATAGCTGCTCCGGATGCCGTTTCTTTCTGCTCCGCGCGCGACGGCGGACACGGTGAGCTGGTCGGCTATCTGTAGGCATCGCAGCATAAGGGGCACGATGACGTACTCGCCGCTCGCGGCGGGGTGGGTAATCATGCGCGCGGGAGTGGTGAGAGCCCGGTTGCGCATAGACTGCACGATGCTCGAGAGTTCGGCCGCCATGGTGGGGAAGAAGCGGAACGCGACGAGCACCCCCAGGATGAGGGGCACGGGCGCGCGCAGCTTGGAGAGGAATGAGGAAAGATCGCCCGACGGGGTGGTGATGAGGTCCCATCCCGTCACGATGACGGGTGACATGCTCCACAGCAGGAGGACATGGAATTCCGAGAACACGATCATGTGCAAACCGTGGAACCGGATCAGGCAGAGCACGAATGCGATCACGGCATAGGCCGCCGCAAAGGACAGGGCCAAGCGCTCCCTGCCCTGCATTGCCACGTAGAGCAGCGAGAGCAGCGTGGGGAGGCAGAGCATGACCGGGTTGTTCGTCAGCGTCGAGCATGCCAGCACGCATGAGAACGCGCAGAGCTTGACAGGGACCTTCAACGAACGGCCGTCCGACACTTTACAGCACACCCGCCTTCCTGAAATGCTTGTTTATAAGCCTTGTGCCGACAAGCGCTCCGAGAAACGCCAGGACCAGGGTGAGGATCACGATGAACGCGATCCAGAACGGGGTGGTGTAGTAGTACAGGTAGGAGTCCACGTAGCTCTGCTCCATTCCCGATTGCATGGCGAAGGCGTAGTACGTATCCCAGAAGAACAGGATGGGAAGGAAGTTGGTGCCTTGATGCAGAAGCCCGTTGACGGACCACGAGGCGATGACCTTCTTCGTGTTCTGATACGAGCCCTTCTTGATCAGGATGAACTCGCAGATGACGCCTACGAGGATGAACCACGGGGTCAGGTACCAGTTTCCTGATATCAGGTACACGAGGCCCAGCATCGTGGTGTAGATGAGCGTACAGCCGTGCTTGCCCACGCGCGTCGCCAGGAGCATATACACCACGCCGCAGACGAACGCGGTGAACGCTGTCGACAGCACCATGCTCACGAAATCGTTGGGCATGCATACGAGGTTGATCACGAACTGGATGACGATCATCAACATGGAGATGAGCAGCGTGGAGATGACGTCCTTGATCGTCCATTTGCCGTTGTCCATGTAATGCCCTTCCTCTCGGGTATGGATACTGTGTTTGAGTGCGACTGCTCAACTGGGAATCGTCCAGCCGATGGCGCTTTGGCGCGTCTCGACGAGGCGGCGGTATAGCCCCTGCTGAGCCATGAGCTCGGCATGCGTGCCGCTTTGCGCGATGCGGCCCTCGTCAAGCACGATGATGCGCTCGGCGTCGCGCACGGTGGACAGATGATGTGCGATCATGATGATGGTCTTGTCGCGCGTGAGTTCGGCGATCGCGCGCTGAAGCTCCCGCTCGTTCTCGGGGTCCACGCTGGCCGTCGCTTCGTCGAGAATCACGAGGGGGGCGTCCTTGAGCAGCGCGCGGGCGATGGATATGCGCTGCTTCTCTCCTCCGGAAAGCGACGCGCCGCCTTCTCCCACCATGGTCTTGTAGCCGTCTGGCAGTTGCGAGATGAACGTGTGGCAGCGGGCTCTGCGCGCCGCCTCGCGCACCTCTTCGTCGGTCGCGTCCGGTCGCCCGAAACGGATGTTGTCCTCCACTGTGTCGTTGAACAGGTAGACGTCCTGGAAGACGATGGCGAAATTTGCCAGCAGGCTGTCGCACGTATAATCGCGCACGTCCACCCCGCCCAAGGCGATCCGCCCCTCGTCCACGTCCCAGAAGCGTGCGATCAGGCTGCACAGCGTGGTTTTCCCGGATCCTGACAGCCCCACGATGGCGCAGGTCGTTCCCTGCGGGACTGCGAAGCTCACGTTGTCTATGACCTTTTCGCCCGGGGAGTAAGAGAAGGTGACGTTTTCGACGGAGACGTCGAACGTTTCCGGTACAATATTCGTACCGTCTTCGTCGATGAGCGGCATGCGCATGACGTCATCTATGCGGTCGAGCGACACGTCTATGACACGCGCGAGAGAGGCCACGGAGCCGGCGACTTCGGCGGCGGAATACACCATGAAGCTGGCCACGATGAGGAGGAGGCATTTTTCAGGTGAGACTTCTCCGCCTAACAACAGGTAGGGCGTCACGATGAGGAATGCCGAGCGAATGATGCGAAATACCGTCTGATAGACGGAGGAAACGCTGGAAAAGGCGCGTTCCAGTGCAATGTTGGCGGCCGAGCTTTCGGCGATCGCATCGTCGATCATGCGATTCGTGCGCGTGCCCAGTCCGAACGCCTTCACAACCGCCATGCCCTGGATATGCTCGAGGACCGATGCGACGAGGGTCGCCTGCGCTGCCTGACGACGCGGGGAATAGGCGTCGCCGACGCGCTGTGTCAGCATGTAAACCAGCATGGCTGCGGCGAGTCCGGCAAGTGCGAGCAGTCCGATGCGCCACTCATAGGCTAGCAGCCAGACGGAGATCACCACGGCCTGGAGGAAACCGCCGGCCAGGATCTCCATCACGGTCACGGCGTTGGTCTCCACGTCGTCGAGGGTCGTCGTTGCCGCTGCGGTGATATCGCCCAGGCGCTTCTCGTCGAAGTAACCCATGAGCACGCGCTTGAGTCGCTCGCCTATCTCGAGTCTCTTCTGCGCGCACATCGCGAAGCTTCCGAAGACACGGCGGGACGACGCGAGGTTCGTGGATACTATCTGCCCGATGATGGCGACAATCATGATGCCGAGCGATGCCCATATGGGCGTTGTCGTGAGGGGCCTGCCCGCAAGTCCGTCAAGCGTCTCCATCAGCACCGCAAGCACGGCGAGCAGGGGCAGGATCTCGAAGAATGCGTTCAGAATAGTGAATAAGAACGAAAGGAGCAGCGACTTCCTCTGTGTTCCGGAGAATGCGAGGAGTCTTTTGGTGATCCGTATCATGCCTTTACCGCGCATTCCTCGTCACAGGTATCGCTCTGGGCCTCCCAGAGGCTGCGATAGAGCGGGCTGCTTTCGAACAGTTCCGCATGCGTGCCCTGGGCGCTCACCCTGCCGTCGTCGAGGACGATGATGGTGCTCGCATTCACGATGGTGGACAGGTGGTGCGCAATGACGATGAGAACCTTGTCCTCAACGAGCTCGGATATGGAGTGCTGGATAGCCACCTCGTTCTCCGGGTCCGTGAAGGCGGTGGCCTCATCCAGCAGTACGATAGGGCTGTCCTTCAGGATGGCGCGCGCGATGGCCACGCGCTGGCGCTCTCCGCCCGACAGGCGGCCGCCCGCATCTCCCGCACGCGTGGCATAGCCGTCGGGCAGTTCGGATATGAAATCATGGCAGCGGGCTTTGCGCGCCGCCTCGCGCACCTCCTCGTCGGTCGCATCGGGCCGACCCATGCGAATGTTGTCCGCGAGGGACGCATTGAACAGATAGTTGTCCTGGGTCACGTACGAGACGGTATCCATCACCTGGTCGAGCGGCATTGTGCGGACATCTACACCGCCGATGGACACGGTGCCCCCGCTCGCCTCCCAGAACGATGCGATGAGGCGCGCCACGGTCGACTTCCCCGATCCGCTCGGTCCCACCAGCGCGGTAATACCCCTGGGTGCAGCCGCAAACGTCACATCGTGAAGCACTTCGACGCTGCCGTATCCGAACGACACATGGTCGAATGCGATGCGGCAATCCGGAATCTCGACGGGTGTGCTGGGCCTGTCCATCTCCTCGATTTCGAGCAGCGATGACACCTCTTTCACGGTCGAGTCGACCACGGCCAGGCTGTCGGTATAGCGCAATGCCTGGATGAGGGGTTTGACCATGCCGAGCGATAGGATGATGCAGGTGATGAGGGTGGAGGCGGCCATGCCGCCGGTCATGTACAGGTAGGCGCCCAGCGGCAGCACGCTCAGCAGCGATGCCGGCGTGACAACCACACCCGGCACGTAGTACTTGTTCGTCTGCGCGAACCAGGTGGCCTTGGCGTCTCTGTTCTCCTCTACGGCATCCACGTACTTCCCATACGAGCGGGCGTTCTGGTTGAACGTCTTGATAACCCGGATGCCGCCGACGTACTCGACTATAGCGGCGTCCATGTTCTTGTTGGCCACCAGCACGCGCGCGTAGCGCGCCTCGTAGTCCTTGAGCATGCCCATGTAGCACACGATCCCCAGGGGAAAGGTGGCGAGCGAGGCAAGCGCGATGCGCCAGTCCAGGTAGAACATGTAGGCGAATATCAGAATGGGCACGAGCAGATTGGCGGTGAGCTCTGGAATCATGTGTGCGAGAGGCAACTCGAGCTTCTCCACCGTGTCCATGATCAGCGTCTTGAAACTCCCCGAGGGCCTTCCTGTGATTACGCCCAGAGGCACGCGCGAGAGCTTGTCGGCGAGCGCCATGCGCACATTGCGCAGCACGGTATAGGCGCTTCTGTGAGAGACGACGGTGGACAGGGTGCCCAGCCACACGCTGCCGAAGTATCCCGCAAGCGCTATGGCGCTATCCGCGGCAACGGGGCCAAGCTCTGGTTCACCGGCGCAGATGCGCACGATGACGTCCGACGCGGCGAAGTAGGGGATCATCCCGCACGTCGCGCCAAGGACCGCGAGCAGCACGGATGCGGCCATCTCGCTCCTGCAGTGCGCGGCAAATTCCATCAGCCGCGCACAACTGCTCCTCTCTTTGTGAGACACAAATGCCCCTCCATCCCGAACATAGGGTTACACGTGGAAATTCATGAGTGATTCTGTCGACGCGCTACGTGAGCCTGAGTATCCTCTCCCATCCGCTGGTGAAGAATATGGCCAGCTGCTGGACATATTCGACGGCCTGTTTGCGCGTCATATCGTGAACGACGGTTTCGAATACCGCCGTGAAGTAGGCGCTCGTGATTATGTGGTGCAGATCATGATCGACCTCGCCTTCGATCTTCCCGATCTTGCGCAGTCGGCTGTAGTAGTGCTCGGTCCGGTTGACATCGAGCTCCACTAGGTCGTGCACGTAGGTAGAGAAGCGGGTGCCGTCCGAGCAGCACAGCACCAGCTTGAACGCGTCGAAGTTGTCATAGATGTAGTTCACGAAATGCAGAAGGTAGTCCGTTGACAAATCTCGGCTTTTAGCGGTGCGATCATCGGGTATCAGGTCGAAGTGCGCATCCTGGGCCGCTTTGAACTGTTCGATCAGGCCATCGGCGGCGGGCCCGGCAAGAGCCTCGAACAGCGCCTCCTTATGGGGGTAGTAGCCGTAGAAGGCGCCCAGGGTGAACCCCGCCTTCCTCACGATGGTCCGAAGCGAGGCGCCCTTGAAGCCGTGCTCAAGGAACTCATCCTTTCCGACCGCGAGGATCCTCTCTTGCGTCGTGCTCAATTCGGTCATATCTCGGTCGTGCCCCTTCTTGAAAGTCGACCACCGGTATATATCAGTGATATATACCAGTGATATATCTTCGTGTCAACGGCTTCCAGAAACTGCGTGCGTTTTCGCGAGTCGTTCCTCTGTCATATAGGTCCGGGCATGCGGCGGACACATGAAACACGCTGTTTCTCCGCACGGCATGTGACCCATGACGCGACTCTTCAGTTGAGTCTCCTATGTTCGTCACATTGTGAGTCGGATTCGAGCGGTGGTGTTGAGTCGGCGGTAGATTTCTTCGGGGCAACGCCTGGGGCGGCGGGTCTCCGGTGTGTCTTTCGGCGGCGCGCCGTTCGACGTAGGCGACCGAGGATCCTTGCGTATGCGAGTCGATGACCACGTGGAGGGCGCGGTCGAGTCGTCAGTCGCCGCCGGTGATGGTCGGATGGTGCAACCGGAGGACGGGAACCGCCATACACTCAGGTCATCGACGATGACTATGGATCGCCTTGAGTGAAGAAATCAACGAACTCAAAGCCCGGGGTGTCGAGTTCGTGGTGCAGCGAGCACCTGATCGACTGTCGCCTCGCGTCAGCTGATCCGGCATTCCCCCGCACCATCGATCGCGAACACGGTGTCAATTCTAGTGAATATCGAGCCGGCATTCCGACCGGGCTCTGCCTTTCGCTCCCCGGACACTCGCCTCACTGCAATGGGTTACCGGCCAGATCGTAACCGTATTCGCGGGCCTCGGTGGGAGACAATCCGAGGGTGGCAACGACGGCAAGGGCATTTTTGGTGAGCGACCAGGTGATGGCGTACCCCTCGGCTATCGATGGATTCTCGACGGTGGCCCGAAAGACATCGGCGGCGTTCGCAGGGAACTTGTCCTTGTTGATATCTGCCAGCTCAAAGAAATGCCCCTCCGCCGGGTCGGTCTCACGGCAGGACGTCGAGATACCGGAGAACCCCCAATCGATCGACCACGCCGGACAGCTCTTGCCGCCGAGCCCTGGCAGGCCCGGTTGGCTGACGATCGCGGTGATCGTTTCCCGACTGGCCTCAACCCCAGACATCCTGCCCACTTTCAACTGGTTGAGGATCTGCAGCAACTGCGCGTTGGTCTCCACAGTGGAGGCGTCCGGCTTCCCGCTGAACCGTTGCCCACCGATCTCGATCGTGCGTTCGCTGTCCAGCCCGCAATTCGCGGAACTGATCACCACCCCGTTGGGCGCGGCCTCGATTTGCACGTTGACTTCGGCGCAATCCGGCAGGGAATCTGCAAAAGACTGATAGATGCCGCCCACATTTATCTCAGTGATTGGAATGAACGCGGTCCCAGGCGGCTGCGGGGCACCATCGCTGGTATACGGCTCGGGATCTCCCCAGTTCTGGACGATCAAAGCGCCAGTCGCAGACTGCGAGCTGTCGTATGCGTTCAACATGAAGCCGAGATACCCCACGGTGATCTTGGTGACCAACTGTTTATCAGAAGCCGCCAGCAGCTTCTCGAAGGCCTGTTGGATGCCTTCGGCGTCCTTGGGCGGGCTCTTCGGCAACGCCGTGCCACCTCCGCCGCAACCCGAGAACATCAGCATGGCGGCCAGCAGGACCGGGATGTATTTCCACTTGGACATGACTTGCCTCCTCGTATCTGGTCAACCGACAGCCGACCATTGCCCGCCCCGGAGCGTCAGGACAGGCAGGACCACCCCTCGTGCTGACTATCCTGATGGAAACTATCAGTCTGCTCCGGCGCGCCACAAGACCCTCCTTCCGATCCATGGATTACCCCCGATTCGGGCGACGGTCGGATCGGGAACCCGACGAGGCACAATCGGGGCTGTACCGTGAAGAGATGATGCGCGCCAAGACTCCACTCGAACTCGCCGCCCTGGCGACTGCAGCAGTCCCCGGTCTCAAGGTTGCGGGCCTGCGCCCTCCGCAGTACTGCGATGAGGTGACCTCCGTGACCGGCCTCGTCGACACGGCGGGAAACGCATGGACGGTCACCTGTCCTCATTCCACCGTCGGCGGCCTCGACCTCGACTCCGAATCGGGCGTCCTCGCCCGCCTCGCCAAGGCCACCGACGCCAAGCGCATCCCCTTCGACGTCCCCCGCATCCACGGCACGACCCTCACTCCGCAGGGGGACCGCGTCATCGTCCACCAGGACCTCGGCGGCCGCCCCATGGAGGACTCGGACTTCGACGACCCCCATATTCTGCCAGCCTCCCTCGGCAAGGCACTCGCAGCACTGCATAACCTGCCCGAGGTCGTCTACACCGGCATCCACCTGCCCGCCTACACGGCGGCCGAGTGCCGGGATCGCCACCTCGCCCTCCTCGATGAGGCCGCCGGTCAGATCCTCATCCCCGCGAACCTGTGGAACCGATGGGAGGCCGCCCTCGACGACGTCTCCCTGTGGAGATTCGCCCCCGCGCCAATACACGGGGACCTGCAGGGCAACGCCGTCATTGTGAGTTCCGGCGCCATCACCGCAATGACGGGGTTCTCCTCCGCTCACGTCGGAGACCCCGCGACGGACATCGCCTGGGTGCTCGCACAGGCATCCGACGTGTTCCTCGACCGCTTCCGCGAGGCGTATTCGCGCGAGCGCGCACACACAGACCTCAAACTCTTCACCCGCGCACAGCTGGTATCTGAGTTGGCGATCATCCGGTGGCTCGTTCACGGATTACACGCCGAGGACCGGTCGATCATCTCCCAGGCACGCCAGATGCTGACCGACTTGTCGACGGATCTGGGAGATGACCAACTGGTCGCCAGGCAGCGTCCCATCACCATTCCCGTCCCAGCGCCGGACCACGCGGACGCTCACAATGCGGACCCCGAGTCGACGGACACGATCCCCGATGGCATCCTCGCGCAGGCGGTCGGCCCCGCGGCGCCATCGGCTCAGGATGGCCCCTTCGTTGACGAGTCCCCGCGCCCCCGGACCGGGCGCCTGCGCATCGTGTCCGACGAAGATGCCTCGACTGAGCGGCTCGAACTCGACGACCATGGGAACCACGCCCCCTGAGTTTCCTGCGGCCGATGCTGCAGACGATGGCACTCGGCAGCGCAGGGGCGGCCCCCACTCAACGGTTGAGAGAGCCGCGCAGCAGGTCGTCGAGGCTGACGCTCGGGTCTATTCCGGCGAGATGCTCGACCTGATCGAGACTCATGACGCTCCCCTGAGCGACGAATGCGAGTTGAGCGGTCACTGAGTCGAGTGGCACCGCATGCGCCTGCGACCAGGCGAGGCGGTAGAGGCGCAATTGGGTGGCGTAGTAGCGAAGCTTCGCCGGATCCGTTGCCGCATCGGGGGCCATCCCCGATTTCCAGTCGACGATGACGGCGGCGCCGTCAGGGCGGGTGAACACGGCGTCGATGCGCCCCGATACCACGATGCCCGCAATATTGACTGCGAAGGGCTCTTCTACCGCTTCCGGCGTGCCGGTGACGACGATGTCGAGTTCAGCGAAGTTCTCCTGCATTCGCTTCAGGCGCACGCGCTCCGCCTCGGTGAGCGCGTCGACGCCGATGATCGGCTCGTCCCAGAGTTCTCCGCTCACCTGCCGCAGTTGGCGCTCCGCCCACGCGTGGAACACCGTCCCCAGTCCTGCACCGGGCAGCGGCTCGCGGGGCATGGGCCTCCTAATGTCGAGGGCGAAGGCGTCGGGGTCGTCGAGGAGTGCCGCCACCGACGTGGCGGGGACCTGATCCTGGATGATGACGCGGTCGCGGCTCTGGGCACGAATCCGCAGCTCCTCCAAGAGGGCGGTGATGTCGCTGACGCGGGGGTCGGGCCCGAGTTCGGTGAGCAGGGCGAAGGCGTCTGCGTTCGTCGGCATCTGAGCCATCTCCTGGCGGACGGCGGCAGCCGCCTCCATGATGAGCCTGCGGGACGGGCCGGGAGCAACGGGGAACATGGCTCTGGTGGGCTCGGGCGCGAGGAGCTTCGCCTCTTCGGCGCTCGGTTCGGGTGCGATCGCCTCTTCGAGGGCCTCGATGTTGCGCTGCGCACGCTGAATCTGCTCGGGAGTAAGCGCGTGGGAAGCGCCGTCGCCGCGGGTCGCGGTGCGCTGTGATACGAGCCGTCGGGAGTCGTCGAGGAGCGCGTCATAGGACTCCATGAGGTAGCGCGATGGATGCTTCGGAGTCGTCGCCTCATTCATCCAGGATCCGACGAGCAGCTCGGAGTGTCGGGCGCGCGTCAATGCGACATAGGCGAGGCGGCGCTCCTCTGCCTCCGCGTGTCGGCCAAGGGCCGGCTTGTAGTCGTTGTTGAGCCATGCTTTGAAGGCGCTCGACGGGGTTCTCCCATTCGACAGGTCCATGTCGAAAGCGGGCAGATCCGCGTAGTCTCCCCGCAGTGGATGCGGCAGTTCGCCCGTGTCATTCACCCATCCGAAAGTGCTCGGAGGATCGGAGCGCCAGTGCACGCTGTTCTTTCCCCTGTGCAGGGGGAATATGCTGTCCGACATTCCAACGATGGCGACATGGTCCCATTCGAGGCCCTTCGCCCCGTGGATCGTCAGGATCTGCACCGTCGCAGGATCCGGTTCGGCGGCAATGGCCGTCAGCCCGCGCTCCTCCTCTTGTGCGAAGGACAGCCACGTGAGGAAGGCCCCGAGCGTCGGTGCAACCGCTTCCGACTCGAATTCGGCGATGACGTCGACGAATGCGTCGAGGGCCTCTCGCCCTCCCCTGCCCACCGGGTCGCAGATCGCGTCGTCGAGAATTCCGAGGATCCTCATGGCCCGTTCGGCGATATCGACGAGGCCCCTGCCGTGCAGGCGGCGGATCTGGCGCAGCCGCTCTCCCAGCGATGACACCCTGTCGTGTGCGGCGCGGGAGAAGGCGGGCTCGCCCTCGCCAGGAGACCACCCCGGGGGCGGGGGTGAATCGACGGCCTCGATGAGGAGCGCGGAATGCCGGTCGCGTCCGGCCTGCGTGGCGAGGCGGGCAGCCCAGCGGTTGAGGATGACGAGGTCGGCAGCCCCCAGGTCGGCGCGAATGAGGAGTCGGGTCAGGGCCGTGGAGGCGCTGACATCGTGGGTGATCTCGAGCGCGCACCTCACGTCGATGACTCCGGGCTGATCGAGGAGACCGCCGAGCCCGATGATCTGCGTGGGGATCCCCCTCTCCCGTAGTGCCGTATCGAGGGGGAGGAAGTCCGCGCGCCTGCGGCACAAGATTGCCATCGAGGGCGGCGCGTCCGCTCGGGCGCTCCGACGAGACTCGACGTAATCGACGACCGCGTCGATCTGCTGTTGTTTCGAACCCGTGTAGGCGATCTCGACCTCGCCCTCGCCCGCCTTCGGCGATTGGGTGAGGATCGGCGAGTTCGCGATGCTCGTGTCGCTGCGCAGTGGCGCCGCCACCCGATTCGCGGCGACGAGGATTCTGCGGTCATTGCGCCACGCAGTCGACAGGGTGCGCGTCTGCTCCACGGAGGGTGCGCCGGTGTGGAAGCGACTGAGGAACGATTCCAGGGAGGAGGCGGAGGCTCCCCTCCACCCGTAGATCGCCTGGTTCGGGTCTCCAACCGCGGTGACAGGGTGGTCGTGGAACAGTGTCGACAGAAGCGTCATCTGAATGACGGATGTGTCTTGGAATTCGTCGAGGAGGACGGCTCTGTGCTCGTTGCGGATCTGGGCGACGGCCTCGGGGGATTCGGTGACGATCCTGGTGGCGAGGAAGAGTTGGTCAGCGAAGTCGAGGACGCCCATGTCGCGTTTGCGGCGCTGGTACTCGCCGATCGGGTCGAGCAGTGCGATGCGCCCCCGATTCGCTTTCTGAGCGGCGCGGGCGTCCAGATTGGTGTCGCCCACGGCTTCCAGTTCTGCGCTGAACTCTTCCAGAGCGAGCCGCGCCTGTTCGAGTGAGAGCCCGTGTTCGGATATCTGTCCGGCCAGGTGCAGTCCGGATGTCACCGCTGTCGACAGCGAGGACACATCGTCAAGGGCGACCGGCCAGGTCGTGATGATGTCGTGCATGAGCTGGACGGCACCGGCTTCGCCGAGCATCGCGAAATCGGGGTCCACTCCGATGCGCAGCCCGTGCTCTGCGACGATCCGCTGGGCGAATGCGTTGTAGGTGAGCGCAACGGGCTCTTCATTCGGGTCGAAGGCGCCGATGACGTCGCCGAGGCGGCGGAGCCTGGAGCGCAACCTCTCCCCCAGTTCCCCGGCAGCCTTCTTCGTGAAGGTGAGGCCGAGTATCGACGCGGGGGTGATGTTCTCGTCGTTCGCGACGAGCCACAGGACCCGCATCGCCATGGTCTCGGTCTTTCCCGAGCCAGCGCCCGCAACGACGAGGTGGGGCCGAAGGTTGGACTCGATGATGGCGGTCTGTTCAGGGGTGGGCGCGACTCGGGGGTTGACGATTGTCTGGATCTGTGCGGCGGAGAGGCAGCGGGATGTCATATCAGTCCACCATCCTTCGTCCTTGGTGCTGGGCGGGGCATATGCACGTGAAGGCGCAGTGCTTGCACGCGTCGGTGGATGGTGTCGCAGGGATGCGGCTTCCGTGCGCCATCTGTGAGACCGCGCGGATCTTGTTCATCCATTCGGCTCGGGTGGGCTCGTCGAGGGGCTGTTGCATTCGCAGCGTCGCCTTGTTCTCAGTCAGGTAGACGAGCTGCGCCCCGGCCACGGTGTATCCCAACGCTTCGAGGGCGAGCTGGTATGCGGCGAGTTGCGGGTGCTCTTCCGCCTGCCGCTTCGTCACTGGGCTGCCGGTTTTGAGGTCGGTGATGCGCACCCCGCCGTCAACGTATTCGATCCGGTCGAGTCGCCCATTGATGACGATGCCGTCCAATTCCACAGTGACGGGGACTTCGACATCGACGCGCCCGGGCACCCCTTCGATGTAGATCCCCAGGCCGCTCACCTTCTCGTGAGCACGGTCCACGAAGTCGAGGTGCGCCCACTGGTCCTCCTCGACGTCGAGCAGGGCGAGCCTGGCCTCGAGGGCGTCATTGAGCTCCGTCATCGTGCCGTGGGGCAGCTCTTGGGCGATCTCGTGGACGAGGGTGCCGATCCGTTGAGCGGTCCCGTCGCCCCCTTCGGCCCCGATCGATGAAAAGAACCACTTGAGGGGGCACTGGAGTGCGGCCTCGAATCTTGACGGCGAGATCCACACGGGCCCGGCGTGGATCTGCTCCTCACAAGAGGTTCCTCCGGCGCCGGTCCACGTCGACGGGTCCGCGGCTGTCACGCCCTCGCGTGCGAGGAGGGCGAGTAAGCGGGCGGCGGTCGCGGCATCGGTGTCCTCGTCGACGCCGGTCGCGGCCCGGCGCAGATCCGCGACTTGGCCCCTCAGTGACAGGGGCGCGGGCGCGAGTTGGACCTGCAGCGCCTGTCCGTCGGCATGTGAGTCGGCGTGCCGGGCGAGCAGGTCGAAGAAAGACGAGGGTGCGCAGTCCTGCGAAGAGACGACTCCGATGTGCAGATGGGTCGTGCACCTAGACACCGCTGCTGCGAGGAGCCTGCGCTCGTCGTCGAGGACGGCCCTGCGGGCGCTGCGAGGGTCGTCGATGAAGACGCGCCCCCCTGCATCGTCGGTTCCGAAGCGGCCCGCCCCCAGGTCTGCGAGCAGATCGGCGCGCATGATCTGCGACCTCAGGCGGGTATTCGGCCATGCGCCGTCGTGGAGTCCGACGATGGCGACGACGCTCCACTGCCGACCCATGGCTTGTGCGACCGTGAGGACGCGCACGCCCTCGGGGCGCACCCCGGTCCGTGAGATCGTGTCAATGGGGATGGATTCGTTGAGGAGCTGTGCTGCAAAACCCGTCGCTGTCCCCGTGGGGTTGCGCTGCTCCCACACATCGGCGACCCGCATGAGTGCGACGAGGGCGTCGAGTTGGTCGTCGAACCAGTCGGAGTCCTCTCCCCCGCTGATCGCTCCGTCGCGCCACGCGTCGGCGAGGCCCGCGGCGCTCCACATGTGCCACAGGGCCTGCCTGGGACGCATATGTCCCGCTCCGGTGCGCGCACTCCACATCCGCGCTGCGCGGGTCATCTCGTCGGTTTGTTCGCCCGACAGACGCTCCCTCCACAAGGATTCATCTGCGAGGAGGTCCCCCACGCCGAGCAGGCGGGCGTGGGCTCCCCCAGCCGTCGCATGGTCGTCGGCTCCGTCCTCAGCGTTGAGGGTGTGGACGAGCCGGAATACGTTGAGCGGGTCGACTGCGATGAGCGGGGATTCGATGAGCAGGCGGGCCGCCCGTTCATCGTCGGCGCCCGAGGAGACGATGAGTTCGAGGAGGGCGCGCGTCGTCGCCTGCGAGGCGAAGTCGAAGGCCCGGGTGCCGGCTTCAACGGGGACTCCCCCCCTGCGCAGGTCGCGCATCATGTCAGACGCTTGAGACGACGACCTCACGAGGACGACCTGGTCCCGCCAGGCGATGCCGTCGTGCAGGTGGCGTCGGCGCAGCGCCTGCGCGATATGCGCACCGAGTTGCGCGTTCGTGGCGGCGACATGGCTGGTGACATCGCCCCGCTGAGCGGAGGAGGCGAGTGTGGCGGCGCGGCGGCGCAGTGCGGGACCGGATTGGGTGATCCCCTCGGTCACATCGATGATGCAGTCGCGCAGTACCCGCGTCTGGGTGAAAACGTCTCCTAGGTGCATGATCGGCGCTTTGAGCAACCCGGCAAGGCGCATATCGAGGTGGGGTTCACCGCCCCGGTAAGAGGAGACAGCGACATCGGGATCGGAGAATGCGATGACCCGGCTGCCGCGGGCGTGAAGGGTGGACAGCAGGGAGAGGGTGGACGCCGTGCAGTCCTGCAGGTCATCGACGATGACGAGGTCGGGCTTGGGCGCGGGGGCGCTGACCGACTCAGCGATGGCGCGCTCTTCCCAGTGCTCGACGAGGTCCGCCGCGAGAGCCTGGATGCGCGACAGGTCGACTCTGAGGATGTCGCGGTAGTCGACTAAGAACTCGGAATTGTCGAGATAGGCGCTCAAGAGGGTTCCCGCCCCCCTCCACTGCTCGATCCCGAACTCGTCGGCCGCCCGGCGCAGATCTTCGCCGTTGAGCCCCGCCTCTCCGGCGCGAGCGAAGAGGTCCCGCAACTCTGCGCGAAAGCCCTGCATGGCGCGCATCGTGCCCTGCATGAAATCCGGCCATGGCGCGTCAACGATCTCGAGGAGTTCGGAGAGCAGGACGTCTTGGAGGGAGCCTGTGACGAGTTCGACGGGGCCGAGCGGATCCGCGCGCTGGATCCTCCAAGTGGACACGATGTGGTGGGCGAAGGAAGCGGGAGTGCGCACGGGGCGGACCGCTTGGGGGGCGAGGGCGTGGACCCTCGGAGTCAATAGGTCTGCCCTGATTCGATCGGGCGTGAGGATGACGAAGGATTCGCCCCTCGTGACGGCGTCGAGAGCGAGGGCGAAGGCGCAGGTGGTGCGCCCAGATCCGGGGGCGCCTCGAACGACGAGCGATTCGGCGCGACCGGCCGCTACAACCTGTTCTTGCAGGTCGGACAAAGTGGGCAGATCCGCCCAATGATCCGGTCGCGGTTGGATCAACAGCCTGGTTTCGCTCATGACTGAATCATCGCAGAGGCCATGTGCGTCTGCGGCGAATAGCATGGGACCCATACGCCAACGAAAAGGAGGACGCCATGAATATCGTCATCGGAGTGGGCGATTCGGCCCGAGAACTCCACCTCGACATCGACACCGACGAGGCCGGACTCATCGCCCGCATCGAAGAAGCCGTGTCGCAGTCGACCCTGCTCGATCTCACGGACTCGAAGGGGCAGCGCTACCTGATCCCCGCACAATCCCTCGCCTTCATCCACATCTCTGATCAACAGGAGCGCAGAGTCGGATTCACCGTCAACTGAAGGCGGGCCTCAGGCTTTGAGGTTGATCTGCGCCATGCGCTCGCCGTGGCGCTTCGTCACATAGGCGACGATCGCGTCCACAGTGTCGGGGTCCTCCGCGAGGGCGGGGTGGGTGAACAGCGTTGCGCGGACGAGGCCGAGCACTTCGCCGGCGACGCGCCTCGCCCACAGAGACAGGCGCGCGGCGAGTTGAGGGTCCTCCGCCGTGACGGGCGCGATATGTCGGCGCTCCCACGCCCCCTGTTCGAGGTCCCAGGGAGCGGCATCAGCGTCGAAGAGTTCGTGGCGCTGTGACACTTCAAGCAGCATGTCGCCGATGATGCCGACGGTGACATAGGTCTTGACAGACCGTTCGAACCACGTGGTCGGTCGCGTGCGCGTATCCAGGTCGTCGTAAAGCCCGGAGTATTCGCCCGCACACGCATTCAGATCGTGGTCGCGATGGTCCGACCATTTTTCGAGCTGCTCGAAGATCTCGAAGGCGCGGGCGGACATGCGGGCGTGTTCGACATGCGCCTCGATGGTGGGCGCCTGGTCCCCGTCCTTCGCCAGGCGAGTCATCGCAGCGAGAGCGGAGTATGCGAGAAGACCGACGACTTCAGCGTCGGTGCTGGAGACTGGTGCGTACTCGTGTGCCATGCTCCCAGGGTAGTCGCACAGCCACTCTCACTCACCCCTAATGCATGCACCGATGTCATAACGGGCCGGGCGCGTGTGGGAGAATCACAGACGGGAGGATGATATGCGCAAGGATCTCGTCGGCAGCGTCGTCGATGCCGTTATTGATCGGATCCTCAACGGGACGTACCCCGAAGGAGGGGCTCTGCCGGGCGAGGTCGTCTTGTCCCAAGAGCTCGACGTTTCGCGCCTCACTGTCCGCGAGGCAGTGAAGGTGCTCAAGGAGCGCGGGGTCCTCGAAGTCATCCAGGGCCGGGGCACATATGTCGCACCGCGCTCCCAGTGGACGGATCTTCCGACGGTCATCGCACTCACCCTGCGAGACTCGTCCCCCCGCGACGTCGGCCTGCGACTCGTTGAGCTTCGCCGGATGATTGAAGTCGGAGCCGCCGGGCTCGCGGCGAGGAACAGATCCGACGAGGACGTCACAGCCCTCGCTTCACTCATTGAAGAGATGGAAAGTTCGCGGAACGTCGGCGATGTTGCGGCGACTGTCGAGGCGGACCTCGCATTCCATCGGCGGATCCTCCTCGCGAGCAACAATCCCTTCCTGCCGGTCGTCATGTCACCGCTCGAGTTGGCTCTCCACGAATCACGGACTGTCACTGCTTCGCAGCCCGATGTCCAAGAACGCGCCCAGTGCCACCACCGCATGATTCTCGATGCCATCCGCATGCAGGACGAGGAAGCGGCGAAAGACGCAATGCGCGCTCATATGACTCAGACGCGCCTCGATCTGATCGCGAATACTGCCGAATAGCACCGCTTTCACAAATCCTCAGAGGCCCTCTTGCCACATGGGTGATTAGTGCGTACGATCAACATCAGTCCTCAGAGGTCTGAGCAATGATGCTCACTTTGTGGGACCAATCTACGAAGGAGTGACAATGCCGCTCACGACGCATGAAGCGCTCACCGCGGGACTCGCCCCCATCCCGGCCGTCACAGCCGACGATGTCGCCGCCGCCCAGGCACGGGCATCGAGAACGGCCATCCGCGTCGTCCTCGATGACGATCCCACGGGCACCCAGTCGGTCGCCAACCTGCCTGTCCTCACCTCATGGGAGGAGGAGGACTTCCTGTGGGCGCTGGGGAGCGGAGTCCCAGCCGTTTACGTCATGACGAATTCGCGCTCGCTCGCCCCCGAAGACGCCGAGCGCGTCAATCGAGAAGTCGTCGCCTCCGCCCTCGCCGCAGCAACGGCGCTCGGCATCGACATCGATTTCGTGTCACGATCCGACTCGACCCTGCGCGGCCACTACCCCCTGGAGACTAACGCCATCGCCGCCGCACTCGAGGAGGCGACGGGCGAGAGGATCGACGGCGTCGTCCTCGTCCCCGCGTTCCCCGAAGCCGGACGCATCTCCGTCCACGGAGTCCACTACGCGGGAAGCGCTGCAGCGGGCTATGTCCCCGCAGCCGAGTCCGAATTCGCCCGCGACAACACCTTCGGCTACTCGCACTCCTCCTTCGCCGAATGGGTCGAGGAGAAGAGTGGGGGCGCCCGCACCGCCGAAGACGTCCTCGTCATCGACATCAACACGCTGCGCAGCGACCCCGACGCGACCGTCGCGATCCTGACAAGCGCGAAGGAGTCGCAGCCGATCGGAGTCGACATCGTCGACACCGCCGATATGCGGGCGCTCTCACTCGCCCTCATCCGCGCCGAAGAGGCAGGCTCTCGATTCATTTACCGGGTCGGCCCACCGTTCGTCCGCGAGCGCATCGGTCAGCGCCCTCACGCCCCGCTCACCCCCGCCGAGATCGAAGCCTCCCGCTCGGGGCGCTCCGCCACCGCAGGCGGCCTCGTCGTCGTCGGCTCGCATGTCGGCGTCACCGCCCGCCAGCTCCATCATCTCACCCAACGGAGCAGCGCCGACGTCCTCGTCCTCGACTCCGCACGGATCATCACCGGCGAGGACGAGGACGCACATATTCATGAGCTCATCGACCGCGCCATCGCCGGGCTCAATGAGCGGACCGTCATCCTGCACACATCCCGGGCGATGCTCTCCGGTTACGACCCCGACACGGCGCTCGCCCAGGCGCGCATGATCTCCGCGGCGCTCGTCGCGGTCGTCCGCGGAATCATTGAGCGCGCTTCTCCCCGCTTCGTCATCGCCAAGGGCGGTATCACCTCCTCCGACATCGCATCGAAGGGCCTTCAAATTCGACGGGCGCGAGTCATCGGGCCGATGCTGCCGGGCATCGTCTCCCTCTGGTCGGCGATCGACGGACCCGCGCGGGGAATCCCCTACGTCGTTTTCGCCGGAAACGTCGGCACCGACGAGTCCCTCGCGGACGTCGTCGCCACCCTTGAGGCGTGAGTGCCGGAGCGTCACGCCCACCCGACTCGTCCTCTTTGACCCCATAGGAGCAGAACAATGTCGTTCACCGTTGCAGTCCTCGGACTCGGAGCCATGGGCCTGCCGATCGCAACCAATCTCGCGAAGCGCTTCACCGTCGTCGGATTCGACCCCTTCAAGGACAGACGCAATCTCGGCGCAGCTCAAGGGCTGGATGTCACCAGCACGGCTACCGAGGCCGCTGAGGGGGCAGATGTCGTGCTCATCGCGGTCCGCAACGCCGCACAGCTGCATACCGTCCTCTTCGGCGCTGATGGAGTCGTTCCGGTCCTCGAAGCGGGAGCGTCCGTCATTCTCACCTCCACTGTCGGCTCCGACGCCGTTGAAGACGCTGCCGCGCGCCTCGCCGACGTCGGCATCGGTCTCGTCGACGCGCCCGTGTCGGGTGGCCCCGTCCGAGCAGGCGAGGGGGATCTCCTCGTCACAGTCGGTGCGACGCGGCACTCGTGGGAGCATGCGAAGCCCGTCCTCGACGCGATGGCGGGCACACTCGTCCTCGTCGGCGATGTCCCCGGCAAGGGCCAAGCGATGAAGACTGTCAACCAACTCCTGTGCGGCATCCACATCGCCGCCGCCGCAGAGGCACTCGCTCTCGCCGGCAGCCTCGGACTTGACCAGCGAATGGTCCTCGACGCACTCATGGCGGGAGCCGCAGAGTCGTTCATGCTCGGCAATCGTGGACCGCGCGCAATTGAGGCCTACGAGGGCGATGAGCCCGAAGTGTGTTCGCGTCTCGATATCTTCGTCAAGGACATGGGGATCGTGACTGCTGCGGCCAAGAGCGCGGGTATCGCGGTTCCACTCGCTGCAGCCGCAGAACAGCTCTACATCCTGGGCGACGCGCAGGGGCGCGGCGGTGACGATGACTCGACTGTCATCCGCATATTGAGCCCCCAACACTGATATCCACCGGCACAACGATGTGATGCTTACAAGGAGACCACTATGAATATGTCCGACCTCGTCGCCGATACCTCGACGCTCGAACAAGTTTTCACGGGAGGGCGCTGGCTTGAGGGACCATGCTGGTTGCCGCAGACCAACACGCTTCGCTTCTCCGACGTCATCGGCAACAGGGTGTGGGATTACGATCCCGCCGCCAAAGAGAGCACTGTCCACTCTGAGTCACCCGATCATGTCAACGGGCGCACCATCGATCTCGACGGAGCGGTCGTTCAGTGCTCCCACGGGGGACGCAGGCTCGAGCGCGATGTCGATGGCGACATCTCAGTCATCGTTGACCACTGGCAGGAGTACCGATTCAACGCGCCCAATGACGTGGTCGTCTCCTCCGATGGATCGATCTGGTTCACCGATCCCGCCTACGGAATCATCTATCCGGAAGAAGGCCACCCCGGGAAGCGGGAATATTGCGATCACTGGGTTTTCCGAATCACTCCACAAGGACGGCTCACCGTCGCGCTCACCGATGTTGTCGAACCCAATGGACTCGCCTTCTCCCCCGACGAATCGCTCCTCTACGTCGCCGACTCAGCCGCACTCAACAGAGAGGGCGTTTTCGAGCGCCACCACATCCGCCGCTATCTCATCGACGATTGGCGGGTCAAGGCGGGTGAAGACTTCGTCGAGGTATCTCCGGGAGTCCCCGACGGTATCAAAGTCGACGAACACGGCAACGTCTGGTCGTCGTGCCTCGACGGCGTCGTCATTTACTCTCCTGAGGCCGAGGAGATCGGCAGGATTCCCGTCCCTGAGAAGGTGGGCAATCTCTGCTTCGGCGGCATCGAGGGAACGGACCTCTACATCGCTGCGAGCACATCGATCTACAGGATTCCAACACTGACGCGCGACTGCCGACGAGTCTCCGGCAGAGCGTGACCCACAGGAGCGGACCACCATGTCATCAACAGCATCCCAACAGAAAACCCGCCAGTGTCGGACTACCCAGACATCACTATGGCTGTCGCTGCTGCTGCTCATCGCACTCTCCCTGAGCGGTGCATTCCTCGCCAAATCCGCTGACTCGGGCTTCGGCCGAGTGAGTGTCACGACGGTTGAATTCATGACCGAGTCGAACACCCCCATGGTCGCGAAGATCTATCGACCGACATGGGTGAGCACGGAGAATCCGGCGCCCGGATTACTCGCACTCCACGGCTACCAGTCCGACAAGGAAGCGACGACGACCTTCGGAACGATCGAACTCGCCCGACGGGGCTTCGTCGTCGTGAGCATCGACCAATTCGGACACGGATACTCCACCCAGCACGGGGTGGACCCCGACATCATGTCAGGGGCGGCCTATGGTTTGGACTACCTCAAGTCTCTCCCATTCGTCGATTCAACGCGGCTGGGGACATTCGGACACTCCACGGGATCGATATACGCCGTCAAACTCGCCAAGAGTGACGATGCCGTTCGCGCTGTCGTCGCCCTGTCGGGAAATGGCGGAGACCCGGATATCCACGAGGTCAGCAACTACTTGCTCGTCCAAGGGGACAACGAGGAAATCGGCCCGTACAGAGAGAAGACCTTTCCCGTCTCCTCGCTCACGACCAACCCCGCACGGCTCGAAGCATTCGGCCTCCACCCCGATGACGCCCTCGAGTGGAACCACACCTACGGCGATTTCTCCGATGGGAGCGCCCGACGCGCCGAACTCGTTTCCGGAACCCACCTCGGTGTGATGACCTCGGGCGCTTCGAACACCGCGGTCGTCGACTGGTTCAATACCGCTCTTCGAGACGGGGAGCAGGATTCGCACTGGATCCCCTCTCAATCCCATGTCTACCAGTGGAAGGAAATCGGAGGCTCTATTGCTCTCTTCTCACTCGTGGCTTCACTGATCCCACTGCTCGGTCTGCTCCTTCGGTTCCGGGCTTTCGCAGGCGTCCAGGGATCTGAGGGCTCCTTCACCGGAGGCGGGCGCATGGGGCTGGTCCTGTCCGCTGCAGCGAGCATCGCAATGACGATCGTGCTCTATCCCCTGTGCACGCAAAAGGGCGGGGGCGACGACCCGATCTCCGCAACGATCCCATTCCTGCCGCTACAGATGGGCAATGGGATCGCCATATGGCTCGTCGTCACCACTGTCCTCACGCTCGTCGTCTTCCTCATCTGGAAGCGAATCGGAGGGGGACGAGGCGAGAGCTGGTCCGATCTTGGGGTTGTGCCCCCACAAGATGCTGGGCGCCGGATCCTCACAGCGTTCGGCCTGTCGGCTGCCCTTATCGCGTGGCCCGTCCTCATCGTCACTGTGACGGCATTCTTCAGAGGACCCGAGTTCAGGGTACTGTGGCCGATGCTCAAAACACTGACCCCTGAGCGCGCCAGAGTGCTCCTCCCCTATTTCCTCATCATTTGGGCGTTCTTCTTCGTGGTCAATGGGCTGTCGCTCAACACCATGTCCCGCATCGCAGCCCGAGACGATGAGCGACCGGTCGTATTGTGGGCGAAGCGCTTCACCTTCTCCTGGATCTCAGCGGTCTTCGGCCTGTGCCTCCTGTGGCTCTTCCATTTCGTTCCCGGATACATGGGGATCGGCCCCGGAATGGATGTGATCGGACTTCCTGCCTTCGGCGGACGGTGGATGATGATGCTCGCAGTCATCATCCCCCAGTTCACTGCCCTCGTCGCGCTCAACGTGTGGCTGCACGTGAGGATCCGCTCGATATGGGTCGCCTCCACGGTGGGGGCGGCGCTCTTCACCTGGATGATGGTCGGCGGACAGGTCGGCGCATTCTGAGAAGGGTGAGTGATTGACCATAGGGTGAACGCCAGTCGCGGTCCCGCCTCGTACAATAGGAGGTGACCACGGCTGACCGGTCGCTCCGAATACTCTCTTCCGTGCTTAGCGCGCACCCGACACTGCGCGATCGGCTGCCACCCCCACCCGGAATTGCTCCGGAGACAAGGCAGATCGTGACGACCACGACGCATGAGGGCGCCAATGCGCCCGAACCCACCCAGACAGCCGGCCCCGCCGCCGACGCAATCGAATACTCCGCGGGCGTCGTCCGCATCGGCAATATCGTTCCCGTCGCCGTCGACGAGGACGCCACGCCTGATGTCGTCGATTCGGGCGACGAAGACCTCGACGCCCTCACCTTCGCCGACTTCGGGGTCACCGACCCGATCGTCGACGCCCTCGAGGACAAGGGGATCCTCCACCCTTTCCCCATCCAGGCGCTCACCCTGCCCCCGGCTCTCGATCGCCACGACATCATCGGTCAGGCGAAGACCGGCACAGGCAAGACCCTCGGATTCGGCATTCCCGTCCTCGAAGACGTTATCGCCCCCGATGAGGAGGGCTATGACGAACTGCTCAACCCGAACCAGCCGCAGGCCCTCATCATCCTGCCGACCCGCGAGTTGACCAAACAGGTCGCTGATGATCTGCGCGCAGCGGCGAAGTACCTATCGACCCGTATCGTCGACATTTATGGCGGTGTCGCATTCGAGCCGCAGATCGAGGCCCTCGAAAAAGGCGCCGATGTCGTCGTCGGCACTCCGGGTCGGCTCATTGATCTGCTCCGCAAGGGCGTCCTCCACCTCAACGGCGTGGAGACGGTCGTCCTCGACGAGGCCGACGAGATGCTCGACCTCGGCTTCCTGCCCGACGTGGAGACCCTGCTGTCGCGGGTCCCCTCGAACCGGCACACCATGCTCTTCTCGGCGACCATGCCCGGCCCGGTCGTCGCGCTCGCCCGTAAGTTCATGGAGCATCCGACGCATATCCGCGCCCAGGACCCCGAAGATCAGAACCAGACGGTCAATACCGTCAAGCAGGTCATCTACCGTGTTCACGCGATGAACAAGGTCGAGGTCGTCTCGCGCATCCTGCAGGCGCGGGGCCGGGGACGCACCGTGATCTTCTGCCGCACCAAACGCACCGCCGCCCGCCTCGGAGAGGATCTCACCGCTCGCGGCTTCGCTGTCGGTTCGCTGCACGGGGACCTCGGTCAGGGGGCACGCGAGCAGGCGCTGCGAGCATTCCGCAAGGGCAAGGTCGATGTGCTCGTCGCGACGGATGTCGCCGCGCGCGGCATCGACGTCGACGATGTCACCCACGTCATCAACTACCAGTGCCCCGAGGACGAGAAGATCTACATCCACCGCATCGGGCGCACCGGTCGCGCCGGTAACTCCGGCACGGCCATCACCTTCGTGGACTGGGATGACACGCCGCGCTGGTCGCTCATCTCCAAGGCGCTGGGCCTGGGAGTTTCCGACCCGCTGGAGACGTACCACACCTCGGCGCACCTCTTCACCGACCTCGACATCCCCGAGGGGACGACGGGCCGCCTCCCACGCGCTCAGCGCACAGCTGCGGGTCTGAGCGCTGAGATCCTGGAGGATTTGGGAGGGTTCTCACCCCGCTCCGAGAGACGAGGCCGTGGCTCGCGCGGTGGGTCACGTTCCTCGCGCAGCGGGCGCGGACGCTCGTCGAAGTTCTCTGACCCCTCGCGCTCGACCCGCGGGTCCCGGTCGCGCGGCTCCCAGGACGGGGATCGCACGCTGAACGTCGGCAAGGGTGGCCGTTCCGACCGCGGCGCACGCGGGCGCGGGCGCGGCGAACACTCCCAGCGCGCCGAGGCGCCCGCCCAGCGCGCTCCCCGCAAGCGCATCCGCCGCCGCAAGAACTCTGCCGAGTAGGCGGGCGAGTGGCGCCGCTCGCGGGCTACGTGAATGCCGGGCGCGGGCACTGCATTACGCGCTGCGCGCCCGCGGTGTCGCCTGCCGCGGGTTAGCGCTTCCTAAGTCCGCCGCCGCAATGCTGCGAGGGGTCCCGGGCCGTGCGGCCCGGGACCCCTCGCAGCTATTCGTTGTAACGCCCGTTCCCTCCCGATATCGCACACAAGGAACAGCATCTGTCACCGATCTTCTAAGACATAGCACCCGATCGGAGTGGTGTAATCCTCACCGATCGGGTGTAGTACCCGCCCAGCGACAAGCCCATTCGCGCAACAGCCCCCTCGCCCCCTACCTCCCCCGTACAGGGCAGCGCGGCCGCGCCAGTCGCCCCTCGGGCAACCGGTGCGACCGCAACTATCGCTGCTCAGGCCTTGAGGTCCGCATACATGGGCTGCCACATAGCGCGGCGCACGGTTTCGAGCAGACCGATGGCACCGTCCGTGCGCTCCCAGTCGGCGACCTCGGAAGCGTTGCGCGCGTAGGTGGCCTGATAGTCGGGCAGATCTTCCATGTCGTCGGTAACAAGACCGGAGCGGTCGATCAGCCAAATGCGATTCTTGGCCTCCTTGGGCGTGAGCCCGGCGCGCACCATTCCCGCATGGATTTGGTCGGCCATGCCGGTTCCCGCGGTGCCCGCGCCGTAGACGAGCAGGCGCTGGTCCGCGAAGGTGGTTCCGTTCGTCTTCATGTCGGCGATGACCGCGGAGATGACGATAGCGCCGGTCCCCTGCATATCGTCATTGAAAATACGGTACTTCGCCCGGTTGACGACGAGGATGCGCCGCGCGTTCGCAGCGCCGAAGTCCTCGAAGTGCAAGAGGGCGTGCGGGTAGAGTTCGGAGGCGACACTCAGGTATTCATTGACGAGGGCGTCGTATCGCTCTCCGCGCACGCGCGCGTGTCGGTTGCCGAGGTAGTCGGGGTCGTTAAGCAGCTCCTCGTTGTCGGTCCCCACGTCGAGGTTGACGGCGATGACGCGCGAGGGGTCGATGCCGGCTGCCGCCGTGTAGACGGCGAGTTTGCCGACGGAAATGTCGGTGCCGTTCACACCCCAGTCGCCGATGCCGAGGATTTGTTCGGCGTCGGAGACGACCAGCAGGTCCACGTCGTCAGGGCCGAGGCCGAGGCCTTCAAACGTTGGCCGCACGTCCTCGACGCGGTCCACTGAGAGGTAGATGGCACGGGAGCGACGGTAGTCGGCGGACCACTTCTTAATGGCTTCGCCGATGGTGGGGTCGTAGATGACGGGAAGGAGCTCGGCAATGTGGTCGATGATCATCTTGTAGTAGAGGACCTCGTTGCGGTCGTGGAGCTGTTCCAGATAGATGTACTTGTCGAGGTCATCGTCGAGACGGCACACTTGCTTGTAGGCGCGGGCGGCCTGCTGTTCGAGGGTTTCAACAGCTGCGGGCAGGCGGCCCATGAGCCCGAGGCGTTTACGCTCTTCAACGGTGAAGGCGGTTCCTCGGTTGGTTTGGGGATCGGCGATAACCTGGGATTTTGCTAGTATGAACGGCTCCTTCTTTGACGTCACCTCCAGTCTAGGGACCATCCCCGAACCCTGCTCGCGCTCGCCGGTCGACGCGCCGTGGCAAGGAGAACGCGAGTGGCCTCAAGAGCTTGAGGCGCGTCGAACAGAACAGCTTCTCGCCGGCCAGTGCATGCTCCGTGAGCGTCGCCCTGCCGTGGATCCGCGGCTCCGCGACCGCCCGAGCATCCGCATCCCAGGAGATCAACCGCTCGATATCAGCGACCTCGAGTCTCTCAACAGCGTTGAAGAGAGTCGAACCCATCCGCCTGATTCCCCGCGGGTCATTCGCCCTCGGATGCGGGAACCTCGCCGCTCCCACGTTCGGCGAGCACGCGCTGTACGACGCCCGGCAGGCGCGTGGGCGTCTCGCGGTGGCGCAGCGTCATGAACAGCCTCACGCGCGTCAGGAGGGACACTCGCACGCTTTCAGGCCAGCGAAGCGACACGTATTGCACCGCGTCGGCCACCTCGAGGCGCCGCGTCGAATTGCCGACACGCACCCACAACTCCGCTTCCCCCTTGCTCTTGGGACCCCTCAGGTAGACGGGACGAGGCGAGGGCGGGATGGTTACCCGACACACCTCCTGACACTTGTAACCCTCCTGCGGTTGTGAGGCCTCAGCGAAGTCGAGCCGGGGCAGCGCGGCCGCATTGGTCCCCAGCCGCTGCCTCCACAGGTCGCGGATCCACAACTCGAAGCGGTCAGCGTCCGGAGTCTTGAGGGTCTCGTAATCGGGGCCGAGACCGATGAGTCGGCCCTCGTCGTCGACTCCGATCAGGAGGGTGCCGCCGCCGGAGTTCATGAACGCGGCGACGGTCTTGGCGATGACGGTTTCGAGCGCTTCGTCGCGCTTGCCCGTCCGCATGTTCCACCGGGCGCTGGACTTGAACTCGCGGGTCTCCGACTCCCCCAGCGCAGCGGTCTCGCCGATGGAGGGCAAACCCGGGCGCGGGTTGAGGCGAGCGAGAACCACTGCCACGACAACGACAACGAGTACGGCGACCACGGCGGCGAACCCGATCATGCCGGGTTTCCACAGGTCTCCCGAATCGAAAATCCATCCGGCGAGCACTAGGCCTCCCCACAGCCCGGCCAGTCCCGTCAAGGTCGCCGACGCCGTCGACATCGTCATGCGATTCTTCAGCCCGCGGCGCACGGCGAGGCCGATGATCCACGCGATAAGAACGAGCACCTGTTGGATGAACACCATCCAAATCAGGTCTGGGCTGGCCGGGACAAAAGAGACGTCCGCTGTTTCCACAGGGTTCCTTTCGAGGGATTCTCGATGTATGTCGCTTTCAGTACATCATAGGAGTCTGTGGGAATCCTCAATGTTCGGCGCGGATTTCCTCGATACTCACACCACACCGGGTTCGCGCCGAATCGTCGAAACCGCGCCCGGACATCCACAGGGGCCGCACTGGCGCGGGACTTGTGGATATCGCGCAGAAGCGGGGCCAGCCGTTGCGTTCTTCGCGCGCCATGCAGGACGCTGTTGCGGGTGACCGCATCAACTACATCCTCGTGATCCCTAATGGCTTCGGCGAGCAGATGCAACAGTCCTTCGCGCCACGGATTGTCGCTTCTGAAAGCATTGACCCGGTCGATGTCCCTCAGGTCGAAACGGCTGTGTCCTTCTCTTCGGCGAAGGGTACGTTCATGGACGCGCGGGTCAATGCTTTCCTCGATCAGGTGAGCGACCATCTGCCCGTGGGTGATTCGCCCGCCTCATGTCGGCAGAGTGAAGGCAGCCCCCAAGCCTACCGCTAGGTTGACCGTCGAATGCAGCATCCAGCTCGGAACGATCGAACCCCCCGCGCATCGCTCGTTGATCCATCCCATGATCCAGGCGTTCGCCGCGGTAATGACTCCGATCAGCGCGAGCCGGGTCGGCGTAGCCGAGGACGCGAAGAATCCGACGTGGACGAGGCCGAAGACCAATGCCTGCACGACGTTGCCGATCGCGAATCCGAATCCGGCGATCAGCCGCTTGCCGAGAAACCCACGGAAGAAGATCTCCTCCGACAGACCCGTCTGAACGAGGGCGTGGAGTGTGACCGGCACGACCCCTGCCAAACCCATTCCTGCGAAGCGCGAAGCTGCCACGTCCTCGCCGAGCGATCGGAGCAGCATGATCGATGCTGTAGAAATCAGCACCCATGCCAGCACCGCAGCTACTGTCCGCCTCCTATTCACCCGCCATCTCGGCATATGTAGTCCGATCCAGGTCGCGAAGTCGAGGCGCCCTCGCGCGGTGAACGCCCACCATGCAACCGGGAGCACGAGTACCAGCCCGAGCTGCACGAATGCGGACATGACAGCTGAGAGTACGTTCATTGCAACCTCCTCAGTGCCTCCTATCAGTATGACTCAACGGTCGGTTCCTCCTCACCCGCGAGGGACCGCCCGCTGAGGATCATTCCCAGCAGGCGGCCCGCCTTGTCAGTCGGACAGCGTTCGGAGCGGACAGAGCCTCAGCGCAACGACAGATGGCGGTTGAGCGAGCGAACGCCCCACCAGACAACGGCGATGGTCACGAGTGAAGTCGTCACGATCTGCCCCATGCCGATGAATGGTGTCGTATTGCTCCCCCCATTCATCGCTTCAATCAACTCTGGAAGCATGAATCCCCACGTGAATTCGCCCGTTGCCGTATCCAGGCCTCCGGGGAGCAGGAGCATTCCGAACAGAGCAGCGATCTGATTGGCGAGATAGAGCAAGACAAAACCGATGACGGGTGCTCCGAATCCCATATGGTTCCAGGTGCTCCTCGCGCCGATGCTCATGACGGCGGCGATCGAAAAGACACTGTTGGCGAGCTGCAGGAAGACGACAATAATAAGGAAGGCCTTCATCGTCACGGTCAGCGCACTCCAGGAGTCGATCATTGACGATGCGATCTCGCCGGGGGGAAGCCCGTTCATCCAGGCGATCTGTACGGTTACGGCCAGAATCCCCCCAATGCTCATGAAGAGGCCGAAAAGGCCCGCCATGTAGGCGAAGAGGGTCTTCGCCCAGAAGAGCTGTCCGCCCGTGACCGGGAGGGTGTGCGTGAAGTATCCGGCGTCGCAGTGCATGGTCTTCCAATATATGCCGGCCACCAGGATGAGAATCGCAAGGGGGATCGCGACGGCTGTCACAGCGGTGGTGAGCATGAGCAGTCCCGAGACGTAGGGGATCTTGAGGGCGGACAGCCCCAGGCTCACGGCGATGATGAGCGCTCCGATTCCGGCGATGATGCCGATCTTCGGAGCGAGCGTGCGCACTTCGTGCGCGAAGAGTGTGGTGAACATCAGCGGTACTCCTTCCTGAACAGCGCGTCGAGCGACATGCCGTACTCATCGCGTAGTTCGTCAACGGGGCCGGCGCGGTGCAGTCGACCGTCTTTGAGCATGACGACCTCGTCGAGGATGGACTCGACGTCGGAGATGAGGTGGGTGGAGATGAACATGAGGGCGTCCTCGTCGAAGTCGCGGAGGATGCCCTCGAGGATGATGTCGCGCGCAGCGGGGTCGACCCCCGAGATCGGCTCATCAAGCAGGTACGCCTGCGCTTTGCGCGCCATGGTGAGGGACACCTGCAGCTTCTCGCCCATTCCCTTCGACATCTCTTTGAGTTTGCGGTCGAGGGGGAGGTCGAAGAAGCGAATGGACGCCATCGCCTTGTCGGCGTCGAAGTCGTCGAAGAACTTGGCGTATAGGTCGACGGCTGCAACGGGTGTGAGAGCGGGATCGAGGAAGTCCGCGGAGGGGAGGAATGCCACGCGCTCCTTGGTGTAGGCTCCGGGAGCCTCGCCATCAATAGTGACGGTGCCACTCCAGTCGGCGAGGACTCCTGCGAGGATCTTCAGCAGGGTCGTCTTTCCGCATCCATTGGGCCCGACGAGGCCGATGATGCGCCCGAGATGCAGGTCGATGCTGAGATCGACGAGGGCGGGGCTCCCTCGATAGGCCTTCGTCAGATGGTCGACGTGGATGATGGGTGCTGATGGTGTCATTGTCTGTGTCCTCCTTCTGGGGAGTTGGCGTTCCACCGCGCGTTCAAGAGGCTGACGGCTTCGTCGCGCGCGAGGCCGAGTTGACGGACGGTGGCGACGTGGGAGTCGGTGGCCCGGGTTGCGAATTCCACTCGCGCTTCGGCGATCGTCTCAGTGTCGGTGGTGACGAAGCGTCCCTGGGCTCGCTCTGCGACGGTGAGTCCGTCGGCGTCGAGCTGGCTGAGGGCGCGTTGGACGGTATTGGGGTTGACTCCGGCGTCAATGGCGAGTTCGCGGACACTGGGAATCTTCGAGGCCGGAGCCCACTGGCCTGACACGATCTTCTGACCGAAGGTCTCGACCAGTTGGATCCAGATGGGGCGCGTATCGTCGAAGTTCATACTCCTCCTCTCTGTCTTACTGTATTAAGACAGTAATACTGTAGCGCTCCGTCAACGACTGTGTCAAACAGTTAATACAGATGGAATGCGCCTCGCGGTCAATCAGTCGAGGGGGCACCACATACGAGCGCCCCGGCTGCGGATTGTTCCGCAGCCGGGGCGCACTTGTATAGTCGCAGGTCAGCCGATCGGGGTCCCCTCCAGCTTCCACACCTCGTCGGCGTAGTCCCTGATCGTGCGATCGGAGGAGAATCGGCCGGAACGGGTGATATTGATCCACGTCTTGCGGGCCCAGGCGCGCTCGTCACGGTAGTCCACCGCCATGCGGTCCTTCACCTCGCGGTAGGCCGCGAAGTCACCGAGGACGTAGTACACGTCGGCGGGCTCGTATCCCGCTTCGAGGAGCGACCAGCGCAGATCGTGGAACCAGCCCGAGCCGCAGTCGTCGAGAGTGCCGTCCACCAGCGCGTCGAGGACCCGCTTGAGGCCCGGAACGTTCTCGTAATGCCAACGCGGATCGTAGGTGAGGCGCAGTTCGGGCAACTCATCCTCGGTGGCACCGAAGATGTACGCGTTCTCGTCGCCGACGGCGTCGAGGATCTCCACATTCGCACCGTCCAGGGTGCCCAGAGTCAGCGCCCCGTTCATCATGAACTTCATATTCGACGTGCCCGACGCTTCCTTACCGGCGGTGGAGATCTGCTCGGAGATGTCGGCTGCGGGGATGATGTGCTCGGCGGGTGAGACGTTGTAGTTGTGGATGAAGACGACCTTCATCCGACCGTTGATGTCGGGATCGGAGTTCACAAGGCCCCCGATCGCGTTGATGAGCTTGATGATGCCCTTGGCGCGGATGTAGCCCGGCGCCGCCTTCGCCCCGAAAATGAAGACGCGCTTCGGGATGTCCAGGCCCGGGTCCTCCTTGAGGCGGAAGTACAGATCGAGGACGTAGAAGGCGTTGAGCAACTGTCGTTTGTACTCGTGGAGGCGCTTGATCTGAACGTCGAAGACCGCATCCGGATCAATGTCGACGCCTTCACGCTCCTTCACCCATGCGGCGAAGTCGACCTTGTTTGCATGCTTGATGCGGGCGAGGGAGTCGAGGACGTCATCCGTTGCCGCGTCCGTGTACGAGCCGAGGACGGACAGATCGGTGACCCACTCATCGGAGCCGGTGACCTCGTCGAGGAGGGCGGCCAGACGCGGATTGCACTGCTTGAGCCAGCGGCGCGGCGTCACGCCGTTCGTCTTGTTGTTGAAGCGCTCGGGCCAGATGGCGTGCCACTCCTTGAGGGTCTCGCGCTTGATGATCTCCGTGTGGAGGGCTGCGACGCCGTTGATGGAGAAGGAGGCGTAGCAGGCGATCCACGCCATGCGCACGGTGTTGCCGTCGATGGGCGCCATGTAGTTGATGGTGTCCGGGGCGATGCCGCGCTCCGCCATGTCAATGCGGAAGCGGCGATCGATCTCGCGGACGATCTCAGCGATGCGGGGGAAGAGACGGTCGAAGATCGTCATCTCCCACTTCTCGAGGGCCTCGGCGAGGACGGTGTGGTTCGTGTAAGCGAATGTCGTGGAGACGACCTCCCACGCCTCGTCCCACCCCATCGAGTGCTCATCCATGAGCAGTCGCATGAGTTCGGGGATCGCGAGCACCGGGTGGGTGTCGTTGAGCTGGATGGCGTTGAAGGCGGCGAAATCGGACAGGTCCTCACCGTGTTCGGCGACGTAGGTGTCGATGATGGCCTGCAGGGAGGCGGAGCAGAAGAAGTACTGCTGGCGCACGCGCAGGACCTTGCCCTCGAAGGTCGTGTCATTGGGGTAAAGGACGCGCGAGATGTCGTTGGTGCGCTCGCGGTCGACGATGGCGTCGGTGAAGCGCTGCGAATTGAAGGCGTCGTAGTCGAACTCTTCGAGGGGCTCTGCCCTCCACAGGCGCAAGGTGTTGACGTTCTTGGTGCCGTAACCGGTGATGGGCATGTCGTAGGGGACGGCGCGGACGGTGAGATCGGCGTAGGAGACGATGCGCGATTCTTCTTCGCGGCGGATGACGAAGGGGTATCCCTCCTCCATCCAAGGGTCGGGGTGCTCGGTCTGGAATCCGTTGTCGAAGAGCTGCTTGAAGAGTCCGTAGCGGTAGAGGATTCCGTAGCCGGTGACCGGCAGGTCGAGGGTGGTACACGAATCGAGGAAGCATGCGGCGAGTCGTCCGAGGCCGCCGTTGCCAAGCGCCGCATCGGGCTCTTCTTCGAGGACGACGCTGAGGTCCTGACCGTATTCGGCGAGGGCGGAGCGCGCCTCATCAACGAGGCCGAGATTGGAGAGGTTGTTGAGGAGGGCGCGGCCCATGAGGAACTCCGCGGAGAAATAGTGCTCCTGGCGCCCCTTCGCGTAGGTCCGGGTCGTGTCGGCCCAGCGGTCGGCGATCTGGTCGATGACGGCTGCGGACAGGCCCTGCCACAGCTCCATCGTCGTGGACTGCGCAACGGGGCGGCCCGAGGTTGCGCGTACGTGGGTCGCCAGTGTCCCGTGGAGGTTCTGTGTCATTGGATACTCCCGATGTTCAACAGTATTACGTGGTTGGCTCGCCGGTTGCGGGCTCCTCGTTCAGTGCACACAATAGCGCCTCGTCGGAACGTTCCCGATAATTATCCGTTGATCTGCGCTGATGCGATGAATTCGAAGATTCCGCCCATCACCAATTGCGTGGCGATCGCTGCGAGTAATAGACCGGAGATCTTCGTCAGCAGCATGATGCCGCCCGTGCCGAGGAGCTTCGACAGCAGCAGTGAGAACCTCATCGTCAGATACATGACGAGATGGGCGAGGACGACCGCCGCAATGACCGCGACCCATCCTCCGAGAGACGAGCTCGCCTGAGACACCGACACCATGACCGCGACGATCGCGCCCGGTCCCGCCAGCAGCGGAGTCCCCAATGGAACGAGGGCGACGTTGACCTTCTCATCGCCGGTATCGGGTTTGGCAGAGTCCTGCCCCATCAGCAACTCCATGGCGACGAGGAACAGCAGCACCCCGCCCGATAACTGCAGGGCCTCGATGGAGATCTGCAGGAACTTGAGGATCTGTTGCCCCAGCACCGCGAAGACGACGATGACGCCGAAGGAAACGAGCGTCGCTTGAAGCGCCGCCTTCTTCTGCCCCGCCGCCGTGTACCTGCCGGTGAGGGCGAGGAACACGGGGATTGTGCCCGGAGGATCCATAATGACGACGAGGGTCGCGAAAGCAGTCCCGAAGAGGGTCCAGTCGAAAAGGGTGGCCGGATTCACGGGTGGACGACCTCCTTCGCACCTCGTGCAATGATCTCGTCGATGATGACAGGATCGGAAAGGTTCTCGCCGATCCGGTTCGGTTTGCCGCGCCCGTGATAGTCCGATGAGCCCAAGATCGCCAGGTCGAGGCGCGCCGCGAGCGCGTCGACCGCGCGCCGATCCCCCGCTTCATGATCGCGATGATCGCGTTCGATCCCGAACAGGCCCGCGTCCTTCATATCGGCGATGACCTGATCGGGAAGGAGGTGCTGGCGTTGACGGGCCTTAGGATGGGCGAGGACGGGCACGCCCCCCGCGTCGAGGACCAGGCCGACAGCATCGACGGGGTCGGGCGCCCAGTGGTGGACATAGTAGGGGCCGGAGGGGTGGAGCACGGAGGCGAAGGCCTCTTCCCGCTTCTCGAAGCACCCTGCGGCGACGAGGGCGTCTGCGATGTGCGGCCGTCCGATCGGGCCTCCCTGCGGTGCGCGGACGAGGACATCCTCCCAGGTGATCGGGTAGTCCTCACTGAGGAGCTCGGTGATGGCCTGAGCGCGGGTCTCGCGCGATCGACGCGCGCGTTCGAAACACTCGAGGAGCGGTGCGTTCGTCGGATCGGGCAGGTAGGCGAGCAGGTGGACGGTGATGCGATCAGCTGCGCATGATATCTCAACGCCCCGCAGCAGTGCGACGCCGCTCGACGGAACCTCGGCTGCGGCCTCGTCCCATCCGGCGAAGGTGTCGTGGTCGGTCAATCCGACCATGTCGAGTCCCGCTCCCGACGCCACGCGGAGCAGCTGTGCGGGGCTGTCAGTGCCGTCGGAGCAAGTCGAGTGCGTATGCGGATCGATTCGGAGCATGACCGAAGGGTATCCGCCCTCGTCCGATCCCCACAATCGATGCGCCAGCGCGGGGAGATGTCTACTGAGGTCGCAGCTAGTGACATGATGGGACTCATGAACGACATATCCTCTCCCAAGTCATCATCCGAAGGCGCTGCCGAGCAGCCCGCTCAGTCCATGGCGGACCGCTCCGAGGGCCGATCCCGGCGCCCCGACTCGGACACATTCCGCGAGTTCATGGGCTCGGGTTGGGGGCCTCGCCTCCAGACGCCCATTGAGCGCTCCGGGGCGGCCGATTTCCTCCCCTCGCGCGCCGCAGCCGCTGGCGTCCCCTTCCCCGGCGAGCGCCTCGTCGTTCCCGCGGGCACCTACAAGGTCCGCAATAATGACTGCAATTACCGCTTCCGCGCCTACTCAGCATTCGTGCACTTGACGGGGCTCGGCGGCGAGCGCGAGCCGGATGCCGTCCTCGTCCTCGAACCGCGCGAGGACGACGCACATGAGCCGATCCTGTTCTTCAAGCCGCGCGCGTCGCGCTCCTCCCAGGAGTTCTACGCCGATTCGCACTACGGGGAGTTCTGGGTGGGGGCGCGCCCCTCCCTCGACGAGGTGAGTGCTGAGACGGGGCTGCGCTGCGAGCACATCGACGCACTGCGCGACATCCTCGCCAAGGACGCCGGCACCGTCTCCTTGCGCGTGGTCCGCAATGTCGACGCCTCCGTTGAAGCGATGGTGAACGAGGTGCGCACCGAGGCGGGTCTCCCCGCGGACGGTGACGCGTTGGACGCGGATGAGAAGTTCGAAGAGCACCTGTCCGAGATCCGCCTGTGCAAGGACCCCTATGAGGTGGCCGAGTTGCAGCGCGCCATTGACGTGACCCGCGCTGGCTTCGACGACATTATCAAGGCACTGCCCCGGGCGGTCGGGCACCGCCGCGGGGAGCGCGTCATCGAGGGCGCTTTCGGAGCGGTCGCCCGCGAAGAGGGCAACGGCCTCGGATACGACACGATCGCCGCGTCGGGCAACCACGCCAATACTCTCCACTGGATCGATAATGATGGCCCCGTCGACGAGGGCGACCTCGTCCTCGTCGACGCGGGAGTCGAGGTCGACTCCCTATACACGGCGGATATCACGCGCACCCTGCCCGTATCCGGCCGCTTCACCGAGGTCCAGGCCCGCGTGTACCAGGCCGTCCTCGATGCCTGCGAAGCGGCTCTGGCCAGAGCCAATGAGCCGGGCGCCCGTTTCCGCGACGTCCACGACGCGGCAATGCGCGTCATCGCCGCGCGCCTGCACGAGTGGGGTCTGCTGCCCGTCAGCGTCGAGGAGTCCCTCTCCCCCGCCGGACAGCAGCACCGCAGATGGATGCCCCACGGCACCAGCCACCACCTCGGCCTCGACGTGCACGACTGCGCGCAGGCCAGGCGCGAGATGTACCAGGATGCGCTGCTCGAACCCGGAATGACCTTTACCATTGAGCCGGGCCTGTACTTCCGCGCCGATGATGAGGCGATCCCGGCGGAATACCGGGGCATCGGCGTGCGCATCGAGGACGATGTCCTCGTCAACGCCGATGGGAGCGTGACGCGCATGTCGGAGGACATCCCCCGCACCATCGCGGATGTGGAGACGTGGATCGCCGACGTCCAATCCCGCTAGCGGGCCAGTCCCTCAGACGAATCGACAAAGATGGTGCCGGGCCGAGTCGCCTCGCCCTCGTCAAATGAACAGCGCCTCCCAATAACCCGGGCGGCGCTGTTCGGTATGCGGACTAGTCGGATGTCTCGCCGGAAACGGGCGGCAAAGTCGGCGGTATGGGATCGGACTGGGCCGTCGCCGCATCTGTGTGGTCGGCGACGCGAACCCCGAAGCGCGGCTTCTCATCGGGCCTCGACCCGTATTCCGTCGGACCGTCGGATTCGGGGCGCGTGCGCACGGGTCTGGGGCGCATCTGATTGCCGGGAGTCTTCTGCAGCATCTGGAAGGCCTGGTCGATGTCGGCCGATGCGAGGACCGCATAGCGGGAGGCGACCACCTGTGAGGAGGAGGTGAAGTCCCTGCGCCCTCCCGACATCGCATAGCCGACGGCGGAGATGAGCGTGCCCGCGAGCGCACCGCCCGCGATGCCGAATACGACCCACAGCATCGCCGACTGGTTCGTCGATGCGAAGGACATCATGAGGCCCATGAAGGCACCCCACAGTGCGCCCGAGGAGGCGCCCGACGCGGCGGCCTTCGCCATCGTCAAACGACCGGTGACCCTCTCGACGAGGTGGAGGTCAGTACCGACGATGACGATCGACTTGACGTCGAACTGCTCGTCGGAAAGGTAATCGACTGCTCCCTGGGCCTCCGCATAGGTGCGGTACGAGGCGACCTCGGTGCCCGACGGCATGACCGGCATCCCCATCCACAGGCTATTCGATTGAGGTGGCATGGACGTCCTTCCGTGAAACCCGACCCATTTCAGTCGTGCTATACCGCCTATTTTCCCACTTGGCGCCTAGGCTGTCCTTGTGAGCTCAGCACCCATGGGATTCGGCACCACCGGCAAGCGCGTCTACATCGGCAAACTTGCAGGCACTAGCGTATTCGACCCGATCGGCGATCGGGTCGGCTCAATCCATGACGTCGTCGTCACCTTCCGCTTGGGAGCGTCAACCAGCGTCATCGGATTCGTCGTCGAAGTGGGTCCGCGAAAACGGGTGTTCCTCCCCCTCACTCGCGTCACCTCGATTGAAGCGGGTTCCGTCATTACGACGGGGCTGCTCAATATCCGCTCCTTCACGCAGCGGCCCGGGGAGACTCTCGTCCTCACCGAACTCTTCGACCGCGTCGTCACAATGAACGACGGGTCTGGGAATGTCAAGATCATTGACGTCGCAATGCAGAGACGGCGCCCCAAGGACTGGGTGATCTCGAAACTGCACGTCCAGCGCCAGCGCACGACGTCCCTGGGATTCACCCGCTACGGCGAGACTCTCACCGTCGCGCCCGCCGACGTATCCGGACTACTCACAACCGACACGAATCAGGCGGCGACGGCCCTGTTGCAGCACACGGAGGACATGAGGGCGGCGGATCTGGCCGACTACCTCCACGATCTGCCGAAGGACCGTCAGATGGCGGTCGCACGGCACCTCCCCGATGCGCGCCTCGCCGATGTCCTCGAAGAGCTCGGCGATGACGACCGCGTTGCCATCCTCTCCGGTCTTGACGCGAGCCGCGCCGCAGACGTCCTCGACGTCATGCAGCCCGACGACGCGGCCGACCTCGTGTCCTCGCTCCCTGAAGCGCAGGGCCAGGCGCTCCTCGCCCTCATGGAGCCCGACGAGGCCAAGGACGTGCGCCGACTCCTCACCTACGAAGAATCCACCGCGGGCTCTCTCATGACGACGGACCCCGTCATCTTCGGGCCCGATGCGACAGTCGCACAGATGCTGGCGTCCGTGCGCCGCGAGGACCTCCCCGTCTCCCTGTCGACTGTCGCCTTCGTCACTCGCCCTCCCGAGGAGACACCGACGGGCCCCTACCTCGGGATGGTCCACATTCAGCGAGCGCTGCGCGAGCCCCCGCAGACGCTTTTGGGCACGATTCTCGACTCGGATATTGAAGCGGTCTCCCCGGAAGCGCATATCGCAACCGTCACGCGCCTCCTCGCGACGTACAACCTCACGGTTCTGCCCGTTGTCGACGAGGACGACCATCTCGTCGGCGCCGTCTCGGTCGACGACATCCTCGACGAGCTTCTTCCCGATGACTGGCGCGACTACGACGACGAAGTGACGGACCTCATGATGGCAAGGAGCATTGATGGCTGAACGTCTCGATACCCCGCGTGACAGGGGCTTCTTCCGCACCATTCGGCGGAAGCGCTCCTCGGGCGACGGCTTCGGCCGCTTCGCGGAGGCCACTGCCCGCTTCATGGGCTCGCCGAAGTTCATCCTCTATATGACGATCTTCGTTATCGTGTGGATCAGCGCGAATATCCTCTTGTACAAGATCTCGACGGACTACTCCTGGGACCCCTACCCCTTCATCCTCCTCAACCTCGCCTTCTCCACGCAAGCCTCCTACTCGGCGCCCCTCATCCTACTGGCGCAGAACCGCCAAGACGACCGCGATCGCGTCCAGGCACAGCAGGACCGCCAGCGCGCCGAGCGCAACCTCGCGGACACGGAGTACCTCACCCGTGAGATCGCAAGTCTGCGCCTCGCTCTCCAAGAGGTCGCTACCCGTGACTTCGTGCGCTCGGAACTGCGCGAACTCATAGACGACATTAAGGAGGAATGGGACGAGCGCCAGCAGATCGAAACCATACCGACCCCGGACGACCTCGATTCTGCGCCCGCACCCCGCCGGATCACGGGGAATAAGTGAGGGGGCGACCCCTCCCCTCGCACCTTCGCCCACGGTTCCAACTCGCTTCGAGTCATCGGACTGCGCCACGTAGGATAACGGGTATGTCTGTCACCATTGAACGCGTCATGGATGCACTGTCCACAGTCATCGACCCTGAGATCCACCGCCCCATTACCGACCTCACTATGGTCTCCCCTGACCGGGTCGCCATTGATGGAGGCACCGTCAGTGTTGAGGTTCTCCTCACCACCGCCGGTTGTCCGCTCCGCAACACGATCTCTGCGGATGTCCACAAGGCCGTGGCGGACCTTGATGGCGTTGAGTCCGTCAAGGTGTCGATGGGGGTGATGAGCGACGAGCAGAAGAAAGCCCTGCGCGAGAAGCTCAATGGCGGCAGGGCGGAGAGGGAGATCCCCTTCGCCCAGCCCGACTCCCTCACGAGGGTCATTGCGGTGACCTCCGGCAAGGGCGGCGTCGGGAAGTCCTCGGTGACGGCGAACCTGGCCGCTGCGATGTCGCAGGCGGGCCTGAAGGTCGGTGTCATGGACGCCGACATCTACGGCTTCTCCATCCCTCGGATGCTCGGCGTCGACCACGATCCACAGGTCATTGACGGCATGATCATTCCGCCCGTCGGCGCAGGCGGGGTCAAGGTCATGTCGATCGGCATGTTCGTGCCCGACGGCCAGCCCGTCATCTGGCGCGGCCCGATGCTGCACCGCGCCCTTCAGCAGTTCCTCGCGGACGTCTTCTGGGGCGACCTCGACGTCCTCCTCATCGACATGCCCCCGGGCACCGGCGACGTTGCGATCTCAGTCGCGCAGCTCCTCCCCGATTCTCAGATCCTCGTCGTGACGACCCCGCAGGTCGCCGCCGCCGAAGTCGCCGAACGCGCCGGCTCGATCGCCTCTCAGACCCAGCAGAAGGTCATCGGTGTCGTTGAGAATATGTCCTTCCTCCTTCAGCCGGACGGCTCTCGCCTCGAGATCTTCGGAAACGGCGGCGGCCAGTCCGTATCCGCCCGGCTCAGCGCCCAGCTCGGCTACGACGTACCCCTCTTAGGGCAGATCCCCCTTGACATCGCCCTGCGCGAGGGCGGGGATGAGGGACGCCCCGTCGCTCTCGATGCGGGTCCCGCCGCCGAAGTCCTCGCCTTGCTCGCCTCCTCCCTCAGTCAGGGCGAACGCGGTCTGAAGGGGCGCCCGCTCGGGGTCTCACCGATTCACCACTGAGTATGTCCCGTGCTTCGGCACGCGAGGGCGTTAGGCTTGAAGCGGTTCGTCATCCACCACGTCGGAGGGTCTCTCATGGCTGATAAGGCACAGGCCTGGGTCTACGTTGAAGATTTCGTGCCCGAAAGCGACATTGTCGCCGAGGCGCGGGCGACTGCAGTCGAGCTCGGCGCGGAACCCGTATCGACGGGAGTCGGAGCTGCTCTGCGCATGCTCGCAGCTGTGGCGGGCGCTCGCGCCGTCCTCGAAGTCGGTACCGGCGCGGGGGTGTCGGGCCTGTGGCTGCTTGACGGGATGGCGGCCGATGGGGTGCTCACGTCGATTGACGCCGAGGTGGAGTTCCACAAACACGCGAGGAGCGCATTCGCCAAGGCCGGGGTGTCGTCGCAGCGAACCCGCCTCATCGCCGGTCGAGCCCTTGACGTCCTTCCCCGAATGGCGGCGCGAGGCTACGACATGATGGTCCTCGACGCCGACATCGCTGAGACGCCGCAGTACCTCGATCATGCGGTCCGGGTCTTGCGTCCCGGCGGCGTCATCGTCTTCGTCCATGCGCTGTGGCACGATCAGGTAGCCGATCCGGCGCGCAGGGACGCTGAAACCGTTGTCTGCCGTGAGGTGGTGCGATTCCTCGGAGAGTCCGCTGATTTCCTACCGGCCCTGCTGCCGGTGGGCGATGGTCTCGCCGTCGCAGTCAAGCGCTGATCCGTCATGTGGGTGTGCCCCCTGCAGTGACGCTGCAGGGGGCACACCCACATCAGTTTGAGGAGTCAGACCGCGGCGGACAGAACGTCGGCCAGTTCCGCCGCTTCGTCGGGGGTCAACTCAATGACGAGTCGGCCGCCGCCCTCGGATGGGATCCGCATGACGATGCCGCGCCCCTCTTTCGTGGCTTCTAACGGTCCGTCACCGGTTCTGGGCTTCATGGCTGCCATGTGCCGCTCCTTGAATATTGAGGTCTGCGAACGCCGCGTGCCGCAGTTGACTCACTCATTTTACCGAGTTTGGACGGTTTTAGCCCGACGAGTGCGTCTCACCCCTGAAGTGCCAGGCCAACGGCCTCCTCAGGATCGTCAACGACCTGCACCAGATCGACATCGCCGCGTGAGATCGTCTCCTCTCCCTCCATCGTCTCCCTCATCCAATCGATGAGTCCTCCCCAGTAGTCCCTGCCGACCAGGACGATTGGGAAGGAATCGATCTTATTCGTCTGAACAAGGGTCATCGCCTCGAAGAGTTCATCCAATGTGCCGAACCCTCCGGGCATGACGATGAAGCCGCTCGAATACTTGACGAACATCGTCTTTCGCGCAAAAAAGTACCGGAAGTTAATGCCGATATTGATCCACTGGTTCATCGCCTGTTCATGCGGCAACTCGATGCCGAGCCCGACCGACGTTCCACCGGCATCCCAGGCGCCCTTATTCGCGGCCTCCATCGCCCCGGGCCCACCGCCCGTGATCACGCCGATGCCATGCGAGGCGAGCATGCGCCCGATCTGATACGCCTTCTCCCACCAGTTCGATCCGGCAACGGTCCTTGCGGATCCGAACACCGACACGGCCGGTCCGATTTCAGACAGAGCGCCGAAGCCCTCAACGAACTCCGCTTGAATCCTCAAGACCCGCCATGGGTCCTCGTGGAGCCAATCAGTAGAAGGCTGGGGACGCAGGAGGCGGGCATCCGAGGTCTCCGTCGGAATCTTTTGCCCGCGCAGGATGACGGGTCCGCGCTGATAGACGCGCCTATGCGCCTCATTGTTCGTCATAGTGCTCCTTGGGTCTTCCACGCGGGCGTGCGCAATGGCCGCCCCTCACCCGGGATCATCGTCGATTTTTGGCACGAGGGCGAAGAGGACTCGCCGCCAATGCCCAAGAGCGGGAAGAACCGATTCAGCATGGGAATAAAAGTCGTCGGGATCCACCTGGTACACCCGTCCAGATGAGGGTTCAAAGACCGCGTAGAAACGCTCGGTAGCGCCCTCATGAGCGAGGAGCACCACCACGTGTCGCGGAATGAGCCCCGACAGCGGCACCCCTGATCCTCCGGTATAGACGAAAACGTCGAACCCCGATGCGAGGGCGCGGTCAATGCGTCGACGCATTGCGGCACCGGCGACGACGATCCCGTAGCGCAGACCGGTCGCGGCTTGGGCGAGGCGCGCAAGCGACCACGGGGATGTCCCCAGTGCCTGTGGCCACGGCACTGCGATCCTCGCGGCGATCGCATGCAGTTCGAGCTGAGTGCGCTCGACGCGCTCGCGCGACGCTGTCAGATATCCCGGATCAGCCTGTGCTCGCGCGGCGACGACGGCAAGCGCCGCTATCGCGCATGTCGTCGCATCGACCTGCCTCGGGTAGGACGCGGGAACGGGGAGTCTGCTGCGAGGCCGGGTCGACGCACCTCTGTCAGCGTCACTCATCGGAGGCGTCGTTCGCGGCCCAGCCCGGAATCGAGGAGGCGGCGCAGATCATGGCGCGCTCATCCGGATCCGAGTCAGGGGCCTTCGGGGAGGCGCAGGAGACGAGTGCGGATACGGCGACGATGAGCGCTTGTGCGACGTGTTTCTTCACCATGTGTCCCCTCCCCGGGTCCAATTACGCGCTACACGCTATCAGTCGCCTGCTGTGAGCGCTCAGGAGCAGCGCATCGGAGTGCATACGCCGGGGCGGCCCGACCGTGGTCGGGCCGCCCACCGGATGACGAAACGGGCGCGGATCATTCCTGCGCGGGCTGTTCCGTTTCTTCTTCGACCTCGGCCGCTGCGAGTTCGGTGATGATAATGATGTCCTGCTCGGCGTCGAGTTCGCACTCGACACCGGAGGGCAGGACGAGGTCGCTCGCACGCACGACGGTGCCGGCCTCCAGGCCAGTGATGTCGACCTTGATGGACTCGGGGATCGCGGTCGCTGATGCCTTGACGGTGACGGTGTGCTCCTCAACGGCATGCTGGGTGCCGGGCGCGGCTTCGCCGACAACGACGATGGAGACCTCGACGTCAACCTTCTCGCCGGCCTTCACAGTGAGGAAGTCCGCGTGGAGGAGTTCGCGGGACACCGGGTGGCGCTGCACGTCCTTGACGAGTGCGAGCTGCGACGTACCGTCGATCTTGAGTTCAACGAGGGCGTTCTTGTTGCCGCGAACAATGAGGAACAGATCGTGAGCGGGAACGTCGAGATGGATCGGTTCGCCGCCGTGTCCGTACAGGACGGTGGGGACGAGTTTCGCGCGGCGGGCGCGACGCGCAGCACCCTTTCCGAATTCGGTGCGGACCTGGGCTACGAGAACGGGGTTGTCGCTCATGGGGGCTCCTCCTGGGATCTGACGGCGTCTGACGCTTCGGCGCGTCAGGATCCGTGGGCACATCGTGCCGTCAGGAGGCCCTGTCGATAACGGCGACCCGAACAGCGGACCGCCCTCGCCGGAGCAACCCTTAGAGGGTACCCGACAAGGGCGGCGTTACGCGAGTCAGTCGAAGAGGGATGTGACGGATCCGTCGTCGAAGACCTCGCGGATCGCGCGCGCCAGCAGCGGGGCGATCGGCAGGATCGTCAGAGTCGGGAAGCGCTTCTCCATGGGGATCGGCAGGGTGTCGGTGACGACGACCTCAGCGGCTCCGCATTCTGCGAGGCGGCGGGTCGCCGGATCGGAAAGGATGCCGTGGGTGGCGCTGACGATGACCTTCTTCGCCCCGGCGTCCATGAGGACCTTAACCGCCTCGGTGATCGTGCCCGCGGTGTCGATCATGTCGTCGACGAGGACGCAGTCCATGCCGGCGACATCGCCGACGACCCGGTTGGCGACGGCGACATTCGGACGCGTCGTGTCACGGGTCTTGTGGACAAAGGCGAGGGGGCAGGCGCCCAGCTTCTTCGACCACTTCTCCGCGACGCGGATGCGGCCCGCGTCCGGGGACACCATGACCGTGTTCGTCAGGTCGACGCGGGATCGCACGTAGTCGACGAGGACGGGCATCGCCCACAGGTGGTCGACGGGTCCGTCGAAGAAGCCCTGCTCCTGGGAAGCGTGAAGGTCGACGCTCATCACACGGTCCGCGCCCGCGGTCTTGTACATATCGGCGACCATGCGCGCGGAGATCGGCTCGCGGCCTTGGTGCTTCTTGTCCTGACGCGAATACGGATAGTAGGGGGAGACCACTGTGATGCGCTTCGCCGAGGCGCGCTTGGCGGCGTCGACCATGAGCAGCTGCTCCATGAGCCACTTGTTGATGTCGCCGGTGTGCGACTGGAGGACGAAGACGTCGGCGCCCCTGACGGACTCGGCGAAACGAACGTAGATCTCGCCGCTGGCGAAGTCGTAGGCGGTGACCGGAGTCAGTCCGCACCCGATCTCCTCACCAACTTGCTCTGCGAGTTCCAAGTGCGCGCGCCCTGAAACGAGGACGAGGCTCTTCTCCCCGGTGGTCACCAATCCGCTCATGCGGCGTTCCTCCCCTTACTTGTGAACCCGGATCCGGTCAATCGCGTTCGGTACGGCCGAAAACGCTCAGTGGTCTCATCATCGTATCCGCTGAGACGGCTGCGTTTTCCACCCATGAGGCGCGAATCGTGGCGCTGTCGCTCACTGTGGCGTTATCGAGGACGGTTCCAGGGCCGATCTCACATCCGCTTCCGACGCAGGTGGCCCCGCGCAGCACACAATTCGGCCAGATCGTGGTGTCCTGGCCGATGGTGACATCGACTCCGATCCACGTCGAGGAGGGGTCGATGATGGTGACCCCGGCGCGCATATGCATCTCGCAGGTGCGGCGGTTGAACTCCTTGCCGAGGGCAGCGAGTTGAACCCGGTCGTTGCAGCCCTCCGTCTGCCAGGCGTCGTCGAGGACGAGGGCGCCCGCCGTGCGCCCCGAGGGCGCGGCGGCTGCGACGACATCGGTGAGGTAGACCTCCCCCTGGGCATTGTCGGTGCCGACGGTGGCGAGGGTGGCGGCAAGGAATGCCCCATCGAAGGCGTAGACGCCGGAATTGACTTCAGTGATGGCGACTTGTTCGGGGTTCGCGTCGGACTGTTCGACGATTCCGGTGACTGCTCCGGCCTCGTCGCGGATGATGCGGCCGTACCCGGTGGGGTCGAGGGCGTTGAAGGTGAGGACGGTGACCGCATTGCCCGCAGTTTCGTGCTCGTCGACGAGGGCGGCGAGGGTGTCGGTGGCGAGCATGGGGACGTCACCGCTGGTGACGACGACGGTGCCGTCGGGCGCCCCGTGGGCGTTGCTCAGGGCGTTGAGCGCGCACAGGACCGCCCGGCCGGTCCCCGGAATGTCGTCCTGGTCGGCGATGAAAGCATCCGGCATGACGCGTTCGATTTCGGCGACGACTGTTTCACGCTGGTGGCGCACGACTGCGACGAGGTGTCGGGGGTCCAGGCCCTTCGCTGCACGTAGTGCATGGCCGATGAGTGAGAGTCCCGCGACCGGGTGGACGACTTTGGGCAGTCGGGATTTCATGCGAGTGCCCTGGCCAGCGGCCAGAACGATGACGGCAGCGGGAGAGGCCATGTCATCCTCCGGTGTTTGCGCCGGACCCGCCCACCGGGTCGGCTCTAGCTCCGCCCCCAGGATTCGAACCTGGACTAAGGGCACCAAAAACCCCTGTGCTGCCGTTACACCAAGGCGGAAAGCGCGGTCTGATTGTGTCATAGATTCGCGCCGATATGCGCATCCTTGGGCGAACGTCACTCTTGGCGCGCTCTGACCGTGCCCGGCGGCGCAGCACTGTCGGCGCACAGGCGTCGATGGGATACTGGTGTCATGTCGGAGAAACGTACACGGATGAGCGGTTTCGAGCGCCGCGAGCAGCTGGTGGCGGTGGGACGCTCCCTCTTCGCCCTCAAGGGCTTCGATGCGACGAGCGTCGAGGAGATCGCCGCGAAGGCGAAAGTTTCCAAACCCGTGGTGTACGAGCATTTCGGCGGCAAGGAGGGCCTGTACGCGGTGATCGTCGACCGCGAGGTCCAATCCCTCGTCTCGTCACTGCACCATTCGCTGGAGTCTTCGCAACGCCCCCGCGTCCTCTTGGAAAATGCGACACTCGCCCTGCTCGACTACGTCGAGTCGAATACCGACGGCTTCCGGGTGCTGGTGCGCGACGCGCCGACGGATCGCACACAGGGGTCGTTCTCCTCCGTGTTGGGCGATGTGGCATCGAAGGTGGAGCATCTTCTCGCCGAACAATTCGACCGCACGAATATCAACCCGAATCTGGCGCCCCTGTACGCGCAGATGCTCGTCGGTCTGATCGCGCAGGTCGGCCAGTGGTGGCTCGACGATCGGCGGATGAAGAAGGACGGGGTCGCCGCCCACGTCGTCAACCTCGTGTGGAATGGGGTGCGCAATATGCGCCCCGCCCCGACCCTCATCGTCCGTTCGTCGTCTGATCCGCCGGGCAAGAATCCCCACTAAGAACCGTGCCCGCTCCGCGGCATGTGTTCAGCGGGCCTCGAAAGAGAGGCAGTCGGCAGTGGTGGCGCCCACGCGGATCGCTTCAGCGGTGCATTCGAGGGCGGAGTTGTGCACGCAGTCGGCTTTCTGGCAGGCGCCGACGAATGGGACTGCCGTGTCGAGTCCGCCCTTGATGTTCAGAGGAACGAAGGTGGTGCAGGTCTGGGCGTAGCCGACGGTGATGGCAGCAGCACCACAACTCTTGGTCCGGTTGTAGGAGCAGCTCTCAACAGAGCAGTCCATAACACGGGGCATCGGAATGGCGGTCATGTCGATCTCTCCTCATAGTGTCCGTGTCCTCGCGCCGTATGCGCCGAGGATGTTGTATCTATTGCACTCCCCCGTCTCGCATATGTCGATAAACCCGCTATTTGCGCAGGTAAAAACCTATTTACAATAAAGAGCTACTCAACGTATTCCGTAGCGCCGACGCAACGAAATGCATCGTATTTTCTGCTGTTGTTATCACGTAATTCGATAAGGGGAATCTGCTACAGCAGCGTCCTCATTCGGCTGCCGCCGCAGCGTCCAACCAGGTTTCCTCGGCCTCGTTGATTTCCTCCACCAGCCGATGATGAGTCAATGACATGTCAGTGAGCTCTCCCACCTTCGACGGGTCCTGGGCGACGGCCTCGCTGAGCCTCTCCAACTCCGCCTCAACGGCGTCCGCCTCGGCCTGCAACTTCGCCAGGCGCCGCTCCAGCCTGTCCGCCTCTTTCTTCGCGGCCCAGCGCGCGGCTCCCGCGCCGGGCGCCGCCCTCATCGGCTCCGCATCCGTTCGCCTGTCTGGCGCTGCAGCGGATTGTGCGCGCAGCTGAAGGTACTGTTCGACCCCTCCCGGCAGAGCGCGGACTCGTCCGTCCCCGAGCAGAGCGACCTGGTGGTCCGTGACCCGTTCGAGCAGATACCGGTCGTGTGAGACGACGACGAGGGTGCCCGGGAAGGAGTCGAGGAGGTCCTCCATCGCGGCGAGGGTATCCGTGTCGAGGTCGTTGGTCGGCTCATCGAGGAGCAGCACATTCGGTTGGGCCATGAGGAGACGCATGAGTTGCAGGCGGCGCCTCTCCCCGCCGGAGATCTCGCTGATCCTCGTGTAGGCGCGCATTCTGGTGAAGCCCATCCGTTCCGTCATCTGTGCGGCCGTCAGCTCGCGCCCATCAACGACGACCACCTGGGCGACGTCCGCAACAGCGTCGACGACCCGCATGTCCGCGAGCGCGTCGAGTTCGTGCGTGTCTTGTGACAGGGTCGCCACCTCGACGGTCTTCCCCCGCTTCACGCGCCCTCGATCGGGGGTGAGGTCACCGCGCAAAAGGTTGAGCAGTGTCGTCTTACCGGCGCCGTTGACTCCGACGACGCCGACCCGCTCCGCCGGGGCGAGGCGCAGCGTCACGTCCTCGAAGATCGTATTGCGCGCACCGTCGGGAGTCTCGAAAGACAGGGAGACTTCTTCGAGGTCGATGACGTCCTTGCCCAGGCGTGCGGTCGCCATCGTGACGAGTTCCACATGGTCGCGCGGCGGCGGCACATCGGCGATGAGCGCTTCGGCCTGGGCGATGTGGAACTTGGGTTTGGATGTGCGCGCGGGCGCTCCCCTGCGCAGCCACGCGAGTTCCTTCGTCAGCAGATTCGCCCGTTTCGCGGCGGCGACATCCGCTTGGCGCGCACGCTCTGCACGGGCCAGCGTATACGCCGCATAGGAGCCGTCGTACACTTCGACGCGCCCCGCGATCTGCGGCCGATCCCCACCGGGGTCGATGCCGGGGACGACCTCCCAGATGTGTTCGCACACAGCGTCGAGGAACCAGCGGTCGTGGGTGACGACCATGAGCGCCCCCTGAGCGCCGGTCCTGGCGAAACGCGCGTTGACGTGGGCGGCGAGCCAGGAAACGCCCTCGATGTCAAGGTGGTTCGTCGGCTCGTCGAGGCAGACGACATCCGATGGCACCGCGAGGACGCGGGCGAGGGCGACGCGGCGGCGCTGACCGCCCGACAACGCGGACACGGCGGAGCGCAGGTCGATGTCGACAAGCAAACCCCGGTGGATGTCCCGGATCGCGGGCGAGGACGCCCACTCGTATTCCGCGATACCCGGGTGGACGGCCTCGACGACCGTGTCCGCCGGATTGAGGGTGTCTGCCTGGTCGAGGACGGCGACGCGCACCCCGTCGCGGCGCGTGATGATGCCCCCGTCGGGCTCTTGGATTCCCGCGATGAGGCGCAGCAACGTCGATTTGCCCGCTCCATTCGGGCCGAGGACTCCCACCCGTGAACCGTCGTCGAGTCCGACGGTGACATCGGCGAGAAGTTTGCGCGAGCCCGCGAGGACGGAGATGGCCTGGGTTCCCAGAAGATGCGCCATTCAGCGGGTCCCCTCGACTTCGATGCGCGCGCCTTCAGCGGGCCCCGAGGTGGCGAGGGCAGCTTTGACGCTCTCGCAGGACGCGAGGTCCTCCACGAGGAAGCGGGCGTGGTCGGCGTCGGCTGCGAGGGCCGCGATCGAGGGTCCGGATCCGCACAGGTGGACCGCGAGCGCCCCTGCCCGTCTTGCTGCTTCGACGGTGTCGGCCAGTTCGGGACGCAGGCTCAGCGCCGTCTCTTCGAGATCGTTGACGAGGGCGGGAGCGAGATCCTGGACGCTTCCGGTGAGCGCCACCCGCTCGGCGCCGGTGAGGGATTCGAGCGGTTTCCACGACCCCTGGGGCCCTCCTACAGTGTCGAGGGCGGCGAATGCTTCGGAGGTGGACAGCCCCCCGTGCGCGAGGGCGATCGCCCAGTGGTGGCCAGCCTCGCTCGGATCGGGGTCGCCCGCAGCGAGGAGCTCCATATGGTCGCCCCTGCCGGTTCCCAGGGCGATTCCCCCCATGAGGCATGCGGGTACGTCTGCACCGAGGGTCCGCCCGATCGTTTCCAACTGGTCCGGGTTCAGCCCCAGCTCCCATAGTTCATTGCAGGCGACGAGTGCGGCTGCGGCATCGGCGGAGCCCCCCGCCATTCCCCCTGCCATGGGGATGTGTTTGTCGACGGTGATGGTAAGGCCTGCTGCGGTTGCTGCCCACGGTCCCGCCATGGCAAGCCTTTGGAGGACTTTCGCGGCTCTGCCCGCTAGGTGGGAGTCGGCGGGCAGGTCGCGCATGGCACGCGTCGTCGCCTCGTCGATTCCGCCGCCGGGAAGGTGGGCGGTCGTGTCGATCCTGATGCCCAGTGTCTTCGAAGTGCGCACAGTGACGTACTCGCGCAGGTGCAGGGCCTCGAAGACGGTGACGAGGGGGTGGTAGCCGTCCCGAGAGGGCTCGCCGACCCTCAATGTGAGGTTCACTTTCGCGGGTGCGCTCGCACGTACTTCACGCATCGGCGCTCCCCTCGTGCGCGGCATCGCTGGTCGCCGCTTCGGGGGTGTCCTTCGTCCTCGGATCGATCCGCATCTCAATGATTCCTGCTTCGCGCAGGTCGATGAGGGCGCGACCGAGGCGGACGTAGTCGTCGATGCCGAGGGTTTCCCCGCGTGCCGATGGGGAGATCCGCGCGGCGTCGAGGAGGGCTTCAGCTCCGGCCGTAGAGCCCGCCCATGTTTTGAGGGCTGCGCGCAGGGTCTTGCGCCGCTGCCCGAAGGCGACGTCGCACACTTCGAAGACGGCTCGGCGCAGTGCATCGTCTCCGCGCGGGGTTTCGGTGCGGTGCAGGCGAACGAGGGCGGAGTCGACATTGGGCACCGGCCAGAACACGGTGCGCCCGATCGTCCCGACCCTTTCAACATCGCCGTACCAGGCGGCTTTGACGCTGGGGACGCCGTAGGTGCGAGAGCCGGGGCCTGCGGCGAGGCGGTCCGCGACCTCGGCCTGGACCATGACGAGGACGTCGGTCAGGCTGGGGAAGCTCTCCAGCATCGCGAGGAGGACGGGCACGGCGACGTTGTAGGGCAGGTTCGCGACGAGTTTCCTCGGAGGCGGCCAGTCGACGCCGAAGTCGTCGTTGCCGCTGATCGTTGTGGCGTCCGCGGTGACGACGTGGAGTCTGTGCGCGGCCTCGGGCATGCGCGAGCGCACGGTCTCGGGCAGTGCCGCGGCCAGCGGCGGGTCGATTTCAATAGCGCGGACTCTGGCGCCCGCTTCCAAGATGGCGAGTGTGAGGGAGCCGAGCCCCGGGCCGATTTCGACGACCTCGTCCCCCGCTTCTACTCCCCCGGCGCGCACGATGCGCCGGACGGTGCCTGCGTCGTGGACGAAGTTCTGGCCAAGGACCTTGGTGGGGCGGATGCCGAGGGCTTGGGCGATGGCGCGCACTTCAAGAGGGCCGAGGAGGCCCGAAGCGGATGGCTGGGCGCCTTCGGGCAGTGTCGGGTCGGTGCGGTGCGGTGCACTCTTCGTCCCGGTGCGGTTCTCGGCGGGTCTGCGGCTTCTGGTCACGCCCCGAGTCTAGTCGAGGGTCTTGGGCAATCATGCCGTGATCCTCTTGTCTGACGGTGCGTGCCGTGAGATTGTGTCAAGTATGGATCAGTCGCAGACCAGTGTGAGCATGGCGGACATCGCCGAAGCCGCGTCTGTCGCCGTATCCACGGTGTCCCGGGCGCTGAGCAACGCGCCCGGAGTCTCAGCCGCCAAACGGGAGGAGATCCTCGCCTGCGGTCATACCCACCATCCCCTGTCGGGGAGTCTCAGCCGCCAAACGGGAGGAGATCCTCGCCCTTGCGCGGCGCATGGGCTACCTCGCGCCAACGGACGCACACTCAGAGCCAGCGGCATCGGGACCCGGATCGCGCGAATCGGATCGACGGACGCTGCGGATCACGGCTGTTGTTCCCGAATCCGATCGGTGGATCTTCGGCTCGATCCTCGCCGGAATCCACGACGTCCTCTCCCCCTACAATGCCGCATTGCAGGTCCGCCAAGGTCTGAGCGCATCGGAGCGGGCCAGCTTCCTCGCAGACCCGAATCTGGCGAATCGAACGGATCTGGTCATCCTTGTTCCGGCGCCCCGGGACATCTCCGTTGAGGCTCTCAAGGCTCTGCCCCTCCCCATCGTCATCGCGGGAACCGTCGTTGACGGGGTGCCCAGCGTGGGCATCGACGATGTCGAAGTGGGGCGGATGGCGACGAATTACCTGCACAATCTGGGTTTGGCCTCGATCGCTTATGTGGGTTTCCTCGATCACGAGGGAACCTCGGGTGTTGCCACACAGCGCAGGGGCGAGGGCTATGAAGAGGCGATGACGAGGGCGGGCCTGGAACCGCGGTTCGTCAAAGTTCCCTTCACCCCGGGTCCCGGTCGTGCAGCCGCGGAGTATCTGCTGGCCACTGAGAATCTGCCCGACGCAGTGATCTGCTCATCAGATGAGATCGCCGTCGACCTCATATCGACCTTCAGGCGGGCGGGAGTGGAGATCCCCGAGGACATCTCCGTCATCGGGGTGGACGATCACCCGATCGCCCAGGTTTTGGGGCTCACGACGATCGCACAGCCCGCGCGGGAACAGGGGCGCGAAGCCGCTCGCCTGGCATTGAGGATCCTCGAATCGCCCTCGTCCGACAGCGTAGGAGAATCCATCGCACTGCCCACTCGCCTCGTCATGCGCCACACTACGCGGCGCCACTCCTGAGGGTCGTCGCCACGCCTTTCTACGCAAATGCGCAACATTTTTGCATAGCAGCGCAATAAATCGCGCAAAGATCTGACGGGATCGTCTGCATCCGCTCTACCGTGGAGTTTCTACTGCGACTCAATGACGAGCGGCGAAGGACCGGCTATGACTTTCCACGATCAGACGATCTACCAGATCTATCCGCGCTCATTCAAAGACTCCACCGGCACCGGTGTCGGCGATCTGCGCGGCATTATCGACAAAGTCCCCTACATCGCGTCCTTGGGCGTCGATATGGTGTGGCTCAACCCCTTCTTCGTTTCCCCCCAACGGGATAATGGCTACGACATCGCCGACTATCGCGCGGTCAATCCCGCACTCGGCACCATGGAGGACTTCGAGGAACTAGTCGAGGCCCTGGGGGCACGCGGCATCGGCGTCATGCTCGATATGGTGCTCAACCACACCTCCACTCAACACGAATGGTTCCAACGTGCCTTGGCGGGCGAGGAGGAGTATCAGGACTTCTACTACCTGCGCTCGGCGGGCCACGACGGAGCGCTGCCTAATAACTGGGTGTCGAAGTTCGGCGGGAACGCCTGGGCGCCCTTCACCGCGCAGGCCGCAGGTACCGGTATCACTGAGGACACGGCCGCTGAGAACGGCTTCGATCTGAACCCCGCGGGCCCCGATGCGGGCGATCCCAGCCTGTACTACCTGCACCTGTACGACATCACCCAAGCGGATCTCAACTGGCACAATCCGCGGGTGCGCCGAGAGCTCGCCGATGTTGTGGCTTTCTGGCGCGACAAGGGCGTTCGAGGATTCCGTTTCGATGTCATCAATGTGATCGGCAAACCCGCAGACCTTCCCTCTGCGCCAGAGGGCGCCGACGACCGCAGGATGTACACCGACACCGACCTGGTCGTCCCTTACCTGCGCGAACTAGCGGCAACCAGCTTCGGTCAGGATCCCGAGATCGTGACCGTCGGTGAGATGTCTTCGACCTCGATCGACAAGTGCATCCTCTACACGAATCCCGAATCCCATGCCCTGTCGATGGCCTTCAACTTCCACCACCTCAAAGTCGACTACGCCGACGGGAAGAAATGGACCCGGATGCCCTTCGACTTCGCGGCCCTCAAGGGGCTGCTGTCCGACTGGGGCGTTCGCATGCAAGAAGGCGGCGGCTGGAACGCCCTCTTCTGGAACAATCACGACCAGCCCCGCGCGAATAACCGATTCGGAGACGTCGTCGACTACCCGGTTGAGACGGCCACCATGCTGGCGAGCACGATCCACCTGCTGCGCGGCACCCCGTATGTCTATATGGGCGAAGAAATCGGGATGACCGACCCCGACTATTCCTCGATCGAGGACTACTGCGATGTCGAGGCGGTCAACGCCTTCCACGAACTGGTCGCCTCGGGCATGTCGACCGATGAGGCTTTCACGATCGTCGCCGCCAAGGCCCGTGACAATGCGCGCACCCCGATGCAATGGGATTCTTCGCCGACGGCGGGGTTCACTTCGGGGACACCCTGGCTGCGCCCCACCAACCAGGATCGGATCAATGTCGAAGCCGAGGAGGCGGGCGGCCAGATCCTGCCGTATTACCGTCGATTGATCGCTCTGCGCAAGAGCCACCCGATCATCGCCGAAGGATCCTTCGAACCTTACCAGACCGAGCATCCGCAGGTCTTCGCATATATGAGGACATTGGATGAGCGCCGACTGCTGGTCTTGAACAACTTCTACGGCACGCAGACCGTTATCGACATCCCCGCGGAGTTCATCGGGGCAGAGGTGTTGATCTCCAACTACCCCGACGTCACCGCCCCCTTTGCCGCGTCGGTACCCCTGGCGCCCTATCAGTCCCTGGCGATCCTCATCTGATGATCGCCCCGATTCGATCTTCGACATGACGACACACGAAAAGGACCCAGCAATGCACCCGGAACACGATGTGATTGTGGCGCCCATGGCGGGCACGATCGTACCGATCGAGCAAGTAGCGGATCCGGTCTTCTCATCCAAGAAGATGGGCGACGGATTCGGTGTTGAACCCACGGGCGGCGCAATCGTCTCTCCCGTGGCGGGCACCGTCACAATGGTCGCCCGCACCGCTCATGCCTTCGCGGTGAGGACCGCGTCGGGCGCGGATATCCTCGTCCATATGGGCATCGACACCGTCGAGCTAGACGGGGCGCCCTTCACGCTGAAAATCGCCAAGGGCGACACGGTCTCTACGGGCGATTCGGTGGGAACCATGGACTTGGCCGCGGTCGAGGCCGCTGGGAAGTCCACCACCACCATGGTGGTCTTCACCAATGGGAAGAAGCACGGCGGAGCCTTCAGCCTCAACCCCGGCGCTGTCGGCCTCGGCACCCCCGTCGCGAGTATCAGCCCAGTCCAAGCGGCGCCGAGCGCGGCGGCCGCGCCGTCCGCCCCCGCGAATGACGATCCGGCTCGCGCGAAACTGAGCGGCTATGACCTGCTAGCCCACGACATCATCACGGGAGTGGGCGGCCCCGACAACATCAAGAGCGTCATCCACTGCATCACCCGCATCCGCTTCTACCTCAATGACGATTCCCTGGCCGACGACGAGTTCGTCAAGAGCCTCGATGTCATCGACGTGGCAAAGGCAGCTGGACAGTACCAGGTGGTCATCGGCCAAGCGGTCGACGACGTCTACGAGGCGATCACCGCGCGCCTGGGCGGTGCGGGCGAGGCCGTGGAGGAGGAGATCGAGCGGCCCACCACGCTGCTGGGCTGGATCACCTTCGGATTCTCCTCACTGATCGGCGTGATCACCGGCTCGATGATCCCCATCGTCGGCCTGCTCGCAGCCTCCGGCATCCTCAAGGGCATTCTCGCGCTGCTCACACAATTCAATGTTGTGGAGGCGGGGACGAATACCTACATGATCATTGATGCGATGTCGTCCTCGATGTTCTACTTCCTGCCGATCATCATCGGCTTCACCGCGGCCAAGCGCCTGGGTTCCGACCCGATCATCGTGGCGATCATCGGCGGCGTGCTGGTATTCCCGTCCCTGGTGAATATGTCGAATCCCGACGCCGAGGGCTACCGAGTCGTCGCACAGTTCGGCAACACGGTGTTCAACTCCGACTTCTTCGGGATCCCGATTTCGCTGCCGTCTGGCAATGCCTACGCCTACTCGATCTTCCCCATGATCGTCGCCGCGTGGCTGGCCGCGAAGATCGAGCCGCTGCTCAAGAAGTACATCCCCCTCGTGCTGCGCTCCATCTTCGCTCCCCTCATCGAGGTCTTCGTGGTCTCCGCCCTAGTGCTCGTCGTCTTCGGCCCGATCATCATGTTCATCTCCGGCGGACTGGCCAATGGCATCAACTCGATCCTGTCCTTCAGCTACCCGGCGGCGGGCCTGCTGATCGGCGGCTTCTATCAGGTGCTCGTCATCTTCGGCCTGCATTGGGCGGTGATTCCGCTGGTCGCCTCGCAGATTGCGATCGATGGTTCCTCTCCGCTGAACGCGATCATCTCAGCCACGATGATCGCCCAGGGCGGCGGGGCCCTCGCCATCTGGCTCAAGGCGCGCAACGCCCGTATCAAGACTCTCGCCGGCCCGGCGACGATCTCCGCATTCTGCGGAATCACCGAGCCCGCCATGTACGGTCTGAACCTCAAGTACGGCCGAGTCTTCATCACCGCTTCCCTCGGCGGCGCCGTCGGCGGCCTGTTGACCGGATTGTTCAATGTGAACATGTGGGGCTTCACCGGCGCCTTCGTCGGCTTCCCCTCGTTCGTCAACCCCGAGGGCATCGACGGGAGCTTCACCGGCTTCTGGATCGCCTCACTGGCGGCGCTGATCGTGTCTTTCACCGCCACCTACTTCTTCGGCTTCACAGAGGAGGACTTCGAGGCCGAACACGAGGTGAAGAAGGTGCGTCTGGGCAGGCGCGAGCCCGTCGCCTCCTGAGCACCGATTCCCGACTGCATGACCGGTGAACGGGGGCTTTACGCAGCCTGCTCAAGTACGTCGGCGCCTACACCGCTGAGCTCGCAGGCCTCGACGTCATCACCTTCACTGCCGGCATCGGCAAACCGCACATCGTGTTAATCCGACTCGTCGGTGACCCTGCTCGTCTACCCGACGAATGAGGAGTCGACGATCGCGCGCCAGGCCGCTGACCGTCATCTGTGAGAACCCGATATACGAGGAGGGACCGGGTTCCTGATCGACAGGACTCCGGACCTCCCCTATTCGAACGCCGGGACGTTCTGCACATCATTCGTCGCTTCCCCCTCGTCGGGCCAGCGGATTCACGCTCCCCTCATCTTCTCTCGATCGTTCGATGGCGGACCACGAGGGCAGTGATCCCCACTGCGACAACGGTGTCGATGAGACCGGCCATGATGAGAATCGCAACCGTTTCCCCCTCGATCACCCCAGAACCGCTCACAGCGGACGATCCGAGGAGTATTCCCCGTGTGCATAAGGCGTGCGGGAGGGCGAAGGACAGCGCCCGAGCGATCGTGCCCGGCAGAACCGTCGAGAGAAAACCGAGGATCGAGGCCCCCATGGCGAGTGCGGCGGGCCCGGCGAAGGACTTCATCAGCATCGACAGCAACGATTGGACGAGGATGAGCGGCACCGAGAGGACGATGACGAGAAGGGATGAGGCGATGAAAGAAGGGGGGATGCTCGGGCCCAGACCGACGGCGGTCCCGAATGCCCAGGTGTAGCCGATGAAGCACGCTTGGAGCGCCGATGTCGGAATCATGATGACGAACGCCTTGGTGAGAACCAGTTTCAGGGGCGAGATTCCACAGGTCAATGCCGCATTCCATGAGGACGAGCGGTGTTCTGGACGCCAGACGGCGGAGGCGATGAGGCCGATCCCCACCGCGTAGAAGATGATTCCGTAGAACAAGGTCGTCTGACCGATCAGGGATACCCATCCATTATCAAGCACGTCCCTGTTCATCCAGTAGTTGATGCCTCCGGAGATGACGGCGAGCAACGACAGGAGCGGGACGAACGCCCACACCATCGAGCGGCGGAGTTTGAGAAGCTCTGCGCGGACCACGCCACTCACCTCTCGATCGTGTCCGCGCGGCGCGTCAGCACCACGAAAACGGCTGTTGCGAGGAGGACGAGCCCGATGAGCCACACGACGCCCGGCTCGCAGTATTCGATCTGCACGTGCTCGCCCTCGCCAATCAGGCGAGTCGGATTGATGACGGCGAAGTACCCCCACGGCAGCCAGCGGGCGACGGCCAGAGGAGCGAGGAACAGGTACATTCCCGCGAAGGCCCCCAGGATTCCGATTCCCATGCCGATGAGCTGGTTCTCGAAACGGGCGGAGAGGAGAACGTGACCGGCCGCGAGCGCGCAGTCGACGATCCAGAGCATGAGGAAGTAGCCGATCCAGGGACCCTCATCGAGGGGGACTGTGATCCCCGAATGCAGTCCGAGCAGAATCAGTGCTCCGAGCTGGAGACCGCACGCGAAAAGGAGAATCAGGGCGAGGACGATGAGTTTGACGCGCATGAGCCTCCCCGGCCTTGTCCCCGCTGCAGCGTTGAGGATCCATCCTCCCCCGCTGTTCTCCATATCCACCTGCCGAGAGGAGATGACGGCAACGAGGATCGGATGAAGGAGCGCGTTGATCATTGCGACGCCGAGGAGCTCGTGCGCCCACGGCGATTTCGACGGCTCGGAGGCGATCGCCTGGGAACTCGCGCTGTACAGGGTCGCTCCCTCGAAGAGGATGATGACGCCGATGAGAGCGAGGACGATCGCCGGGGTGCGCAAGCGTCGCATTTTCGAGATCTCTATCCTCACAAGTGCGACGAGGCCGATCCGGGCCCGTTCGGACACTCGCGCCTTCGAAGTTCCGGGGGCTCCCGTCGTCGACGAGGCTCTGACACGGGTGCTCATCGTAAACCGCCGTTCTGAGCGGTGAGATCCATGAACACGTCCTCCAATGATTGTGCCGCCCGTCGGACCTCGTGAATCGGGATATCGGCTTGTACGAGCTCGGCGATGACACGGGCGACATCGTCCTCGCGGCATCCGGGGACTGTGAGGCCGAGCGGAGTCACGCTCCCGGGGAAACCGAGGTCGTGCGCCCGTGCGGCTTGGGGAGTCGAGATGATGACATCGGGTATGGAACGGGAGAAGAGTTCGTCCCGGCTGCCCTGGAAGACGAGTCGCCCCTCGGACAGGATTCCGAGGACGGAGGCCATCTTGTCGACCTCGTCGAGGAGGTGACTGGAGACCATGACGGTGACGCCCTCGCCGGCGAGGCGGATGAGGAGTTCGCGGATTTCTTCAATTCCGGCGGGGTCGAGGCCGTTCGTCGGCTCGTCAAGGACGAGGAGGCGCGGCTGGCGCGCAAGCGCCATCGCGATGCCGAGCCGCTGCTTCATGCCGAGGGAGTACTGGCGTTGGAGACGATCCTTGTGCGCGGTGAGTCCGACGAGATCGAGGGCATGAGCGATCTGTTGATCCGTCAGGCGGAGCATCTTCTGGACTATCCGCATATTCTCCATTCCGGTGAGGTGGCCGTATCCGGGCGGAGTCTCGATCATCGAGCCGATGCGGGGCATGAGCTGGGCCCGAGTCCTTTCATCAGCGCGCCGTCCGAAGAGGTCGACCTCACCGGAAGTCGGGACGAGCAGGCCGAGGATCATCTTCATCGTCGTCGACTTGCCCGACCCGTTGGGGCCGAGGAACCCGTAGACGCATCCGGCGGGGATGCGAAGGTCGAGGGAATCAACGACTGCGCGGTCGTTGAAGCGCTTGGTGAGGTCATGGGTGACGACGACATCGGTGGCGGATGAGGCCGAGGAGTCCTCTTGTTGTTGCGACAATGTTGTATACGTCATGACGATGATGATGTCGTTTCGCCGGGCGCCCCGCATCATGCCGGGGGATCATTCTTGTCCTCGTCGACTCATACCAGGGTATGACGAGGTATAGCAGGCACTCTTTTACGGTGGGAGCATAGTAACGCCGAGTCCCGACGGACCAAGTCCGAACTCTGACGCACCGTCATCCCGAATTGGGGCGATCTGTTCGTCGCCTGCCTCGTGATCATGACGGCGCGGAATGACACCACGAACCCGGAAGGTTTAGCCGGGCGTGAAGTGTTCCTCCTTATGGGAGTGTGCACGGCGGTTGCGATCGCGTACAGGCGGCGCTTCCCTCTCGCTTGCGTCGGGCTCATCGCCGCTCTCATGGTTCTCCGCACTGTGCTCTTCACGCAGGTCAGCCTCGTCGCGATCGTGGCGACGCTCGTTTCCGTGTGGACGAGCCAATCCAGGATCGATCCCCCTGGCGCTGGCTGTCTTTCCGCCCTCGGACCAAGACCCGACCACTGCGATCCGACCACCGTCGAATCCCCTCCACAGGATTCTTAGAAGCCCTGTGACATCGTCTGGACAGTTGCCTAGTATGGGTCGCGGTTCGTTTCCCATCGTCCCGAGGTTCGCGCCTACCCGCTCATGTGTTCGACCGCCCTCGGGACGGCTTTGACACAAGAGGTTCTGATGTCTACTCCGATGACCACTGCGGATGTTCGTTTCGATTTCGCGGCGGCGTCGGATTTGGCGGCGAAGTGCCGGGCGGCCAAGTCGCGCATCGAGGAATTGCACGGTTCTCGACTGGGATGGGTGTTCACCGCCATGCAGGACTTCTCGGGCTATTTCTCCAGGCTCTTCGCCGAGAACTCGAGGGCTGAGGGCGTCGACGCGGCGAATCTGTGCACGTGCTTGGAGGATGTCGCTGCGAAGGCCGAGAAGCTGGCAGAACTTGCGCGTTTGGAGAATGCGGCGCGTGAGCGCGCCCGGGAGTGGCAGGCCCGCCGGGATCAGATGTGGGAGGTCACGCGGGAGTGGAACGACTTCTGGGATATTGATCAGCGTCCTGCGGGCACGAATGGTCCTGCACCGTCTTTGCAGATTGCGCCGACGACGATGCTGGCGCGTCAGACGCCGTCGTCGGGCACGGGAGCCGAGAACGGCACATCCTCTGCGCGACCGGAGAACCTGCGCTCCTTCGCCGTCAACTACGATGGCGCGGATGACGAGTTGGATTCGATCATCGCGGGACTTCGGGCGGCGGATCAGGCTTTCCAATCGGGGTGCGAGTGGGGAAGCCTGTCGGTCGCGTCGGTATGGACGGGCTTCGATTCGTACATCGCGGCGAATCGGGCGGATGCCCAGTGGGCGAATACGATCGCTGCGGCTTTCGAGGCCTCAGGCGGTTCAGGCGGAATCTCGACGTTGTCAAATGCGACGCTGATGTCGGCGTTGGCGGCTGTGGGCGTCGAATTGTCGCGTCAGGGCGTCGCCATGGTTCCGGCGCAGATGCAGGGCATCGCTCCTTCATCGGGTTTCGTCGACGATCCGGTCAATGCGGCGACAGGCAATTTCATCGAGCCGGAGACCGACCTGGCGTTCATGGGCGGCGCTGTGGGGATGGCGTGGCGCAGGATGTACAACTCCATGTCGACACAGGTCGGCGCGTTCGGTCCGGGCTGGTTCAGCGTCGCGGATTCGCGCGTCGAGCTCGACCAGGTCGGCGGGGTCGGCGAGGCCCGGTGGTGGATGCCCGATGGACGCCTGGTGCGTTTTCCTCGCGAGGGCGGGGGGTGGGGCCGTTCGCTGGGCGACTCGTTCTGGATTCGTCGTGAGGACCCCCTCGTCGGGGATTTCATCGTCTCCGACGCGGAGGGCGGAAGCTGGACCTATGATGCTTCCGGGCGTTTGATGGCGTTCACGCAGGGCCCTGGGACGACCGTATGCTGCGAATGGACGGGCGAAACTCTGTCCGCCCTCGTTCATGAGAGGGGCCGTCGCCTCGACATCACGTGGAGTGACGACTCCTCGCGGATCGTTGAGGTCGCAGGCTGCGGGCGTCGCGTGACGTACTCCTACGACGAGGCCGGGCCGAGTGTCCACCCAGTGTTCCCCTGCGGGGCGCGTGTCGCGCTACACCTACGCCCCGGGCGGTGTGACGGAGGTGTCGGATTCGGACGGATCGCGCGCGAACACGTGGATCAATGACGCGTCCGGGCGTCTCGTCGGCGTGATCGACGCCGATGGCGGCCACCAGCGTTTGGCGTACGACCGGTGGGGTCGGCGGGTCATGGCTGAGGACAGGTCGGGTGGTCTGACGGTCAGCGAGTACGACTCTCGCGGGCGCATGGTGGCGTCGTTGAACCCGGCGGGTGTGCGCACGCAGATGGCCTGGGATGAGCTCGATCGCCTCACCGAGATGGTCGTGTCGTATCCGGCGCCCGCGGATCCTCAGGGCGTCCCGGCTGCGGAGCCGATGTCGGTGTCTCGAACGAGTTTCGCTTACGAGGGCGATTCGCGCGATCCGAGCCTCATCGTCGACCCGGTTGGCGGGCGCACGACGATGGAGTGGGAGGCCGGCCTGTTGCGCTCGGTCTCGGATCCGACGGGTGTGTCATTGAGGTACGAGTACAACCGCTTCGGCGACCTTGTCGGAATCGTCAACGCCGAGGGCGGGCGGGCTTCGTTCGACTACGACGAGGCGCGGGCCGTCCGGTGTCGTTCACGTCCGCAGCGGGTTCGGTGACGCGCTACGCGTACGACGAGGCCGGTCGCGTGGTGTCGCGCCTGGATCCTGATGGCGCCCAGTGGCGGTGGGAGTTCAGCGATGCCGGGCGCCTGACGGCGACCATCGACCCTTATGGGGCGAGGTCGAGCGTCGAGTACGGGCCATCGGGTTTGGAGGCGTCGTCGACGGATCCGTTGGGCCGCGTCATTACGTCGACCTGGGATGACTTGGGGAATCTGGCTTCGGTGACGCTGCCGGATGGGCGGACCTGGGGATTCGTGCACGATCCGCTGTCGCGTTTGCGGGAGGTCGTCTCGCCGACTGGGGCGACCCGGTCGGCACGATCACTGAGGTCGCGTGGGGCCAGGATGCGTCCGCCGTCGATGATGAGGCCGTTGAGGGGGTCGTTTCGGATGCTTTGGGTCGGCCTGTCCGTTTCCGTGATGGGTCGGGCGATCAGATCGTCGTGCGCGATCCGGCGGGGCGCATCGCCGAGACCGTCGATGCGGACGGGACGCTGACGAGCATCGAACGCGATGCGGCGGGGCGGCCGATCCGTGTCGAGCGGGCCGGTGTTGCGACGACGATCGCCTACGACGCCCTTGGCCGCCGGGTACGAGTCGAGGGGTCCGCGGGTGCGGTGGAGTACGACTACGATGCGGACCACCGGCTCATCTGTCAGCGCGGGCCCGTGGGCGAGGTTCGCTACGAGTGGGATGTGTACTCTCGTTTGACGCGCGTCAGCGCACCCGGAACGACGCCGACCACGTACTCCTACGATCTGGCCGGTCGTCTCGTCGCGATGCGCGATGCGGCGTGGGGGAAGAGGCGTTTCGCTTACGACGCTGCGGGTCAGCTCACGTCGATCACGAATGCGTTGGGCGGGTCCACTCATTTCGGTTATGACGAGTGCGCTCGCCTGGTGTCGCAGACGAATCCCGTGGGCGGGACCACGCGGCGCGAGTACACGCCCGACGACCTCGTTTCGGCCGTCACTGACCCTGTGGGGCGCACGTGGCGAGCCGGCTACGACGCCGCCGGTCGTCTCCTGTTCACCGAGTCCCCCGATGGGGTGCGCGTCGACGCGTTGGCAGCGGTGCCGACTCCGGGCGACGTGGCGTGCGACGAGGCCTCTGACGACCTGGTGTACGTGCGCGACGAGGACGGGGCGCTGGTGCGCATCGAGGGCGGCGCGTTCGGGACCGTGTCGTATGAGTACGCCGATTCGTCGACCCGTATGATCGCCGAGGGCCTGACCCAACAGTGGGACACCGACGAGCTGGGCCGCGTCGCCTCCTACCAGGTCCAGACCCCGCAGGGATCGTCTACGACCGTCTTATCCTACGACGAGGCCGGGCGCCGCACCCGCGAGGACGGGCCCGACGGCGCCGTGTCCTACTCGTGGACCCCAACAAGTCAACTCGCCTCAATACAACGCGCCTTACAGACGTCGACCATCACCTGGGACAAAGACGGCCACTAGATCGTCCTGGGTTTGGTAGAGGCAGTGATGAGTGGGAAGGATCATTGTCATGACTATGTTCGGGGAAGTATCCGGATGAGTTGCGTGGGCGCGCGACTTGTTTGGCTCTTGAGGCCCGTCGGGACCCTGAGCGTTCCAGGGGCGCGATCGATAGGATCGCCGGCGAGCTGGGTGTGCATCCAGAATGCGTTGCACACGTGGGTCAAAAGAGTTGAGATTGATGGGGGTCTTCGGGCGGGGATGAGGGTGCGGATGCTCAGCGGATCAAGGAGTTGGAGAAAGAGAACCGCGAGCTTCGTAGGGCAAACGAGATCCTGCGCAAAGCGAGCGCGTATTGCGCCCAGGCGGAGCCGGGCCGCCGATAAGGGGGTGTCGATGGGTTCATCGACGCGAACCGAGCAGAGTACGGGGCCTAGCCGATCTGTGAACAGCTGACCGCAGCTGGCGTACAGGTCGCCCCGTCGGCTTATTGGGCGCGCAAGAGTCGGCCTGTGGTCGGTGCGAAGCAGGCGTGATGAGGTCTTGAAAGGAACAGATCGTGCGGATTCATGCCGACAACTACGAGGCCTTCGGGGCCCCAAAGATGCACGTGGTGCGGGGCCTGCTCGAGGTCGAAGCCCAGCATCGGGCAGGTCACGTCGCCCGATGCACCGTCGAACGCCTCATAACAGCCATGGGATCAGCGGTATCCGCTGGGCGAAGAGCCCGAAGACCACCCGGTCCGCGCCCAAGGAATTGTGCCCGATAGACACTGGTCAACAGGCATTTCGCGGCATTGGCTCCGAACATGTTGTGGGTGGCGGACATTCCCCCGCAAGCGGGAGGTGCCCCCGTCTACGTGCGCACCTTCTCGGGGTGGGTGAATCGTCGCGTTCACCCGCCAACGTGATTCTCACGTCAAATCGTCGGGTGGCAGACCCCACCAGCGTGTACGCCGACCTCGCCCTCGACGCATTGAAGATGGCGATCTGGCAACACAAAACGCGACAGGGGCCGACCTATCCGGCCTCGTCCACCACTCCGACCAGGGCATCCAGTACCGGGCAAGTCCGCTACGGCCAAGCCCCAGACGACTGCAAGGCCGTCGCCTCAGTCGGCTCCACAGGTGACTCCACTCGACAACGCCCTAACCGAAGCCTTGAACTCCCTGTACAAAGCCGAACTCATCCGCCACAAAGGCCCCTGGGAATCCATCGACGACGATGGGCCTGCTTCGAGCCCGCCGAGTCCGGGGCCGAGTTGGCCGCCTGGCTGAACGGGGTGCCCGGCTGAGGCCGCGTCCGTTAAGTCGGCCTCAGGCCGCGAATTCCTTCTTCGCGTGGAAGGTCCAGCCCTCCCCGCGGGCGCGGTGCATGAGGAATCCGACTCCGGTCAGAGCCAATGCGATGCCCAGCCCCGTGTAGAAGAAAGCGACGAACCAGTCGGGTGCGAGCCCGGCGGCTCGCGCCCCGAAGCCGCCGCCCATCATGACGGCCATGATGATGTATCCCTTGGCGTCGAGGAACCGCAGGGGACTTTGCGCGGGGACGACGAGAGCGCGAATGCGCGCGGAGTTCTTCTTGACGATGCGCCCGAACATGGTGTGGAAGGCGAGGAACACGGCAACGCCGCCGACTCCGAGCAGTGCGGCGATGATGAGCCCGGTGCCATTGAGCGTGAACGCGGAGCGGATGCCGAGGTTGGCGACGTTGATCCCGGCGATGAACCAGACGATTCCGGCGATGACGAGGAGGTTCTCTTTGTTGATGCGCACTGCTGCTCGCGGGCCAAGGTTGAGGACGGCGGCGATGATCGCGACGGCGACCAATGAGACGGTGATGATCGCGATGTTCGACAGGTTCACGGCGGGGATGCCCAGCAGCATGCCGATGAAGTAGGGCACGAGCCAGAAGAGCCAGACGACGACGCTGAAGCGGTGGAATCCGGCGAGCCGGCGCTCGTTGCGCCGGATGAGGATGATCGTGGCCCACACGGCGTGGAAGGCCATGAGGCCGAGGGCGAGCGCCCCCGAGACGGCGTGCATGGGAGCGACTCCCCCACCTGCCTCGGAGGAGATCTTCGACATGACGGTCGTGCCGGCGGTGTCGAAGATGAATCCGGTCCAGAAGAAGGCGAGGTGGCGGGACGTGAGGGTTCCGGCGCGGCGCTCACCGAAGACGCCGATGGTGTAGGAGACGAGGGCGAGGGTGATGGTGCCGGAGGCGATGACGATGAGAGGGGTCATGGTGGTTCTTTCGCCGTTCAGTGGTGGGTTGCTGACTCGCCGTAGAGGGCGGAGTCGAGGAGGGCGAAGAGTGTGGCGCAGTCGGTTCCGTTCTGGACGGCTGCGAGGAGGTGCTCGGCGATGAAGGAGCACAGGACCTTCGGGGCGAGGGGCCCGACGAGGGCGGCGGGTTCGATGTCGGGGTCCGCGGCGAGGACGCGCGCGAGGCCGGTTTCGATGTGGCCGAGTCGGGCGGCCTGGGCGGCGCGCCCTGCTGTTCGCTCTTCATAGGGGAGCTTGCGGATCTCCTTGAGCCAGGTGGTGCGGTACTCGCCGAGGACGCGCACGAGGGCGCCCTCGAGTCTGCGCAGGTAGTCGACGAATCCTTCACCGGGTTCGACGCGGCAGAACTCGTCGACGATGGCGGCGCGGAAGAAGCGCTCGACGACGGCGGTCGTCAGGTCGGTCTTGGCGGGGAAGAAGTTGTAGACGGATCCGATGGAGATGGAGCATTCGGAAGCGAGGCGGCGGATGGACAGGGCGGATAGGCCGTCGCGTTCGGCGATGTCGTAGGCGGTATCGACGAGGCGGTCTCGTTCGATCGTCTGCTTGGGCACGTCCCCACCTTTCTGAACACTGTTCACTGAACACTGTTTATCATAGCGTTCGCATGACTCTCGTCAAGAGGAGGGACTGCGCCCTCTCCCACCTGTTCGCCCCGCCCTCGTCACCGCGCCTGTCGCGGTGCGCGCCGGTTCCACGGCGATGGCGACGATCCCGGTGAGGGCACGTTCTTCTCCGCGATCCCCGCCTCGAAGGACTGCTCGATGATCATCCTCCGCGGCTCCGGTCAGTGACCGGAGAGCGGGACTCCAACGCCCCGTTCTAGGCCCGTTCGGCCAGGTACCTCTCTACCTCGTCGGGCTCGAGGCGACGGATGCGGGCCCTGGCGAACTTGAGGAACCGACCGGTTTCGAACTCGGGCTCACCGCTCGCACAGGTTCTCCCGCGGTTCTTCTCGAGGTAGGCCGCGAGCTCCTTCCGGTCGGTGAAGATCTTGTACGAACGCCTGCCGTTCGCACTGTCGATGGCGTAGATGCCGCAGGCACGCCCCATTGTCGCGTCGGCGGCACGCAGGTAGAGACGGGCGACGTCGAGCGAGCGGAAGGGGAAGTTCCAGCGATGCAGTCCGCGCACGGGATCGGCCTCGATGCAGATGCAGCGCCCGCAAGTCCCGCACACGTATTGGGTGTGGGCGCGCAGGCACTTCTCCGGCTCGAGAAGCGGCGTCGTGCGAGGATCGGCGCTGTAGCATTCGACACATTCGGTGGCGGACACGGCTGCCTCCTCTGCTCGCTCGATACGGGGCGCCCTCGTGGCGGCGCGGTATGTGAAGGGTAGGAACAACAACTGTTGGTGTCAATGCCGATCGTCACCGAAGCGGGTCGATTCGACCCGGCGCGAAGACGATGGAAACCCAACGGGCGTGGCACACTCGTAGCGTTACCGGATCATTCAGGAGGACCCATGCACTACCTCATCGGGGAGCACCTCATCGAATGCGACGAGGCCGACCTCGCGGCGGCGGACCGACAGTTCGTCGTCATCTTGACTCCCGAGGGGTGGAGCCGCAAGCGCGACTCCTTCGACATGGGGATCGATTTCGACCCGGATGTCGCCACCGCCCTCGACACCCAGGCGGACGCGAACTACGACGCGATCACGGGCACGATCTTCATCCCCGATCGCGCCAACCCGGACCTTCCGGAGGCGCGCTTCGCGTTCGCCCTCGACGAGAAGGGCGTCGTGTTCATTGACGCGGAGAACACTGCGGCGACCCTGATCCGCGCGATCGCGGCGACGAAGAGGTGGAGGCAACCGGGGTTGGAGCGGTTCCTGGCGGATTTCCTCGGCCAGATCATCAAGGGCGACGCGAAGCTGCTACGCGGCTACGAGCGCGAGCTCGATGACATGGAGGACGCGATCGTTGCAGGGGTTGCCAGCGGCCACTTCGCGACCCGCATCAATGAGATGCGCTCGGAACTGCGCGATCTGGACGATCACTACATGCATCTCATGGACCTGACGGACCTGCTCGAGGAGAACGAGAACGGGTTCTTCCGCGACGAGGATCTGCGCTACTTCCGGACGATCTCGAGTCGGCTCGACAAACTGCGCGACCAGGCGGGTTCGCTTCGCGATCAGGCACTGCAAATGCGAGACCTGCACAAAATGCACCTCGACATCCAGCAGAACCACATCATGACGGTCCTGACGGTGCTCACGGCGATCTTCGCGCCGCTGACCCTCATCGTCGGCTGGTACGGCATGAACTTCACGCACATGCCGGAGTTGTCGGCCTGGTGGGGCTACCCCGGCGTCATCGCCCTGTCGCTGATCATCGCAGTGGGGTCGGTGGTGTGGTTCAAGCGCAAAAAGTGGCTGTAGCGACCTCCACCCTTCGCCGAGGTCATCACCTTCTCCGTTGCTTTGTTGGTGGTCCCTGGTGGTAGGTGCCGGGGGTTGGGCCAGTTGCTGCGGGCATGATGTCTTGCCCCTGTCTCCAATGATCCGGGGAGTGTTGTCACCCGCGGCAGTCGGGCGCTGGTGACCGCTGATAAGGGGAACGGCCCACTGGGTGTGAGGTCTTTCGCAGGCGTGGGTGCGGGGCCGGTCGTCCACCGGCTGGCCCCGCACCCATTTAAGCCAGAGGCAGCAGGAAAGATGGATATCGAGGATGTCGAGGTCTTCATCGGCGTCGACGTCGGCAAGACGGACCACTGGGCTACGGCCCTGAACCGGGACGGGCGGAAGGGTCTGTGACAAGGCCCTGCCCAACGACGAGGACCGGCTGCGCGAGGTCTACCAGCATCTACGAGAGAAGGGACGGGTGCTGGTGGTGGTCGACCAGCCCCCCACCATCGGTGCCCTGGCCGTGACGGTAGCCCAAGCCATAGGCTACCTGCCCGCACTGTCCATGAGACGCATCGCCGACCTGACACCGGGCAGCGCCAAGACCGACGCGAAGGACGCTGCCATCATCGCCAACGCTGCCAGGACCATGCCCCGCACCCTAAGAGCCACCACACAAATGCCCCTCGAAGGGTCTGGTGTGGGGGTTGGTGGCACGTGATGTGAGTGTATGAGGGTGTGTTTGGGGAGGTTGAAATGTCCCGGGTTTGTTTCTGTTTGAGTGGATGGGAAAGTCTGGAGTATGCCGAAGAAAATGTGATCAGGAAGCGAAGGGTCGGGTTGTCTGGTTGGTTGAGGACAGGATCCTTGCCGAGGGACTCTCGATTCACGATGCGCGCCAAGTTGTGGCGCCCAAGCTTGGGGTCTTGTGGCATACGGCACGGCAATGGTTACAACAAGCACGTAAGACGGGTCGGGTCACGCGCGCTGAAGAGGATCTGATTGCTGAGAACGCCCGGGTTGCGCCGGGAAATCAAGAGCTACGGGATACGAACGCGTTATTGAAAGCAGCCTCGGCTTTTTTCGCGTCGGAACTCGACCCCCACCGTCGGAAATGATCGCATTCATTGGTAAATACCGCGATCATTTCAGCGTCGAGTTCATCTATCAGACGTTAAATGAGCAGCGCTAGGGAGGCCTCATCACCTCCCGCGGTTACCGTTACGCTAAGCATGGCTCGCCCAGTGTCAGGAGCGTTCGGGACCTGGAGCTTGTTGGCAAGGTTCGCCAGATACATGCCACGAACTACGGTGTGTACGGGATAAGGAAAATGTGGCACACGCGTTCCCGCTGCGGCTTGCAGGTCGGACGGGAGCAGACCACACAGTTGATGCGCTTGGCAGGAGTGTCAGGCAACCGCAAGGGGGGCCGATCGCCGATCACCACACGCAAAGGCAGGACGGAAGATACCAGGCCGGATTCAGTGCATCGTGAGTTTTACGCCCCTGAGCCGAACCGCCGGTGGGTGGCTGATATCACCTATGTTCGCACAAGGGCTGGCTTCGTCTATACAACGTTCGTTACGAACGTGCTCTCACGCAAGATTGTGGGATGGGCGCTTTCGGATTCGATGCGCACTGAAGCCTTGCCGCTACACGCATCGAATCAATGCGATCACCAGCGCAAAAGAGACTGTGAGGCTGGTTCATCATTCGGATCACGGATCGCAGTACGTCAGCATTATGTATAACGAGAGGTATTATCAATGCGGGTAGCATGCCATCGACTGGGACGGTTGGGGCTTCTTACGATAACGCGCTGGCTGAGAACGTGAACGGCTCATACAAGAACGAGTCGATCCATAACCGTACCCGGCACGATGCGCCCAAGACCGAGAACGCGACGTTCAAGCGGGCGAACTGACGGAACACACCCCACCCCCACCACCCCCTCAACTACCACACACCGGACAAGATCAAAAACGACCACTAGCACATCACAAGCACCACAAAGAAAACGAAAACCAAAGCAAACACCCAGAAAACAAACCCAAGACACTTCAAACAACAACCACCACCCAAACTCCACAGCCACCAAAACCAACACCAGACCCCAAGCCTTAAACCCAAGACTGCACTCCTAGGACACGACCCAATCTCCTTAGCAAAACAGATCAAAACAAAACCCAGAACACTTCAGTCAGAAGCGATCTTCCACACGGTCCGATCACACATGGGCACGCCACCAACCCGGCTACCCCGCCACTACACCCTCAAATGCGAAGAGCCCCTGAATGCGCCGCTTCAACGCCCGACACTCGGTCGGCTCTGAAACCGTCGGCACGTTCGGGCCTTCAGCCTGCTCTGCTTTGTGTATCCAGCGGCACAGGCGCAACTCGGCAATACCGAAATCAGCAGCAACCTGACCGACAGGAACATCACTTGTACGCCCCACACACAACGCCCTCACGGAACTCTTGAGGGGCACACCCTAGGCATAATGACACCCCTCCAGAACACACTGATACGCTCACATCACGTGTCACCAATCCTTACACAGACTCATTCCTTACTCTCACGCGCTCTGTGTATTCTTCAGGTGCCGTCCAATATACCCGATGACTACCTTCCCCAGATCGCTTGTTCGATCCTCGAAGTACAGGCGGGGACTCACCGACTTGAAGCGTTGGATCTCAATATGAGCGTGCATCTTCCGATATCCAGTAGGATCGACTTCCTTCGGAACTTTGAAAGTCCTCTGATCTCCCCACTTATTCTGGGAGGTATCGGACTCAGAGTCACGTACCCGATCGGCGGCGATGAGACGCGCCCCAGGAGGAGCGCCTTCCCGAAGGTATTGATGGATCCCTCCTTTGAATTCTCTTCCTTCTTCACTTGAGCGGAAAGCAGCATACTCATCCAGCATTGCGAGGATGTCGAAGGTCTCTCTCAACCAGGACAATGAGCGCCCATGACGACTGAGCTCGTTCGTATCCTTCGGATCGTAGGTGAACCATAGGTGGGTAAAGACTTCGGGACCGAGGATCTCAAGCTCTTCCCATTCGGAGAAGTCGATGCCTTCATAGGGGTCTTCCTTCTCGCGATAGAGTTCATTATTGACTCCTTTCTTCCGAAGCTCACTCACCGCGATTCCGAGTTTGTACCGGATAGAGCGTAGTTCTTTTTCGAGAGTCTTCTTCGCCTCAAGTTGAATCTCAACTTCAAGTGTCTTGTCCTGAAGATCGGCATTCAAGCCCGCAATGGCCGACTCATATTCTTGTCGTCGACGATCGAGCTCATCGATGTGGAGCTCGATTGAGCGAGCATATCGAGCTTTTGAAAGCGCCGCCTCTTCATGCAGGCGGAGGTTCTCGGTCTTGGTCACTGCGAGCGAACACTCCCTCTCCTCAAGACGTGCACGAAGATCGTGAACCTCGATACGAAGCATTTCAAGCTCCTCATCGGTTTCCCCTTCAAAGGCCGCTGTCGGTGTGGCCTCGGGCTCCGCATGCTCAGCGGATGCAGGCACTTCGAGTTGTTCAAGGATCTCCCCACTATCAGGGCGGGACCCAGGATTGATGGATAGTGGTCCGGCCGACGGAAGTTGAACATCACTATGATCGTTCGAGCTCCTCTCAAAAGTCATGCGATCGAACTCTGCTCCGGTGACCGTATCGAGGCGGCGCATGAATGGATCGGGGGGAAGAGAGCTTGAATGCGCCCGGCTCAGGCGCCCGAACATCCGCGCGAGTTCTTTGCGGTTCTTCCCCAGCAGTGCGCGAGCTGTGAGGACTCGATGGCGCAGTCCGTCGCTGGGATCGTCAAGGAGGGCACCCGGTTTGAAAGTTCGCAGAGCATACGGAGTAAGAACGTGCGCCTTTGAAACTCGTGCATTAACCATCTCTGTCGCAGCGGGATGGAGGAGGAAGACGGTTGCCTGACCGGCACATTCGGTCGTAATATCATCGAGGATCTGTCTCCAGGTCGCTGCCTCGACCGTCCCATCGGTGCCGCAGGCGATGATAAGTCCCCGGTGCTTCTCATCCGCCAAATGATCGAGGAATTCTTCCACCCCCTCTTCATCGAACACGATGATCGGATCATCAGAGGTCCTCATATTCCGATCGAAGCATGCATAACCATCGAGGATGTTCTTCACGAGCCAAGGGCGATTGGAGAACATCGGGTGCCCCGGCCAGTTCGGATCCTCCGGGACATCGATCTCCACGGAGACAAGAGGGAACAGCCACTGCTTCTTTTGGCTACGACCGACAAGGAGAGTCGTTACCCATTGCCCCGCCTTCTGTGGGCGATCAAAATAGACGAGCTTGGCATACTCGTCACCTGCCGCTGTGGTACCCCTCCCGTAGATCGCCCGCGACCCATCAGGAAAAGGCTTTTCTACCCACGGTTCCAGATCATCGACCCCCGTGAGCTGCTTTTGTTTGCGCAGCCAGTCGAATCCCTCACGCAAGAGAACGTCGATCGCGTTCTCCGCTTCGATTCCCTCGGACTTTACAACGTTCACGGTGAATGTGGTCCGATAACCCAACAATCCGATCACTCCTTCCGATGATCAGGATCTCAGAGTGCGTAGGCATTTGCGGTCACTTCATTGAAGGTGACGCTCGACGGTACGACAAGATGGCTCTGGCATGCTGGCCCGGTACTGTCAGACCGAGGTCGTCGAGACTGCAGAACTTGGTCAGATCAGCAGTGGCGAAGGTAGCGTGGTCCATGCCGAGGTCATCTGGATAGGCAGTGTGATAACTACCATCATCAGAATACGTCAATCCCTGTCGACAGCCGGACACTACTACTGACCTAAACCCTCAAATGTGAAGAGCGAGATCTCCTCGCCAACCTAGACCATCCCCGATCAACAACAGACCAAGCGAGGCCGTCTGTGAGTCTGGTCTTGGTTGGTTTGGGATCGGCTGGTCAGGATGGATGCCGGTCGTGTTGATCCGGGTGTGAGTCTCGAATGCTATTGGCCCGCTCGTGGTGCCTTTGCGTTGAATTGTCTGCTCAGATCGTCGCGGTCGGTATTCGTCTGGCCCACCTCGGTGACCTCATCAGGAGACTGCCTGACCCTGCAGGTCGTGGCCCATCGCAGATTCGCCCCGACGTGACTTCTTCTCGGACCGGCGTCGACTGCTCAGCGACCGTGACCATGTTCATCATGAAGAAAGGAGCGTCGATCGTTATGGCCATTGTCGCGCATACCCGTTCGTTCATCATCGGTGTGGACACCCACGCCCGTAACCACGCCATTTCGATCCTGGCCTGCCCGACCGGTGAGATCGTCGATGAGGCGCAGTTCCCCACCACTACAACGGGTCTGTCAGGCGCTGTGTCCTGGGCCGGACGACGCGCCGGTGGCGATGCTGGTGTGCTCTGGGTGATCGAGGTACCTATGGGGCACGTCTGGCGCGCGCCGCATCGAATGCTGGATACGCGCTCGTCAAGGCCCCGCGCATGAATACCCGCACGAACCACGACATCGGCAAGTCCGACACGTTGGACTCCCGCCGCATTGGAGCCGCAGTACTCCCGCTTCAGGACACACAGCTGCGCGAACCACGAACTGATGGCGGTGTCCGCGCTGGCGTCAAGGTGCTTCAGACCTCCCGCGACCACATGAGCACCGAGCGCACCGCGACGATCAACAACGCGCTCACCGCGCTGGTGCGAGTGGTTGATCTCGGCATCGACGCGCCATCCACTCACCACCATGCAGATCGTCACGATCGCCGCATGGAGAACACGCGATGAAGACCTCGCCACCGCAATCGCACGCGGTGAAGTCATCAGACACGTGCCAAGCGCATCACAGCACTCGACAACGAGCTTCGGAACGTCACCAAGCGAATCACCGACCCGGTTCGTCAGAGCCCCGCGGCCCCCTCCTCCAACAGCCCGGAATCGGGCCGGTCACTGCCACAGTCACCTTGACCGCGTGGTCGCACCTGAGGCGCATCAGAACCGAGGCCGCGTTCGCCAGCCTCGCCAACGTCAACCCGATCCCCGCATCCTCCGGCAACACCGTCCGGCACCGCATCAACCGAGGGAAAGACCGATGATTGAACCGAACCCTCCACACGGCCATCGTCACCCACATGCGCATGGACCCCCGCACCCGCACCTACGTTGAACGCCGCACCACTGCACCACTGAAGGACGCACACTCCGCGAAATCCGCCGCTGTCTCAAACGCTACCTAGCCCACAAGATCTACCGACACCTCAACACCGCAGCCCGCACACAACTTGCAACAACTTGACAAACATAGGAGATCCAACAGCCACCTCGAACAGCACACGGACCACGGCTCGGACTTCTCCATCATCTACACCGACCGAGCACTCCTCGACACCGGAGGCTTCAGACCCACCTTCCTCCGATGATTAAGAAGAGCCCGTTATCCATGTCGTGGTATTTGGCGGTGACTGTGTGACAACGTCCATCATCCAAGGACCTCGCTCCCTGTCACCACCCAACCCCGACAAGTGACCTACACTCTCATCTGCGAAAAGCCTCTTAATATCTATTTCTTTCTACCCTTTGAACGGATTCCTGCAATGCATTCTGAAGACGCGGTGTCAACCGATGATTCGACTCACCGAGGTTATTGAAGATGGTACGGATCTTTTCTTCGTGCGAAGCGAAGACTCGACTCCGCAGAACGGTTCTTGTGAGATTATCGAGCTCACGAGGATGCATTTCTTCTAAGGACACATGATCGAATGCATTTCGACGGAATGAGATGAGAGCAGCAGGATCAACATCATTCGGCCAAAAGAATCCGAATTCGTCGACTATGTAGTCTTCTGTACCGATTATCTTCTTAATTCGCTCCTCTCGCGATGCCTTCATCCTTTCAAAACCATACGCCCGGGCAACAAGGTACCTGAAGCGACGTCCTTCAATAGGGAATTCCTGTGCACAAATCATGCGTGCAGTCTCTTTTACATGGGCACAAATCTCCCCAGAGTGCTCCGTCATATCGAGATACACTTGGGTCCCACGAATTCCTACATTTGCGGGGATGAAATTCACGGGTTTTGACAAGTCTCGATAAACGACTCGATGCAGTTCCCTATTGTGACTATGAAGACTACGGCGCGAAGGAAAGATCGAGAAGTCCCTTAGTGATTCCCCCGACACAGATGAATTGTTCACCCGATTGTCGGTATCGGGAGTCAACACAGTGACATTGTCTTTCTGGGCCGACCGCATAGAAGAGGGCTTCGAAGACGTTTCTGAACAATCACTGCCGCCACATTCTTCAGGATCACTTGAGGCATCCTGTTCGAAGTTCTTGATCAATCGATTGTCGGACGGCGGATTAACAGTCATTAAATCGGAAACCGTTGCACGCGAAGATTCGTTATGCACAGCAGCGAGCGTCTTCGCCGTATCTGAAGGCTCTGCTTCTCCAACTTCTGTGGTTAATGTGAGTTCAACCAGATGGTGGATGATTCGCTCTCGATCTGACAGCCAATCTGGCAGCCAGATGCGTTCGACATGAGGCCAGTGCATATTTGATCTTAAGATCTCGCCCGGCAGAACATCACGATCGTAGGTAGTCTTTCGAAGATTCCACCCGGAGCCATCGAGCATCACAGCGACTGAAGGGCGATCGGGCGAACTCGGCTTCGCGAGAACGAGGTCAAGGCGAAACTCAGAAAGCCCGACGTCTGTCGAAACAACGAGTCCTGCATCCCTGAGTGCCTTGGCAATGGCATCCCGGTGATGATCAGGAAGGTCTTGGAGAGGACGCGCTTGATCTGGCGAAGACGCCCCTTTGTCTGCGAGTTCGAGATACGACTTTAGGTCATTGAGACCCAATGACTGAGATCGCTCTGCATGAAGCGCAGACGGAGCGAAGCTCGAAAAAAGGATAACCTCTTTACGAGCACGGGTGATCGCAACGTTCAATCGCCGCTCTCCTCCTGATCGATTAAGAGGGCCAAAATTCAGCGGAACCTCACCGTTCTGATCAGCGGAAAACGCAATCGAGAAGAGGATTGTGTCGCGTTCGTCTCCCTGAACATTCTCCAGGTTCTTAACAAAGATTCCGTCATCACTTTCCAACGATGCAGTGATATTTGGATCATCCAGTTCTCGAAGTTTGTGTTCAATAAGATCACGTTGTTGAATATTGAATGTGACGACACCGAGCGATGGTGCGGGCCTACGATCAAAACGATGTCGAATCTCATCGACGATAGCCTGAGCCTCGACAGGATTCGTTCGAAAGAGCCTTCGAGATTCACCTCTCGGAATCGAACGAAGGAAGTGTCCATTGACTCGTCTCATCGACACACCGAAACCTTCGGGGGCATGGTTGACTGTACCGGAGATCGGGCTCGGGAACGAGAAGAGCTTACCCTGGTAATAACGCGTGTTGGAGAAAGCAATCAGCGACTCATCTTGACTGCGATAGTGCCACATCAGCCACTTTCGTGGCACATGTGCAGCGACGCACTCAGAGAGGATGGACTCCTCATCAACAGGGCGATCATCATCTTCATCATCACGAGTGAGCTCGGCGAAGGATGTCGGCGGCATCTGTTTGGAATCACCACAGACTACTATCGCGCGTCCCCGACCCATAGCCCCGATCGCCGACGCGACAGTGATCTGAGAAGCCTCGTCAAAAACAACAAGGTCGAAGTCTTGTCTTTCCGGAGGAAAGAAACGAGCAACCGAGTCGGGGGAGACAAGTACGCACGGTGTTAGCTCAGTAATGAGATCACCGTAGTCAGAAATAAGATCGCGGATCGGTTTCTTCTTCCGTTTTCTTTCAAGATCGCTCTTCAATAAGAAGAAACGAGAATTGCGACTGATAGGGTCAGAGAAAGAGCGTTGGTCAACGGCCTTCTGAACGACGAGATCGGGAAGTAGACTTCGAACCTTTCCCAGTTCCTGCGAGTAGTTCGTCGATAGTTTCACATGAGTATCCGCCGAGAAAGAATGGAGCGGACCACTCGCGAGCCCTCCATCCACGGTTGCTCGTGCTACTCCCTTTTCAAGGGCTGTTTCGAGGTCTTCAGTGGGAATACGTCGGGACAGGAGAACATCAGCAGCCTCATCGAATCCGAGCCGTCGGAATGGCTCGACAGCATCCAACAGTGCGAGACGAGCAACGAGGTCGTCGCGCCGCTCTTGCTCGTAATCCGATGCCCGTGGAGCGTTGATAATCTCATATAAGGGAATACCCTCCAGCACACGAGTCGAAGCGACCGACATGACAGTCTGAAGGCACTCTCGGACACGAGTCGACACAGTAGATCGATGCGGCATGTCGAATAGTTTACCCGCGAGTTCTTGGAGCTCATTAGCCTCGTCTCCCGGGCTCGGAACAAGGTCGGTTACTGAACGAAGCCACCGGATCGCATCCAGAGCCTCTTGTCGACACGCGAGATCGAAAGGCGACCAACGATGTTGTAGTCTAGCTGCATAACTAGGAAGAGTTTCACGCAACCTCTCAAGCGCAAACAGGTGCGTGTGCTGAAGCTGGATCAGACTGTCGACAAGAGCGAGAACAACACCCGGATCCGATGGCAGTGGGATCGACGTTCGGTGGACTGCGAGAGGGCTGAGGGCTTTCTCGATTTTCTTCAACTTCCCGAACCATGCATTCTTGGAATCGATGACCTCGTGTCTAATGGTCATGAGATCGGCGGAGAAGACACTCGTATAGAAGTATACGAGTGTGTCATTTGGCATCGTCTCGCAATACCTCAGGGTCTCGTCCAACTGGGCAGCAGCATTCATCCATTCAGGAGTTTGAACGATTCTAAGCGAATGAGGGTCGATCTCCGTCGAGTCGAGAACGGACAAGATCTTCTCAAGATCGGATTGTGAGAGCCGAGAGATTGCTCCAATGATCTCTGGATCAAACTCGAGCGATCTGAGATGTTGAGCGCGTTCGATAACTCCGAAGAGGGCATCCGTTTCATCGGGGGGAACGGGACGCTGGAGGAAGGTATATGCATCACCAGCGCCCTCGCGATACTCAAGGAAACATTTATAGAGAGTCTGAAGCGCGGAGCTCTTCAGCTGATCAACGGCTGAGGAATCGGTGCGAATAAGCGCTTCGCCGGGTATGGGGAGTTCATCCGACGAATCACCGTACGCAAGGAGCGTCGAATAAGCCGAGTAGACCGTCAGACCGGAGGAAGAAGGCGAATGAAGAGCCTTACGATAGCGCTCAAGAGTGCTCAGAGCGCTATCTGCGAGCCTCCTGTGGACATCGAGTCCTGTCGAATTCGGGTGAACATCGATATCTGCTGCGGCGAGAAGTGTACGTCGAACATCGTCGGGCTTCTGCTTGCGATCATGAAGATTGAGAACAAGATCTCCGACTCCCGCAGCTTTCAATCGTCGCGCGACAACGTCGAGCGCCGCCCGTTTCTCTGCAACAAACATCACCTTCTTGCCATCGGAAATCGCCCGGATGATGAGGTTAGTGATCGTCTGCGACTTCCCTGTGCCAGGAGGCCCTTCAACGACTAGCGTTCGCCCTGCGATGGTGTGCGCAACCACTTCCGTTTGTGAAGCGTCAGCCGGGATCGGCAAGGTGGGCAGAACTTGCTCAAGATCCGGAACGCGGCTTTGTTCCGCAGGATCCTCGAAGATCTCACCGGGTGCTTCGATCAAATGCCTAACAAGGGGGTTTCGTGCGAGGAGGTTCCAGGACTCGTCAAGATCCTTCCAAAGACGGAACGACCCGAACTGGAAAATGCCAAGATACGTCGTGGGTTCAATGCGGAATGGGAGCCGGTTGTCGGAGAGCGTCTTGCGAACGACATCGAATAATCTTGGAAGATCGATGCCCGACTCGTCCTCAATAGGCTCAGCTAACTCGGGCAATTCGAGACCGAGGTCAACGCGCAGACGTTCGATGAGCGAATAGTTCGGCGTCGTACCTCCCGTCGGGTCGACGCGAAGACGATAAGGACTGTTCTTCGACACATGCTCCAACTCAACGGGGATGAAGACGAGCGGCGAGCGCAACTCCTTTCCCTTCGTCCCCCATACGAGTGTTCCGAGAGCGAGGTAAAGGTTGTTCGCACCGGTTTCATCGATGAGGGTTCGCGCTGAAGAGCGGAGCCTACGCATTATCGGATCGTAGACTTCAGCCGATAAGTCAATCTGAACTTCTCGATGATCAGAAAGACGAGGAGCGAGTTTGGGCGGCTCAAGTTCCTGGTGAAAAGCATTTCCAAGGCGTCGGGCATCTGCTGCCCTCTCGCCTGCTGCAACGAGGGTAATTATTTTCCCGGAGTTGATGAGATCTTCAAACGCTCCAATGAGCGTCTCAGGGACGGCTAGCTCAATGATTTTATGAGATTCTAGTGCTCTCTCAGAGCAGTTGATGAGCCGGTTTCGAACGCTGAGATCAAGGAGATCCGACTTCCATTTCTCGACCCGTTCCGGTGCTCTTTCTTTACGAGGGCCAGAACCGGGAAGCGATCCGTGAGAGTTTTCAAGCGTGAGCGTGTTCTCGCGCACAATGACAGGAGCAGTATTCTCGACGATGCTTCCATCGATGTTTCGTGTGCGGGTTTTCTGAGGGGGAATCCCCCGTTCGCGAGCTTCACGAATCGACAAGACGAAACGCGCGTGCGTCCCATCTTCTCCCAGAGACCTGCGTCCGGTCGTGTGCAGCACTCGAAGGAGCGGCAACGCCTCAGAGGTTAAGAGAGTCGTCTCGACGAGTCCGATCTCGCCTCGCGCAATCGGATTGATGATAGTCCACCCCGGCATGGCGACTTCCTCGGAATTGTGTTTCGGCGTCTTCCAATAACCGAGGAGACTATGTCCGTCGAGAACGATGACGAGAGGTTCAATTTTCAAGGACTCGAGGGCGCTTGCAAGGACGAGCGTCGAATCGAGGCACGTGGCGAGACCACCATCAAGCACTGCCTCCGCATTGCGGATACGTTGGCCGATCTCGGCCCAGTTATTCGCCGGAACCGTGTAAGCGATGTGTCTATCATAAAATGCCCGGCATAGAGCGTAAACTATCTCATCGACTCGCTGAGAACCGCCCTGATATCCCTCCAGTGATCCAGAACCTATCTCCTCAGTTAGAATGATTGATGCCTCTTTCACAAGACGAGCGATCTCCGGATGCTGTGGCTGCACGAATGTTGCAAGCGCTGAGGCAGCGTAGGTTTCGTCACTGGTTCGCATCCATTGATGCGGCGAGAGAACCTTCGGACCTTTCAGGGGCACAGTAGTGAACTGCCCGTCGCACTCGAATCGCACAATAATTGTCGAATTAGACTCCGATACCGCTTGGAGAAGTGTACGATCCTCGAACTCGGGCTCGAACATGACAGTCGTACGGTTGCCGTTGACGGTCTCAAGTGCGAAAGAGTATGGCTTGATGAGCGGTTCTCCGTCATCTTCGACTGAGACTGTCACCTGTACCCCGCGAAGAACGGGCGCAGGGCAAGCGGTGACCCCTTCCATTTGTTCTTGAGATTCCGCCGTCTGTGAACCAGGCAAGCCGTCGTCATCCTCTACGTAGTCCTCTGCAACCGTGAAGATGTTGACATCAATTCGCGGTTTCAAACGGGCCACCGCGTGCGCGTAGGAGAAGACCTCTGGGTGATTGAACTCAACTCTGAGCGCATCGATGGCACGGATTTCGGGTGTCTTTCGCACGGACGTTTCTGCAGTGTCGCTTGTTGATACATCTGATAGTCCCTTGCCAGGTTCCATGGATATGGATCCCGGCAACGCCCGTTCAGCCGCTTCGACATCGCCACAGCACCTGACACTCGTGACATCGGGGGATTCGATGATGCCCGTCGGCTCCGCAACGTTTTCATCGGGTGAATGATGCCCCGCTCCTTCATCGGTCGTTCGAGACAATGCAGTCTCGTCCCCAGGGTTGGACGAAGTCGTGGAATTGATCTCAGTAGTGTCCTCAGTCAATACTGTCGGAACTTGATGAGCCATGAATTGCTTAAGCACAGTATTCACATCGGCTGCACCCTCTGGAGCGCCGATTTCCCGAAGGATGTCGATCACCTGACCGAGAACAGTGAGCACCTCGTGAACCTCGAAGCGCTGCTGGTGGGCGTACTTGTTTCTCGCCTTACGAATCGCATGCAGTCTTGAACGAAACTCGATGTCTGTTGACAGAATTGGATCCCCGTGTCGATCTTTGCCGGTGAGAGCGAAGATCTGTTCTGAGAGATCGTCCAACATAGGCGCTTCGCCTGGCCTGCGACGTACTGGCGACTCCCACGCAACATCAGGGTGTTCCTCTGCGAGGCGTCGACGAACGTAGGGCCCCAAATAGCGTGGCAGAATCTGCAGGACCACTCCATTGATCACTTGCTCGTTCACAGCCACTGTGGTGCCCTCCCACTCTGGATTCTCGTACAGATCAGCTGTTCAGCTGATTCTTCGTGAATCGTAGCCAATGCCATGTGCATTTTCAGTTATTCGAGATCGCGCGATGCTCGAGAAACAAGAGGCTGACAACCTGTAGCTTTCATCCGAGGATCACAACGACGGTATCGCAGGCAAGTACGTGCAACGTGCGCCAACAACGCGAAGACATGGACATGACGCCCAGAAATGAACGCGGATCCACAGCGTCGGCTGAGAATCGAATCACGACCACCACCTGCGTAACATCGGGCGTCAGCAGCCTCACAATACGACACGGTCACCGTGGCTTGCATCCCCGACACCGATTCTCAAACTGAAGAGTTTCACGGCACACCGTTCCTGTCTCACAGTTGCTCCTAGGAGGACCGAGTCGCGCCCCTCAGTACCACCCGACTGCATTAGAGTGCGCCCACGCCGAGCAGGGGGTGCCGTAGCGTCCGGCGATGTAGCCCAGGCCCCAGGTGATCTGAGTCGCGGGGTTCGTCGCCCAATCGACGCCCGCAGCCGCCATCTTCGAGCCAGGGAGCGCCTGGGGGATTCTATAGGCGCCCGACGAGGCGTTCTGCGCATACGGGTTCCACCCCGATTCTGTTCCACAGGCTCACGAGACACTGGTATTCCGCAGCGGACCAGCCGCGCGAGACGACCATGATATGGGCGGTCTCCTTGGGGTCCTGCCCCGCGTAGGCGATCGTCAGTCCAGTGCGCTGAGCCCCTGCTGCGGCTGCGAGCTTCTCATTCTGGTCGGTCATCGCATTGATGCTCGCAGTGATCTCCTCAGCAGAGGACGAGGATCCCAGGGCGGCTGAGTACTTCGTCTGAGAAGCGCCATTCGCATCGGTCGACGTCTCAAGCGGCGACTTCGGGTCGATGCCCGCCTGCAGGAGGGCTTCCGGCGTCACCTTCTTTGTCCCCTTGGTCCGCACTTCGTCAACGGGTGCGGTGACGGTGTGCTGCGCAGTGGTCACGTTCTTCGTGACGCCGCCGATGCTCTCCCGCCATTGGCTCTGCGCCGCAACGCCTGCAACACCCTGTTGGGTGATCTGGGATTCGCCCTCGAAAAGGGCATCGGAGGAGGCGGTTGTGGACTCGAAATCGATGGGGACTTCGGCGACGATCTCGCCGCACTCGACGCGGGTCACGGTGATGGTCAGCCCCGTCTCCCCCTCGGCCGTCACACCGACGCGGTCATTGGGATGCAGTTCAATCCCGCTGCGGGCGACGAGCGGTGCGCACAATGGCCCGGGCGCCATAGCTACAGTGCGTCGAAGCGAAGCCACGTGTCACGCGGCGGGCTCCCCTGAGTGTCGTGAGGACATGTGTGTTCAACGGTACGCGGGGCGAGTGTGCTTTGGCGAAAGATCAACGACTCTTCGTGATGAGGTCCACGCCCTCCCGACGTCTACGCGCAAGGGGTCCGCACCACCCGAGTGCGGACCCCTATGCGGTTGGTCAGTACCAGTTGTTCAACTGGAAGTGCGACCATGCGCCGCACGGGGTTCCGTAGCGTCCGGCGATGTATCCCAGGCCCCAGGTGATCTGAGTCGCGGGGTTGGTCGCCCAGTCGGCACCCGCAGAAGCCATCTTCGAGCCGGGGAGCGCTTGAGGGATTCCATAGGCGCCGGAGGCGTTGCCCGCCGTCACGTTCCACCCCGACTCACGGTTCCACAGGGCGACGAGGCATTGGAACTCCGAGGTCGACCAACCGCGGGCGGCGACCATCTCCGCCGCGATGCCCTGAGCGGAGGCGGGATCGTAGGAGACGGACACATTCGGGACGGACACGGCAGCAGACGAGGAGGGTGTGGCCGCCGACTTCTTCTTCGTGCCGACGGAGACGATCTCATTGACGGGTTCGGTGCGCTCCTCGGAGAGGAGGACGTCCACCGTGGTCACGCCGTCAACCGTCTCACGGTAGCTGGTCGTGGTGATAGAGCCGTTGGTCCCCTCTTGGACGACCGAGGTCTCACCCTCGTAAAGGGTGTCGTCGTCGCGGTTCTCCGTCGTGTACTCAATGTCCTGGGTACCGACGACGTTGCCACGGGTGACGCGGGTGACGCGCAGCGCCTTCTGCCCGTTCTCGGATACGAAGGAGACGCGGTCGATCGGCGACACGGTGACGTCCGCCGTGGCGAGGAGATCCTCAACGTCCTCGTTGCCGGTCGACTCGACCGGGATCTTGGTGCCGTCGACCTCGACGGTCATCGTCGTGGCGGTAGCGGCGACCGGCATGACGTCGCGAACGGAGGAGCGGTCGGCCGCGAGAATGATGGAGCCGTCGGCGGTCACCGAGTCGAGCACGCCGTCGACGGAGTCGGCGGTGGACCATGCTTCGACGGATTCCCCGTCGACTGTGACGTTGTACCGGGTCGCGGTGCGCACGACGATGGTGTCGCCATCTTTGACCCGCGTATCGACCGAGGGGGCGATGAGGTCGTGCGAAGAGACCTCAACCTCGGCGGAGGTGAGAACATCATCAACGGTCGTGAAGAATCCTTCGGCGGGAACGCTGACACCGTTCACCTCGAGAGTGACGTCGTGATACGACGTCGCAATGGCAGTGCCGGCGGTTGCCGTGAGCGCCAGTGCCAGAACAGAGGCGGTGGTGATGACGACGGGACGTGAGGGATGCGTGAAATTCACGTGACTCCAGACTTCAGAGGATTCGTCGTTGGCCGGTTCGCGACATGACGCTCCTCGGTCGATGACGATCTGTTGCATCCACCGTAATCAATCCGTAATCATTCACGCAGTCTTTCGTGACGCGTCTCACTTATCGGCACTGCGCGTCCAGCGGCGAGCAACCACGGCGAAAGACCCCACCGACGCGGCTACCACTGACCGTAGACGCTGCGAGAATTCCTCATGAGCTGCTCACATGCCGCTTGCTCATCCATATCCCACAGGTCTGCGATGAAGCGCACAGTATGAGTCATCACATAGGAAGCATTCGGCTGCCCGCGGTGCGGCGCGGGAGTCAGATACGGCGCGTCAGTTTCGACGAGGACGAGCTGCGGGGGCATATGGGCCAAGCCATCGCGCAGATCGCTATTCGCCGGGTAGGTGAGGGGGCCCGCGAATGACGCATACCAGCCGTGCGCCGCGAGGGCATCGGCGAATTCGCCGTCACCGGAGAAGCAGTGGAAGACGATCGGCTGGTCATCGCTCGCAGCGTCGGCGAGGACTGCGAGTGTGTCCGCATGGGCGTCGCGATCGTGAATCTGCAGGGGCAGGCCCGCCTGTGCGGCGAGGCGGATATGCGCGACGAACGCCTCTTTTTGGGCGTCGCGCCCCGACTCGCCGGTGCGGTAGTAGTCGAGGCCGGACTCCCCCACTGCGACCACCATCGGGTCTGTCAGGCGCTCCTCCACCTCGCTGAGCGCCTCATCGAGGGGGATGTGGTGGTCGCGCAGCCTGGGGGTGAGTCCGTCAGGAGAAGGCTCGTTCACGCCCGCGTGCAGGGCCGCCTCGTTCGGGTGCAGGGCGAGGGCGACGCGCACTCCCTCGTATCGGCGGGCGAGGTCGATCATCGGGTCGAAATCGGGCAGTTCGCAGGCGCTCGATACCTGGTGGGTGATATTCGCACGCCTCGCCCTCGCGATCTGTTCATCGAGGGGGAGCCTGACCCCATCGGCGCGGGGGATCTCGCCCTCGTGGACGGGCAGGTGCGTGTGATTGTCCATGATCGGCGCCGCCAGTGGAGTATCCTCCCCCGGCCACCTGCGAAGACCGCGCTTGCCCATCTGTCTCCTCTTCCCTCGTGTGGTTCCGACGAGGCTTCCGCCCCGTCAATGGTCATGGGCACCAGCCTAATCCGAATGCTCCTCCCCACCGCGCATCGCGCGACTGAGGCCGACGCCGGTCAACGTGCGGGGATGTAGACGGCGAGCCCCGAGTCGGCGACGGGGAAGTCCGCGGCCCCGTCCTCGTCGATGACAATCGGAATGCCCTCGCCGACGGTGCACTGCCAGGTTTGGCCCGCATGGCGTGATCCCACGAAGAGCCGCTTGGAGGATGCTCCGCGGTCGGAGACGACGACGGAGACACCCGTATAGGGATCGTCGTCGGTGCCGTCGCGCGCCCAGCCGATCACCTCACGATCGTCGAGGGCATCGTATTGGGCGCCGTAGGCGTGGGTCGCCCTGAGCCGCATGAGTGTTTCCAGCCCCGGTACGGCTGTTATCGCGTACTCACCCTCCGTGCCGTCGAGGTCGGCTTGGAAGACGCACGGGTAGCCCGCTTCGCGCAGCAGGATGAGCGCGTAGGCGGCGGGTTTGAACCAGTCGGCGACCGGGGATTGGAGGGATTGGCCGGCCTGGGTGTCGTGGTTCTCCACGAAGGTCACGGCCATCGTCGGATCCGCTGCCACGAGTGTTCCGTTGAAGATCCCCCCGAGGTCGTAGTCCCCATTCGACTGGGAGGCGTGGTGGAAGGCGAAGTGCAGGGGCACGTCGAACAGGGCGAGGGAGCGGTCGGTGCCGATGAAGGCGAGGAGTTCGCCTAGGTCGCCCGACCAGTACTCCCCCACGGTGAACAGCTCGTGCCCGCAGGCCGTACGCAGCTCTTCGAGCCATGACATGGTGAAGCTGCGATCCATGTGTTTGAGCGCATCCATGCGCAACCCGTCAACGCCCGTCGTCTCAAGGAACCACAGTCCCCATTTCACGAGTTCGTCGTACACCTTCGGATCGGTGAGGTGCACGTCGGCGCCCATGAGGTAGTCGAAGTTGCCGTATTCGGAGTTGACATCGGCGTTCCACTCCTTGCCTTCGAAAAGCCACAGTCCCGGCCGCTGCGTCGCTTCGTCCCAGTCGATGCCGTGGAAGCACGTCCAGTCCCAGGTGAAGTCGGAATATGCTCCTCGTCTGCCGGGAAAGGTGAACCGCGTCCAGGTTTCGATGGTCTCCTCGGGGCCGATCGTCTCATAGCGGTTGGCGGGGTCGATCGGGGTGGCGCGGACGGATTCCAACTCGTCGCCGCCCATTTTGTGGTTGAGGACGGTGTCGGCGAGGACGCTGATCCCCTCTGCTTGGAGCGCCCGGATGGCCACAAGGTACTGGTCGCGGGTCCCGTACTTGGTCCGCGTCGAGCCGCGCTGGTCGAATTCGCCGAGGTCGTAGAGGTCGTAGACCCCGTATCCAACGTCATCAGCACCCGCATGGCCCTTGTACGCGGGGGGCAGCCACACAGCTGTCACACCGAGGTCGGCCAATCGCCGAGCCTGGACGGCCATTGATTCCCAGTGCGTCCCATCGGAGGGCAGATACCAGGAGAAGCCCTGTAGCAGCGTCCCGTTCATCATCGCGCCCTGTGATGGTCTCAGCCCTGATACACGATCCCAGTGGCGACCGCCGCTGCGGCGTCGTCTCCAAGCATATAGCGTACGAGGGCGAGCCCCAGCTCGGCGGAGGTTCCCATGCCGCGACTGGTGAGGATCTCGCCGTCGACGACGACAGGGTCTTCGAGGGCAGTCGCCCCTCCTGCGCGCAGGGCATCCATGAAGCTAGGATTCGCGGTCGCCCGTCTTCCGTCGAGCAGTCCCCGATCGGCGAGAATCGAGGGGGCGGCACAGATCGCGGCGACGGGCCCAGATGCGCGCACGCGCCGTTCGAGCTCGTCGGCGACGACCGGGGAGTCGGCGAGGACGAGGGTGCCCGGCATGCCGCCCGGGAGGAACAGCAGCGCGTAGTCGGCGAGGACGGCCTCTGACAGGAGCAGGTCGCAGACGATGCGGATACTGTGAGACGATTCGATCGTCTCCGAGTCCGACACGGCGATGAGGTCGGCACGGATCCCCGCACGGTAGAGGCAATCGACGACTGCGAGCGCTTCGACCTCTTCGCATCCGGGCGCCATGAGCACCGCAACCGCAGCATCGGTCGAAAGAGTATTCGGGGTGGGCATATCATTCTCCTCGTCGGCACATGTATCTTCGAGGTTACCCGTTGGACTCACTCGCTGCGCAGTGCTTCGACGGGGTCTTCGCGTGCCGCCTTGCCCGCCGGAATGACTCCGGCGATGAGGGTGAGCACCACGGAGATGGCGATGAGGATGACTGCGGCCGCGGGCGGCAGCTGGGCGATGTTTTCAACGCCCAGACTCGACGACACTATTGCATTCGCCACGACGCACAGACCCAGGGTGATGGCGATGCCGATGACGCCGGCGAGGAAGCCCTCAATGACGGTTTCAGCGTTGAAGACGTGCGACACGTCCCTCCTCGAGGCGCCGATCGCACGCAGGATGCCGATCTCCTTCTTGCGTTCGAGGACGGAGATGAAGGTGATGATCGCGATCATGATCGAAGAGACCACGAGGGAGATCGACACGAAGGCGATGAGCATCCAGGAGATGATGTTGATGATGCTGGTCACCGATGACATGAGCAGGCCGACGAAGTCGGTGTAGGTGATGACTTGGTCATCGAAGCCTGCGTCGCGCTTCGCTTGGTTGTAGTTGTCGAGGATCGCTTTGACGGCGTCTTTGTCCTCGAAGGTCGTTGGATAGATGCTGATCTGCGAGGGGCTCGCCTCCTCACCCCAGCCCAGGCTCCTCAGATTCGAGTCGTAGGAGGCGCGGTTCGTCGACATCATGGTCGACATGAGCGAGGCGAGATCATCTGCGTTCATATTCGACGTGAACGCTTCTGCGAAGGCGGACTCGTCAATGGTGAAGGCGCTCGCCAACGATTCGGACATCTGCGTCATGGCATTCGTCAGCTGCGCTCCGATCTGGGTCTGCAGCGTCGTCATGAACTGCGTCATGACTGTCGACAGGGTCTGCGTCATGTAGGTCGACATGAGGTCCCCGATGGCGCCGCTCAGCGCCTGCCCGAGTTGGGTCGCGATGTGGGTGCCGATGGTGGTGGCGAGCCTCTGGGATACAGAGGCGGCGATATCGGCGACAGCGGGATCCTCGCCGAGGGCGGTCGCGAGATTGCTCGTCAACTTCGCCGTGTTGATCACCTTCCCGGAGGTGATCAGCGAATTGAGGGTCTGGCGGACCTCGGGTGTTGCGAGGTAGCGCTGAGCGAGGGTCCCCGCGTCGACGTCGGGGATCCCGTCGCCGTCTGAGTCCGCATTCTCCGAGTAGTAGGCGGTGAAGCCCTTGACGATGCCGGTGAGCGTCGTCGACAGATACTCGCCCGCGCCCTCAGCGATGACGCCGTCTTTGAGGGTCCTTGAAATGATCATCGCATAGTCGATATCCGCGAGCTGCGGGTATTTCGCCGCCAAATCCGACAGGTCGAGGCTCGACAGATCCAGTGTCGACAGGTCGATGGAGCCCGCGAGCTGCGAGGCGTCGAGGGCGGAGAGATCCATGCCCGACATGTCAAGGGAACCGATATCGAGGCTGGAGGCGCTGATGCCGGAGAAGTCGAGTCCCGACAGGTCCATCTGCAGTGCGGAGGGGTCGATCCGGAATGCGGCCTGCAGTTTCGACCCGTCAACGGTGAAGAGGGAAGACATGTCGAACGAGGATTCGGCCTCCTTTGTGAGGTCCTCGAAGGACTTTCCGGTGAACACGTCGATCGTCGGATTCGCAATCTGTTGAGCCACGATGTCGGATGCTGCGGCCGCCTTCATGATGTCGCGCGTGAGCCCGGCGGTGTAACCGATGCCCTGCGTCAAGATCGTCGTGTCCTCTTCGAGGGGCTTGACGATGGCGACGATCGTCAGTTCGGTGCCATTGGCGACGAGGTCCTTCATATGCGCCGAGTCCTTGGATTTATCGGTCCACACCTTGTAGGTCTCGTCGTACACGTACCTGTCAGTGGCGTTCACGAGTGAGAACGTGGTTCCCAGAATGTTCTCATAGTCGTAGGAGGCGGTCCTCGAAGCGTCTGCGGACTGCGGAGAGTCGTCGGGCTTCGACGATGAGGAGCCCATACTCCCCGAGTAATACTCCTCCATCATTTCGTCGAGTTCGGAGTGGTCGCGCAACCCGAGCGCGTACTCGTACAGGTCCTGCATGGAGCCATTGGAGTCGACGATGAGGACGAGCTCATCCGATTCGGTCGGCCATTGTCCTGCGAGCACCGTGTAGGCGTCGTCGTACAGTTCGCGCGACTCAGGGAGCTGATGGAAGGCATCCGTTGTCACGAAGGAGGAGAACGCCCCCGACCCGTAGGCGGCTGTCATCGTTGAGAAGGACTGCTCGGGGTTGACTTGAACGACGCCATTCGATGTGTCGGTGAGATAGATCTGCGGCTGGACGTCGTAGTTGTACTCGATGGCGGCAACGTGATCGGAGATGTTGCCCCCGTCGGCGTCGAAGTAGCTCTTGAGGGACTTGAGGTCGTTCGTCGTCGTCGAATCCATCATCGACGTGAAGGCGCTCCTCGTTGTGATCTGTCCCGATGCCCCGGACTGCGACTGATCCGTCTGCGGAGAGCCGGCCACGGAGAAGGACATCATCGAAGCCATATCCATGCCGGTGCGCTGAATCGTCAGCGGATAGGAGGTGAGGGCGTCTTCCTCAGTCTTTGCGATATACGCATTGACGCCGTTGGCGAGGGCGAGGATCGCTGCGATCCCGATGATTCCGATCGACCCCGCGAAGGAGGTCATGAGGGTGCGCCCCTTCTTGGTCCACAGGTTCATCCCCGACAGGGACAGCGCGGTGAGCAGCGACATGGATGTCTTGCGCGTGGGTTTCGCCTCGCGCACGTCCTCAGTCCCGGGGATGAAGGGCTTCGAGTCCGCGGTGATCCGTCCGTCGGCGAGTTCGACGATGCGCGTCGCATACTCGTGTGCGAGGTTGGGATTATGGGTGACCATGATGACGAGCCGGTCCCTGGCGACCTCTCGCAATAGGTCCATCACCTGCAGGGATGTCGTCGAGTCGAGTGCGCCGGTCGGCTCATCCGCTAGGAGGATCTCGGGGTCGTTGACGAGTGCCCTGGCAATGGCGACTCGCTGCATCTGTCCGCCTGACAGTTGTGAGGGGCGCTTGTGGACGTGGTCGGCGAGGCCGACTTCGGTGAGCGCATTGAGCGCTCGCTCGCGCCTAGCGGATCGGGACACTCCCGACAGGGTCAGTGCAAGTTCAACATTGGACAGGACCGACTGGTGAGGGATGAGGTTGTAGGACTGGAAGACGAAGCCGATCCTGTTGTTGCGGTAGGAGTCCCAGTCGCGGGGGCGGTAGTCGTGCGTCGAGATGCCGTCGATGACGAGGTCGCCCGCATCGAAGTGATCGAGTCCACCGATGACATTGAGCATCGTCGTCTTCCCGGAGCCTGATTGGCCCAGGATCGCGACGAATTCGTTGTCCCTGAATGCGACGGACACGTCGTTGAGTGCTGTCTGCGTCAATGATGCCGTTGTATACGACTTGGTGATAGAGCGGAGCTCAAGCATATTTCCACCCTACGGGAAGGCTACTCGGGCCGCAGAATAGATCTCATTCGAGATATCTCACCCCGCCCGGCGACGAAGCGATCACCTGCTGCGAGCAGGCCCGGAAGGATGAAGACGATGAGGAATGTGGCCGCGATCGCACCGATGGAAATGGTCCTGCAGATCTGTCCCACGGTGGGGTTCTCGAAGAGGTGGCCGAGGATTCCGGTGACGACGATCATAATGGAGCCGGATGTTGCGATTGTGTGGATCGAGCGGTCGAGCGCCCGCGCAAGGGCACCGGGAATGTCGAGGCTAAGGCGCGCATCGCGGTACTGCGTCGTCAACAGGATCCCATAGTCGATGGTTGCGCCCATGAGGATGCACTGGACCATCAACTGGGCGAGGTAGTAGGAGTCGTACCCCTGCAAGCCGATCGCCGTGATCGTGATGAACACGCCGCATTGGACGAGGAGGACGAGCAGGAGGGGCACCGACAGCGACCAGAATGTCAGCGCGATGACGAGGAAGATCGCTCCGGCCGTCAACCAGGAGATGAGGGACATCTGCGTGGAGAAGCTCTTGCTCATCTCCGCGATCATCACCGAGTTCCCGACGAGATGACATCCGCCTTCCAACTCCGCCCGACAGCGCTCGTCGAGCGAGTCGATGAAAGCGAGGGTCTGGTCGCCGTCCTCGTCCAGCGTCGTCGTGATGATCATGCGCGACCAGGTGTCGCCGATGAGTTGCGCAGAGGCGGAATCGATCTGAGAGTCCGCCGCTGCGATCGCCGATGTCGCATCCGTCGTCAGGAACGGTGCGAAGCGCGGATCGGGGACGATCTTCGATTGGAGCGTCGAGACGAGTTGCGCGATCGACAGGGTCGACGCCGACTGGCCGGATGCGGCGTGGGCGAGGTATGCGAGGGCGAGCTTGTCGGTGCCGACAGATTCTCCGAGCCGGGAGAACAGTGAGGACAGTGCGGAGGGGGTGAACTCGGCGTCGGTGACGACGGCGTCGATGAGCGTGCGCAGTGCCCGCAGACGCGTCTCCTGGTCGGGGGTGAATTGAGTTGAGGAGCGCCCATTGGTCAGGACGGAGTCGACGAGGAAGGCGACGAAGTCTTGAGGCGTCATATTCCACGAGGAGGTGTCGCCGTATCGCTGCGTGTGGACGAGGGCGAGTTGGCGCGCCTGGGAGTCGCTCATACCTGTGAATGAGGCGAGGCGCGCGGGGGTGTAGGCACGTCCCGCGATCGAGTCGTTGATGATCGTGAACAGGCGGGCGAGGTCCTCTGCCTGGTCGGCGTCGAGCAGATCCGTATTCTCCTCGAGGGCGGCTACGACCTGCTGCGGGGTGAACGCCCAGTCGGCGCCGACGGTCTCGGAGTCCGCGATCGCGAGGATGAGGGCAACCTGTCGGGCTTCGATCCCCACGATCTGCGCGAATTGCTTCACGGGGATGGGGGTTCCCGATGTGCTCAACTGCATGACGCGGGCCAGTGTGGTGAGCTGTTCAATCTGTTCGCGCTCCATCATCTGCGCAACCGGGGAGGACGGGTCGGAGGCGGAGGAGACGACGAGGGCGGCGAAGTTCAGGGGGCTCATCTCCATGCTCGGCGGGTTCTGCCCCTGAGAGGGCGGTGTCTCCCCCTGGGATTGGGAGTTCGTCGCGAAGAGCGCGGACAGGAGTTCGGGGTCGATGCCGAACAGCTGGGCGAGTCCTGACACGTCCATCGGCCGAGTGATCACTGCGGGGTCCGTGAATGTTCTGAGGCGTTCGAGTCCGGCGATCTGGTCGGCGCTCATCGCCGAACCGACCCCGGGCGCTGACTGGATGACGGTCGACATGGTTTCGACGAAGGCGGGCATCGGCATCTGCACCGAGTCATGTGCCCCGGACTCGGCGCTCATCTGCGCATAGAGCAACCGTATTGTTGGTTCTTCGACGCCGAGGAGTCGACTCATCCGCGAGTAGCCCATCGGGGTCGTCATCTCGTTGGCGTCGGTGAAGACTTCCACCTGCCGCAGTTGCGCCACAGCCTTTCGGCCGAGTTCTGCAGCATATTGCGGGTCGTTGGCGACGTCGGTGAGGATGAAGGAGACAAAGCCAGGCAGCGTCATGGAGTCCGCCGCGATAGACGGGTCCGAGATCGCCCTCAGCAAGAGGATCCGTTCGACCTCGTCCTCAGTCATGCGCAACAGGCGCGCCAGATCCGCAGGCGATGCGGCTCTCGCCATCCGGTCCTTATCCAGGAAGGGCCTCATCTCATCGATCCTGCTCGTCATCGCAGGGTCGAGCCTGGAGGACACGGCCTCGCTCGACTCGATGAAGTCGACGAACTGCGCGAGTGTCATCGTCGGGGTCGCCTCGCCGCCGTGAGCGAGGAAGTACACGAGTTCGAGGAAGTCGCGGTCGAGGGCGAGGCCGCCCTCGTTCATCTGTGCGAGCGCGGCCTCCATGTCCTCGATGGTGCGCTGTTTGCCGATCGTCTCCGAGTGGGAGGACACCGAGCGCACGAAATCCTCCTCGGCGACGTCGGCCGCAATCCGCGCAGCCGCCGCTTCGTCGCTATTGCGGTAGACGAGGACGATCTGGTTCTGCGTGGGGAAGACATCCGCAATCGGGTCTTCCTTCGACAGCGTATAGGCGACGGGAGTGCCGGTCGCGGTGACGGCGCTCGCAGCGAAGAGGGCGATGAAGAGGACGAGAATGGGCCATCGCATGCGGTGGCCGAAGCGCGCGAGTGCTCCGAGGCGCGGCTGGAGGTAGGGCTTGGCGGTTGCGCGGATGGCGCGGTCGCACCAGATGATGAGCGTCGGCAGGATGGTGAAGACGCAGACCATTGAGATGAACACGCCCTTTGCGAGGGCGACGCCCAGGTCCACTCCGATGGTGATCGACATGAAGCACAGGGTGAGCAGGCCGACGACTGTCGTCATTGACGAGGATGCGATGGAGGAGAACGCTCCGCGCACCGCTGTCACCATGGCCGCGCGCGGGTCGGGCTCGGTGAGGCGCTCGTGGCGGTAGCGATTCATCAGAATGATCGAATAGTCCATTGACAGGACCAGTTGGAGGATCGCGCCGATGGTGAAGGTGATGTCGGCGATGGATCCGCGGATGAGGTTCGTCCCGAGGTTGAGAACGACCGCCATGCCGATAGTGATGAGGAAGAGGAGGGGTTCGAGCCACGACGCGCACATGATGAACAAGATGAGGGTCAGCAGTGATACGGCGACGATGACGATCCACGCGGGCAGTTCGGAGGCGGGAGAGGGGTTGTCGGATTGGATCTGGATGCCCCGATCGGCGAAGTCGGTTTCGAGGGCGGCGAGCAGTGCACTTTCCTCAGCGGAGCCGTAGTCATAGGGGGTTGTGACGATGTACAGCGTGTGGTCGCCCGAGTGGTAGATATCGGAGTCGGCCTCGTAATCGACTGCGGAGACGTGCGGGAGGGATTCGAGTTCGGCGAGGATCTCCTCTTCCTCGGAGTCGCTCAGCCCTGTGAACATGATGCGCGTCGTTGAGGGGGTGGATGACTCGGGGAACTCCTTCTCCATGAGCGACAAGCCCTGGCGCATCGATGATGAGGCAGGCAGAAACTCCGCCATGTCCGTGATCACCCCGACTTTGGGGATGAGGAAGCCGCAGAGCACCGTCAATGCGCTCATCACCGTGATGATGATGAGGCGTCGCGTTACGAGAACACGGGCGAGGGCGGAGAGCACGGGAGACGATCACCTCGATGCGCCGACGAGATGGTATTCATGCAACCGTACAGATCACCGGCGGATTGAGGACGCCTTTGGGAGGCTTGCCGCGCATCGTTATCAAAGAGTCGCCCGCGCGCCCCGGGTATTCAACGCATCAGTGGGAGGAGCGTGCCGTGTCGATTTCCATCGTTTGGAAGCGGGTCGTCATGAACTCGTCGTCGTAGCGGGCGTCGATATAGCGCTCGATCTGCCCGCTCGGGGCGACGCCGGTGTGCCGATCGTTCCACCGGTCCAATGCGATGAGGGTCATCGCGCCGTCAACGATCATGAGCATCGCCGCAATCACAGTGATCATGGCCCGCCATCGCAGTGGGATCCGGTCGACGACTTTGAGGACGTCGGGCAGGAGGAGTCGGATCCATACGAGGCCGAGGAGCCCCCATGCGCAGAAATACGCTGCGTTCGTTCGCCCATCGATATTGAGGAATGTCCCCGAGTAGTCCCAGGCGACAATCCCGAACGCCTTTTCCATCCACCAGCTCACTGCGAATTCGAAGGCAGCGCCGATGGTGCCCGCAACGAGGAAGATGACGGTCTTGGACCGGTTCCACCACCGATTGAGGGCGACTGTCATGAGGAGTGCCCCGAAGCCGTAGATGGGGCTGAAAGGCCCCCACAGCAGACCTGCACGATCCTGGTATTCGCCCGTTGTCAACACGTGCCACACGAGTTCGATGATGAGACCAGCGAACGAGGCGACGAAGAACACCCAGAAGACGTTGAAGAAGTTCAGGGGGATGAAGTTCCTCCGACTCGTATCCGTCGATATTTCCCACGGTTGAGTCAGGACGTGACCGCTTTTGAGTTCGCGATCGCTCACGGTGACGAATCCGATGATGAGGACCAGTTGGAGCGCGTAGTACAGCTGGTTCGCGGCGATCCCCGAATGTGCGATGTCGAAGACGAGGGCGAAGACGACGACGGCGAGCGTCGCACGTGCGGCAAGGCGCGCCTGCCGGGTGGCGATCGTGTAGTCGAAGACGACGATGGTGAGACAGCCGAGCGCATCGATGAGCAGGAAGGCAAGGCGCGCCCAGACGACGAGCTCGGATGCGCCCTCACTCGCCCCTGAAACGAGGTCAAGAACAGCGACGATGAGCAGCGCGACTGCGCCGAGGGCGAGGAGGAGGAAGACAGTCCGTGCGATGTGCACGCCGACCCTGCTCGATCTGGCGACCAGGGCGTTTGTGAGTTCACCGTTTTCCACAGGGGGATCCTATGATCTGGCGGGCTCCCACTCGTCCGCTGACAGGCGCTCGCTGTAGGCGGCTGCAGCGGCGTCGAGATCCGCGTCAGCGATGTCCTGCGCGCCGATCGTGATGAACGGCTTCGTGTACTCCAGGCCGGTCAGCACCGTCATCGTCTCGAAGGGGCGCAGGAGTTCTTCGACGGTGTATCTGTACATGCCCTCGGAGCCGTATCGGTTGGCGGGGGCGCCCGGCGACACTGCGATCATGAGCTGCTTGCCGTGCAGGGCGGTCCCATTGGTCCCATAGGCCCAACCGTAAGCGAGGACGGTGTCTTCCCACTGCTTGAGCAGGGCGGGGCTGGAGTACCAGTACATAGGGAATTGGAAGACGATGCGGTCCGCTGTTTCGAGCACCTTCTGTTCTGCGGCTGCGTCGATCGCGAAGTCGGGGTAGAGGGCGTACATGTCGCGGACGATGACATCGTCGACGCTGCGCGCCGCTTCGGCGAGGCGGGCGTTGACGGTGGAGGCATCGAGGTTGGGGTGGAAGAGGAGGACGACGGTCGTCATGGGTGGTCCTTGTCGGTTGAGGGATGTCCGGGTGCGCATCCCCTTCGACATTAGGACGGTGCGCCCGAGGATGCCCACAATTTGCGGCATGATTTCGCCGATGGCGGACTCATCGGCGTGAACCGACCGGACTGTTGTCATAACTGTTCGAGCAAACCGCTTGACATCACACTACCTCTATGGTTAATTAGTCATGTAATGAACCGCAGACGCAAGGAGGTGTCATGGAGTTCGACTCGACAACACCGATCTACATTCAGATCGCAGACGACCTTCGTCATCAGATCCTCATCGGCGCACTCGCCGACGGCGATCGTGTCATGTCGACGACCGAATACGCAACGACATACAGGATCAACCCGGCCACCGCCGCAAAGGCCTTCGCACTCCTCGTCGACGAGGGACTCGTCGAGAAGCGCCGCGGCATCGGAATGTTCGTCACAAAAGGATCACGAGAAACGCTCGCAGCATCGCGCCGCACCACCTATGTCACGGACATCCTCGCGCCCGCCCTCGCCGAAGGGATCGCCCTCGGCCTGACAGCGGATGACATTCATGATCACGTCACCGCACTCCTCCCCACTCTCACCCTCTCCCAGTCAGGAGACGACAAATGATCACCACGAGTCACATCACCCACCGTTACGGGCTACGCGAAACACCTGCCCTTGAAGAGGTGACAGTCGACATTCGGCCCGGCATTACGGGCATCATCGGACCGAACGGCTCCGGTAAGACGACCCTGGCACGGATCCTGTCCGGTGCCCTCGAACCGGCATCGGGCACGGTCTCACTTGACTCCCACCCCCTGACACGGACCGAACGCGCAGCACTCGCCTTCTACTGCGACGCGGGGTTCTCCCTGTCGAGCGCGACCGCGAAGCAGGCACTGCTCTATGCGCGTTTGCGCCCCACATGGTCCGAAGAAGTCTTCGAACACCTGGCGACGCGTTTCAATCTCGTGCGCCGCGGTTCGCTGTCTCGCCGCTCTGCCGGCCAACTCTCCCTCTATGCGACCGCCCTCGCACTCGCCTCAGGGGCTCGTCTCACCATCCTCGACGAGGTGACGTCCCATCTCGATGTACCTACGCGCCAAGCCCTCGCCGAGGAGATCATCGAACTGAGTGCTCACGGCGACCGATCCTTCCTGCTCGCCTCTCATCTCGTATCCGAGTTGGAAGCAGTTGTCGAGGACGTCATCGTCCTGACATCCGGACGAATCGTGATGACGCGAACCTCCGAAGAAGTGCGCGCGAGCGTCACCGCCCTCGTCGGCGACGAGTCGCAGATTCGGGCTCTGCTCGATAACGCACCCGTCTCCCCCACCGTCCTGTCGACACGCTCCATCGGCCGTTATGCCGAGGTCCGTGTGCTCGACCTGTCCGATTCCCTCGCCTCATCCTGCAAAAACGAAGGAATCGATATCCGCTCTTTGTCCTTCGAAGACGCTTTCGTCTCCCTCATCAACTCGGAGAAACTCTCATGACCGCCGTATCCGCACCCCGCACCGCCGTGTTGCGCGCGCCCAGCGCCATCGCCCTCGCCCTCGTCAATGTCCGCGTCACCTGGTTCTTCTGGCTGATCTCCGGGGGAATCGCCGCTTCCAACGCGATCATATACATCATTGCGAATCAACTCACTGGAGCCGTTGAGCGACCCGTCGCCGTCCTCACCGCCAGTCTGTCGAACTTCATCTTCTCGTGGGTCATCATCTTCCTCATTGACGGGATCGTCGCGCCGTTGACAACACCCATCGACGCCCTGAGCGGGGCGGGACTCCAGCGGCACTACGCCGCGCAGTGGATATCGGTGGCGATCCACGGCATCCCGGCCATCGCCCTGTGGGCAGTGCTGTCTCTCGTCGCCCATGCCGCCCCATCCCTCGAGGTATCAACGGATGACGGATTCACCCTGTCATACAACGCGGGCATCCCGAGCACGGCGGTGACATGGGAAGCCCTGGTCTTCGTGATCCTGCTGTGCATCCTGATGTCGGGAATCGGCCAGACGATCGGACACGCCTTCCGTCATCGCGCCCTCTTCGGCGCGTGTGCAATCGGAGGCGGAGCACTGCTCCTTACCGCGATGGCGGTTTCCATCATGAGTGGACTCCCCTGGTTGCCGATCGTCTTCGGCACGACTGTGATCGCCGTCATCGTTCCCTCTCTGTACGCGTTGACGGGACCGGTTCGCAAAGTCGGATAGTGCATAGCGACTCGACTTTCACATCGCTTCATCCTCAGCGTATCTCCGCATGTGGGCGCCGATTCCCCGGCTGCATACCGGGATCGGCGCCCACCACCCGTGCAATTCAGGTGGAGGTCATGAACGCGGTTCTCGCCGGGCCGGATTTCCCGACCGCAACTCGGAGTTTCGATATCGCGAATCTGAACTGATTCCCACGGATCGCTGCTGACCGCCCCGGCCCGTGGGTGTCCGACCGAGGCGATCCCGCCCTCGTTAATAGGCCAGGGCGGCATCTCCTTCGTCGATACGTGCGCTCAGCGCGCGAAAAGCAAGCGCACTTTTTCCAGGGTCAGTGCCGTGAGCGGAGTGTCATTGACGTCCCACACGGCGGCACCGGACGCTCGTGCCGCTGCGAGCCCATTCGCCGAGTCCTCGAAGATCACACAGTCGCGGATTCTCACTCCGAGACGGCGAGCGCCTTCCAGATAGGGATCGGGCGCTGGTTTGGAGGGAAGGCCCGCCTCGTCGGAGATGAAGCCTGCGAAATGTTCCTGCCCCAACGCGCGCATTGCTGAACTCACCGCTTTGGTGCTCGATGCACTGATGACGTACTGGGGAATGCTCAGGCTGCGGAAAAGGTCGAGAGCATCGAGTGCACCGGGCATGGCGATACTCGATGCATGCGCCCTACAGACTCGATCCTCAACGGCGTGGAACGCAGCTTCCGCCTCGAGCTGCGGCGCGGAGGCGGCGAGGATTCTGCCGTGCAGCCTGATTCCAGCGCCCTGAATGCGCCGAGCATCCTCGGGGGTGAGGACGCCGCCCGCCTCTTCAACGATCTCATGGCTGAAGCGCTGCCACAGGGGTTCCGTATTAACGAGGGTTCCATCCATGTCCCATAGGACGGCTGCTGGCAGTGGTACATTCATGCACTCGACGCTAGCGGCCACAGCCGCATTGTGCCAGCCTGACGATGGCGGACCCGCTGCCGACAATCGCCTTCGCACCCGCTGCGTCCGCCCTGCTCTGGACCCTGTAGCCACCGTCCGATCCGGCGGACCTCGCCCGTCACCCCGCTAGGTCGATACTCGTCATTGCGACCATGTGGAAGGCGTCAAAAATTCTCATACACGCCCGCCTCAATCAGATCCAGGTCGCGCCTGTCGATGACGCGATCTTCATGGAAATAGTGGAAGATTCCCGCTGCAATGATGAGGGTCGGGTGCTCGCCGTAGCGTGTCACGTAATCGATCCACGAGTAGTCGAACATGTCGCCGGGAAGACTGACGTGGCATTGGGATGGACGAAATGGATCCGGGTGTGCGCTGCATCCTCATCACGTGGATCCTGAAGAATATTGACGGCTGCGATAATCCCCGCGTTCAAGGCAAGGGACTGACGGCTGGATTGATCGGCAAGTGGCGCTATAGAGTCGGCGATTACCGGATCCTCTGCGACATCCGCGATGAGTTCCTCATCGTCCTCGCGATCGAGATCGGCCACCGACGAGGATCTACCGCTGACCCCGCAGCTAAACGCGCACTTTCTTTACGGAATGACGACTCCGACCACCCGTTCCCAATGGGTATCCCACCCCGGTTGACGCCGTCCCATTCCGACTGCGACCTCGTCCATGAGGTCGAGAATGTAGGGGGAGAGTCGGCTGAGTCCTCCCCTCACCTGGCGGACAGCAGGCTGCGGGCGTTCGCAACATAGACGCCCGCGACGATGACGAGCGCTCCGACAAGCTGTGCGAGGGAGAAGGGCTCTGCCAGGACCAGCACGCCGGCGAGGATAGACACGACCGTTGAGATCCCGATGAAGGATGCCACACGATTGACGCCGAGCCGCGCAATCGCGATATTCGCCAGGAAGAAGGCCAGAATCGAACAGCCGACTCCCTGATACACGACGGCCGCCGCGAAACCCAGATCCGTGAACGGCAGCATCACAAGGGACCCCACTCCCCCGTTCGCGACGGCCTCGACAAGGGCGAGGCCGCTGAAGACCGCTGCACCCACTGCGAGCATGACGACAGTCAGCTCGACCGCGGAGAATGCCGACGCCTTGTCGACGAAGACGCAGTAGAGGGCGTAGGAGACGACCGCGACGACGAGGGCGCCGTACCCGATGAGTGACAGGCTCGACGCGGCGCCGACGGCGAGCACCGTGACGAGGACCCCGACGAGGGTGATGATGATGCCGATGACCTGGATCAGAGTCGGCCCCTTCTTCAACACGAGGGTCGACGCGATGAGGGAGACGACGGGAATGGAGGCGAGGAAGACGCCGGACTCGGTCGCCGTCGTGTACGCGATGCCGAAGGTCTCCGCCGCGATGTACAGGCAGGGATTGAAGAGCGCGACGAGGAGCAGAGGCACGAGCCGCTTTCCCCTCAGATTCACCCTCACGAGGCCGAAGCCCACGGCCAGGCCCATGACCAGCCCGGCAACGAGGAATCGCCAACCAAGCAGCGCCAGTCCACTGGCGACCTGTGTCGCATGTTTGGTGAAGCCGTAGCTGAGTCCGAACAGGACTTCGCAGCCGATCGCCGCAAGAATGCCGACGAGGAGGCGTTTGTTGCGCGCCATCGCATCATCCATGGCATCTCCTCACGAGTCGGCCCACCCCGAGAGTGTACTGGTTCCTCCGCTGTCGCCTCATCAGCGCTCCATCAGCGGATCGTCCCGATCGCCATGCCAGAATCGCACTGGATGTGCAAGTGACTTCGGTCGGAGATGCTGCTGCGAATCGGCTATAGGGTCGATGCATGAGACTCACCGCCGACGAGATCGCACAGCTCGATCATCTTCTCGAGCCGTATCTCGACCACGACAAAGTCCAGCTCATGCGAACCTTCGTCCAGCACGGCGCAGTCTCGACCTTAGACCACTGCATCAATGTCGCCTCCGTCAGTTTCTGGCTCAACCGGCGGCTGAACTGGCGGGCGTGCGAATCCGATCTCGCCGTCTCGGCGCTGCTCCACGACTTCTACCTCTACGACTGGCACGGCGCGGGATGGAGCCACTCGTACCTGCATCCCCTTCGCGCGGCAGAGAATGCGCGGAAGTACTTCGACGTGTCCGAACGCATGTCACAGGCCATTGAGTCGCATATGTGGCCGTGGCCGCCGACGCGACCCCCGAGGAGTCGCGAAGGGGCGATCATCTGTATGGCGGACAAGATCTGCGCTCTGCTGGAGACTGTCCTGTGCAGGCGAGAATCGACGCCGATATGTCGTTGAGCGCCGCGGTCTTCTGGTTCTTCATCGTCAGTTTCCTCGGCTGGGTGTGGGAGACGCTCTACTGCACTGTCATTGAGAGACAGTGGCAGAGCCGCGGTTTCCTCTACGGTCCGCTGTGCCCGATCTACGGAATCGGAGCCGTCGGAGCCGTCGGAGCCGCTGCGTCGCTGCATCACACCGGCATTCAGCCTGCCTGGTGGCACATATTCCTCGTGACATTCCTCGGATCCATGCCGCTGGAGTATGGCATTCACTGGACGCTGGAGAAGCTGTTCCACGCCTACTGGTGGGACTACTCGCAGATGCCGCTCAATATTCACGGACGCATCTGTCTGCCCGCTTCGCTGTTTTTCGGGGCTGCGGGCGTCGGCGTGTACTTCGTAGTGCTCCCCTTCGCACTGCGCGTCAACGCGATGGTGCCCCCACTCGTCATGGAAGTCATTGCCTTCGCGTTCATCATCATCTTGACGGTGGACATCACGCTGACCGTCTCTGCTCTCACGCAGTTCGCACGAGTTGTCAGTCGCATTGAGAAAACTGTTGATGAGCGCATGGAGCAGTTCGTCGGTTCCATCGTGTCGAGCGCACAAGAAATGGCGGCGCATCGGACGAGCCTCGCCGAATCGGCGCGCCGCGAGCGCTTGGGCGACCTCAGCTGCCTCGCCCGTGAGGCGATCAATCGTGTGCTGGGCTTCCGTCTTCCCACGATGAACGCGACGGCCGCTTCGTGGAAGTCATTGCTCCGCCTCACCCCGTCCTCGTCCATCGACGAGGACGCGCCCGCGCGCGACGACGAGTTCTCCTCCTGAGCGCCTCACACACTTGTCATCCGTGCGTCCCCACGATGGTCAGAACATGACCTTCTCGAAGCGGAGCATCTCGTCGTTCCCTGTGACGACGAGGCCACCGACGCTGACGCCGTCCGGCATGATCCGGTAGGCAACGCCCCCAGAGGTATCTGCCACTACACTGAACCCTCGCGCATCACCGCCCCCGGACACATGTCGCTCAACCAATCAGCATTGGCGATCATGTCGAAGTCGTACACCGCCTCACCCACCCAGGGTTCTCCGGCTTGGCCGATGCGGCGCCGCACACCTCGATATGTGTTGGAGCATTGTCTCGCGTACCTGCCGCCGGCCCTCGTCTGCCACTGCGCGCCCGCATCATGGACCGTTAGGATGCCCACTCGAAGTTGTCGATCCCTGCACCGAGTTCGAAATGGTGTTTCACGAGCCCTGCATCCACCCCGCTGAAGAGCCCGTTGTCGCAGGAGAAGGAGACCGCGCGGCCCGACCCCGCGATCCGGAACGCCTGCTTATTGCGTGCAGTCGGAGCGAGCAGCGCGGCGACGACTCCGGCGGTGAACCACTCGGGGGCATCCCCTTCATATGAGGCGACCTCATCGGGCCTCTTCGATGTGTGAGCCTGCCCCTGCGTCTTTCCGTAACCGACGACGACCACTCCGAACACCCGCCGATCGGGCTCTACCTGGCGCTCGACGGCCTTGCGGTTGAAGGTTCCACCCACCCACCACGTGTTGAGGCCGAGTGTTTGGGCATACAACATGAGGTCGGCGCTGCATCGTCCGAGCTGTTCGTCGACGCCGGGTGAGTCTTGCGCGCACACGATGAAGTAGTTGTTAACATTCTTCGCCGCGATGAGAGCCACGATGGCATTCAGGACCGGGGCTCCATCCACGACCAGTCTGATATCGGTACCGTACGCGGCGTTGTCCTCGGCAACTCGCTGATTGAGTTGCTCGACGATGTGGCCGTCGAGTGGCGTGTCGAGATACTTGCGCACCACATGTCTCTCCCTCATCGCCTGCTTCATGTCCATGATCGTCCTCGTTCCGCATCGGCTTCTGAGAAGCATCCTCTCACGCGGACCGCAGCGAGTCGATAGCCTTCTCCGATATGCCTGCGCGCCGTCGTCGACTCGCCTGCCCGGAGAGCGGGTTCGCACGCGGAAGCGATCGCAGGCCCACAATCGGATGCGCGACCGCGGCAATCATTCGGTCGGGGGAAGAGCTCCCGGCGAAACTCGTTCCGAGGACGCGTACCCTTCCGGAGACTGAGAGGCATCATCCGCTCGACGCACCATCACGTACAGAACGATCGCGGCTACTACGTCGGTGATGAAGAGGACGTGCAACACGGACAGCACCGCCGCAGCCGTGCCGGTAATGAGGCCTCGGCTGCGTGCACGCGCCACTGCGGCGAAGCCGTACGACGACGTGAACAGCAGCAGACCGTAGTCGACCACGACCAATATGCCCACCACGACGGGGGCGCCGAAAATCAGACCGGGCACCACCGCCAATGCGAGGGACATGACGAATCCGGCGACGAATACGAACAGGAAAAACGGAATCAAGCAGAGCTTGAGCAGCATGTCCCAAAAGGCGAGTCTACGCGGACTGCCCTCCCCGCGGTCGAGGCACGCGTTGACCACGTTCGCAGAGCCAGCGCCAAGTACTGCTGCGCTCCAGACGAACCACATGGCATCGCCCGCGTCACCAGCATCAGCCGTAAGGGCCTCGATGGGGGCCCAACCGGCGTACACCGCTGCGAGGAGCACGATGGGCAGCGCTATCCGCACAGCCTTGGGCATCACAGCCTCCTTTCGTAGGCGCACGATTCTCCCTCACTCATGTTAAACCGCCGATTGCTCGTGATTGCACATGCGGCATGTCGCCGTTTTCTCCTACTCGAGACCGCGTCCGACGAGGGAGGCCATTGCGCCGCCGAACACCGTGGGACCGGGGTCCAACTCATGGCGGCAGAGCTCACTGCCGCTGGATCGTCAGCCGTCCGTATTCGAACTAAAATGCCCTCTGGGCCCTCTTTCAGGAATCTTCCCGAAATCAAATTACGAATATTGCTTCGGTCCACCGTTTGCAAGAAGGGCTCGCTCCACACGCAACGCGCTCAAGCCTTCGCGTGATATGACGTATTGACAACCTGCAAGACATGCGGTCGCATCGGGCATTGATTCGAGAATGATTCGATTCTGTCAACACGAAAGGGCGGGTCGATGTGACGTGCAACCATATGAGACCAGCCGGGCGAGTGCGATACTTGAATGAGAGCTGACTGAGAGTTACGATTATATTCATTCTCCAATTTTTCATTGAAAGCAGCATATGACGAAGAGGATCGGAAAGGTGAACAATGAGATATGATGAAACAGTGACACTTAAAGACGGAACGGAACTCCATATGAGGAATGGAGTGGAATCCGACGCTCGCGCAGTGTATGAGAACGTGCGTCGAACACATTCTGAAACTGACTACCTTCTATCATATCCCGATGAGCAGATCCATGACATCGATCACGAATCCCTTCTTCTGAAGAAGGCGGAGGAAAGCGATAACGAAATCGAGATCGTCGCCCTGACCGACGAGGAAATCGTTGGAACGGCGTCCGTCAAAGCCGTGGGGAGCAACTACAAGGTGAGACACCGGGCCGAGTGCGGGATCAGTGTGTTGAGGAAGCACTGGGGATCCGGAATCGGTCGAGCGTTGATGAGCGCATGTATCGACTGCGCCCGAAGAGCCGGTTATGCGCAGCTCGAACTCGAGGTGGTAGCCGATAATGTACGGGCGATATCCATGTACAAAAACGCGGGGTTCGAGGAATATGGGCGTAACCCCCAAGGGTATAATTCACGATCGACTGGTTTTCAAGAGCTCGTATATATGAGACTCGAATTGTAGTGCCCTGCGATAGTCCCGCGCGCTCACGCGCATCGACGTCGGCGGCAGGTGCATCTGCATCGAGCGCGATCCCAAACGCGGACTGCAGCGGTGGAACTTCCCCTTCAAATCGTTGGACATCGCGAAGCTGTACCTGCGCACCGCCGACTACACTATGGCGAAGCCGTGCGGCATCTACGAAATAGAGGGTGGGGGCGGCAGACTCTCGTACAAGATCTTCGCAGACAATGAGGATCTGCAACTTTACCTGAAGAGGCACAGGGAAAAGGGCTGCGGCAGCATGTCCCCCGCCTTTATCATTGACGACTACAAAGAGCACGCAGGCGCACAGATGCGGAAACCGACCCCTGGCGAGATAGAGAAATACATGTCAGAGCGCTAAGCGCGCTGCAGTGGGATGAGAGGTTCAGCCGACGCCCTCCGCTTCACAGGGCTTGGCTGCCTTCTGCATATCCGAATCCGTCTTCGCTCGAACGCCGTGCACAGAAAAGGCGCTCGGAGAGGGGTGAAGCATGACGAAACGGATTCCGACGTTCCGACAGAACTCGATTGCATCGTCGCACCGCGCGTCATATCATACTAAAATAATCAGGCTCGAATCTCCGCTGCAACGATTCTGCCCCGACCTGCAACACCGGATTGGAAGCCGGATCGATCAGCAGTGTGAGACGGTGGAAGATACGATCGAAGAGCATGCTCCGGATAACGCCCGAAAGGCTCGGGACGGTCTGCGTCACCAAATCAAAACCGTCTGACAGAGGAGGAACCATTATGGCGTCATCTCACGAATTCCTGAACTACGTCCTCGACCTGCTCGGCGGAGTAGACGGAATCACCCACCGCAAGATGATGGGGGAGTATCTGCTCTACTCGAAGGGCGTACTCTTCGGCGGAATCTACGACGACCGATTCCTCATGAAGGAGACGCCGTCCTCGACGGAGGCGCTGAACAAGCAGGAGATCCCCTACAAAGGCGCGAAGCCGATGCGCCTCGTCGATGTCGAGGACACGAGTGCTCTCGCCGAACTCGTCGGCAAGGTATGCACCGAACTTGCTTGAGTCGGCGGTCTGACACGCGCCCGCCCCAACAGCGTCCTCGTCTGCCACCTCAAGGACTGTAACGCTCTCATCCATGTCACGCCTCCCTCGGGGGCGGCATGCCCGTGACCATCTTGAGGGTGATCGGCTTACCGACGTTGTTGGAGCGCAGGCCGTCAACCTCTCCCTTCCTCGACGCATCAAGACACGTGATCCGCCTCCGCATGTGAATGCACGCCTACCCCCGGGGCCTTAATACATGTCTGTGAGGGGACGGGACGTTGCGAGCACCTGGCGAGGGACGCGAACGCCTACGCGGCGAGCTCCGCCGCCTCCTTAAGGGGTGAGTCGTTGGAGACGGCCCGCACGACTGTCGCCCTCAATGAAACCCGCCTGGGCACGCACCCGACAGAGCACATCGACAGACACGCTTGTGCACGGTCGCCCGACGAGTCTCCTCAGCGGAGCATCGTCATGAAGACGGCGATAAGGTCATAGCAGTCGCCAGGGTCGAGAGCATCGATGACAAGCCCATCCTCATCGAAAACCTCTTCCCAGCGCCCCGGGCGAGCACAGTGACATCGTTCCCTGTACGCATGAGCTTGCGGGCGGCGAGGGAGTCGAGACTCCGCACCCGTAAACGAGGATCCTCATGCGCTGATTGCGTGTCCTCCGTTTCTCCGTCTTCAAGTGACCGAGGTCCGTCCCCGTCGGACACTTCACCTTCTAGCCTGGATGCGGATGACTTGACCGCACAGCTCCAATGAGGATGGGAGAGTGAAGGCGTTGAACCGAAGCTTCTGGGATCACTACGCCCGGGTCTACGACCTCGTAACGCGCTCCGGGGACGCGGAGCTCGCCGAGGCTGGCGCGTGGATCGCAGGTTTCCTCCGTCCCTGTGATCGCATCCTCGACGCCGCGTGCGGGACGGGGGCGTTCGCCTGTCTGCTCGCCTCCAAGGTCGAGTTCGTCATGGCATGCGACTACTCGGAGAAGATGCTCGCCCGGGCACGACGCAAAGCCGCGCACCATTGCCTGCACAATATCGCGTTCAGGGTTCAAGACATCACTGCTTTGAGCCTGCCGACGGGTGTGTTCGATGCGGCCGTGTGCGCCAACGTCCTCCACCTTCTCGATTCGCCCGAGGACGCGATCGCACATCTAAAGCGGGTGGTACGCCCCGGCGGCTTGATCATTGTGCCGAACTACGTCCACGGAACACGGGCCGGTTCTGGACGCATGAAGCTTTTGCGCAGATTCGGCTTCGAATCCGCCCACGACTGGGACGGCGGCGCTTTCGAGGCGTTCTTGTCCGAGCAGGGACTGCGAATCATTGAGAAGCGCCTCTTCGACGCATGGCAGCCGCTCGATGTCGTGGCATGCCGTGCCGACGGGGGCAGTGAGGGGTCGCATGCAGAATAGTCGGGGTCGACGGATGACTGCCGCTCTTTCACCCCCGAACCTGAATCGTGTTCATGGCGACCATATGGAATGCGTCGGAAATGCACATGGCCACCCGGGCGCCGAGCCCGATGCCGCGCCTGTCGATATCACGGTAGTAGGGGGTGTGTTCAATGAGTCGCGCCCCCTCGACGAGGGCGTCGACGAATGACTTCGGATTGTCGATCGAGAAGTGCATGAGAGAGGAGTTCTTCATCCGTTTCACGTAGTACTGCGACATCTTGACCCCGATTGAGGAGGTCGAATCGAAGACGAGGCGCACATTGTCGAAGGCAGCGAGGTGATTGATGAAGTCGACGACCTCGTCCTCGTGGAAGTAGTAGAAGACGCCGGACACGATGACGATGGTCGGCCGTTCGCCGTACTCTTTGACCCGGTCGATCCACGAGTAGTCGAACATGTCGCCTGGAAGGCCGATATCACGTTCCGACGACCCGAGGAGTTCATTGCGCAGGTCGATGACTTCGGGCAAGTCGAGCTCAAACCACAGCGCACGCCCATTGTCGCACCGCCAAAACGCGGTTTCCAACCCGCATCCGACATTGACGACAGCCGCGTCAGGGTAGTCCGCAAGGAATGCGCGGATACGGCGGTCCATATTGATGGAGCGGGCGACGCTCGCAAGCATCGTGTACTCGCTTTGCCCGTGACGCATCCTCTCGGCCTCGGCGGGGAGGGCGGATTCGAGGGCGAGGACCTTCAAATCGGCAATCATCGCAGGATAGTGTTTCGACGCGTAGATGCGCCCCGCGAGGGGGACGTACAAGGTTTTCGACAGTTCACTCAGTTCCGTCACAGTCCCTCCCCGTTCGACTTGCAAGTTCCGTCGGCAACAGATAACACCATGCGGGCAGCGGAATTCAAGAGGGCGTCGGGAATTGCCCCAGAACCTCCTGGACGAAGCGCGTCCGCTTCGTCTTTCGGGAGCACAGCCCCGTCCGTACCTGACCGTTGAGGAGAACACCCTCTTGTCGGCTGCTCGACGCTTCCTCGATGGGTACCCACAGCTCCATCTCGTAGTCGTCCGCATGCATGTCTCCCGGGCCGTCCGCTTCGAAGTCCGGCGCGCCATCCGATGTGTCATAGCCCGCCAGGTAGTTGATCGTTCCCGGGGCCTCGACGTCGAAGCACATGCCGTAGCATCGTCCGTTTCCGGGCGCGGAGAGCATCTTTTCGTCCCAGTCCCCGTCAGAGCGCGTCCCAAGTGGAGGGGCACTCCGAGTTCCCGATGGTCTCACGCATAAGCCCTGAGACGACGAACGCGGGCTTCCTTTGGATGCTGACCTTCATTTCTCCTCCTGTAACTCTGAGTGTCAGCCGTAGTGTGGACATGATCCGAAATAGGGAGAAGACCCTGGCGAACACCGCGCGCGAGTATCCCGATAGGCGACGTATCTCCGCGTCATCCGCGCCCCTCGGCGATGGCGCCGTCATCATCGCATGCACGTCCTTGTGCCAGAGGCAAGCAATGCCGAATGCCATACCGAGGACGACGGGACCATGATGCCGACGATCGCGTTTCCCTCGAGAAGCGCTCCTCTTTGAGTTCGAGTGACCGGCGTTGGAACGAGTCCTCCCTCCAGAATGAGCGTCTGTCCCTCGCGAACGACCCGATCGATCTCGCATTGGATTGCCGCGACAATCCGGGCAATGGCGTAACCAGCTCGAACCGCTCTTTCATGGGTTTTCATCGAAGTCGACGGAGGCACCGTTATCGAAACACCGCCTGCCGGATTCCTTCAGGAGCCACACTTCTCCATGAGCGTTCTGTCCGCAGTTGCCTCCCTGCAGCAGATACCGCATGATCGCGCACTACGGCGATATAAGGCGGCGACAAACCAACTGTTGGAGAACATCAGGCGATGACTACTCCCACTCGATTGTTACATAGCCCGTTTTGATGGAGCCGGTGGGGCGCGTGAGCTGGAGATTCTTCCACCCTCCTATCGCCGAAGCCATGTAGTCAGAGGTGATTCGTCCTGGTTTTGTGAGTGTGGGTGTTTAAGCTGCTGAGACTTTTGGTTGATTCCCTTCTGGGAGGGGTTTGGTGGTGGCAGGTTTCGTGTTCGTCGGGTGTTATATAGCTGATGGATTCGTGAATACGTTCGGTGTTGTACCAGTAGACTCATTCGGTGGTGGTGGCCTCGACGTCTTGCCAGGTAGGCCGGGTGAGGTTGTGGATGTGGGTCTCCTCACTTTTGTACAGGCCGATGGTCGACTCCATCAGCCCGTTATCGTAGGCATCACTGACTGTGCTGGTGGAGCCGGTCAGCCGCTCTCGAGCAAGCAGGGCCCACAGGCTCTCACTGGTGTACTGGGACCTTTGCATCGAAGTGGTGGATAATGCCCACAGGACTGAAGTGGGGGTTGGGGCGGGTTCGTACGCTGAGTGCTTGTCGTAGTGCGTCAAGCACGAAATCTGTCTGTTGTGATCGGGACACGGCGTATCCGAGGATTTTCCGGGAGTAGACGTCGGCGATGAAAGCGACATAGCACACTCCCTGCTGGGTGTAGACGTAGGTAAGTCTGCCACCCACCAGTGATCCGGCCGAGTAACACTCGACCACGCCCGCTTACAGTGGTCAGCGAATCGGGGGTATTCGGATTGTCGACTGTCGTACGCGTGGATTTGCGCCGCAGGACACCCTAAATACCCAGCAGTCGCAGCAGCCGACCCGGCTACCGCCCTACACCCTCATCTGTGAAAAGCCCGTGTGGCTGCACACCACAGCTTATGTCGACCGTAGACACGCCTGTTGCGTGTCCAGATGTCCACCAATCGGTTGGCATCAGGTCAAGTCTCGTGTCGTGGTGTCACTTGCTTAGGCGGTGAGGGGGAGTTGGGGTCTGGTGCTTTCGTGCTGGTCGGTGAGGATGTGGATGAGTTTGCGTATGGAGGTGTTGGAGAAGTAGCGGCGTTCGCCGTATTGCCATTTTTCGTGCTGTTCGAGGAGGACTGCGCCGATGAGGCGGTTGACGGACTGGCGGTCGGGGAAGATCTGGATGACGTCGGCGCGGCGCTTGATTTCGCGGTTGAGCCGCTCGATGGGGTTGTTGGACCAGACCTTTTGCCAGTGGTCTCGCGGGAGGGTCACGAAGGCGGTGAGGTCGGCGTCGGCGTCGGTGAGCATCTCAGCGATCTGGGGGAAGGAAACGGTCAGGGAGTCGGTCACCGCCCGGTATTGGGCGGTGACAGCCTCGTGCGTGGTCTGAGCGAAGATCGTGGAGATCAGGGCGTTCACGGGCTTGGAGTGGGCTGATCCGAGACGCTGGGTGACGTTGCGCGAGAAGTGGATGCGGCAGCGCTGCCAGGCCGCTCCCGGCAGGATCGCCTTGACCGCCGCCCTGAGGCCGGCATGGGCATCGCTGGTGACCATGGCGACGCCCAGAGGGTCGTGGCTGGTGGCGACCCTCAGGCCCCTGTCGTGTAGGGAGCGCAGGAAGCTGGTCCAAAAGTCGGTGGTCTCGGCGTCCCCCAGGCTGATCCCGAGGATCTCGCGGCGTCCCTCGTCCGAGACGGCAGTGGTGACCGCGAGCGCTTGGGAGACGACCCGGCCTCGCACCCTGACGTCGAGGTAGGTGGCGTCCAGGAACAGGTAGGGGAACCAGGTGTGGTCGAGGCGGCGTGTCAGGAAGTGGGCGACGGCCTCGTCGATCTCGGTGCAGATCCGCGACACGGTCGAACGGCTCATACCGGTCTTGTTGCCCAGGGCGCGCACCAGCTGGTCGACTTGACGGGTGGGCACGCCGTCGATCCAGGCCTGGCAGATCACCGCGTATAGGGCCTTGTCGACCCTCCTGCGAGGAGACAGTAGAGAGGGGAAGAACGATCCTTCCCTTAACTTGGGGATCGCCAGTTCCACCTCGCCAGCCGGCGTCGCCAGCGTCTTGGGGCGCGTCCCGTTACGCCGGGTCGTGCGCTCGGGGGTCCGCTCGTGCGGGGCCGCACCGATCCTCGCGGTCGCTTCAGCGTTGATCAGGTCCTGCAGTCCCGCCTGCAGCATCCGTCGGAACACGTCCGAGTGGGCGAGGTCGGGATCGGTCAGGACTTCCTGGATCAGCGCGGACAAGGCCGACTGGTTATGGGTCATCGTGGGATCACTTCTTTGCTTCTTGCCGGAAACAACAGGGGCCTCCCACGATGGCCCCTCTCCACGTCAACGACGACGAACCACCAGCAGGAAATGACACCACGTTAAGACACACACCCTGGCATCATACGCGTCGCGCAACTCAACAGGTGTAGGCCCGAAGAGACGCGCCTGGTAGCGGTAAGTACGTTGCTGGTGAGATCTGGTATTGATTGTCGTAGAACTTGGCACATCCGCTCGATGGAAAACTGGTGCTGGTACGTGTGGAGGAAATCCACGATTATTTGCGTGTGCGGCCCGGCTCCGCCTGGGCGAAAAAGCCGAGGCCAACTTCAGGATCTCGTTGGCTTCCTTCAGTTGCTTGTTTTCTTTGCGCAACTGGGCAAGCTCAGCGTCTTTCTCCTGCTCGGTTTGGGCCGTGCCGGCAGCCTGTTTTGCTTCAGCATTTCCGTATCCAGTTGTGGAGGGTAGTTGGAGTGATATCCACCATGCTGCCGATCGTGCATCGGGCGCCTGCTTTAGTGGAACCACCTCCAGCGAGCGCCTCGTAGCGCAAGCACAGCACACGCTCTATTGGTTTCCTTATCACACTTCACATCAGCCACGATCTGAGACTATCTCCTATATAAATCAACGCCTCTCACAAACCCACGACACTTCAAGAAACGCGAACAAGGAAAACGACACAACCAATCCGTCCTCGCCCTCGCACACCGCCGCGTCCTGACCCTTCACGCCATGCTCCGCGACGCTACCCTCTACGACCCACACCCATCAGAAAAACTCGCCACCGCCGCTTAACACACCACACAGGGACACCCCCTGGATGGCTCGGCGCCTTCACGCGGTCGTGCACACCGCCTCAAGTCAGTGACGCAATCGGCTCGCCGTCTGCTCCATGTGGCCGATGATCCACTCGCGCACCGGCACTGGTGCGGCGTCGATGCTCTCCCGGACAGAAAAGAAACGGTCCACCGTCTCATTGACGACGTCAAGCACGTCCTCATCACCGACATCAAGCTTGTTCTGGAGCCACACGAAATGCTCCCGAGCGACGTCGGCCAGCCTGGTGGCGCGGAAGAATGGCAATCCGAGTTCCGAATGGTTCGGGTAGGCGGCGGTACACACGAGGTCATAGGCAGGAGAGAGCCGCGCACGCCGCCCGTCGGGGTAGATCAGTGACCAGTTCTTCAGGTGGGCATCCCCGTTGCCAACCAGCAGGTTGAAGACCGTGCGTCGCACCATCTCCTGCAGGGAGAAGTGATCCCGCCCGCGGTAAGCCAAACCGGCAACCGTCTCCACGTTGGACTGATACTTGCCGTCACCCGTGCCGTAGCGGTTCAGGACCTGCGCGAAGTCCTCGATATGTATACGCCCCTCAGGCGAGCGGTCGAAGCGACGTACGGCGTAGGCGTCGGTTTCTCCTGAGAGCCAGGCGCCCGGGCCCAGATCGTCAATCTTATCCCGAGCCCACAGCGCGGCTTCCGGAACCTCGATCCCAACCTGCTGTGCCAACTCCATTACTGCCAGTTCGTTGGAGGCAAGTCCCGGGTACGCCGGATCGGGAGTCTTCAGAATCCAGTCACCGTCCTCGCTTTGGGCGGGGAGCGCCAAGCGGCCGCCGTCGTCCCGAACAGAGAACTTCAGCGCCATACCGGCCAGCGAGAAACGCAGGGCGCCGACTGGTCGCCGAGAATGTTCGTCTGAAACATCAACTATGTCAGAAGGCTCAGCACCTGGATCTGCATTTGGATCCAGGCGCACTTCTACAGCCCCCGACAGATCATGGCCGACGCGACCCAGCAAATCCATCTCCTGGTGAACGTTAACGCCTTGCTCACGAGCGATGAGTTCCCGAAGCCGTCCTTCGGGAAGGAGATTGGAGAACCATGCTGGTACCCGGTTGGTGGCGTGCGGCTGCTTATGTGGATGGTCCTCAAACCAGCGTCCGAGGACCATCCGTCCCGGACGATCCCAGTAGTCCTGGTCAAAGACTAGCTTTGTGAATGGTCCCCCGTCATCCTGGTCATGTCTGTAGATAGAGGCCACGTGCTTGCCGTGTAGAAGCACCGCATATATTCGATCGCTCACGGTTGGTTCTCCACATCTGACACATAGTCAGACAGCGGCGGAGTGTCCTCCTGTCCCCATGCGGTACGCACCATCAGAAACTCGTTCAGATACATCTGCAACGCCTCCGCGCGCAGTCGCAGAAACTCACTGAAGTCATTGTCTTGCAGCCGCTCCAGCATGGTTTCATCCAGTAGCAGGGAACCCAGGTCGAGTTGTGCTTCGAGGAGCGTCAGCAGCTCCCTCTTATCCAGCATGGAGATGAGCTTCGACGCAGCAACCGGGTCCTGCTCCTTGAGTTCCGATAGGGACACGAGGTCGGCTACTACGGCACGCGGTGTCGTCTCCCCCTCCAACTGCTCAGCCAAGGCTTCAATGGTCATCGGTTGGTTGGTGCGCACATCCACCGGGTGAAGGCTCCACAATGCCGCGAGAATCATCTTTGAGTCTGAGCGAGTCGCACGAAAGACCGTCAGGTCCGGAGGCTTCGGGGCCTCTTTGAGATCGACCGCCTCGAGGAGCCGCTGCACCGATGCGGATTCCTCGCCCCGTTTCACCCGTGCCGCCATGTCGCGCAGGTCCGTCTGTGAGCCACTGATGCCCAGCGAATCGGCACCCGCACTCGTGCGCCACAGCCAACGGGACAGCAGTTCCAGATTGCGATCGGCCGGTTCGGGGAAGAGAGCGAAGAAACGTGTGAGAACCAGCAGTTGAAAGCGGAAGAGCAGAAACACCAGATGCGGAATCCCGCAGCGTCCCTGTAAAAAACGTACCGCTTGTACGAGCGCGCGCTCCGTGGCCCGGTAGGCCTCCGCCTCGCTCTCCTCGGGAAAGTCGCTCACGCGACGACGGCTGGCGGAGAACTCTCCGTGGACGTCCCTGGTGATGTCCGTATGCCGTCGCACTAGGATCGCCTGGACTACAACCTTGTCATCCAGCGAGCCGAAGCGGGTCTGCGCATCAACGTTGGCGGCGATGCCGGAGGTGGTGTTTCCCGCCTCGGGCCCGCCGTGGATGGCGTTGAAGATCTCCGCTGCATTCAGGCGCTTGCCGCGGGAGTTGATCCGGTCGAACACCTCACGGAGCGTCTTCTCGTCTGTCTGCTTCATGACCGTGGCTGGTACGGTCACACGGTTGAGCCTGGCCGCCATGTCCTGAATGTGTGTCGCTTGGTCGGCGGCGTTAGGGTTGTCCGCGAGCCAGGCGAGTGCCCGGGAGAAGTCAAACAGGTCGGGCAATGGGATCGCTAGTGGGTCCTCAAGCCACCGGCCGGCCACCACGTTCTTCTGCCGTAGTGAGTACCCCAGGGCGAAGCGCGGGTCCTGCACCCCTTCAGGATCAACGGCGTTGACCAGGCTGGTGACACGCTGCTGGCCGTCGACCACCCACAGAGTATCCGACCGCGCCGGGGCTTCAACATGCAACGCGCCGACAAGCAGATCGTCTGCTTCGGCCTCACGCTGCCACAACAACAAACTGCCGAAAGGGAACCCGCGCATGATCGAGTCGAAGAGGCTGAGCACATCCTTCCCATCCCACCGAAACGAGCGCTGGAACTGAGGCACGCGCAGCCCACCTGATTTTACGAGTGCGCACAACTCCGCGATTGTGTATGCCTCACTGCTCGACAACGCCTGGTAGTCGTCCATGCAACAATCATGCCACGGACCTATAACACAAGGGGCTGGTCTAGTTTAGTGTTCTTTCGCGGAGCTCCTTCAGCGTGAACCTGTACATGTCCTGCTCGCGCGTGTTGGACCTGAACTCGCGCTCCGTGAGGTGGAGGTGGAAGCCCTCCTTGGCAGCCCCCTGGTGTTTACCAGCCGGTTCGTGGCGTATCCCCAGAAGCTCTCGATGCCGTTGATGTGAGTGCGGGGGGTTCTCGTCTCCACGAGCTCGTCCGCGCCGTGGTGCACGCGGTAGTGGTGACGGTGGCCCCAGTCGACCAGGCCGTCGGAGGAGTTGAAGCCGTCGGTGTACATGGTCGACGACTTGTCCGCCTTTTTCTCGATGCCCTGCATCAACGTCCTCCTGGAGATGTCAGGGACTATCTGTGCGTAGACCTTGCCACCCCGCTTGAGCAGGCCAAACACGATCGTCTTGCGCCCGGCGCCGTGGTCGTGCCTGCCTCTGACGCGCCTGGGTCCGACGGAGCTCTCGTCGACCTCGCCGTTGAACGGCGAGTCCCGCTCGCAGAGCTCGGCGATCCTCGCCCTGAGCATCATGTAGTAGCGGTTGACCGTGTTGCGGTTGAGTCCCGTCAGCTCGGCCGCAAAGGCGGCCGTCACGTCGGCGCAGAAGAGCCTCAGCAACTCCCTGAATGTGCACTCGGAGAGGTGCGAGTTCATAACGTACTTATTCTTGGGCTTATATCTACTGGTCATGAGCCAATTCAAGTGCCTTCCTGAACACTAAACTAGTCCAGCCCCAATGCTAAATACGATTTATTCCCACTCGATGGTGCCGATGGGCTTGGGGGTGAGGTCATAGGCGACGCGGCAGACGCCGGGCACCTCACTCAGGATGCGAGTCGTCATCTTCTTCATCAGCGGCCACTCGAGTTCGGGGACCTCGGCGGTCATCGCATCGACGGTGTTAACGCAGCGGATGATGACGGGCCATTCGTAGGCGCGCTTCTCATCACGGACACCGGTGGCGCGCACGTCGGGAATGACGCAGAAGTACTGCCAGATGTTCAGGCCCGCGCCCTCGATCTCCTCACAGACGATGGCGTCGGCCTCGCGAAGGGCTTCGAGGCGATCGCGGGTGATGGCGCCCAGGCATCGCACGCCAAGGCCCGGACCGGGGAAGGGCTGACGGTCGACCATGGAGGCGGGCAAGCCGAGTCGCTTGCCGACGACGCGCACCTCGTCCTTGAACAACAGCTTGACCGGTTCGACCAGCCCGAATTGGAGGTCCTCGGGCAGTCCGCCCACATTGTGATGAGCCTTGACCCCCTTCTCGGATTCGAGGATGTCGGGGTAGATGGTGCCCTGGCCGAGGAAGGAGATGTCCTCGAGTTTGGCGGCCTCCTCGGCGAAGACGTTGACGAACTCATTGCCGATGACCTTGCGCTTGGCCTCGGGCTCATCGATTCCCGCCAGCAGGCTGAGGAAGCGGCCGGAGGCGTCGACGTACACGAGGTTGGCACCCATCCCCTTGACGAAGACCTCGATGACCTCCTCGGACTCGCCCTTGCGCATGAGGCCGTGGTTGACGTGGACGCTGGTCAGCTGCTTGCCGATGGCTGTGATGAGCAGCGCGGCGACGACGGAGGAGTCGACGCCGCCGGACAGGGCGAGCAGTACCTTGCCGTCGCCGACCTGGGCGCGGATGGCCTCGACTGCCTCAGCGATGAAAGCATCGGCCAGTTCGGGGGTGGTGATGCGCTCCATGTCGTCGGGACGCATGTTCGAAGCGAAGTCCATCGGGCTCTCCTTCATCGGGACAGGAATGATCCATCAAACGATCCGAAGACAACTCTACGTCCACGCATCTTCGTCGAAGGCGTCTATGACGAAGGAGAAACTCAACTCCGCGTCCTCACGGAACTTTCCAGGTAAGCCCTCGACATGAGAATAATCCGTCCGAAACACACCACAGCGCACTCACATCGGGTCGTCGCCAATCCCCATACCAGACCAACCGTTGATGATGCCGATGCCCTTGTCACCCGAATCGCCCGGGCGGAGGTGCTTCTCGATGCCGAGCAAGAAGGTGACGCCGAAGAAGTCGCCCATGAACTGCGCATCCATACCCAGTCGTAGTAGTAGCGGCGTCGGCTCGACCACGTCGTCATGCATGCTCCCTTCCGGTCCCGTGGTCCGAGTATTCGTCCGCATCTCTTTTCGAACAGTCTTTCTGCTCTTAGTTGACATACGTGAAATATCGTTCTATATATTAAATATAGAGCAACATTCTATAAATTTGAGGAGGCGACGTCTGTGGCGAGGACGAAGAAGGACCCCAATGTCCGGCGCAGCAAGTTCGTCTCGGCCGCCGCCTCACTGTTCTTCTCCAATGGCTACGAGCGCACCTCCGTCCGCGACATCCTCGACGCGGTAGGCGATAAGACGGCCTCCCCCAGCGTGTTCTACTATTACTTCTCCTCCAAGGCAGACCTCTACCAGGTCGTCATGCAGGAGTACGCCAGCCGCTACCTGGCACAGGTCGATGCCTGCATGGTGCAGCACGCCGACAATCCCGAGCAGATGATGGTCGAGGTCCTCAAGCTTTTCGCTCGTACGCTCTCGCAGGACAAACACACCGACGAGGCGCTGACCGACCCCGCCAACCGACTCATGCTCCTCGACCTGCGCGCCGTGGTCGCCGAACGCTTTGTTGCGCTCTGGCGCGCCTACATCAACCAGCTCGACTGGCTCGACACCGACGACGAGACCAAGGAAGGGCTCGCACTCTTCATCACCGGCGGCATAGGCGAGATGGTCTACGAATTCTCGACCTCAAGCCGCGTGCGCAAGGACGATGACGGCGCCCGCCTCATCGAGCACATCATCGACTTCGCAGCCGATGCGCTCCATGCTCCGGACGCAGTGCGGGAGGAGTTCAGACGGCACATCAAGGGAGATTCACGATGAAGGTATTACGCCATGCGATCGACATAGCGGTTCCGTTCGAGAAGCTCTGCGCCTGGGTGGACGCCTTTGAGGAAGAGTTCGTCAAGTGGAGCCCCTACCACCTGGCCTGCAACCTGTACGACCACAGCCTCGCCGTGGGCTCCAAGGTGCGCTTTTACGAAATTGTCATGGGTCTCGATTACGACGTGACCGGGACTATCACCGAGAGTGTGCGCGATGCGGACCGCTTCCGGTACGTATTCGTGAGCGACAAGAAGACCGCCGTGATCACCTTCGAGGGTGAGCGCGTGTCCGAGGGCTGTCGTTTCACCCACACCGAGGCCTTCGGCATGATGACGCCCATTATCAGCCCGGTCATGAACTTCCTCATTTTCAAGGTGTTCTTCAGGAAGAAAGCCAATTGGCAGCTCATCGAGGACGACATGGTCCTCGACAACCGCTACCTTGAGCAGATCCTCACCACCGGCGCGTACCCGGAGCGCATCCCCGTCGACCAGTTGCGGACCCCAGCGTAAGAAGGATGGGACGATGGCAGACACGCACGACGCATCCGCGACGAGGCTTATCTGGCTTTTCGTAGTTGGGGGTGTGGGTGGGGTTTGAAGTCTCTGGTTTCTGGGTCTGCTGTGTGTTTGGTTGACCCCTGATGTGTGGTCTTGGGGTCTAGGTTCTTGTGGTGGTTGCAGCGGAGTCTTTGTGAGGGGGGTTCGTTGTGGCTGGTGTTGGTCGTGTTTTGGTGGGGTTGTGTATTCCTCCCGTTGTGAGGCATGTCAGGCTGGGCGTCGGTCGTTTGTTTTGGTTCTTGGGGATGGTTTGAACTTCACGCAGGCAGCTCATGCTGTTGGTGTGTCGAAGCGGACAGGCAAAGTGTGGCGTAATGGTCGTACTCGCGCAAGTGGGCGGTGTGAGCGAGCTAGTATCGCTCCGCAAGCGGATTGGTACCGTTTGTACATGAAGTGTCGGCCTCATCGGGTCAGCAAACGTTTCTTGTCTCTTAAGGAACGCATGCTCATCTTCGGGTGGCGCGTGGAGGGCCTTTCGATCCGGGACATCGCTCGACAGTTAGGGCGTTCGCCCCGGGCGGTGAGCCGAGAGCTTCGGCGAAACGGGATTACCTCCATGTGCTACACCCCCTACATTGCTCACATGCGAGCAAGCAAGCGCCTCCAACACCCCAAGCCACGCAAATGCGCCAATCCGCGTTTGTGGGCAATCATGTGGGACAAGCTTGAGATCAAGTGGTCTCCCGAGCAGATCTGCGCCTACTTGCGCATGCGTTTCCCGCATAATCGGAGCATGAACCCGTGCGTGGAGACGATCTACCAGTCCCTCTTCATCCAGGCCAAAGGCGCACTCCGCAAGGAGATCGCGTCCCTCATGCGCCAAGGACGCACCCACAGACGCCCAGACGCACACAGCCGTCAGGTACGGCCACGATTCAAGGATCCCATGGTGATGATCAGCCAACGACCCGCCAGCATAGAGGACCGGGCCATACCAAGACACTGGGAGGGCGACTTGATTATTGGAGCGAAGGGCCAATCCGCCGTCGGCACACTTGTCGAGCGCTCCACCCGGTATACGATGCTGCTCTACCTGCCCCATGGGCATACAGCCATCGAGGTCCAAGACGCCATCATCGACAAGCTCGCGGGATTGCCCCACTCTCCTTGCGATTGTCGCTGACCTGGGACCAGGGAAGCGAGCTGGCCCAGCACCGCACGATCGGCTCACAGCTGGGCCTTGATGTGTATTTCTGCGACCCGCACTCACCCTGGCAACGCGGCACCAACGAAAACACAAACGGACTTTTGCGCCAATTACATGCCCACAGGCACCGACCTATCACCCCTGACCGAAGCAGACCTAGATGCCATCGCAGACCAACAGGGCGACCGCCCACGCAAAACCCTACACTAGGACACACCCAAGCAGCGCCTCGAACTACTGCTCAGGACAGAACACGTGTCGCAACCACCCCTAGAACCCACCCCGTTGCGTTCACACGGCGGTAGGTAGCCCATAGCCCGGTCCCTCTCTATTACCGCCAATTTTATACCGTCATCGGCGGTAATCCGCAATTGATTCTTCCTATGTTAGCGGCGACTGTAAATGGGGAACCACTATCAAAAAGTGCAGTTCAGCCATGTCTGAGCTGCACTTCCATAAATCTCATTTCATTATTAGTAAAGCAAACGAGACTACTCCCACTCGATGGTCGCCGGAGGCTTGCTCGTCACATCGAGGACGACACGGTTCACCTCGGGCACGCTATTCGTGATGCGCGTCGAGATGCGGGCGAGCACATCGTAGGGCAGGCGCGTCCAATCCGCCGTCATCGCATCCTCGCTGGACACAGGGCGCAGCACCACCGGATGGCCATAGGTGCGACCGTCGCCTTGGACTCCCACCGAGCGAACATCGGCGAGCAGCACCACCGGGCACTGCCAGATCTGAGAATCCAGTCCCGCGGCGGTCATCTCCTCACGGGCGATGAGGTCGGCGGCTCGAAGAATGTCGAGCCGCTCTTTCGTCACCTCTCCGATGATCCGGATGCCCAGGCCGGGTCCGGGGAAGGGCTGACGATTCACCAGATAGTCGGGCAGCCCGAGTTCGCGGCCCACGGCGCGCACCTCGTCTTTAAACAGGGCGCGCAGCGGCTCAACCAGCTCAAACGTCATATCCTCGGGCAAGCCGCCGACATTGTGGTGACTCTTAATATTCGCCGCGCCCTCGCCACCGCCGGACTCGACGACATCCGGGTACAGCGTGCCCTGAACGAGGAACTTCACCTCGCCGTCGACGGCGCTGATCTCCTCGATGACCTGTTTCTGAGCGGCCTCGAACGAGCGGATGAACTCGCGGCCAATGATCTTGCGCTTCGTCTCCGGATCGGACACTCCCGCGAGCGCGGAGAGGAATCGCTCGGACTCGTCCACCGTGATGACCCGGATGCCCATGCCGCGCGCGTAGTCGCCCTCGACCTGTTCGCGCTCCCCCGCCCGCAGAAGCCCGTGGTCGATGAAGAAGCATGTGAGCTGATCGCCGACCGCCTTGTGGACCAATGCTGCAGCGACAGAGGAATCGACACCACCGGACAGGGCGCAGATGACCTGCGCGTCGCCAACCTGCGCACGGATCGCCTCGACCTGTTCATCGACGATAGATCCCGCAGTCCACGTCGGCTCGATGCCCGCACCCTCGTAGAGGAAGTGTGTCAGCGCGTCCTGGCCGAACTGCGAGTGCCCCACCTCGGGATGCCACTGCAGACCGAAGAGCCTGCGGCCCCGATCCTCGAAAGCGGCGACCGGCGTCTCGGCGGTGGATGCTGTGACGGCGAATCCTTCGGGGGCTGCCTGGACGGCGTCCCCGTGGCTCATCCACACGACCTGTTCGGTCGGTGTTCCAGCGAAAAGACAGGAGTCTGGGGCGACTGAGGCGTCGGTGCGCCCGTACTCCCTAGTGCCGGTTCGCCCCACAGTGCCGCCGAGGGCGGCCGCCATGGTCTGGAATCCGTAGCAGATCCCCAGCAGCGGGACTCCCGCGTCGAAAAGGGCCGGATCGATTGAAGGCGCACCATCCTCGTACACGGAGGAGGGGCCTCCGGACAAGATGATCGCCGCCGGGTCCTTGGCGAGCATGTCGGCAACCGGCATCGTGTGCGGCACGATCTCGGAGTAGACGCGGGCCTCACGGACCCGTCGAGCGATGAGCTGCGCATACTGTGCGCCGAAGTCGATGACGAGGACGGGGCGGGGAGCAGTGGTAGTCACGCGCCAATGGTACCCGGACCTGCGGAACCGACGGGACCCCGCACATCTGCCGACTGACTCACCACGCGGCGCGCACGCCCCACGGCGGGCGGCGGAGTCGACGACAATGGCACTATGAGTCCGAAGAAGCGCAAGAAACGGGCCGCACCCGAGTTCATCACCGATCTGGGGATGCACGGCGCACACAAGCGCTTCCCCGACGGCCGCAAGCTGTCGAAAGCCGAGCGCGAGTGCCTCCCCCTCGTCGCTTCCCTCAACGCTGAAGTCGTCGAGGCGACTGCACGGGCGGCCTCGAAGGCCCTGACGCCCGATACGACGTGGCTGCTCCACCAGTTCCTCAACCCGATCTCCCTCGCATCCCGCAAAGGGGTGAAGCTGCCCGAACGCGGCCTACTGCTGTCCGCCATCGCATTCCTTGAGAATTCCGTCGCGCGTGACGACCTCGATCCCGCTTGTGCCCCGCCCGCGCCCGATGAGGATCTCACCGCCGCCGTCGACGAATGGGCGGAGGCATTCACCCGCCGTGCGCAGGACAAGCGCTGGAAGCGGGTGACGGGCACGCCGGTGACGCGCGAGCAGCTGCGCAATTGGCAGATCCGGGTCGCAGACATGCATCTTCACGTCATCCCCCTCATCGATATCCCCGCCGAGTTCGAACGGGCGCTCACCATGGTGGAGGCCTGGGACGACGTCCTCGCCCATCGCGGACACATCGGCGAGCGATTCTCACTGCGCGAGGAGGTCGTTCGCCTGCACAACTGGCCGGGCGACCAGTGGATCAACGGTGACGACTACGCCTCCGCGCAGAAGCGTTTCCACCGTCGCCTGCGCAAGGCCCGCAAGCTGTCCGACGACCCGATCCGCGATGACATCATGCAGCGGGCACTCTACCTGCGCGAGGGCCTTCTCCTGGGTCCCGTCGATCCGCTCCAGTGGTTCCTCGCCGTGTGCCAGTTCCGCTGGGCGGTCCCCGAGATGCTCGATGTCCGCCCGGAGCTGATGACGTGGAGATTCGTCGACTGGGTGGCTCGCCTGTCCACCGCGACAGAGCCGATCGATGCGTCGATCCCCCACTGGGCGCGCACGGCGGAGGATCCGCGCGATGTCCCCGCCGGCTTGCTGACCGCCGTGTCGGGGCCCGGCCTCATGATCAACCTCGACGAGGACGTGGTGACGGCGCTGCCGCCGGGCTGCCGCGTCAGACGCCTCATCGTGAGCGCCCAGGGGCCCCTCGGCCCCGATTGGACGGTCTATTGGGTGGAGTCGGAGTGGGAGGATTCGCGCCCGATCCTCGACCTCGTCGAGTCGGCGAAGCTGCACCCGAAAGTCGTCTTCATCTCCGATGAGCGGCCCGACGACCTCGCCGAGTTGATCTGCCCGTTCCTACCGCTCGCCTACGAGATCCCGACGCACTCGCTCACCGCCCACAGTCATGCTCCGGGGGTGTGGCCTTCGGTTCCCGATCACCCCGATGCGGGGCTCTAGCGCTGCCTCCGCCTCGCAGTCCCAGGGATGCGCTCAGTCGCCACAGCGCCACGCCCTCCACAGGTGCGCGTATTCGCCCTCGAGAGCGAGCAACTCATCGTGAGTCCCCAGTTCTACGATCCGCCCGTCGACCATGACCGCTACCCGATCCGCATCATGTGCCGTGTGGAGCCGATGGGCGATGGCGACGACCGTCCTGCCCCGCAGGACCCGCGCCAGGGACTGTTCGACGCTGCGCGCCGACGCGGGGTCCAACAGAGACGTTGCCTCGTCGAGGACCAGAGTCGAGGGGTTCATGAGGATGATCCGCGCCAGTGCGATCTGCTGGGCGCGGGCGGGCGGCAATTGGGCGCCCCCGGCTCCGACGCGTATCTCGAGGCCGCCTTCGTTCGCCACCCAATCGGCGGCGCCGACCGCGCGCAGAGCTTCCCACAGGGCGTCGTCATCCGCATCGGGGGCCGCTAGGCGCAGGTTCTGCGCAATCGATCCGACGAAGACGTGATGCTCCTGGGTGACCAGGACGACCGTCCGGTGCAACTCCTTCTCGGGCAGATCGACCAGGTCGACGCCGTCTACTCGCACACTGCCCGACGAGGGCGGGTGGATGCCCGCGATCATGCGCCCGAGCGTCGACTTGCCCGCCCCCGACGGGCCGACGATTGCAAGAGTCTCAGCCTCGCGCAGCGTCAGCGACACGTCGTGAAGGACGGGCGACCCCTCCCGGTAGGCATAGCTCACCGAGTCGACGTCAATGGTGCCGCCGCCCGTGGCCCCCTCTATCGCCGTGCGATCCGCCTCGACGAGGTCGACGCCGAAGATGCGTTGCAGGGAGGTGTAGGCGAATTGGAGTTCATCGACCCAAAAGGTCGCTTCCCACAACGGTCCGCGCAACTGGTAGCAGTACATGACCATCGTGGTCACTGCGCCCGCGCTCACCCACCCCGCGGGGACGCCGACGGCGCCCAATCCGATGAGGACCACGATCGGGCTGAGGGTCACGATGATCATCCCGATGAATAAGAAGACCCGCATCCATGCGCCGTAGCGCTCCAGTCGCCACATCTGCGCGATGAGGGAGTCGTATCTGGCCCACCGCGTCGACCCCAGGCGCAAGGCATCCACCGTCTCCGCCTGGCTGACGGTCTCAGAAATGACGCCGGAGAACTCGGCGACGACCGCGGAGGAGGCCTGGTAGGAGGGGATGGTGCGCGGCATGTACCACTTCGCGACGAGCACGACGAGGGGGATCTCCGCGATGAGCACCCACACGAGCCGCGGCGACACGATGGCGGCTGCGACGAGTGTGACGAGTGCCGTCGTCACGAGGACGAGGATCGCGGACAATCCCCTGCGGATCATCATCTGCACCCGGTCGATGTCGTGGGTCGTCCTCCCGATGAGGTCGCCGCTGCCTGCGGACTCGACCGTGGACAGGGGCAGGTGGACGACGGAGTCGACAAGGTCCTCTCGCAGGATTGCGAAGATCTGTTCGCCCAGCATGCGCGAGCGGTAGTCGGAGAGCCACACGAGGATGAAGTTCACTGCGACGAGGACGAAGGCAACTGTGATGCGCCCGAGCACCCATTGGCGTGTCGTCCCCGCGCCAATGGCGTCAACGATGTCCCCGACGATCCAGGGCAGGGCGACTGCACTGAGCGCGGCGAGCAGCTGCAGTCCGACGATCACTGTCATCGGCGCAGCGAAGGAACGCACGAGGGCGACGAGGCGCTTTCCCGTAAGGGCGGGCGAGGCGAGGGGGAGTCTCATCGGGCATCCCCCCTGCGCAGCAGCGCCAGCGTTTGGGCGACACCCTTGACACCGTCGTTCACTGCGACTCTAAGGTCGTTGAGGTTCCCCGACGCGACGGCCCGCCCATCGGAGTCGAGGATGATGATGTGGTCCGCATAGTCGAGAAGCAATGGCGATTCCGTGATGAGGAGGGTCGTGCGTTTGTCGCGCGCTTTCGCCAGGCGCTCCCCGATGAGGGCCTCGGTGTGGGAGTCGAGCGCCGAAGTGGGTTCGACGAAGAGGGCGATGTCGGGGTCATGCACGAGTGCTCGTGCGAGGGCGATGCGCTGGCGCTGTCCCCCCGACACATTTCGCCCCGATTCTGCGAGCAGCCCGTCCAATCCGCCGGGCAGGGAGGAAAGGACATCGGATGCCGCCGCAACTGTGAGCGCATCCAGGAGGGCGGGGTCGTCGTCTGAGGGGTCATGGTTCACGGACAGGAGGACCTTTTCACCCGTGGGAGCAGATGCGATAATCTCCCGGTAGATGGTGTCCGACAGCGGGCGACGGGGAGGCGGGGGCGTGTCGGCTCCGAGGAGGTTTTCACGCAATGAGCCCGCGAACAGTTGCGGGGTCTCCTCACTGAGCAGGATGTGTTTGCGCACGTCGCCCACGGGCAGGCTCGCGAGGGGCACGTGGAATCCGGAGCCGGACAGGATCGCGGAGGACTCGTCATCGCTGACGCGGGCAAGACGGCGGGCAACATCGCGGGCGATCTGCACGCTCGGGGCGAGCAGGGCAGTGGTGAGCCCCGGGCGCAGGCGAACACCGCTCAACGGGTCCTCCACTGTCGCACTCGCCCAGTCGATCGAATCGGAGTCGACCGTGGGGTGGTCCTCGCGCTGTGATGAGGCGGAGGCGCCGACCTCGTCGCAGGTCAGTGGCTGGATCGCGAGGATCGACGAAGCACGTTTCACGGCGACCCAGGCGCGAGTGAGGTGTTCGACCGAGTCGGAGAGAATCCACAGGGGATGGCGCAGGAAAGTCATGTACCCGTAGAAGGCGAGGAGCTGGCCGACGCTCATCACCCCGTCGAAGATGAGCATCGCGCCCTGGGCGACGACGAGGACGGAGAACAGCATGGGCACGGCGGAGCGGGTCGCCGCCAGGAGGGCGGCAGTCGGCGCGACCTTAACCGCAGCGGCCCTGGCCCGTTGCGACTGGGCGCGGTAGGCCCGCGAATACGAGTCCTCTCCGCCGATCCCGCGCAGGATGCGCAGCCCCTGCACGGCGTCGGTGGAGATCGTCGTCAGCTCCCCCTGCTCGTCGCGCATCATTGACTGCCGGGCTTCGAGGGGTCCTCCGAGTGCCATGAGCCCGATGACGAGGATCGGCATCCCGATGAGAACAATGAGCCCGAGCGAGAGCGAGGTTCTCAGCATGAGGAACGCGACGAGGATGGTCGCCGCAGCGGAGGCCACGAATTCGGGAATGAGAGACGTCGCTCTGCCCAATGCGGAGGCGTCCGAATTCGTCGCGGTGACGACGTCGCCCGCCGTCGAGTCGCGTTTGACGGCGCGTGGGTGCATCGATGCGTAGGAGGCGACTGTTCTGGCCGATCCGACGGACGACCCCATCCACGTGGTGATCTCCGTCATCTGCGTGAGGGCGTCCCCCACTGCGACGAGGACGACGACGAGCAGGAACACTCCTCCGGCGATCGCCAGGTCCGCGGACACGCCCGTCGCTAAGGCAGTATCGAGGGCGCCGCCCATCGCCCAGGGGACGAGGGCGGAGGCGACTGTGCCCAGGGTCGTCGCTGCGACCCCCAGTGCGAGGGCGGGTACGCGTCTGCGCAGGAGTTCGCGGGCGAATCGCGGGGCGGCCGCGGGCAGTGGCCACGCGGGCCCCCGCAGGGTCCGCCACGGGGCGATCCAATGTCTCGGGGTGGGACCGAGCGGGGGCAGCGCAATGCCTGCGTCGGCCGCTGCGCGTGCGAGAGGGTCTCGCATATCGGAGCTGTCCTTTCGTCGCGAAGGGAGTGCCTTCACGAAGGATTGTGATTATTCATCCGCGCAGTGGCCGCAAGCACGGTGTCAGTGCGCGAAGTGACGTGTTCCGGTCATGTACAGGGTGATGCTCGCGGCGCGGGCCGCGTCGATGGATTCCTCGTCGCGAACGGATCCTCCCGGCTGGACGACGGCCTTCACTCCGGCGTCGATGAGGATCTGAAGTCCGTCGGCGAAGGGGAAGAACGCGTCCGATGCGGCGACGGAGCCGATGGAGCGCTGCTCGGGCGCGTCAACAACATCATCGGCTCTGGCGCCACCGGCGGACTGGACGTCCGCGCCCGCATCCTTCGCAGCGTCCCCGGTGGCGCGGCCGCCGAGGGTGTTCGCGCGCTCAACCGCCAGCTTGCAGGAGTCGACGCGGTTCACCTGCCCCATGCCGACCCCGATGGACGCCTCATCCTTGACGAGGATGATGGCGTTGGAGCGGACGGCCCTTACGGAGCGCCACGCGAACTCCAAGTCGGCGAGAGTCGCCGCATCGGCGGGCTCTCCCGCGACGAGAGTCCAATTCGCGGGGTCGTCGCCCACGGCATCGATCTCGTCACGGTTCTGAACGATGAGGCCACCGCTGATCTGCTTGAATTCGATGTCGCCGCGCAGGGGCGGCAGCGCTTCGAGGACGCGGAGGTTCTTCTTCGCCGCCAGGACCTCCAGCGCGCCGTCCTCGTATGCGGGGGCGAGGACGACCTCGGTGAAGATCGGGACGATCTGCTCGGCGAGCTGCACCGTAACCGGGCGGTTCACGGCGATGACGCCGCCGAATGCGGACACCGGGTCGCAGGCGTGGGCCTTGCGGTGGGCTTCAGCGATGTCGTCGGCGACGGCGATGCCGCAGGGGTTCGCGTGCTTGATGATCGCCACGCAGGGGCGCTCGTGGTCGTAGGCGGCCCTCAGCGCCGCATCGGAGTCGGTGTAGTTGTTGTAGCTCATCGCCTTGCCGTGCAGCTGGCGGGCATTGGCGATGCCCGGCAGGAGCGGGGCGTCGGCGGCGTCGTCCTCGTCGCGAAGGATGAGGGCGCCCTCTTCGTCTTCGAGCAGTTCAGCGTAGACCGCCGCCTGTTGGTGCGGGTTCTCTCCGTATCGCAGGGCGTCGAGTCGTTGGAATGCCGCGGAGACGAAGGCCGGGAATACGGGCTCCTCGTCGTCGGCGACGATGACGGTGTCGTCGTCCTCGGCGTCGTCGTCGCCCTCCGGCTGCGCGAAAATGCCCTCCAACATCTGAGAGAAGAGATCATCATCGATTCCGAGGTGATCCTCGCAGGCCTCATCGAGTTCTTCGACGAGGTCGGTGCGCTCGACCTGCCGCGTCATCCATCCGGCGATCGCCAAGTCATAGGTCGCCGTGTGAACGAACGCTTCTGCGGCGTATTCGCGGCGCTCATCGAGGGTGGAACCGCCACTTTCTGCCGCCTCGACGATGTCCGGGTAGTGCGCGGGGGAGGTAATGACCGCGACGGAGGGGTGGTTCTTCGCGGCGGCGCGCACCATCGAGGGGCCGCCGATGTCGATCTGTTCGACGCACTCGTCGAAAGAGGCGCCGGAGGCGACGGTGTCGGAGAACGGGTAGAGGTTACAGACGACGAGATCGAAGGCTCTGATGCCGAGCTCGGTGATCTGGGCGCGATGGTCCGCCTTGCGCTGGTCGGCGAGGATGCCCGCGTGGACCTTCGGGTGAAGGGTCTTGACGCGCCCTTCGAGCACCTCAGGGAATCCGGTGACGTCGTCGACGGGCGTGACCGACACTCCCGCCTGCGCGATGCGGGCCGCGGTCGACCCGGTGGAGACGATCTCGACGCCCGCTTGAGCGAGGCCCCGGGCGAGTTCTTCCAACCCGGTCTTGTCGTATACGGAGATGAGGGCGCGCTTGATGGGGCGCACGTCAATGGATTCCAGGTTGTCCAGCCTTACGGACATGATTCCTCCAGGAGTGATTGTGCATGCCCGGCGCCCAGGCGGGCGGCGCCTCGCGGGTTATCCGGCCGCTCCCCGGTGGTGCCCCACCCTCGCCAGTCGCGACCGCATCCAGTCTAATGTCCGATGAGCGGGGTCGGCATCCGAGTCCTTGTGATGTTGCGGGAGCAGGGGCCCGCCTGAGGGGCCTCACTCACCCGGATGCTCGTCAGTCCTGCTCGGGTTCTCGTTCGGCCTGGCGGGCGGGGGATTCGACTGCGGGGATGACTGCTTCTTCGCTCGGGGTCCACGGCCTCAGCCGTCCCGTCGGCGCATCCGCCTCATTGACGAGGCTCATCGTAGTCGTCTCAATGACCTCCTCGAGTGCCACATCAGTGCTGATCGTGGTGGTTTCAGCTGTCTCTTCCATCCTGTCAGCAGTCCCCCCGTCGTCGGCGGTCACGATGGCCGCCATCGGGGACTCGTCGCTCGCCCCGCCCACGTCGTCAGGAGACTCGTCGGGAGCGTCCGCACGTGGCTCACTGTCTGCCTCGATGCCCGTGTCGGCTTCGTCGATGCCGGGCGACTCCTCCTGAAGGGAAACGACCCTCTGTGCGTCCTCGCCGACCGGTTGGAGAGACTGGGTCCACTGGGACTTCAACCACGCGACCGCGTCGGGGTGGGTGAGCAGAGCACCTGCGAGCATTCCGCCGCCGACTTCGGCGACGAGGGCGAACGCCGCAGTCGCCGGGTGCGGACCGAGGAGCGCCATGCGCGCACTCCCCAGGTGCATCACAGCAGACGCCATCCACACGACGACGACGATGGCGAGTACCCCGACGGAGACGGCGGTCCGCCGCGTCTGCTCTCCGATTGTCCGACACACCGACCTCGTACCGAAGAAGACGCCGACTCCGACTCCCACGGCGATGGGGAGGAGGATCACCCACATGCCGGGCGCTGAAACGGGCAGTGCCCCTAAGACGGGGAAGCCGGGGATCGGAGCGGTCGAGGCCACGGTCGGCGAGTGGGGGGCGTCGACTCCGATCCACACGCCGGGGCCCCCGAGCCACGCGAGCGCCCACGCGATGAGGGTCGGCAAGTAGAAAACCTGAGCCGCAATGATGAGCCCGTCCTGCAGCTTCGAGGCGGGCAGGAGCAGCGCGTGGATGCTCGCGATCGCATCTCGATGCACGACCAATGCGGCGCATAACGCGATGAACCCCATCGCGACGACGGCGCCCGTCAATCGTAGTCCCTGAGTGAGGCCGTCACGGATCCAGTCGTGCAAAACGAGACGCGATTCCTTGTCGTCGCAGTGTTGGACGACGGCCCATCCGACCGCGATGAGGGGGATGAGAAGGGCGCCCGGCCATGCCTGCCACCAGTGCGCGTGATTCGCACCGGCGCCGACGATGATGAACGAGGTGGCCGCGAATGTGGGGACGGCGAACCAGTGCGCCGCAGCGGGGAATGCCCGACCGGATCTGAGGAGGAGCCGCAGGATCGCGATGAGCAATGCGCCGAGCAGTGTCGGAGTCGCCGTGTAGGCCACTGAGTCGACGATGACGGGTGCGCCGAGGGCCGCTGCCCACAGGTCGGTGCCGAATGCGAAAGCGTTCTCCCAGGTAATCGACCCCATCCATGGGTTGTCCGATACCGTCGAATAGGCGGCCATGGATGCGAGGGTGACGATCGCCCACCCGATGAACACGGTCTCCGCTCCCGACAGGACAGCGCGAGCCCACCCATCGGGAACCTCGATCCGGATGGTGCGTCTCGACGGCACATAGGTCGTCGTCCGTTTCGTCTGGTGCGGCCTGGGCCTGGAAGTCTCATTCATTGTTCCCCTATCGTCGCCCACGTCGGCGCCGCCGCCGGGTCGAAGCGCCGATCATGCGCCGAACCCGTGAGGCGTCACTCAGGCGCCCTCACCCGCCGAAGATCTCGCGTGCCAGTTCAGCCGTGTGGAAAGGGGTCCTCCCCACCGGCACGCCCGCCGCCTCGAGCGCCCGAGCCTTGGCGGCCGCAGTACCCGACGCTCCCGACACGATCGCGCCCGCGTGGCCCATGGTCTTGCCCTTCGGGGCGCTGAAGCCCGCGATATAGGCGACGACTGGCTTCGTCATGTGCTCCTCGATCCACCCAGCGGCGCGCTCCTCCGAGTCCCCTCCGATCTCGCCGATCATGACGACGAAGTCCGTATCAGGGTCCTCTTCGAAAGCTGCGAGGGCGTCAACGTGGGTCGTCCCGACGACCGGGTCTCCGCCGATGCCCAGGCATGTGGAGAATCCGAGGTCGCGCAACTCGTACATGAGCTGGTAGGTGAGGGTTCCCGACTTCGAGACGAGGCCGATCCTCCCCTTGGGTGCGATGCCCTCGGGGATGATGCCGACATTCGATCCGCCGGGGCTGAAGATCCCCGGGCAGTTCGGGCCGATGAGCCGGACTCCCCGCTCAGTGGCGTGCTCGACGATGATGACGGAGTCGTGGACGGGGATTCCCGCAGTGATGACGACGAGAGTCTCAATACCCGCGCCGATCGCCTCCAGGGCAGCGTCTTTGGCGAAGGGTGCGGGAACGAAGACGACGGAAGTGTTCGCCCCGGTCTGCCCCATTGCTTCGGCGACGGTCCGGAAGACGGGGAGCTGCACCTCAGCGGCACCGGCCTCGAAGTTCATGGATCGCTCCCACGAATGCGGGTTGGTGCCCGCGACGATCCGCGTTCCGGCGCTCAACATCCGCTGCGTATGGGTGCGTCCCTCCACTCCGGTCATGCCCTGGACGATGACGCGGGCATCCTCATTGAGGAAGATCGACATCAGTCCTCCTCCCCTGTGCTCTGTCGGTCCCCGCCCTCGTCGGCGCGGCCGAGGCGGGCGAGTTCCACTGCCTTGCGAACAGCGGCATCCATGGTGTCCGCCATGTGAATGAACGGGTGCCGGGCGGCGGCGAGGATCGCCTTGCCCTCGTCGACCCGGTTGCCGTTGAGGCACACGACGATGGGTGTGGTCGCCGTGTCGGACAGCATGCCGAGCACCGTGAGGATCCCCTCGGCGACCCGGTCGCAGGCGGTGATCCCGCCGAAGACGTTGACGAGCACTGATCGGACTCGTTCGTCTCCCAGGACGATGCCGAGGCTCTTCGCCATGGTCTCAGCGTCGGCCCCTCCGCCGATGTCGAGGAAGTTCGCGGGGCTGATCCCCGTTTCCTCCCCCGTCATCGCGACCATGTCGAGGGTCGACATGACGAGGCCTGCGCCGTTGCCGATGATGCCGACCTGCCCGTTGAGGCGCACGTAGTTGATGCCCGACTGGGCGGCGAGCGCCTCGAGGGGGTCTTGAGACTCCGCGTCGATAAAGACCTCGTGTTCGGGGTGGCGGAAGCGCGCGTTATCGTCGAGGCTCACTTTCGCGTCGAGCGCCCACACGCCCCCATCGGCGGTGACTCCCAGGGGGTTCACCTCGACCAGGGTCGCGTCCTCGCCCTGGTAGACGTCCCACAGCGACATGAGGACCTGCGTGAGCCCCCTGTGGTGATCTGCGGTCATGCCGGTGCACGCGAGGAGTCGGCGGGCGACCCTCTCATTGATCCCGGTGTCGGCGTCCACACCGATGCGGACGATGGCTTCGGGGCGGTCCTTCGCGAGAGCCTCGATGTCCATGCCGCCCTCGTGCGAGCAGATCACGAGGTGGCGCCTGTGGGAGCGGTCGAGCAGAATCGAGAAGTAGAACTCCTCGACGACATCGGCGCGCGATGCAATGAGAAGGGTGTCGACCCGGTGTCCGTGAATGTCGAGCCCGAGGATCTTACGGGCGTGCTCTTCGGCCTCATCGGCGCTGCGCGCGACACGGACGCCTCCGGCTTTTCCTCGCCCACCGGTCTTCACCTGGGCTTTAACGACCACGCTATCCGCGCCTTCTCCTAGGAGGCGAGCCGCAGCCCGTCGGGCGTCCTCGGGACGGGTCACCGTCATTCCCGGGGGCACGGGAACCCCATGGGAGCTGAGGAGGCTACGCGCCTGGTATTCATGCAGGTCCATTGGCTTCCCCTCCTCCTGCGACTGGCGTGTACGCGATCGGTGCCGACCAACTCCGAGGATAGGGGCCCGTTTACTGTAGCGCACGGGGTCGAGAGTGAGGCTGATGAGGGCGACGGATTCGTTCATCCCCCGCTGACGGATCGTCTCCGCCAGATCGTCCACCATCTCCTGATCCGCGCTCGCCCCTTTAGTTCGATGAACAATCCGATTTTCTCCTGCGCCGTCCTCGGCTCCCCGGCGAGGCGCTTGAATGTCGCATCATGGTGAATGATGTAATGGCCGTCCTTCGTGCGCTGGACGTTGATCTCAGACCATTGAGCCCCTTGGGCGATCGCCGCCTCCAATCCTGCAGATGCGATCATCGCGCGGAAGGGGTCGAGGTCGTTGATGAGCATCGTGTACAGGGGGCTGAGCACGATGATGATGAGCGCCCTCGACAATAGCTGATAGCGCGCATAAAGCCACAGATCGCTCGCGTTCACACCCCGATCGGGCTTCTTCTCGCGCGTGAGAAGACGGAACATTGACATCCTCGAGTTGGCTGACACGACTCCCGACTGCGGATGTGCAGTGCAGGAGCCGTTCGTTCAGCGCAGTGGACTCATGACAGTGTGTTCGACGACCATCTCACCCCGATCGACGCACGCCCCCGCTGCAATGGGGGTGCGCACGGGCACGGTACATCGAAAACCCTCGTGAAGCAACATCGCTCCGATGCGCGACGACCCGGTCGCCCGGTCAGATGCGCTGCATCGGAGCCATTCGGACGAGGAGGCGCTTCTCCGTCTTCCCGAAGGCGACCCGTGCGACGGTGCGTTGTCCCTGGCCTTCCAGGCCGACGACGGTGCCCTCTCCCAGAGTCGCATGCGTGACGCGGTCGCCTACCGCGTATTGGGGGATCGGCGTGTCGCCGGGCTCCGTCTTCGACGCCGCAGGGGTGCCCATGCGGACGACGGGGCGGCTCGCCGCCATGCGTGTGCGGGCTCCGGCGCCGATGACGGGCCCATCGTCATCGCTCCAGGGGTTCCGGCTCTGATACGCCCGGCTCCAAGAGGCGGAACGGGCGTGCATCCGATCGTGAGCCGTCTCGACGCGCCGCACGTCGAGCAGCTGTTCGGGCAGGTCATCGAGGAATCGAGACGGCGGTAGCTCCTGCGGCGTCCCCCAGGCCGAACGCACGGCCGCCCTCGTGAGGTAGAGCCGTTCGCGCGCCCTCGTGATCGCAACATAGGCGAGGCGGCGCTCCTCTTGGAGTTCGTCGGGGTCGTTGAGGCTGCGCTGGTGGGGGAAGGTACCGTCTTCCATGCCGGTGACGAACACGGTCGGGAACTCCAGCCCCTTCGCGGTGTGGACCGTCATAAGGGTGACCTGTCCGGAGCGCTGGTCCTCGGCGGGGACCTGGTCGGAATCGGCGACTAAGGCGATCCTTTCCAGGAAGTCTGCGAGCGAACCTGCGGGGTTCGATGTTTCGAAGTCTTTGGCGACCGAATGCAATTCGGCGAGGTTCTCAACCCGTGAAGCGTCTTGCGGGTCGTCGGATTTGCGCAACTCGGCGAGGTACCCGGTGCGGTCGAGGATTTCTTCGAGGATCTTCGCGACTCCTACCCCGCTCGCATCCCCTGCGCGGACGATGACGAGGAGCCCCCAGAAGTCGGCAATAGCATTCGCTGCACGCGGAGTGAGGCCGAGGACGGTGCGCGTCTCATCGGCTTCGGCATCGTCGTGAGGGGCGACTGCCCATCCGATGCCCTCGCCCTCACCCGCAGGGCGCCCCTGGGCGCGCCACACGTCTGAGATCGCCTGTCCCAGGGAGATGCTGTAGCGGTCTGCGTGAGCGATGAGCGCCTCTTCCGCTTTGGTCCCGATTCCGCGCCTGGGCACGTTGAGGATACGCCGCAGTGCGACCGTGTCATCGGGGTTCGAGACGGCTTGGAGGTAGGCGAGAGCGTCTTTGATCTCTTTGCGCTCGTAGAAGCGGGTACCGCCGACGACGCGGTAGGGGATGCCCTGGCGGACGAGGAGTTCTTCGAGCGCCCGGGATTGCGCGTTCGTCCTGTAGAAGATCGCAATATCGCCCCAGGCGGCGTCCTCGTCGTGGAGTCGGTCGACCTCTGTGACGATGAAGCGCGCCTCATCGTGTTCAGAGTCCGCTGCATCCAGGATGATCTTCGCGCCGTCTCCCGATGCCGTCCACAAGTTCTTCTCCCGCCTGCCCTCGTTGCGGGAGATGACGGCGTTCGCCGCGGACAGGATGTTCTGAGTGGAGCGGTAGTTCTGTTCCAGCACAATGGTGCGCGCCCCTGGGAAGTCGCGCTCGAACTCTTCGATATTGCGGATGGTGGCGCCGCGGAAGGCGTAGATCGACTGGTCGGAGTCGCCGACGACGGTGAGTTCGGCGGGTGCGACCCCATCGCTCCCATCGCCGGCGAGGCGCCGCACGAGGACGTATTGGGCGTGGTTCGTGTCCTGGTACTCGTCGACGAGGATGTGGCGGAAACGCCGGTGATAGTGCTCGGCCACTGCGGGGCGCGATTCGAGGAGTTGCACGGTGCGCATGATGAGATCGTCGAAGTCGAGGGCGTTCGACTGGCTCATGCGACGCGCATACTCGGCGTAGGTGCGGGCCACGATCTTCGACACGGGGTCCTTATGAACCGCGTCCGCGTAGGCCTCAGCGGTGATGAGCTCATTCTTGAGGTCGGAGATCCGCGCGGCAACCATCTTCGGGGTGAAGCGTCTGATATCGACGTTATCCGCTTTGAGGATCATTTGAATAAGGCGCTGGGAATCCTGCGCGTCGTAAATGGTGAAGGAGGATGTCAAGCCCGCCGCCTCGTGTTCTTGGCGCAGGATGCGAACGCACGCCGAGTGGAACGTCGATACCCACATGCGGCGCGTCCGGTCGCCGACCAGCTCGAAGACCCTGTCGCGCATTTCTGCGGCCGCCTTGTTCGTGAAGGTGATCGCGAGGATCTGCCCTGCGCTTGCCCGCTCCGTCGCCAACAGGTGGGCGATCCGATGGGTGAGGACCCGGGTCTTGCCCGAGCCCGCACCAGCCATGATCAGTAGGGGCGAGCCCCCGTGGACGACGGCGGCGCGCTGTTCGTCGTTGAGTCCGCGCAGCAGGGAGTCGGCGTCGGGGCCGCCCTCCCCTCCCCGTGCACCCGAATAGTGGGCGTTTGTCAGCCATGACGGCTCCTCCGCAGGCGGAACCTCGCCATAGGCGTCGATGTCGAGCGTCGGCAGTTGGGGGGATGCGGTGTCCGGATCCCATTCGGGGACATTGCCATCTGCATCCCAGAGGGCGTCAATGGGGCCGAAGTCGGGCAAAGCGGTGAAGTCAGTCATGGCCCCTCAAGCCTAAGCCAGTGCGGCGCCGTCTGCGATGCTCGCCCGTGCGGCCCCGTTGACGTTGTCGTCCCAGGCACTCATCGAATCCTTACTTCTTGCGGTAAAGAGATTTTGTCGCGTAGACGGGCTCGTTCGTCACCTGGATGCCGAGGGAGCGGAAGATCCCCTCGTCGACGGGGCCGAGGATCGTTGACGTGTGCACATCACATCCCCTGAGGGCTCCGATGTGGTCGAGGGCGCGGCGCGCGTGCTCATCGGTCGACGCGGACACGGCGAGGGCGATGAGCACCTCGTCCGTGTGCAGGCGGGGGTTGCGCGACCCCAGGTGGCGGGTCTTGAGGGTCTGGATCGGTTCGATCGCCTGCGGCGAGAGCACGTTGATGGAGTCGTCGATCCCTGCGAGCACTTTGAGCGCATTGAGCAGCATCGCCGAAGAGCAGCCGAGCAGCGCCGAAGTCTTACCCGTCACGATCGTGCCATCGGACAACTCGATCGCAGCCGAGGGGGCCTTCGTCGCCTTCGCGATTCTCAGCGTCGGCGAGACGACGGGCCGGTCCTCGGGCGTGATCCCCAACTTCGTCATGAGCAGTGCGATCCGTTCGGACTGGACGGGTTCGGCGAGTTCCTTCTTCTCCGTGACGAGGGCTTTGTAGTAGCGGCGGATCACCTCTTGTTCGGATGCTCGCCTGCACGCCTCGTCGTCGCAGATCGACAGGCCCGCCATGTTGACGCCCATGTCGGTGGGCGACTGGTAGGGGGATTCGCCGAGGATTTCTGTGAACAGGCGGTCAAGGACGGGGAAGATCTCCACGTCGCGGTTGTAGTTGACGGCCTGGACTCCGTGGGCCGCCAGATGGAAGGGGTCGATCATGTTGACGTCGTCAAGGTCGGCGGTTGCGGCCTCGTAGGCGATATTTACCGGGTGGTCGAGCGGCAGGTTCCAGATCGGGAAGGTCTCCCACTTGGCGTAGCCGGAGCGGATGCCCCGCTTGTGATCGTGGTAGAGCTGAGACAGGCAGGTCGCCATTTTGCCCGAACCGGGGCCGGGCGCGGTTATGACGATGAGGTCACGACTCGTTTCGATGTACTCGTTGCGCCCGTACCCGTGATCGGAGACGATCCGGGCGACGTCATTGGGGTACCCGGGGATTGGGAAGTGCCGGTAGACGCGGATGCCGAGTTTCTCGAAGCGGCGTTTGACGGCCTTCGCCTCGCGGTTGTCGTCGCTCCATTGGGTGATGACGACGCTGCCGACGAAGAGGTCGTAGTCGCGGAATGCGTCGATGTGGCGCAGTACCTCGTCCTCGTAGCTAGTGCCGAGGTCGGCGCGCACTTTGCGGCGCTGGAAGTCGTGGGCGTTGACGGCGACGATGATCTCGACATCGTCTTTGAGCTCGGACAGCATGACGATCTTGTTGTCCGGGGTGAATCCGGGGAGGACCCGGGAGGCGTGCATGTCGTCGATGAGTTTGCCGCCGAACTCCAGGTAGAGCTTCCCGCCGAATTGCGCGCGGCGCTCAGCGATATGCGATGACTGCAGGCGCAGGTACTTGTCACGATCAAACCCGGTACGGTGCATGGTTCCTCCGAATGTCCACGCTCAACGACTCACCGGGGTTTTATCCTATCGCCTCAAGCGTCGGTGCACGCCAGAATCTTGCCTCCGGTCGTCCGCCGATGTGTGATGCTGACGAACGGTGGCCTGTTGTCCGAGTCACCCCGGTGGACCCCGCTGCCCGATTGCGTGCTCCGGGATCAGACGATGTGGCGCTGAACCGCCCATCGTGTCAGTTCATTGCGGTTCGACAATTGCAGCTTGCGCAGCACCGCCGACACGTGTGTCTCTACGGTCTTCACAGAGATGAACAGTTCGTGCCCGACTTCTTTATACGTGTATCCGCGGGCGATGAGGCGCATCACTTCCTGTTCGCGGGCGCTCAACAGGTCGAGTTCGTCGTCGCCGATGGCGACCTGTCCCGTACCGAAGGCGTCGAGGACGAATCCGGCGAGCCGGGGGCTGAATGCCGCATCCCCCGCTGCGACGCGCTGAATCGCCTCAACGAGGTCGGCGGTCGAGATCGACTTGGTGACGTAGCCGCGCGCCCCTGAACGGATGACTTGAACGACGTCTTCAGGAGAGTCGGACACAGACAGGGCCAAGAATCGCAGTCCCTCGATGTCCTGGCAGCGCGCTGAGACCTCGGCGCCACCGCCTCCCCTTCCGCCCGGCAGGTGTACGTCGAGGAGCGCCACATCGGGGCGCAGTTCGTGGCATGCGGCGATCGCGCCGTCCACGTCGGCCGCCTCTCCGAGGATCTCGAGGTCGGCGCCGGAGTTCTCCAGTTCGGCGCGCACTCCGGCGCGCACCATCGGATGGTCGTCGATGACGATGAGTCGGACAGTCATTGTTCTCCTTCTCGAACCGGCTGCGCCGGCGTCTGGGGTGTGGTGGGGAGTCGGAGCGCCACTTCGGTACCCGATTCCCGGCATCGGATCGTGGCGGAACCTCCGACGCGCTCCATTCTGCCGATGATCGAGTCTCTCACTCCATGGCGGTCATCGGGGATGGAGTCGATGTTGAATCCGTTCCCGCTGTCCTTGATGAACGCCTCGATCGCGGTGGGCATCACTTCGATGTAGACGGACACCGGGGAGCTGCCGTGGCGCACCGCATTCGCGACTGCCTCCCCCAGTGCTGCGACGAGCGCAAGTTCGCCGGGGCCGGGTCGCGTGTCGGACACGGTGACGACGTCGATGGGGACCCCGTAGCGGCCCTCTACGACGCCAACGCTCTCCCTTACTGCTTCAGCGAGGGAGTCCGCCGCCTGTTCGCGCCCGGTGTAGAGCCACGAGCGCAACTCCCTCTCCTCGGTGAGGGCGAGGGCGCGCACGCGCGTCGGGTCCTCCGCGGAGGCTCGGATGAGGGTGAGCGTCTGGAGGACGGAGTCGTGCAGGTGCGCTGCAATGTCGGCCCGTTCGGCGTCGCGCACCTGTTGCTCTTGACTGGCGGAGAGATCCTTAGAGGTGCGGATCCACAGGGGGATGAGGGCGAAGAGGACGCCCGCGACGACGGCAGCGCCGATGACCCCTCCGCGCAGGAGGATACGCCCGGGGTCGCCCCTGCCGACGAGCCCGACGATCCCGACGATGACGAGGGCGATCCCGGAGGTCACCATGATGAGGAAGGATGAGCTCTTCCACGTGCTGAGGCGGGTCCCCTGACTCCAGACGAGGCCGATGCCGATGAGCACCGTTCCGGCTGAGACGATGTCGCGAACCTCTGCGACCCCCGCACCTGCGAGGATCGCAGCGCCGACGGCTCCGATCAAGATGATGCTTCCCGCCAGGAGCAATCGATTGCGATTCGCGAGACGGGTCCGGTCCTCCCCGACCGCTTTAAGCGCCGACGCGAGTGTGCCGCTCGGCGCCCCGGAGTTGTAGGTGTCCTTCGGGAGCATGATGGCGAGCCACAGATAGAGCATGATTCCCGCGCCGAAGAAGAACGCGAGGACGACCACGATCCAGCGGATGGCCGTCACAGACACTCCGGAGTGAACCGACAGGCCAGAGCAGACGCCCGCCATCCACGGGGTGGGCATATCTGCCGATGTCGCGGTCGCACGTCGAAGCGGGGGCTTCACGACGGCGGGCTGCGGGGGGATCCACGGGGGTACGGCGCCGGGGCGGTACCCGCGGTTCAGCCGCGGCGGCATCTGTCCATCGTGGAAACTCACCGGATCATCTTCACATGCCGCGTGCAGAATCAGTGTGTTTCATGGGCTCAATCAGGGAATGATCAGGGCTCTCCCCAATTTCGTGACACAGCGTCATCGAGGAGAGTTATTGCTATGAACACGCACTCTCCTCACTCGGACGCCAATGGCCACACGCCTACCGGGCCGACTCCTCCCGGTGGCGGGGCCCCGCCTTCGTCCTCGTATGGAGCATCCCAGTATGCGCACAACGGCGCCCAGGGGGCTCCCCACGTCGGACCTCAGCCCCAGCCCTCCCCGCAGCAGCCGTCCAGACCGCCGGGCTTCTTCAACGCCCTCCGTTACAGCGGCTGGTACCGCGCGGAACGGCGCACCATCGGCGGCGTGTGCTCCGGAGTGTCTGCGCGCACCGGATGGGACTTGACGCTTGTTCGCGGTCTGACCATCATCATGATTCTGCTGTCCCCTCCTCTCATGGCGATCTACGGCCTCGCGTGGGCGTTCCTGCCAGAGCAGCGCGATGGCCGCATCCACGCCGAGCAGCTGATCAGAGGCTACTTCGACGCCGCACAAGTCGGCGCTGGCATTCTCTTCCTCATGGGTGCGACGAGCTACTTCCCCCTGTCGGGCCTGTTCGGCGATTCCAGACTCGGCGGATTGTCCACAATCGCATTCCTCGTCGCACTCGTTGTCATCATCGTGGCGCTCGTCGCCTCCCAGAATCAACATGTTGCACCCCCGTCGTATCCGGCGCCGACCGCCGCTGCGGGCTCCTTCCCCCATTACGCGGCGCCCATGAATGCGTCGATGCCGCCGCAATACGCCACGCCCAACCCTGCTGGTGACTGGCGGACAATGGGAGGACCCGCGCAGGCCGCCCCTCCTCACATCCAGCCCCCGCAGTCCTTCCCCGCGATGCACTACCCGCCGACAGCGCCCGTGTGGACGCCACCGTTGCACGCTCCTATCAAGACCGTGTCGCGGCGCGTCAATCTCGCGGTGACAGGCCTCGTGATCCTCACAATGGCAGTCACCTTCTACCTGATGTACCGCGCCATGTCCCAGTTGGAGAACGTGTACGCCGACAGCTCCGACGCGATCGCCATCGGCCTCATCGGCGGAGGAATATGCCTGCTGATCGTCGGCATCGCCCTCGCGATCGCCTCATTGCACAACCGCAATTCGTCCTGGCTCGTCGTCTTCTCAGTGATCGGCTTCTTCCTCGCCTTCCCAACGATGTTCATCGGATCGCTTCGAACGGAGATCGGAGCCGGGGCGTACACCTCTCCGCCCAACGCTGCGGCATACGACTGGACCGCCGACACTGTGTCCGGTGATGCCAGCAACTATTCGGCGACGATCAATCTGACGGCGGCGCCGAATTCAACCGTCAAAACGATTGATGTCGCCTCGTCAGTAGTCGATCTGTCGATTATTGCACGCCAGGATCAACCGATTCGAATTCTGTGCAACGACGAGATCGACGAGGTCACCACCGTGCGTTCGAATTCCGGTGAACAGGCACCAATCGATTGGGTGATGGCGCTCAAGTCGTGCAGCGAGACGGTCAATGATGAGTCGACTGCGCCGCCATACGCCGTGACGTCGGATTCGTGGAGTGACGAGGGCGGCCTCACGATCCGAATTCACGACTGGCTGATGGGTCTGACATTTGTTGAAATGCCGCCTCTCGACATGCAGCCGTCGCCGCAGTCCGGCGCGGCAACCGATGACTCATCACAATCCGGCACCCCGCAGTCGGGCGGACTCCCTGAGGCGGCATCCGGTTCCGCTTCTTCAGCGACCGTCGCCGGCGAATTCTCGACCGATGTTTTCCGCCATGTAAGGAGTGCATGATGACACGCGACCAGTCCTCCACCGAAGAGCTTCCGACTCCCGAGAACATGACATCGGCTCCGACCATCGAGCAGCCGCCGACGGCTCCCACCACCGAGATCCCGGCTCCCTCGACGTCTGGAGACGATGCCCCCTTTCCTCGCAATGGTGAGTCGCCGTCCTCCGTTGAGAATGATGCGGCGCCTGCGACCGATACTGCCGCTGGCGTGAAGTCCAAGGTGTGGACAGCGGCGGATGCCTCACCCGTCGAGCAACCTACGGATTCCGGTATCCGGATCGGACAGCTGATCTGGGCGTGCATCGTGATCCTCACGGGCGTCTTCCTCATCGCCATGGCATTCCTCAGTCATATCGACTTGCCGCTGCTCCTCATCGGTTTGGTCGCAGTTCTGGGAGTCGCCCTCATCGGCGCCGCATTCTTCGTCGGCAAGGATCCCGTCGAACAGACGTCGCACTGAGCAGACACTCATACAGTCGCACGACGGGGGTGTGGATAGAGAGCTTCCTCTCTATCCACACCCCCGTTGGCACTGTGCGGAATAGTTGCGTTGGCTACTTCTCCGGTTTTCCCCTTAACACCGCCGCATAGGGCTGTTTAGCATGTATTCATCATGGCTATTTCATCGTCACTGTCCACAGTGAAAATCGCAGCGATCGGCGCTGGCGCAGTCATCCTCGTCGTCGCAGGCGGGTCGACTGCATACGCACTGCATTACGGGGATCGGGCTCTGCCCAATACGACGCTCGCCGGTCACAATGTGTCCGGAATGAGCCACGACGAGGTCGTCGCCCTCGTCGCCGACCTCAAGCAGACCCTCACCATCACGGCCGCCGTCGGCAATGACACGACGGTGCTGCCCCTCACCGACCTCGGCGTCACTATCGATGAGAACGCCACCGCAGATGCGGTCCTCACGAAGAGCGAATCGCTCGTCGGTCGTTTCTCCGCCCTCGTGTCCCCGGCTGTAGTTCCCGTCGTCGCTACCCGGAGCGAGGCTGCTGTCGACGCCTATGCGGAACGGCTCGCCGCCATACAGGGACCGGCGCCCAAGTCTGCGACCGTCTCAGCGACCCCCGCGGGCACCTTCGTCGTGACGCCGGGCGAACGGGGCTCCGTGGTCGATCCCACTGCGCTCAAAGACGCCATTACCGAAGCGCTATCAACCCTGAGCTCCCAGAACGTCCAGCTTGACGTTCAGATCGTCGATCCGACGGTGACGACGCAAGAGGCGCAGGCGGTTGCGGATCAGGCGGAGAAGCTCATCGCCCCTCAGGTCGAGTTGACCGATGGCATCGATACTTTCACGGCGAGCATCGCCGAGAAGGCGTCGTGGGTTGTCCTCCCCGAAGAAGCCGACTCAGGTGCTGTGGTCTCGTTCGACGATGAGAAGATCGCCGCATGGGTCAATGCGACTGCTGAGAAGACGAATGTCGCTCCGACGTCAATCATCAACAATGTCAATGCTGCGGGAACCGTTCTCGTCGAGGGCGCCAGGCCCGGTAAGAGCGGCCTATCCGTGAATAACGCCCCCCAGGTCGCCGCGGACTTGACTCGCGCTTTGAACGCGGGAGCCGACTTCTCGTCCAGTTTCAACTATGACACCGTGGAACCGAAGGTCGAGAGCCGCGAGGTGATGGCGGGGTATGAGAACTACGTGTACCCGATGACCGAGGGCGAGAAGTGGATCGACGTTGATCTCACCGGCAATCGGGTCACCCTGTACGAGGGGCAGACCGTCATCGGCGGCCCCTACGCCGTGAACCACGGCTCTCCGGGACACGAGACGGTGACCGGGCTCTACCACATCTATCTGCAATACGAGAAGCAGGATATGGGCTGCACCGAGGGCTGGTCCTACTGTGCGAAGGACGTTCCGTGGGTCTCCTACTTCACGGGCTCCTACGCGCTGCACGGCGCGCCCTGGGTATCCACCTTCGGCAGCGGCTCCGTCAACGGCTCACACGGCTGCGTGAACATGCCCGTTGACGCGGCGTATGCCCTCTACACCTGGGCGCCGATTGGGACTCCCGTCAAGAGCCACTACTGATGGTTGTGTGCACGTTGAGGACGGTCCTGTTGGATCGCCCTCAACGTGCAATACTCTCGCTGTTGTGCGCAGTTTCTTCGTGTGAGTTCCTGCTAGGGCCAGTTGTTAGTGGTGTGGTCTGTGTATACGTTTTCAAGGGTTGGTGTGTAACCATGTGGATGGGTGGAGGCTGTGTGTTGTGTGGGGTGTGGGGGTTATCCACAAGGGGGGTTAGGGTGCGTCTATGACCCCGAACACGCACCCGATGAACGGTCCTTCCAAGGGCGGCACTCCCTGTCGGCAAGCGGCATGGATCTTTGGCCCGGACACTGAGGTCGGTGCCGACGATGTCACTACTGTGAGCCGCCACCCCGCTCCCCCCACGCACGCGAGTTCTGCTCTTCATTTGGACACGCGTACTTTTGTTGGCGCATATCACCGTGCGGTGTTTGATGTGTGTCGTCTTGTGGGTGCGGTTGTACGAGGTGTGCGCGGTAGGACAGGAGGGTGTGGTGTGTTTGGTGGCGTGCGTCGTCTTGTTGGTGGTGTTGTGGCGTTATGTGTGGTGGGGCTGGGTGTGGGGGCGTGTGGGTCTTCTGGTGGGACTGAGGCCGCTTCCGGCGTGCAGTCTGGTGTGGAGCGTCAGATGTCGGGGGAGTACATTCTCAACCCTGATGGGACGTTGTCGAAGATACCCGTCCACGTGCACGAGCCGCAGCTTCAGTCCAATGCGTATACGTATTCGGCTTTTGGTGCAGAACAAGCCGCGAAGCATTACCTGGCGCTCATGGACTACGCGTGGGAGACCGGAGACACCACCTCCATTCGAGCGTTCGTCAACGCCGATACCTGCGCCGGGTGCATGGACCTCATTGAGCGGGCCGAGAACTTGTACGCTTCGGGTGGATGGTCACATCACGGGAAGTACACGGTTGTTGAGGTTCACGAGACCATTGATTTGTCTGATCGGGTAGGCATTCCGAATTCTTTCGCAGTGAGATTCCTCGTCCGCAACGAAGCGGCACAGACCTATCGGGATGGGGTCCTCACTGACCATCCTGAGTCGCTCGCGCTCGTTGATTTGTTGATGCATTGGGATGGAGAAAAGTGGTACGTGTATGAACAGGAGGCGAATGAGTATGAGGGGTAGACGTTTCGTCGCAGTAGTTGCGCTCACACTGGTTGCAACGGTGTTCTCATCCCCGACCGCAGTGGCCGATTCGATCGATACCAAAGCCATTCAGCATTCAACTGATGGTGACACGGTCACTGTTGGTGCGGAGCGGCAGGCGGAGCAGGATTCTGGGGCGTCTGTTGATTCGTCTGTGGTTGAGTCGGGTGAGGTGCGTGTGGGGGTGGCTCCTGAGGTGGAGCGGAGGTTGTCGTGTTGGCAGAAGCGGGATGCGGGGAATTTGGATCTGGAGGATCCTACGTGCAAGAACGTGACGTGGACTGCGGGGGCGAATGGGGTTCCTGACGATAACCACGATCAGAGGATTCGCTTGCCTGTGCCCACCACTGATGAGGAGCCTGTTGACAGTGTTCCTGACGCTCGCGTGCTGTTGGAGTATGCGGTCGCCCGCGTGCAGGCTAGTGGCGCTGGCTTGGTGAAGCAGCCCACGTGGGACACGCTCATCGATGTGCCCACCCTGGTGTATGTCACTGCCCCGACGCAGACGCTGACCACCACCTTGTTCGGCGCACAGGTGACCCTCACCTTGGAGGCGACACGGTTCTCCTATGACTTCGGGGACGGGACTGCGCCGGTGGTGACCACAGACCCGGGTGCCCCGTATCCGGCCACGCGCGTGTATCACGTGTATCAGCGTAAGCAGCCGGATGTGGTGATCACGCTGACAACGACATGGCGGGGGAGTGTGACCAGTCCTTTTGACGGATCGACAGCCTCTTTGAATGGTGTGGTGACGACGGTAGAGTCCACACAGCCATTTAAGGTGTGTAAGGCGCATATTTACACGGTTCCTCTCCCAGAAGAACGCACCCGCGAAGAACAAGCCCACCTCGATGAGTTCGAGCGCCGCTCCACACAAGAATGCCACCTCTGGAACACCACCCCCACCCACTAAACACACACAACACAACAACAACCACACGAGGGTAACAGCCGCGCACGATCCAGTGGAGAGTCGGTGAGTGGGATCGAACAGTAGCAGTGACAAGTACCGAGGGCATCAGACTCCAGTCGCCCCTATCAACCGCTCAGCGTCCTGCGCCGGAATGCCCGACGGCTGTCGCGCAGACCGGCTCTCAGGCGCCCGTCACATCATCGGGGGCTGAATCCTCGTAACGTGCGAGTTCCTCCTCGATGATCGATTCATCGAGCTTCGTGAACACCGGCGTGGGCTTCACGATGGGAGTGCCCACCGTGATCGGATGACGTTCCCACGTCGGCGCGCTCGTGTAATCGCCCGTGATGATCGGATAGCCCGTTCGGCCATCGAAGGCCTCCGGAAGGACCTGGGGGTCGAGCTCCTCGACCTCTTCAATCCTCGGCATCGGCGCGATCCCGCCGTCGCCTCCCATCACGCGGTCCACATCATTGGCAGCGTGGGGCAGGAAGGGGGACAGCATGAGATTGAGGTCGGCGACCGCCTGGGCGAGTACCCACAGCACCGTCGCCAGGCGCTCCTGCTGTTCAGGCGCTTTGAGCTTGAAGGGCTCGGTCTCAGTGACGTACTTATTCGCCTCGGCGACCAGCCTCATCGCCTCCGCGAGCGCAGCCTTCTGCCGGTGGTGGCGGATGAGATCTCCGACGATGTCAAAACCTGCTGCGACCTCGTCGAGAAGGGCACGGTCAATGTCCTCGAGTTCAGCGGGAGCCGGGATCTCGCCGAACCTCTTCGCGATCATCGACGCGGTGCGATTGACGAGGTTGCCCCACCCGGCGACGAGTTCACCATTGGTACGTCGCACGAACTCCGCCCATGTGAAGTCCGCATCGGAGGTCTCGGGTCCGGCGGCTGAAATGAAGTAGCGAAGCGCGTCCGCCTGGTAGCGCGACAGCATGTCGCGCACGTAGATGACGATGCCATGGGACGAGGAGAACTTCTTGCCCTCCATGGTGAGGAACTCGCTGGAGACGACCTCCGTCGGCAGATTCAACACTCCGAGGTCGCCCGGAGCGCCGCCCGCCGTCCCTTGACCGTTGTAGCCGAGCACCTCGGCGGGCCAGATCTGCGAGTGGAAGACGATATTGTCCTTGCCCATGAAGTAGTAGGACAGCGCTTCGGGGTCGTTCCACCACTTGCGCCAGGCTTCGGGGTCTCCGGTGCGCCGCGCCCATTCGATGGAGGCCGACAGGTATCCGATGACGGCATCGAACCACACGTAGAGACGCTTGCCAGGCTGGTCCTCCCACCCGGGGACGGGGATCCCCCAGTCGATGTCACGAGTCATGGCCCGCGGGCGGATGTCTTCAAGGAAGTTCTTGGAGAACTTGATGACATTGGGGCGCCAGGTGCCCGAGGACTCCCGATCATCCAGCCACGCCGACAGCGCACCGGCGAGGGCGGGAAGGTCGAGAAAGTAGTGGGTGGATTCGATGAATTGCGGCGCCTCGCCGTTGATCCGAGAATGCGGATCAACGAGGTCGGTCGGGTCGAGCTGATTACCGCAGGCGTCGCACTGGTCGCCGCGGGCACCCGGGGTCGAGCAGATCGGACACGTGCCCTCGATGTAGCGATCGGGCAGGGTTCGCCCGGTCGAGGGCGAGATCGCCGACCTCGTGACCTGCTCGATCATGTAGCCGTTGTCCCGAACGGTGCGGAACATATCCTGAACGACCGCGTAGTGGTTGCCGGCGGTCGTCCTCGTGAACAGGTCATAGGACAGACCGAGCGCGACGAGATCCTCGACGATGAGCCGATTGTTGCGGTCTGCGAGTTCGCGCGCGGCAACGCCCTCGGAGTCTGCGGCCACAAGGATCGGAGTGCCGTGTTCGTCCGTGCCGGACACCATGAGGACGTCGTGGCCCGCCATTCGCATGTAACGGGAGAAGACATCGGAGGGGACTCCGAAACCTGCGACGTGACCGATATGGCGGGGGCCGTTGGCGTAGGGCCAGGCGACGGCGGAAAGAATACGACTCATAAGGGATAGTCTAGTAGCAGCCCGGTCGTGTCATTGACGAGGGCGCGGCCCTCCACGAGCCTTCTTATTCGTCAAGGTGGTCACCGTGACGCCTGCGGCGATTCCGGCGACGATGACGATGATGGCCTCGGGCAGTGTGTGCTTTTCCATGGGTTCTTCTCTTTCCTGTCGACAGTGCCCACGCGCTTCAGCTATCACGCAATCGCCCGTTCTCCAGCGCTCGGTCGGCCACATGTCGGGATGGGGTCGACAGATAGGGTTGTAGTAGTGACCCTGAAGAGGTCAATACCATTGAGGAGGTACCATGTCCCGCGCTTTGATCGTCGTCGATGTTCAGCCCACGTTCTGCGAGGGCGGAGCACTGCCCGTGAAAGGCGGCAACGCCTGCGCCGAGCGCATCGCTCGCTTCGTCGCCGAACGCAGGGGCGACTACGTCCTCGTCGCTACAACGCAGGACTGGCACATCGAGCCGGGCGAGCACTTCTCCCCCGCACCCGACTACGTCGACACCTGGCCGCCGCACGGCATGGCGGGCACGCCCGAAGCGAATCTACACCCGGCTCTCTCCGACATTGATGCGGATGTGTCGATCAAGAAGGGCCAATATTCGGCCGCCTACTCGGGTTTCGAGGGCGAGGCGGCCGATGGGCGCACACTCGCCGAACACCTACGCGACGCGGGCATCACCGAGGTCGACGTCATCGGCCTCGCCCAGTCGCACTGCGTGTGCGAAACGGCCCTCGACGCGAAGGACCGGGGATTCACCGTCCGCGTCCTCTCAGATCTCACCGAGCCCGTGTCCCCCGAAACCGGCGAAGTCGCTTCCTCCCGGCTCGCTGAGGCGGGCATCCCGGAGGTCCCCTCGCACTGAGCCGCCTATGCGTTGACCTTGCGGCGCAGCGCCGCCTTATACAGCTCGTTCTTGCGTAGCCCGGTCGCCTCAGCGACTTCGGAGGCTGCGTCTTTGAGGCGCATCCCCTCGGCTGCGAGGGCGAGCACGGCGTCCACATGGTCGTCGGCGCTCCCCCAGTCCCGCGCTCCTGCGACGACGATCGTGATTTCTCCGAGGACTTCTCCCATTGTCTGCTCGACGAGGGAATCGAGGTCGCCACGGAGGATCTCCTCGTGGATCTTCGTCAACTCCCGGCACACGACTGCCTGACGCGAACCGCCGAATGCCTGCGCCATGCGCATGAGGGTCTCGTGGAGCCGTTTGGGGGATTCGAAGAAGATGAGGGTGTGTGGATCTGTTGCGAGGTCTGCGAGGTAGGCGCGGGCCTCCCCCTCTTTGCGGGGGAGGAAGCCTTCGAAGCTGAAGCGATCGGAGGGGAGGCCGGATACGGCGAGGGCGGTGATGGGCGCCGATGGGCCGGGCAGGACGGAGACGGGGACGCCGCCTTCTACTGCGGCACGCACGACCCGAAAACCCGGGTCTGACACCGTCGGCATTCCCGCATCGGATACGAGCAGCACCCGAGATCCTCGGGCGGCGAGGTCGACGAGCCCCTGCGCGCGACCCGTCTCATTGTGATCGTGCAGGGAGAGGATCCGGGCGTAGATGTGCACGCCGAGCCGTTTCGCGAGGGCGATCAGGCGCCTCGTGTCCTCTGCGGCGATGATGTCGGCCTCGCCGAGCGCCGCTACGAATCTAGGGGAGGCATCTGTGACCTCACCAATGGGGGTCGCCGCGAGCATGATCGAAGCGGCTTTCAGCACGGGGGTGTTCGTCGTCACCGCTTCATCGTCTCACCCGCTGCGCATCGCTTCAACGGGCTCTCAAGCGCGCGTGCCCACAATCCGCTCGATACTCATGCAAGCGACGAAGAAGACTCCCGCGATAACGGCGACGCATCCTCCGGCCGACAGGTCCGCCCACACGGCGAGAGCGAGTCCGCCCAACCCGATGGCGATTCCCGCGATGGGCGCTGCGATGGCATAAGTGCGAAGTGATGGCGCGATCCCCTTGAGTCCCGCCGCGGGGGCGGCGATCAGCGCGATCGATAGGACGGTCCCGACCGCGGGGATCACGACGACAACAGTGAGGACGATGCTTCCGAGGATCATCGCATCGATTCTGGCGCGCATGCGGGCGGGGATCGTATAGGGGTCGAAGCAGTATCCCATGACGGATCGCCCTCGTGTCCAGGCGAGAACACCCACCAGTGCCAGGCACGCCGCGGCTGCGGCGACATCGACGCCGGTCACCGTCAGCACGCTTCCGGTCAGGAAAGCTCCGACGTGCAGGGGAAGCGGTTGGAACCACGTCGCCAGGAAGTAGCCGAGCGCGAATCCGAGGGTGAGGACGATGCCCGCGGCCGCCTGGGAGGAGATCCCGTGCAGGCCCGCGAGGAAGCGCATGAGGTGGGCGAGGGGGACGCACATGAGGAGCGCACCGACGAAGAGGGCGAGGGACAGCTGCCCGTGGTTCGCGCCGAGACCCGACGCGATGACGACGCCGAGTACCGCTCCCGGGAATGTCCCGTGGGCGACGGATTCTGCGAAGAAGACCCGTCTGTTGAGGACGGCGATGACTCCGACTATGCCCGCGAGCGCCCCAACGAGAACGACCTCAAGGATCGGGAGGGCGAGGATGCTCCATACGCTCATGGCCGCACCGCCGTCGCTTCACGAGGACTGTGCGGGAGTCGGATACCCGTCCAGCGCTCTGCGATTCGCGCGATGACGACGCTTATCGCGAATACTGCGATGATGGAGAGGGCGACGGCTGCCTGCGGGGACACCGGACGGGGGCTCGGCGCATTCATCCACTCCATGCCGGCCCACCCTCCGACGAGGGCGACCAGCGTCGCGATGATCACCATATGCGTCGTCCTCACGCTGAGGAGACGCGCCGCAGCCCCCGGGACGACGAGGTATCCGATGACGAGGAGTACCCCGACGGCGCTCGAGGCGGAGACGACGACCGCTCCGACGGCTGCGTTGATGACGATGTCGACGATCGTGGTATTAATGCCGACGGCTCGTGCCCCGTCACGGTCGTGGGCGACGAAGACCTGCTCCTTCCATGTCGCCCATATGAGGACGAGAGCGATGGTGCAGACTGCGAGGGCTTGGAGGAGTCGTGCATTCGTCACTTCGAGGAGCCTACCGAACATGAGGGCTTCGAGTTGGCCCGACATGTCCCCCTTCTTCAAGGAGATGATGATTCCGAGCGAGAAGAAGGAGGTGAGGATGACGGCGGTGCCGCCCTCCATGATCGACGCGCGCCGAGACGCCCATGTGAGGGCGATTGTGACGAGCACAGCGACGAGGGCGGCTCCGGGGATGATCGCATCGGATCCTCCCACGATCGCGCCGACGACGATGCCGGGGAACACCGAGTGCACCATGGTTTCGGCGTTGAACTCGAGACGGCGCAGATTCACGATTGTCGCCACGGGGCCGACGACGAGGGCGAGAACGGTGAGCAGGACGAAGGGGCGGAACATATAGGGTGCGACGGTCACCGTGTGGAATCCCGGGACGGGCGCGAGCAGGAGCCGCAGCGACTCGATGATGTCGGCGAATGCGTCGATCATCATGCGCCCCTGGACATGACCCGGTCTGTGGGGGTCTGCGCGTCGATGAGCGCGTCGGATCCCGCGCCATATGCTCGTGCGAGGCATTCCGGCGTGAGGACCTCGTCAAGGGGGCCGAATGCGACTTGGCGACCCGACAGGAGCAGCGCCTTGTCGCAGGTGAGTCGGGCGAGACCGAGGTCGTGCGTTGAAACGACGACGGCGACGCCCTGTTTCTTCATCGACATGATGATGTTGATGAGAGCATCCCTATTCGGCTGGTCCAAGCCGTTGAAGGGCTCGTCGAGGAGGACGAGCTGCGGCTGCGCGACGAGTGCCCTCGCCAGGAGGATTCGTTGGCGCTGTCCTCCGGAGAGGCGGCCGAAGCGCGTTTGAGCCCGATCGCTCATCCCGACGCGCTCGAGTGCGGCGTTCACCCGTAGTCTGTGCTCCTTCGTCGGTCTGTGAAGCCAGCCCAGTTCACCATAGAGCCCCATGGTGACGACTTCGACTGCGGTAACGGGGAACTCGAGGTCGAGGTCCGTTGATTGGGGGACGTGCCCGATCACCGCGGCATCCACGTCGACGCTTCCGTCGAGCACTCTGACATCGGAGAGGATCGAGCGGATCACAGTGGTCTTGCCCGAGCCGTTCGGACCGACGAGGGCGAGCGCCTCACCGGCGTCGAGGACTCCCGACAGACCCGTGACGACGGGCATGCGCGAGTAACCCAAACTGGCTGCATCGAAGCGAAGGATCGGACTCATGGGGGCTGCTTTCAGATCGGGGCGACGCTGAGCATCCGCTCAGCCGAGTGAGACGGGAAGGGGAGCGAGCTCACCGCCCCATGCGTTCACGAGAGTCGTGACATTGTGGATGATAGAGCCGACGTATGTCGCCCCTTCAGATCCTTCGGGGCCCAGGGAGTCGCCGTAGAGGGCGTCGTCGCCGATGATGGCCGTGACGCCGGCAGCTTTGGCGATGGCTTCGATGGACTTGGAGTTATTGGAGTTCTCAGCGAAGAGCGCTGTCGCTCCGCTCTTCTTCACCTGCTCGGCGGCGCGGGCGATGTGCGCCGCTGTGGCGTCCTGCTGCTCATTGAAATCCGACAGGGCTGCACCGATGAAGTCGATGTCATAGCTCGCGGAGAAATAGCCAAAGGCGTCGTGCGAGGTGAAGAGCACTCGGTGCTCACGGGGAACGGAGTCAAGGGATTGCGCCGCCCATCGGTCGAGATCCGCCAGTCTCTGCTGATACTGCTCGATGCGAGCCTCGAAGAGGTCGGCATTGTCAGGGGAGGCTTTTCTCAGTGCGTCCCCGACATTGCCGACCTGGATGGCGACATTCTTGGGGCTGGTCCATACGTGGGGGTCGAAGCGGAATTCGGCTTCGGTTTCGCCCTCGTCCGGGGGGAAGGGCCAGGGCGCGATATCGACCTTGTGCGCCCCCCGGTCCACGGTGTAGGGGAGGCTCTTCTCCTTGGTGAGCTCGGCCTCGAGGTCATCGACGTCGGCGCTGGAGAGGACTCCCGTGGTGACGGCCATGGTTCCATGGAATCCGGATGCCTCGACGGCGTCGTCGAGGAAGTGCTCGAGGTCGACTCCGTTGACGAACATGATGTCCGCTTCGGCGAGCGCCTTCGTCTGGGCGGGAGTCATCTCATGTTCATGTGCGCTCGCGTTGGGGGCGAGGAGGCACGTGAGATTGATTGTGGCCCGCGCGACCGATGGTTCGGCTCCTGCACGTGTGCGGGTGCCGTCGGGCGCAGTCTTGACAAGGGAGAGCGTCGCATCGGCAGACGTGTCGGTCGCGATTTGCGTGACATAGTCGCAGATCTGGGTCGTCGTCGCCACGACTGATACCGTCGCATCGCCGGTCTGCGACTCGGGCCCATTCCCTGCTCCGCCGCATCCTGCGAGGAGGATCCCGGCAATGGCGACTGTTCCCACCATGGGGATGAAGGCGGATGATGTGTTGAGAAGGCGCGTTCTCATGACTCTCACTCTTTCGCGGATGTTTTCGACTACCCGAAACTATAGAGCATGTGAGAGTAGTTTTCATCTGAGATTTCGGTAACCCGAATTCTTCGGTATCAGATACAACGAAGCGGACGGGGATTATGAGCATTCCCCGCCCGCTTCGTCGAGACCGAGCCGACTATGAGCGCAGAGGGGCCAGGGCCTCCGTGCGGGCGACAATGGTCTCAACCATTGCAGGAACCTCGCCGTCGTGGTAATCGGCGGGCTTGAATACGGACATGTTCTCGAAATCGGTGACCATCGACAAAGCCACCTGCGGATTGACCGTTGCCGCTTCGAAGTTGGCGAGGATCTGGCGCAGATGCTCGACCGGGCGGAGGCCACCGGTGAAGGAGTAGGACACGAAGCCGACACCCTTGTGGGCCAGGGTCTTCGGCTCGAGGAAATCGATCGCATTCTTGAGGGCACCAGGGATCGAGTGGTTGTACTCGGGCGTCACGATGATATAGGCGTCGAAGCCCGCCATCGCTTCATTGAATGCGGCTCCCTGGCGATCGGTGGGCGCAGCCATTGCGGTCGGAAGGGGCTCAGCGAACAGCGGGAGGTTGAACGCGGCAATATCGACGAGTTCCGCCTCAACTCCCTCAACGGTATCGGCCTTAGCGACAACCCATTCGGCAACACCGACACCAGCGCGGTTGGGGCGAACGGTTCCCAGAACGACGGCAAGACGAGTCATAGCAGCTCTCCTCAGCAATTATTGAATCGTTAACAAGTCTAGGACTGTTGACCTATATGAACAACAGGTGCGACTGTCGCATCGAGCACATGTCATAACGGTGCCGCCAACGGCTTGGGCCCCATGCCGAGTGGCATGGGGCCCAAGCTTCCGGTCAACGGTTGTTGTAGCTGGTTCTATTCGCCGATCTTGTCGTCGAGGACATTGCGTGCGGCGTCGATCTTGTCATCGAGCTTTCCGCCAGTGACCTTTTTCGCGGCATTTGCTGCGGCGTCGAGAACGGCATCCGTCGTCGCTTCATCTGTGATGAGTTCTTCAGCCTTTTCAACGAGTCCTTCTGCTGTGATTTTCATGTCATTGAGATCCATAGTCATCCCTCTCGGTGCACCTCGGTGTGAACAGTTATAGAGCTGTAGTTGCTGTAGGCGGGTTTGGGTATTCGCGGGCATCGGCATCTACGCTGAAGCTGCGAGGACACATGACGATGTTGCTGCGACGCCGGGGCATGTACCAGTGGGCTGCCCCCTGTGTGAGGTCCGATCGTTTTCGGAGATGGGGTCCGGATATCTTGCGAATGTCTATATGTGTGGGTGTTGTATTTTTTTTTCCTCTTATACACAACTTCCAGCCCACGCGAATCCTGAGTATTT